>NZ_CP048117.1:1667110-2366720 GCF_000469135.2 Bacillus sp. SB49
AGAGGTGAGTGAGAGGCTTGATCTCCCGGGTATCGCGAATGTGGCAGAATCGGTCCAGATTGCCAGGGATGTCCTGCTCGCAGAAGCGACAGGGTGCCATTACCACGTGTGCCACGTCTCGACGAAGGAATCTGTGAGGGTGATCCGTGATGCGAAGCGAGCCGGCATTCACGTGACAGCGGAAGTGACACCGCACCACTTGCTTTTGAATGAAGCGGACGTCAAAGAAGATGATGCTTTCTTTAAAATGAATCCTCCGCTCCGTTCCAAAGAGGATCATCAGGCACTGATCGACGGTTTGCTGGACGGAACGCTTGATTTCATTGCGACAGACCATGCGCCTCATACGGAAGAAGAGAAGCAGCAGGGCTTCCTATACTCGCCGTTCGGGATTACAGGATTGGAAACAGCATTCCCGCTTCTCTACACGCACCTGGTAGGTAAGGGAGTCCTTGATTTGGAACAACTTGTCGGGCTGTTAAGCCGGAAACCTGCAGAAACCTTCGGGCTTCCATACGGGACGCTCAAGGTCGGTGCTCCTGCCGATATTACATTGATAGATTTGGAAACAGAAAAGGCGATCGACCGCCAAACATTCGTATCGAAAGGGAAAAATACACCGTTTGACGGCTGGAAGGTGAAAGGCTGGCCGGTACGTACACTAATGAATGGAAATACAGTTTGGGAGGAGAGTTCATATGAAACAACTCGTGCTTGAGGACGGAACAATTTTTGTCGGAGAAGGGTTCGGCAGTGACAGTGAATCGATAGGGGAAGTCGTATTTAATACGGGAATGACTGGATACCAGGAAGTAATTTCAGACCCATCCTACTGTGGCCAGCTGGTCACTTTCACCTACCCGCTAGTCGGGAACTACGGCATAAACCGGGATGATTTTGAAACAGTCAACCCGGCCGTTCTCGGTGTCATCGTCAAAGAACATTGTGAACATCCATCCAATTTCAGAAATGAAGAAACGCTTGATGCTTTCCTGAAAGCGAAACATATTCCAGGCATCAGCGGAATTGATACAAGAAAGCTTACGAAGATCATTCGTCAGCACGGTACGATGCGGGCAATCATCACTTCAAGCGACCGCTCTGTTAACGAAGTGCTGCAGGAGCTCAAAGAAGCAGAACTTCCGAGGAACCAGGTGGAGCAGGTATCCACGGTCAAACCGTATGTCGTTCCCGGCCGAGGAAAGCGGATCGTTCTAATGGACTTCGGAATGAAGCACGGCATCCTGCGAGAATTCACGAAGCGGAACTGCCACGTCACCGTTGTTCCTTATCATACATCTGCCACTGAAATCGAACGGCTGAAGCCGGACGGGGTCATGCTTTCAAACGGACCTGGAGATCCGAAAGATGTACCGGAAGCGATCGAAACGATTCGCGGCTTGATCGGGAAGGTTCCGATCTTTGGTATCTGTCTTGGGCATCAGCTTATCGCGCTTGCAGCCGGTGCAGACACGTCCAAAATGAAATTCGGTCACCGCGGTGCCAACCAACCGGTCAAAGACCTTCGCTCAGGCAGAACGTATATGACGTCGCAGAACCATGGCTATGCCGTAGACAGAGGGTCGCTCCAGAACACGGATCTTGAATTGACTCAGCATTCCCTGAATGATGACAGTGTCGAAGGATTACAACATAAAGAATTTGAAGTATTCAGTGTCCAATACCACCCGGAGAGCTCTCCAGGACCTGAAGATACAGCTCATTTATTCGATGAATTTCTTGAAAGAATCGAACGTACGGAAGAGAAGACGAAGGAGGAATCTTCATGCCTAAACGCACAGATCTAAACAAAATTCTAGTTATCGGGTCCGGCCCGATTGTCATCGGACAAGCGGCGGAATTTGACTACTCCGGAACACAAGCCTGCCAGTCTTTGAAAGAAGAAGGCTATCAAGTCATTCTGGCTAACTCGAACCCGGCGACAATCATGACCGATCATACATTTGCGGACCAGGTTTACATGGAACCTCTCACCCTTGAATTTCTTAAGAAAATCATTCGTAAGGAACAACCGGACGCAATCCTGCCGACGCTTGGCGGGCAGACCGGTTTGAACTTAGCGGTAGAGTTGAGCGAATCCGGGATCCTGGAACGCTACGATGTCGAGCTGCTCGGTACTCCTCTTGATGCCATCCAACGAGCGGAGGACCGGGAGAAATTCCGTTCCCTCATGCACCAGATGGGACAGCCGGTACCTGAGAGTGAAATCGTCAGTACGGTCGATCAGGCCCTCGCTTTTGCAGATCAAATCGGCTATCCGGTAATTGTCCGTCCAGCCTACACGATGGGCGGCGCCGGAGGTGGAATGTGCGATAATGAAGAACAGCTTCGGGAAACGGCCCGAAATGGTCTGGCTCTTTCCCCTGTAAGTCAGTGTTTGATTGAACGGAACATCGCAGGATTTAAGGAAATAGAATACGAAGTTATGCGTGACAGCGCCGGTAACAAAATCGTCGTCTGTAACATGGAGAACTTCGACCCGGTAGGTATTCATACGGGAGATTCCATCGTAATCGCTCCGTCCCAAACGCTGAGTGACCGCGAATACCAAATGCTCAGAAATGCATCGCTTGACATCATACAGGCTTTGGAAATCGAAGGTGGATGTAACGTGCAGCTTGCACTAGATCCGCACAGCTTCCAATACTATATTATCGAAGTAAATCCACGTGTCAGTCGTTCTTCGGCGCTTGCATCGAAAGCGACAGGGTATCCAATCGCCAAGCTTGCAGCGAAGATTGCAATCGGCATGACACTGGATGAAATTAAGAACCCGGTCACGGGAACGACTTACGCCTGCTTTGAGCCGGCGCTTGACTATGTCGTTACGAAAATTCCACGCTGGCCGTTCGATAAGTTTGCCAAAGGAAATCGTAAGCTCGGTACCCAAATGAAGGCGACGGGAGAGGTCATGAGTATCGGCCGTACGTTGGAAGAATCTCTGCTTAAGGGGGTACGCTCTCTGGAAGGGGAAACCGAGGAATTCTATCTGCCGTCCGCGGTTAAGCTTGGTGATGAAGAGCTGCGTTTCCGTATGAAAAAAGCAGACGATGAGCGGATCTTCCTTTTGGCAGAAGCTCTGCGCAGGTCCTATACACTCGAGGAAATTCACGCGATCACAGGTATCGATTTCTTCTTCCTGCATAAGCTGAAGCGCATCATTGATGTAGAGAACGCAATCGCAGAAAACGGTTTGACACCAGCACTGCTGGAGAAATCCAAGAAGCTTGGTTTTTCCGATCAGCAGCTTGCACGTCTGACAGGCTCGACATCTGTTGAAATCATGCATGTCCGAAAAGAGCAGGGACTGCGCCCCGTCTACAAAATGGTAGATACGTGTGCAGGGGAATTCGCATCGGAGACACCTTACTTCTACAGTACGTATGAAGACGAGAACGAGTCCATACAGTCTGAGAAGAAGAAAGTGCTCGTCATCGGATCCGGCCCGATTCGAATCGGGCAGGGGGTCGAATTTGATTATGCAACGGTTCACTCCGTACTCGCTCTTAAAGAGATGGGATATGAAGCGATCATTATGAATAACAACCCGGAGACAGTTTCAACAGACTTTAGCGTTTCGGACAAGCTATACTTCGAACCGCTTACCATAGAAGATGTGATGAATGTGATCGACCTGGAACAGCCGGAAGGGGTCATCGTACAATTCGGCGGTCAAACGGCGATCAACCTTGTCGAAGACTTGTCTAAACAAGGGGTGCAGATCCTTGGTACGACAATGGAGTCAATTGACAAGACCGAAGACCGTGACTTGTTCGAACGCCTGTTAAATAAGCTGGATATAGCCAAACCGGGCGGAGAAAGTGTCACGAGTGAAGCAGAAGCGTATGCGGCAGCAGAAAAGATCGGCTACCCGCTGGTCGTTCGTCCTTCCTACGTCCTTGGTGGACGTGCCATGGCGATCGTATATTCCGAAGAGGAGCTGGCAGCGTATTTAGAGTCGAATGTTACGGTGCATAACGGACATCCGATCTTAGTCGACAAGTATATGACAGGGATGGAAATAGAAGTCGATGCGATTTCAGACGGAAAGGACGTCTTCATTCCAGGAATCATGGAGCATATCGAACGGGCAGGCGTTCACTCCGGAGACTCGATGGCCGTTTATCCGACGCAGCGCTTAACCGCTGATTTGGAACAACAGTGTATCGAAGCGACGACGAAAATCGCAAGGGAACTGGATATGAAAGGCTTGATCAACATCCAGTTTGTCGCTTACAAGGGTACCGCGTATGTTCTGGAGGTCAACCCTCGTGCGAGTCGTACGGTACCGTTTTTAAGCAAGATCACCGGTGTTCCAATGGCTAGGCTTGCAACCCAGGTGATTCTTGGAGAATCGCTGGCGTCTCTTGGGTACAAATCCGGTGTTGCACCAAAACCGAACGGCGTGTATGTGAAAGTGCCCGTCTTCTCCTTCGAGAAGCTTCGCAGCGTAGATACGACGCTTGGACCGGAAATGAAGTCCACTGGAGAAGTCATCGGCTATGACCAGACTCTTGAGAAAGCCTTGTACAAGGGAATGACTTCTGCTGGACTCAAGATTCCAACGCAGGGTTCGGTTCTGCTTACGGTTGCGGATAAGGACAAAGATGAGATGCTCGACATTGCCAACATCTTCTATGAGCTTGGTTTCCGCCTGTTTGCAACGGAAGGAACAGCAGCTGTTCTGAAAGAAGCGTCTATTCCGGCTGAAGCAGTCGGTAAAGTGGGGTCCGATCAACGCGATGTCATCGATCTTATCCAAAACGGAGACGTACACGTCGTCGTCAATACCCTGAACAAAGGGATGCAGTCCCGCTCTGACGGATTCCGTATCCGCCGGGAAGCTGTGGAACACGGACTTCCTTGCTTGACAAGCCTTGATACGGCGCGATCCATCGTGGACGTCATCAACGCGATGTCCTTTACGGCAAGAGCTATTGAACCGATGGAAGGGGTGACTTCATGAAGCGAGCCCTTATGAATATCATCGGACATACAAAGATTGCCAAAGATACGTATCGTCTCCTTTTGAAAGGGGATATCGTCCATGATATAAAGGCTCCCGGCCAGTTCGTCCACATTCAAGTGGACGAACGGTTTTACCTGCGCAGGCCCGTTTCCATTTCAGACATGGATGTGAAAGAGGAAACGATTACGCTGCTTTACAAAGTGATGGGGAAAGGGACCGATGCGCTCACAACAAAAAAAGTCGGGGAAGACCTTGATGTTTTAGGCCCGGGTGGCAGCGGATTCCCTGCACAGAATCTTGGCATCCGCCATGCCCTGCTCGTCGGTGGAGGGATCGGCGTACCGCCGCTTTATAATTTGGCAAAACAGCTGAAAGCAGACGGAGTAGAAGTGACGAGCGTCCTTGGGTTCCAATCTGCGGAAGATGCGTTTCTTACAGAAGCATTTGCTGAATTCGGTGATGTCCATATCACGACGAATGATGGGAGCCTTGGTACGAAAGGTTTTGTCACCGATGTCCTGCCTTCAGTCGAGGAATCTTGTGATATGTATTTCACTTGCGGTCCCACCGTCATGCTGAAAGCGGTGAAGAAACAGCTGGATCATAAACCCGGCTATATCTCTATGGAAGAACGGATGGGGTGCGGAATCGGCGCATGTTTCGCTTGTGTCGTCGAAGCGAACGATGAGAAGGGATACCGGCGGATCTGCTGTGACGGTCCGGTATTTGACGCCAAGGAGGTTGTCCTTTCATGAAAACACAAGTTATCCTTCCAGGATTAGTACTGAAAAACCCGGTTATGCCGGCGTCCGGGTGTTTCGGTTTTGGGAAAGAATTTTCCGGGTTTTATGATTTGGCTGAGCTTGGAGCAGTCATCATGAAGGCCGCGACCGGTGACAAACGATACGGGAATCCCACGCCAAGAGTAGCCGAGGCGGCGAGCGGTATGCTGAATGCGATCGGTCTGCAAAATCCTGGCGTCGATGGGATCATCCGCGATGAGATCCCTTTTTTGAAGGAACAGGGTATGCCGATCATTGCGAATGTCGCAGGCAGCACCATTGAGGAATATGTCTCTGTCGCTGAGCGGATCTCTTCCCACGTCGATGCACTGGAATTGAACATTTCCTGTCCGAACGTTAAAGAAGGTGGCGTCCAATTCGGAACGGATTCCGCCTTGGCGGAAGAAGTCACGCGGAAAGTGGTCGATGCGAGTGCTGTACCGGTGTACGTCAAGCTTTCTCCGAACGTTACGGATATTGTCCTTATGGCGAGGGCCGTAGAAAAAGGCGGGGCGTCCGGTTTATCCATGATTAATACATTGACAGGGATGCGTATCGATCCAAAAACCCGTAAACCGGTGATCGCCAACCAGACCGGGGGTCTTTCAGGAGCTGCTATCAAACCGGTAAGCATCCGGATGATCCACCAGGTCTATGCTGCCGTCGATTTACCGATCATCGGGATGGGTGGAATTGAAACGGCGGAAGATGTGGTGGAGTACTTACTCGCAGGTGCGAGCGCTGTCGCTGTCGGCAGTGCCAATTTCAAGAACCCGTTCATTTGTAAGGAGATCATCGATCAATTACCGGAGACACTCCGCAAGTATGGATTTTCTTCTGTGGAAGAAGCGATAGGAGGGGCGCATGATGAAAGAACTGCAACCAGTTTATTTCGCACTTGATTTTGAAACAGGGGAAGAAGCCCTCGGGTTTCTTGAACGTCATCAGCTAACAGGAATCCCTGTTAAAGTCGGAATGGAGCTCTATTACAGGGAAGGTGCTTCCATCATCGAACGTCTAAAACAGAACGGCCACAACATTTTTCTGGATCTGAAGCTTCATGATATTCCGGAAACCGTGCGGAGAGCGATGCGCAACCTTGCTTCTCTTGGTGTAGACGTCGTCAACGTCCATGCCCAGGGGGGAAGCAGGATGATGACAAGTGCGAAACATGGCTTGCAGGAGGGACCGGCTGGTCATACGCCAATCCTTCTTGCCGTAACTATGCTCACATCCACTGACCAATCGATGATGGAACAAGAGCTCTTATATGATCGAAAGCTCCATGATGTCGTGCTTCATTATGCACAACTGGCAGAGAAAAGCGGTGTCGACGGTGTCGTATGCTCGGTGGAGGAAGCGGAGCTTATCCACAGACATACGAAGCTTTCTGCTCTGACACCGGGGATTCGTCTTCCTGGAGGGAATGCCCACGATCAGAAACGGATAGCTACGCCTGAAATTGCCGGCCAGAAGGGCAGTAACTCCATCGTCGTCGGTCGGGCGATCAGAGATGCAGAAAACCCATTTGCTACATATCAACAAATCAAGGAGGCTTTTACTTATGGACAATCGACAGCTCATTCATGACCTTCTTTCCATCGGAGCAGTCAAAATTGAGACAGAAGACTTTTTTACTTGGACATCCGGTATTAAGTCTCCCATTTATTGCGACAACCGATTAACGATGTCTTATCCGGAGATCAGGAAAAAAATCATCGCTGCTTTTATAGAAAAGATTGAAGAACTTGGAGAGGAAGTCGATGTCATTGCGGGATGCGCAACGGCAGGTATTCCTCATGCAGCGTGGATTGCGGAAAAGCTGGAGCTTCCCATGGTTTATGTCCGTGCTTCTGCTAAAAAACACGGGAAGGGTAACCAAATCGAAGGAAGAATCCGCAAAGGGCAAAAGGCGGTCGTTATTGAAGATTTGATCTCTACAGGGAAATCTTCCATACAAGCAGCCGAGGCTCTTCAGAAGGAGGGAGTGGAGGTGCTTGAGGTCCTTTCCATCTTCACCTATGGTCTTCATAAAGCGGATGAAGCCTTTAAGGAAGCAGGACTCTCATACCGCTCCATTACAAGCTACGAAAACCTGCTGAATGCTTTGGTTGATGCGGAGCGGATGAATGAGGAAGAGCGAAGGCTGATGGCGGAATGGCGTCAGGATCCTTACATTTTTACACAAACTTAACGGGAGATGGTGTTGCTATTTAAGCAGGACACTAGTAGGATAAAAGCATCAAATAAAAATGGTGATGACAGTGAAATCAAACAAGCACTCTTGTTTCATTCTCATGAATGCCGCCCTTGGAATCCTGACCTGTTTTATTTATTTATACTCATGGGTGGCGCTCACATTTTTGGAATCGATGCCTGTACTCGAACCGGTTTTTTCTCTGACCCTTTCGATGCTGGTCTTCTTTCTCTGGAATTTTGTCATGCTTAAGAGAGAGCGGAAGCGCTACTGGGCGCAGGCGGTATTCTCCTACTTTGGTTCCGTCGCTTTTTTCGCCTATTTCCTTACGTAAGGCCACGATGAACGTCGTGGTCTTTTTGTCTGCAAAAAGTTGGAATACTTAAAAATAAGGATACGGCGGTCAAATCATTTGTCCTCACAAACAAAACGGATTACGATAGATAAGTATGAATAAAAAATCGGAAAGGGGGCGGTACACATAATGGTAGAAGCAAAACTGCGTGTGAAATATTGGTTCAGGAGATTATTAGCATCGGATCCTGGAAGAAAGCGGCTCAGTCAAGCCGGAAAGGCGACGATCAGTCTTATTTCTTCTGTTTTTACGACCATTTTCCTTATGAACATGTTCGGTCACTCCCCCTTGCTCCCGGCGGTCGTTTCCGGTATGGCGGGAATGATGGGGATCATGGTCGTCATGGATGATACGAGGAGGAAGAAGCAGGTAACGACGGGACTGCTTGCGATTTCAGCCAGTAGTGGAATTACTCTAGGCTCTTTACTTTCCTTCAATGCCGTACTTGTAGCCATCCTGATGATTATTATCATTTTCAGCAGTTTCTATTTTTCTCAGTATGGCAGCCGTTACTTCTCGCTGGGTATGATCGCCTTCTTTACAACGTATCTTTCTTCGTTTCTGAAACTCCCCCCCGCACAATTTCCATGGTTTTATCTGGCGGTCATCATCGGGATCAGTTACGCCTTCTTTTATAATTTCTATTTATTTAAAGATTCGGCTCAATTGCTCAGACGCAGCATCCAATCCTTTCACAGACAGGCGAACCTTACTTTCGAAATGATGATTGAGATTATCGAAGAGCCGGATATGACAGAGGCAAAAAAGAGAAAAGCGGAATACAATGTCAAGAAATTGAGGCAGTATGCGAGTAATGTATCGACGGATATCAATGAAGAAGACGTTCGTAAACTTTGGCAGGGTTTGAAGCCGAGTCAACTGCGTCTCTATATCTTCGATACGGCCATGTTCGTCATGACGCTTTCAGACAGCCTGAAACGTTTGAAGGAAGACGGGGCATTGGAAATGGATGAGCTGCGTTCACTGCTTGTGCGTGTCATCCATTCACTAAAGCAGGCAAAGATACTGGATACAGGAAGCGAAGATGAAAACCTGAAGGAAGCAAGAAATGTGGTACTTGCTTTAAGAAGCCTTATCGATGATCTTTTCGAAGAGCGTACCGGTCCTCCGGAAGGCTGGCTGTATCTCGTCAGACGGATTGAAGCGATCGCCTCGCATGTAACAGAAGGGGCACAGAAAGTAAGGGACGATATTGCAGATAACAGCTCAGAAGAGGTAATAGAAGAAACAGAAAAGGAAGAGGATACGGGTACCAAAGAAATGAGACCTACCACGAAAAAGGCGATTCAGTCGATGATAGCCGGAACGATTGCCATAATCGCCGGTTATTTGATATCACCGATCCAGCCTTATTGGATTGTCCTTACTGCTTTCATTGTCCTCTTGGGTACAGAGACGGTAGGAAGAACGTACTTGAAAGGCTTGGAGCGGTCCGTCGGAACGGTTATCGGCGCTGTCATCGGGTTTCTTCTTGCCAATCTCGTATCCGGACACATTGTCCTGATCATCGCTCTGTTGTTCTCCGTCGTTTTCTTCGCCTTCTATTTACTGACTGTATCCTATACGCTTATGAGTGTTTTCATTACGATGCTCATTGCTTTTATGTACGATCTCCTGCTCGGAGGAATCAGCTATCAGCTGCTGGGTGCCCGTGTCCTTGATACCATCATCGGTGCGGCAATTGCACTAGCCGTATCTGCGTTTATTCTCCCATCCAGAACGATGGACAAGATTACGGAAGTGTTCACCGATTATCTCGAGAATTTGGAAACATACGTCACTTCCTACGTGAAAGGGTTCCGTACACCGGTGCAGGTGAAGAATTTAGCCAACACCGCTTTCGATATGGATGATAAAATCCAGGCTATGGAAGATGAAGCAAAGCCGATTCTTCAAGGCCCTGGTGCGAGGAAGTATTCCAGACTTCCAAGGTTGATCACCGTGTTTACGGCCATTAACTATTATGCTAAACATTTGGTCGCTTCCTCTTATCAGAAGAACTTTCAATATCCAGAAGAACTCTGCCGGACGTTTGAAGAAATGGAGAGGAAACTCAGCTACAATATGGAACTTGTCCAGACGTTGATCGAAACGAATAAGATTGCTGGAGAGTTTTATGACCTTAAACAAGAGAGAGAAGAAATCGAACGCCACGCTCCGAACCACAACGAAAATCAGGGCGATCTCGTTCACCACCTCTACTATGTATGGAAAATAAATCAAGCTTTGATGCTTATGGGCGATGTGCTTGGCGCAAATGAAGGGAATCAAGAAATGAAACCGCGGACCGATTAAGGTTTGCGGTTTTTCATTTATAGGTATATGGGATGAGTGGAGGGAGGAGTATACTCCCATCTTTGGCGAAATGTGAAACATTCCCTCCCACAGTCCGTAATTCCTGTAACGAACACGCAAGTTGAACAGGAGGATTTGAATGAGAAAATACGTAGGCATGCTCGGTTTGTTAGTGATCCTGGTACTCACTGCTTGCTCATCAGGAGAAGAGACGAAGACTGTCAATAAGGAGGAGGTACCGGGAAAGGAGCAGGAATCGGAGCCGGCAGAATCTCCGTCCATGGAGCTTTCGGAAACGATGGATGATATTCTCCAGGAAGAGGCTGGGGAATACGCCGGCGAGCATTATGATAAAGAAAAGGTTAACCAAGCCTTGGATGACTTGGACATGGAAGGAATGGAAGCGGAAGAAATATATATGAACATCCTCCCTTTAATGAGTGAATCCGGGCAATACCGTGAATACTCAGAGTTCATCCAATCATTCCAAGCGAATATCGAAACAGAGGTGTCTGATACACCTGGAGGAATGGAACTGGAGGAAGGGAAGAAAGTGGAAGGTTCCGCCAACATAACGTTCCTCCTGGACTCCAGTGGAAGTATGGCAGAGACGATTGACGGCAGACAGAAGATGGACCATGCGAAGGACGCCATCCATGATTTTGTGGCCTCCATGCCGGAAGGATCCAATGTTTCTCTTCGTATTTATGGACAGGAAGGCAGCAGCAAAGAGTCTGATAAAGCATTGTCCTGTTCCAGTACTGAGAATGTTTACGACAGGAAGGCTTACGATGAAGAAGCTTTCCAACAAACACTGGAAGGGGTAGAGCCGGTTGGGTGGACGCCGATTGCCAAGGCCATAGAAGAGACGGAGAAGGATTTGAAATCCGGACCGAAAGTGAGGCAGCAGTTGGTTTATATTGTAAGTGACGGAATCGAAACATGCGGCGGTGATCCAGTCGCGGCAGCAGGTGCTCTGCGCGATTCCGGGGAAGAAGGAACCATCCACGTTATTGGTTTTGATGTGGATGATGAAGGGCAGGAACAGTTAATGGATGTAGCCAAGGCCGGCGGCGGGGAGTATGAAAGCGTCGACTCTGCAGCGGATTTCCAGCGTCTGTTCGAAAGAGAACGAGTTCGTCTCTTTAACGAATGGAGCAGGTGGACGACCGATAATTTTAATAACGTCGCGAGAGAACAGACAGATAAGTTAAATGAGTTGTACAGGGAGAGGACCGATTTTAAGAACCTTACGTTCCGGGAACAGAGCAACCTGAAAAATGCAGTCCTACACTTATCACAAGACGATCGAATCGATAGTGATACGAATAAACAAATCTATGAACTCATTGAGGAACGGGCAGATACGCTGAAAGAGTTGGAAGCGGACTTTGATGCCGCTCTCGACCAGACGGATGAGGAAGGCGATGAAAGAAGAGAGGATATTCTCGATAAAGGAAAAGAGAAAAAGGATCAATACAGCAACTGAGTGAACGTAAAAGGCCGGGCGATTGTTACAATCGTCCGGCTTTCTTCTACTGCTGTTCTTTTTTGTTCTTTCTCAACTTTTTGATGAAAGAATCATCAGGTGTTACAAATAAGGTCTGTTGGTTATCGTACGTCACAAAGCCTGGTTTAGCACCGGATGGCTTTTTCACATGACGGATCAGAGTATAATCGACCGGTACAGAGGATGAGCGGCTCGATTTACTGAAGTTCGCTGCCAGCTGTGCTGCTTCAAACAGGGTGTCTTCATTCGGGTCGCTGCTCTTAATGACGACATGGGACCCGGGGATGTCCTTGGCATGGAGCCAAATGTCTGTTTTGTGGGCGAGCCGGTTCGTCAAGTATTCATTTTGTTTGTTATTTCTTCCTACGTAGATGAGGGTTCCGTCACTGGCTTCGAATGCCTCGGGTGCCGGGGTTGCCTGCTTATTCTTTTTGTTTCCTTTGGACTGGGGCTTCATCTTCAGGTAGCCCTGCTCGCGAAGCTCTTCACGGATTTCTTCAATATCCTCTTCCCGAGCGGTCTCCACCTGTTGAAGCAGCCGGTCGAAATAGGCAATTTCATCTTCCGCTTTTTCTATCTCCACCTTAACGACCTGCTTGGATTTCTTGAGTTTCTGGTACGTTTGGAAAAGGCTTTGAGCATTTTCACTCGGAGATTTATTCGGATTCAAGTCGATGGTGATCTCGGCCTGTTCCGGATCATAGTAATCAACGACTGTTACCGCCTCATCCCCCGGTTTTACGAGATGCATGTGAGCGGTCAACAACTCTCCTAAGCGCTGATAGCGGTCGGCGGAATCCGATTTCTTCAACGTATCTTCATGTTTTTTGATTTTACGGATATTTTTATCTCTCTCATTTTTCATGAAACGATGGAGATCGCCGGCCTGCTGCTTGACACGGTCCCTTTCCGCTTTGCCCGAATAGTAGTCATCAAGCATGGCGCTTACCCTCTCGTACTGTTCCACTTCCCCATCAAATGCTTGGAGTGGAAATACATAGAACTGATTCTTTCCGCTGAGCTGCGCCTGGGGCGTATAATCGTGGGCAAGGATACGATCCCGAAAGCTCTTATAGGATTGCTTGAGGGCATCTGATCCACCAAGCCCTGCCTGATGAACGATCTCCTTGGCTATCATCGGCGAGAATCCCATGACGAGATTAAGGATTTGTTTATCCATTTTTCCGCTGTTAAAGTCAAGCTTTCTAATGAATAGATCCGGATCTAAATCAATCGGATTAAGTTTTCCTTGTTCCGGAGGGAGTTTGTATGGCTGACCGGGCATGATAGTACGGTGCCTGTTCTGCGAAGGAGGTAGGTGTTTGATACTGTCTAGAATATGCCCTTCCTCTTCATCTACAAGCAGGATGTTGGAGTGTTTCCCCATCACTTCTATAATCAGGGTCTTGATGGTTTCATCTCCAATTTCATTCCTGCTTCGAACTTTCAATTTTACGATTCGTTCCATATCCACCTGCTCGATTTCTTCTACAAATCCTCCGACCAGGTGTTTCCTCAGCAGCATGCACAACATCGGCGGTTCTTTCGGGTTGTTATAAATATCTTCCGTCAGATGGAAGCGTGCATAACTGGGATGAGCCGATAACAGCAGGCTGTGTTTCTTTCTCTGGGAACGGACGGTAAATACCAGTTCCGTGTCCGTCGGCTGATAAATTTTCATAATTCTACCCGAGCGGATGGTCTCATTTAATTCATGAGTAATCGCCCGGGTGACGATTCCGTCAAACGACATGGTCTTCACCTCTCTACTGTTGCAAGTATAGCACGAGTGCAGGAGGGAATTCTAAGAAAATTCCTTACACCCTCGCTATACGAAGCGGCTAATGGTAGAATGTTGTTTCGGATAATCTACGATGGGTGTGAGATGGATGAAGAGTATGACGGGATACGGTAAGGGAAGGGTGGAAAAGGATGGGACGGTCGTTCATGTTGAGTTGAGAGCTGTTAACCATCGTTTTCTCGATATCCATGTGAAACTGCCCGCGAGCTTTCTATCTATGGAAGAGGCTGTACGAAATGCCGTTAAACAAGAGCTGGAAAGAGGACATATCGACATATCTGTCATGATTGACGGAGACGGCTTTTTGAAAAAGAGGGTGGATATCGACTGGGATTTGACCGATCAGTATATTCATCAATGGAAGAAACTGAAAAGTCATTATGATTTGACGGGCGAAATGACTATTGATATGGTATCCAAGTTAGACGATGTTTTTTCTGTTAAGGAAACAAAGGAGAATACATCCTACATAAAACCTGTACTGGACGAAGCGATGTTTGCTGCGCTGCGGGCCTTGAATAAGATGCGGAGTCTGGAAGGGGAACGGATCTGGACAGACCTCCAAGCACGTGTTCGGGCTATGCGGGCGTTGTTAAAGAGAATGGAAGTAAGACGCCCGGCCTTTATCAAGGAATACAGGGACCGGATTAAACAAAGGGTTGAAGAATTCTCAAGAGAATTCATCGACCCGGAAGAGTCCCAGCTTCTCAAAGAGATTGCCATTCTTTCAGAAAAAGGGGACGTGACAGAAGAGTTGACCCGGATGGATTCCCACCTTCTGCAGGTGGAACGTCTCCTGAATGAAAAGGGAGCTGTCGGACGCCGGCTTGATTTCATGATTCAAGAAATGCATCGCGAAGTGAATACAATCGGCTCGAAATCCAATGACAGCGCACTGCTCGAGATCGTCATCCAATGGAAAAATGAATTGGAGAAAATGAAAGAACAAGTGCAAAATGTCGAATAACAATTGTGTTTATCACTAGTTTTTTCATATAATAGAGTTAGTGATTACAGTGCTTGGTCAGAAGAAGGAGGAGTCAGCTTTGAGTTTGAAGTTAATTAACATCGGCTTTGGAAATGTAGTTTCTGCCAACCGCATTATCTCGATCGTTTCACCGGAATCTGCGCCCATCAAACGTATTATTACCGTTGCACGTGACAATAATAAACTAGTAGATGCTACATACGGCCGTCGAACGAGAGCCGTCATCATTACCGACAGCGATCATGTCGTCCTTTCCGCCGTTCAGCCGGAAACCGTAGGGCAGCGGGTAATCAGCCATGATGAGATTTCAGATGAAAATTAGGGGGACAAACTGAAGTGATTGATCAGAAAGGAATTTTATTTATACTGTCCGGCCCCTCCGGGGTCGGGAAGGGTACTGTACGAAAGGCTTTGTTCGAACAGTCGACAGATTTGCGTTATTCTATTAGTATGACGACACGCGAACCTCGTGAAGGGGAAGTGGACGGCGTCGACTATTTCTTTAAAACGAGAGATGAGTTTGAGACATTGATTTCCCAAGGACAGCTCATTGAACATGCCGAGTATGTCGGCAACTATTACGGAACACCCCGTCAATATGTGGAGCAGACGCTTGAGGAAGGGAAAGACGTTTTCCTGGAAATCGAGGTCCAGGGTGCGATGAAGGTCCGCGAGAACTTTCCGCAAGGGGTATTCGTCTTCTTAATTCCGCCTTCTTTGGAAGAATTGAAAGACCGCATCGTCAACCGCGGTACCGAGACAGAAGATAAAGTGAAAAACCGTCTGCTCGCAGCTAAAGAAGAAATTGATATGATGGATGCCTATGATTATGTTGTCGTCAACGATGACATTAATCATGCCGTATCGAAAGTACAATCCATCGTAGCCAGTGAACACTGCAAGCGTGAGCGTGTAGCTCATCAATATAAGAAAGCATTGGAGGATGAATAATTATGATGCTGGAACCGTCTATTGACTCCCTACAGAAAAAAATTAAATCCAAGTACACGATTGTAACATTATCTGCCCGCAGAGCCCGTGAATTGAAACAGGGCAGCGCGCCGATGGTCGAAAACCCGAACTCTTTTCAACAAGTAGGTGTCGCTTTAGAAGAAATCGACAGCGGCAAGTTGAACTTCATCGAGTCTGATGAAATCCAGGCCCGTACAGAAACGCTATAAAACCGGACGTTCGTTATGCGTTTGGTCCATAAGAAGTACAAAAGCCGCGCTCATTCTCTGAATCCAGCGCGGCTTTTACTACGTAGCAAACATATATTCCAGTCGAGCAAAGGGGAACGTCTTATGTTAAAAGGAAAAAACATTGCATTGGGAGTCTCCGGCGGGATCGCCGCTTATAAAGCTGCTGCATTAACGAGCAAGCTGGTACAGGCAGGTGCGAACGTGAAGGTGATCATGACAAACAGTGCGCAGCAGTTCATCACGCCGACTACGTTTCAGGCGCTTTCCAGACAGCCTGTATACACCGATACTTTTCATGAACAGGACCCATCCCAAATACAGCATATCGATGTCGCGGACTGGGCAGACCTGTTCCTCGTCGCTCCTGCTACAGCCAACGTGATAGCGAAGATGGCAGGTGGCCATGCGGATGATATGTTGACGACGACACTGCTTGCCACAGAAGCACCTGTTTACATTGCTCCTGCGATGAATGTCCATATGTACAGTCATCCTGCTGTGATGAATAACATGAAGCAGCTGGATGAGTGGGGCTTTCGATTCATTGAGCCCGGAGAAGGATATCTTGCCTGCGGCTATGTCGGGAAGGGTAGGCTGGAAGAACCGGAAACGATCGTACGTGTGCTCGAAGGGGAAATGGACCGTAAAAAGATATTGGAAGGGAAACGTGTATTAATTACGGCAGGACCGACCAGGGAAAAGATTGACCCTGTCCGTTACTTCACCAACCCGTCGACAGGGAAGATGGGCTTTGCCCTTGCCCGCCAGGCCGCAACGCTTGGAGCGGACGTCACTCTGATTGCGGGACCGGTTCAGCTGGATACACCCCCGGGCGTAAATCGCTTCGATGTAACAACGGCAGAAGATATGTTTCAGGCTGTGATGCAGCATTATCCTGATCAGGACATTGTCATCAAATCAGCTGCCGTCGCCGACTACCGACCGAAAGTCACCTATGAACATAAAATGAAAAAACAGGCCGGGAATTATGTCGTGGAGATGGAGCGGACGAAGGATATTCTTTTCGAGCTTGGCCAGCGCAAGGAGCACCAGTATTTAATTGGCTTCGCAGCTGAAACCAACGATGTGGAGCATTATGGGAGGAAAAAGCTCATCAATAAAAACCTGGATGCCATCGTGATCAACAATGTAGGAGATCCGGGGGCCGGGTTCGGAACGGATACGAACGCCTCTCTATTCCTTACGAAAAAAGGGCAGGAGCAGACGTATCCGCTTCAGAGCAAAGACGAGCTTGCCGCCCGGATACTGACAGAAGCATACGGGGAGCTTGTGGAGCGTGACACCCCGTGACAATTGCCAACGTCATCGTAGATGTTCCATCTCAAAATACGGATCGACCCTTTGATTATAAAGTTCCGGAGAAATTTGAAGGCATCGTTCAGCCGGGCGTCCGGGTGATCGTCCCCTTCGGCCCGAGAAAAATTATGGGCTACGTCGTCTCTTTATCCGAAACAAGCAGTTTCCCGTCGGTAAAGAACATCACGGATGTACTGGACGTGCTTCCTACGCTGACAAAGGAACTGTTGGAGCTTGGTAAATGGCTTTCCCGTCAGACGCTCAGTTACTATATATCCTGCCTCCAAGTTATGATTCCTCAGGTGATGAAAGCGAAATACCGTAAGGAACTTTGGAAGTTGACGGAGGAACCGCTCGTGCCGGAGCTGGATCGGCTCTTTGATGGAAGGGGTGTCGTTGATTTCGAGGAGTTCGAACGATCCGGCATCAGCTACCGTCTGTTGAAGAAGCACATGGATGACGGCGAAGTGGATGTCCATTATGAAGTGAAGAGCAGAGAAACGAAGAAAGTCATTCCGATGGTGGAACCTGCACTTGAACCACTGCAATTGGAGGAGAAATGGCAGGACATATCCCCGAGGGCCAAAAAACAGTTGGCAATTGTTGAGTTTTTCATTGAATATCCGCATGCATTAGAGAAGAAGCGGCTGCTGTCGCTTCTTTCGACAACCCCGGCTTCCTTGAAGCCGCTTATAGAGGATGGGACGCTTCGCGAATATAAGCAGGAAGTGTTCCGCGATCCCTACGGCGAGAGAGAGTTTGAGCGGACAACCCCTTTTCCGTTAACGGATGAACAACAGTCTTCCATCACGCCGATCCTCCGTTCTATTGAACAGAAGCAGCATGAAATTTTTCTGCTGCACGGAGTGACCGGAAGCGGTAAGACGGAAGTATACCTGCAATCCATACAGGAAGTGATCGATAAAGGGGAAGAAGCAATCATGCTGGTGCCGGAAATCGCGCTGACTCCGCAAATGGTGGAACGATTCAAGGGAAGGTTCGGGTCAAAAGTGGCTGTTCTGCATAGTGCCCTTTCTGCAGGGGAGAAGTATGATGAATGGCGGAAGATCCAGCGCCGGGATGTTCAAGTCGTCGTGGGGGCAAGGTCTGCCATTTTCGCTCCTTTTACGAATCTCGGATTGATTATTATTGATGAAGAGCATGAAACCAGTTATAAACAGGAGGACAGAACAAGATACCATGCGAGGGACGTCGCCATCAAACGCGGGGAGACGCACCGATGCCCCGTCGTTCTCGGAAGCGCGACTCCGGCTCTTGAAAGTTACGCCAGGGCGGTCAAGGGAAACTATCACCTCCTAACGATGAAAAAACGGATGAACGAAGCGGTCATGCCGGAAGTAGAGCTTGTCGATATGAGAGAAGAACTTCATGAAGGGAACCGTACGATGTTTTCACGGGTGTTGAAGGAGAAAATAGAGGACCGTATTGCCAAAGGAGAACAAATCGTCTTGTTCTTGAACAGGCGTGGTTATTCTACATTCGTCATGTGCCGGGACTGCGGTCATGTGCAGGAATGTCCACACTGCGATATTGCCCTCACCTATCACAAGCGGCAGAATAAATTGAAATGCCACTATTGTTCCCACGAAGAACCAATGCCTAAGGAATGTCCGGAGTGTGAAAGCAAAACGATTCGTTTCTTTGGTACTGGAACGCAGAAGGTGGAGGAAGCTTTGCAGGAGCTTATACCAGAAGCGCGCGTACTCCGAATGGACGTGGATACGACCCGGCGCAAAGGTGCTCATGAACGGCTTCTGAAACAGTTCGGTGAGAAAGAGGCGGATATTTTACTCGGAACACAGATGATCGCAAAGGGGCTGGATTTCGGAAATGTTACGCTCGTCGGAGTGCTCGCGGCCGATGCGATGCTCAACCTTCCTGACTTTCGCGCTTCAGAAAAGACGTTCCAACTCCTCACGCAGGTCAGCGGCCGGGCAGGGAGACACGAAAAGGCGGGGGAAGTCGTCGTCCAGACGTACACACCCGAACATTACAGCATTGAACTTGCAAGCACGTACGATTTTGAGCGTTTTTTCCAGGAGGAAATGAAGCTTAGGAAAGCGTTCCGGTACCCGCCTTATTACTACTTAACGCTGTTCACGGTTTCTCATCCGAATCAGCTGAAAGTTCAGGAAGTCACCCAGAAAATAACGATGTTCATGCAGCAGCAATTGTCCGATGGTGCCTTTGTACTGGGGCCGACGCCGTCTGCGCTGACCAGGATCAATAATAGATATCGCTATCAATGCATGGTAAAATACAAGAAAGAACCAGAGCAGCGGAAATTCGTGGAACGGATCCTGCATTACTATGAAGAAGAAATGAAACAAGAAAATGGATTACAAATCACGGTTGATTTTCAACCGTACCAGCTTATGTAAGCTGTCGTCAGAAGGGAGCAACTAGTCATGACAAGAATCGCATTCATGGGAACACCGGACTTCGCCGTCCCCGTTCTCGACCGCATCATAGAAGAAGGATACGAGGTCGTCCTCGTCATCACCCAGCCTGACCGCCCGAAAGGTCGTAAAAAAGTAATGACCCCGCCGCCCGTCAAAGTGGCTGCGGAAAAGCACGGCATTCCTGTATTTCAACCGGAGAAAATCAAGAACGAATACGAAGAGGTCTTGGCTTATGACCCGGACTTGATCGTTACTGCAGCTTTCGGACAGATCCTGCCGGAAGCGTTGTTAAAAGAACCGAAGCACGGATGTATCAACGTCCATGCATCCCTGCTCCCTGAATTCAGGGGAGGAGCACCGATTCATTACAGCATCTTAGCAGGTAAGAAAGAAACGGGCGTTACGATCATGTATATGGTCAAAAAGCTGGATGCCGGCGATATGCTTGCCAAAACAGTTGTCCCAATTACGGATGAGGACCACGTCGGAACACTCCATGATAAACTTTCGGAAGCCGGTTCCGACCTGTTGGCCGAAACGCTGCCGAGGCTGTTGGCCGGGGAGATCACACCGGAGAAGCAGGACGAAACCCTCGTCACTTTTGCTTCGAATATTAAACGGGAGCAGGAGCTTATCGACTGGAACAAGGATCAGCAGACCATCTATAATCATGTGAGAGGCCTCCACCCTTGGCCTGTCGCCTATACGTATTGGAACGATAAACCAATGAAGATCTGGTGGGTGGAGAAAGTGGACGGCACAAGTTCCGAAGTAGCCGGAACAGTCACAGGGATCGAAGAGGACGGTTTTCTTGTCGCCACCGGAGACGGGAAAACGGTCAAGGTTACGTCCCTGCAGCCGTCCGGCAAGAAAAAAATGGACGGCCAGGCCTTTATTAACGGATCCGGTCAATCATTAGAAATCGGAGATCGTCTGGGGGAGCAGCATGACTAAATTTTTACTTAGAGAGACGGCTCTCGATCTATTAACGAGAATCGGAGATCAAGGCGGCTTCAGCCACGTACTGCTGGATAGAGAAATCAATAAACAGGATTTCTCCAGGCAGGACGGCGGGCTGTTGACAGAAATCGTATACGGCACTCTTCAGCGCCGCGATCTCATTGCTTATACGATACAACCTTATATACAGAAACAAAAGAAAATAAAGCCCTGGGTCCGCTGGCTTCTTTATATGTCCGTCTATCAAATGATGTTCCTTGAGCGGGTTCCGGATCATGCAATCATCCATGAAGCGGTAGAGATATCGAAAAAGCGCGGCCACAAGGGAATCGCATCGTTTATGAATGGTGTGCTGCGTAACGTACAGAGGAATGGTGGACGGGATCTGGATGAGATTACAGATCCGGTGGAAAAGCTTGCGATCCGAACGAGTCACCCACTTTGGCTTGTCAAACGTTGGGCGGAGCAATATGGAGAAGAAGTGACGGAGGCGATGTGTGAAGCGAACAACCGCCATTTGCCGATGAGCATCCGAATTCAACCGCTGCGGATGGACAGAGAAGAGGTCGTTTCCAGACTGGAAGAAGACGGGCTTACCGTAGAGGAAAGCCAGCTGTCCCCGCAAGGATTGATCGTCACTGGTGGTGCCATACTTAAACACCCGCTGTTTGCGGAAGGATATGTAACCGTACAGGATCAAAGCTCCATGCTTGTTGCGGAGATGATGGATCTTGCTTCAGGTATGACTGTCCTTGACGCCTGTAGTGCCCCCGGCGGCAAGACGACACATATCGCGGAGAAGATGGCAGATGAAGGGGAAATACTGGCTTATGATCTGCATGAGAAGAAAGCGAAGCTTGTAGAGAAGAAAGCAAAACAGCTGCAGTTGACTTCGATTACGGCAGGGCAGGCCGATTCTCGAAAACTTGGCGAGAAACATGCGGCAGAACACTTTGATCGTATTCTGCTCGATGCTCCTTGCTCCGGACTTGGTGTTTTGCGCGGAAAGCCGGATATAAAGTATCATAAAACGGAACAGGATATATACTCGCTCCGTTTAATCCAGGATGATCTCCTCGATGAGATGGCACCTTTGTTGAAATCAGGCGGCAAGCTTGTTTATAGTACGTGTACAGTAGACCGTCATGAAAATGAAGAAGCTGTGAAGCACTTTCTTTCCAAACATCCAGAATTCCGTGTGGATCCTTCGTTTAAGGAAGATCTGCCACCTGCTTTGAGGGACGGCATCGGCCTTTCTGAACACGGACTTCAGCTATTCCCGCACGAGTGGGATACAGATGGATTTTTCTTGACCCGATTGATCAAACAATAACTCGGAGGGTGCATCGGTTGTATTTCCGGTGGCCCCCGGGAAATCAAAAGTAGGTGAGTCTATGTTAGGCTATTTTCTTACAGACCAAGGGCAAGTTCGCAATCATAATGAAGATGCGGGTGGTGTGTTTTCCGAAAAAGCACCAATCCTCGCTGTCGTTGCCGACGGAATGGGCGGCCACCAGGCGGGAGACGTCGCAAGCCGGATGGCAACCGATCATTTACATAACAAATGGAAAGAATCCGGCACTATAGCGACTCCGGAAGAGGCAGAGCAGTGGATGATAGAAACGGTTCGGTCCGCAAACGATGAAATAAAAGCATATGCGGATGAGCACGAGGAATGTCAAGGGATGGGGACAACGATTGTTGCAGCTATCAGCACGGACCAGTTTGCGACAATCGCTCATATCGGAGACAGCCGTTGTTACCTTGCGAATGCATATGGGTTCCAGTCTGTAACGGATGACCATTCTTTAGTCAATGAGCTGGTACGGACAGGGCAGATCACGGAAGAAGAGGCGGAACATCATCCCAGGAAGAACGTTCTGTTGAAAGCTCTCGGAACCGAATTCGGTTTGGAACCGGATGTCCGCACGCTGGAATTTGAAAAAGATGACCGTCTTCTTTTGTGTACAGACGGATTGACGAACAAGGTGAATGATCAGGAATTATCTGAGCTGAAAGATTTTCATGGGGAATGGGAAGATTTTTGCCGTCGATTAATTGAACTGGCCAACGCACGGGGCGGAGAAGATAATATCACCCTTGCTGTCGTCCATTATGATTCGGCAACCCATGAGAAAGAGGGTGTACAATAATGCTCCAGGACCGTCTCCTTAATGACCGTTATCGCGTAGGGGAGATGATCGGCGGCGGGGGTATGGCAAACGTTTATCTCGCCCATGATACCATCCTCAACAGGGAGGTGGCCGTCAAAGTCCTACGTTTAGAACACGGGAATGACGAGGAATTCATTGCCAGGTTCCACCGGGAAGCACAGTCTGCCACAAGCCTTTCCCATCCTAATATCGTCAATATCTATGATGTCGGGGAAGAAGATGACATCTATTACATGGTGATGGAATACGTGGACGGAATGACCTTAAAGCAGTACATCCAGCAGCACAGCCCGATTGACGCTTCCGATGCTGTCGATATCATGAGGCAGGTAGCCTCTGCGATCGCCCATGCCCATGATAATGAAATCGTTCACCGGGACATAAAACCGCAGAACATATTAATTGATCACTATGGACATGTAAAAGTAACAGACTTCGGGATTGCGATGGCGTTAAGTGCTACTTCGCTGACGCAGACGAATTCGGTGCTCGGCTCCGTCCACTATTTATCACCGGAGCAGGCACGCGGCGGTGTCGCTACAAAGAAATCTGATATTTATTCTCTTGGTATTGTTTTCTTCGAACTGCTGACAGGACGCCTTCCTTTCTCCGGTGAGTCTCCTGTGTCCATTGCTTTAAAGCATTTGCAGCATGAGACACCGTCCTTGAAACGATGGAATTCGGACCTTCCGCAAAGCGTGGAGAACATCGTTCTGAAAGCGACGGCTAAAGATCCCTTCCACCGATATGAGTCTGTATTGGATATGGAACAGGATATTGAAACGTCTTTGGAACTCGATCGGAGAGATGAAGCGGCTTTCGAAATACCGCAGGATGACGAGGAAGAAATGACGAAGGCCATCCCGGTCATTACAAATGATGTGTATGGTGAACAGACCGAAGAAGACACGATTATCCATTCTCAGCCGAATGGTGTCCAGACTCCTGCTGAGGAGGAAACGCAGGAATATAACCAACCTCCTGCTCCGGCGAAGAAAGGCAAAAAGAAAAAGAATAAAAAAGTAAATAAGCCGAAAAAACCGAAGAAAAAACGGAAAGTCTGGCCGTGGATCGTCACGATCCTTATCCTTCTGCTTTTGGGTGGCGGAACGGCAGCTGCACTTTATGTTCCTGGATTTATTCGGCCGGCAGAAGTCGAGATGATTGATGTCGCAGGCATGGAATATGAAGAGGCTTACAGTGAATTGAGCGATTTGAACTTAAAAGTGAACCGGGAAACGATGTTTTCAGAAGATGTCGAAGAGGGAATGGTCATTCGGACGGATCCGGAAGCCGGCCGTACGGTTCAAGAAGAGTCTGAAGTAACCGTTTATTCAAGCCTTGGAAGAGAACGGGTCGAATTTGAAGATTACACAGGGGAAGATTTCGACAGTGTCGAAGAGGAGCTTCGGGATAAAGGGTATTCTGAAATTGAACGAATACCTGAAACGAGCGATCAGCCGCCGGGAGAAATTACGGCGCAGCTGTCCCCGGAACCCGGGACGAAAGTACTTCCGGATGAAACGAAGGTCATTTTCCGTGTCAGCAGCGGCCCACCGACCATCGATTTAGGTCGGCTGGATGATATGACGAAGGAGCAGGCGGAAAGTTATCTTGATAATCGTAATCTTAAAATGCAGGTAGTGGAAGAGTATTCCGATGAGGTGGACAAGGGACGCGTCATTACGCAGGATCCAGACCCATACACAGAAGTCAAGGAAGGTTCGACGGTAACCATTACTGTTTCCTTGGGTCCTGAGGAAAAGCCGCCTCGGGAGGAGACCGTCTCGGTAGAAGTGCCTTTCGATGAGGCTTCGGAAGAGACCGAGCAGCAGGTGCTCATTTATGTGGATGACTTGGAACGGGATATGGAAGAGCCTGTCATTGAGGAGACCATTACCGAGACGACGTCGTTCGATATAACATTGACGATTGCCGAAGATACGGAAGCAGCGTATAAAGTTCAAAGGGGTGACGAAGTCATTGCAGAAGAAAGTGTATCGTATTAAGAAGGTGAAATCATGGCGACAGGCAAAATAATCAAGGCCTTAAGCGGGTTTTATTATGTCCTTCATGAGGGAGAAATTTACCAATGCAGAGGGAGAGGTAACTTTCGGAAGAAGAAAGTGTCTCCTCTCGTCGGTGACATGGTCGAATTCAAAGCGGACAATCGGGAAGAAGGGTATATTTTATCTATTGAAGAACGGAAAAATGAATTTGTGCGGCCGCCGATTGCCAATGTGGATCAGGCTCTGATTGTAACATCCGCTACCCGACCGGATTTCAATGCGCTTCTCCTCGATCGTTTCCTTGTTCTTGTGGAAGCGAAACGGATTGAACCGATTATCGTTATTTCGAAAATGGACCGTCTGGATGAAGATCAGGTGAAAGAGATGCAGCATTATGAGACGATGTATGGCGAAATCGGCTATCCCGTTATCCTGTCTGCTGTCAATGATCCAGAGGCGATGGACTTGATCCAGTCCCATCTTGCAGACCGCACGACTGTAATTGCCGGTCAGTCGGGGGTAGGGAAATCCTCTCTCTTGAATTCCATCGATTCCAGGTTGTCCATTGATACGGATGAAATATCAGAGAGTCTCGGCCGCGGGAAGCACACGACGAGGCATGTGGAACTGTATGAAATATCCAATGGGCTTGTAGCAGATACGCCGGGGTTCAGTTCGCTTGAATTTGCAGACTTGGAACTGGAACAGCTGCCGGAGTGCTTTCCGGAATTTGTGGCGGTTCAGGATGGGTGCAAATTCAGAGGCTGCCTGCATCATAAAGAGCCTAAATGTGCGGTGAAAATGGAAGTAGAGGCAGGTAACATCAGCAGCCAGCGCTACCAACATTATCTGCAGTTCCTGGAAGAAATACAGAATAGAAAGCCGAGGTATTAAACGATGACAAAAATTGCACCATCCATCTTAGCATCCGATTTTGCTAAACTGGGAGAGGAAATTAAAGACGTCGAGCTCGCAGGAGCAGATTATATCCATGTAGATGTCATGGATGGACATTTCGTTCCAAACATTACGATCGGCCCTTTGATTGTTGATGCGGTCCGCCCGGTGACGAGCCTTCCGCTTGACGTCCATTTAATGATCGAGAATCCGGAAGCTTACGTGGAAACGTTCGCCAAAGCGGGCGCAGATATTCTAACGGTCCATCAGGAAGCGTGTCCGCACCTCCACCGCACCATCCAACTGATTAAAAGTCACGGGGTGAAAGCAGGTGTGGTCATTAACCCTGCGACACCTGCCGAAGCGATTCGTCCTATACTGAAAGACGTGGATCTTGTATTGTTAATGACGGTCAATCCTGGTTTCGGTGGTCAGTCATTCATACATTCTGTACTGCCTAAAGTCAGCCAGATCGATGCATGGAGAACGGAAGAAGCGCTGGATTTTGAAATTGAGATTGATGGCGGCGTCAATGAAGAAACGGCACGCCTTTGCACCGAAGCCGGTGCTGATGTCCTCGTAGCAGGAAGCGCTGTTTTCAATCACCCCGACCGTAAAAAAGCGATAGATGCGATTCGCAGCTCTTTATAAGGGGAAGAAGCTCAAATGATTGCCAGCAGGCATCCATTTGAGCTTCTTGTTTATTCATCATTAATCTTGGAGGGAATCATATGAACCACACCATCGTCGTTGTCGGAGGAGGACCGGCAGCTTACATACCAGACCTGAAACAGACAGTGCAAGGGGATTGCCTGTGGATCGGTGCAGACAAGGGAGCCGAAGTACTGATCGAGCAAGGCATTAAACCGGATCTTGCCATCGGAGACTTTGATTCTGTATCACCGGAAGTATTAAGGCGTATTCAGGCTTCGGCAGCTGAAACACGTATATATCCGGATGAGAAAGATGAAACCGATCTTGAGCTTGCTGTGATAGAAGCACAAAAAAGAAACCCTGCGCATATTTTATTAGTCGGAGTGACGGGAGGAAGGCTTGATCATTCCCAAGCTAACATTCAGCTGCTTTACACGCTTGCAGAACGGGATGTGAAAGCGACCATCGTAGATAAACAAAATCGAGTGGAATTAGTCAAAGCCGGAGAGCATACGATAGAAGCGGATGAAGAATACCCGTACATCTCTTTCCTGCCTGTCACCCTGGATGTGTCAGGGCTTACTCTAAAGGGTTTTTATTATCCACTCACAGACGCATATGTACCTTATGGATCAACCCTCTGCATTTCGAACAGGCTTCTTGAAGATACGGGTACTTTTTCCTTTCAGGCAGGCATACTCTTAGTAATAAGAAGCAAAGACTTGACTAATAGAGGGTAGAGAAGGGTTGTTCCATCAGTTATAACAGGAGGAGGGGGCTCTTTGAAATTTTATACTATCAAACTCCCGCGGTTCGTCGGGGGCATAGTGCGTGCAGTCATAAGTACATTCAAAAAAGACTAACAGGCCCAACAAAAAAAGCACCCGGAATCCGGGTGCTTCTTTTGTTCAAAGAGTTATACGCGTTGTAATTTGCCTGATTTTAGCTCACGTGCAGTAACGTAAACTTTCTTAGGCTTACCATCTACAAGAATACGTACTTTTTGAAGGTTAGCTTTGAATTGACGTTTATTAGCGTTCATCGCGTGTGAACGGTGGTTACCTGAACGTGTACCTTTACCAGATATAACACTACGTGCCATGAAAAATCCCTCCTGTTACATAAATCATCAGATACTTAGTAACTTTATCATATCAAAATAAGGTTTGCAATAAGATAGGTCGAATTATATCAAGAATTTCTTCTTGACAGATACATGGATATGTCTCAAAGTATATAAGGGATATTCAGATCCTTTTCGGGAATTGAAGCAGAATTCACCTGTGAATCTTATGTTATAATTGAGTAAGAATACGAGGATTATAAAGGAGGATCTATATGTCCGTGGATTTGAACAACCAATATGGTCATATCACTATTAGTAATGAAGTAATCTCAACGATCGCCGGAGGGGCGGCAGTCGAGTGTTATGGAATTGTCGGCATGGCTTCGAAGAACCAGATACGGGACGGCCTGTCCGAAATGCTCCGTAAAGAAAACTTTTCCAAAGGGGTCGTTGTCAGACAGGACAAAGATCGCCTTCATATAGATATGTTTATCATCGTAAGTTATGGGACGAAGATTTCTGAGGTGGCTCATAACGTCCAATCTCAAGTGAAATACACACTGAACAAAACAGTCGGTTTGTCCGTTGACTCTGTGAACATCTTTATCCAGGGAGTCCGTGTGACAAGCGCATAAAGCAGCGGTTGCAGTCAAAGGAGGACGTAAGTGTGACGGTAGAAAAGCTAGACGGCAAAATGTTGGCCGAAATGATTTTACAGGGGGCGCATCATCTGAAGAGAAATTCCCAGATGATCGATGCCCTAAACGTATTTCCCGTACCAGACGGAGATACAGGAACGAACATGAACTTATCCATGACCTCCGGAGCGGAGGAAGTGAAAACCGTAGATCAAAATCATGCAGGGGCAGTGGCGAAAGCACTGTCCAAGGGACTGCTTATGGGCGCCCGTGGGAATTCCGGTGTCATCCTTTCTCAAATCTTCCGTGGTTTCTCAAAAGTTAATGAAGATAAGGAAACGTTGACAACGAAAGATTTCTCGGCGGCTCTTGAAGGCGGCGTGGATACAGCCTATAAAGCGGTTATGAAACCGGTAGAAGGAACAATTCTTACCGTAGCTCGTGAAACAGCGGAAGGTTCGGTGGAAGCTGCAGAAAAGCACACGGCTTTCATTCCGTTTATGGAAGAAGTGGTAAAAGCTGCGAAAGCATCGCTTAAACGGACCCCGGAACTGCTTCCTGTTTTAAAGGAAGTCGGAGTCGTGGACAGTGGCGGCCAGGGTCTTGTAACCATTTATGAAGGATTTCTTGCTTCCTTGAAAGGGGAAGAACTTCCGGCAGTTCAGGAAACCGTATCCATGGATGATATGGTCAATGCAGAACATCATAAATCTGCTCAGGATTTCATGAATACGGAAGATATCGAATACGGCTATTGCACGGAATTCATGGTGAAATTCGAAGAGGACAAGCTTGCGGAAAACCCTTATGATGAGGATGCATTCCGCAACCAGCTCAGCGAAATTGGTGATTCCCTCCTAGTCGTTTCCGATGAAGACTTAATTAAAGTGCATGTTCATGCCGAGTATCCCGGCGAAGCGATGACGCTCGGTCAGAAGTACGGCAGTCTCATTAACATGAAGATCGAGAATATGCGTGAACAGCATACATCTATTGTAGGAGACAAGAAAAAAGGCGCTAAGCAGGAAAAGAAAGCGCCATACGGTATCGTCACAGTAAGTATGGGGGAAGGGATCAGGAAATTGTTCGAAAGCCTCGGCGCGACAGTTGTCATCCAAGGTGGACAAACAATGAACCCTAGTACCCAGGATCTGTCGGAAGCGATCAAGGAAGCCCATGCAGACCGTGTGCTCATTCTCCCGAACAATAAGAATATTGTGATGGCGGCGGAACAGGCGGCCGAGCTTGCTGATGTGGAAGTAGCCGTTATTCCGACGAAGACCATTCCGCAGGGAATGAGTGCTCTTCTAGGATTTAATCCGGAAGCGGATCTTGACACGAATAAAGAGGAAATGAGCCAGCTGATGTCCGAAGTGAAAACCGGACAGGTTACGTATGCGGTACGGGATACCCAGATCGATGGACTAGCCATTGAAAAAGGCCATTTTATGGGGATCGCGGAAAGTAAAATACAAACAACGGCAAAAGAAGCGTTAGAGGCAGCGAAGGCTCTGCTTCGCGAGATGATCGATGAGGATGAAGATGAAATCCTGACCATTCTTACTGGTGAAGAAGTTGAAGAAGATGAAATTGGTCAGTTGGAAGCGTATATTGAAGATACGTTCGAAGATTTGGAAGTGGAAGTTCACACAGGTGGACAGCCGATTTATTCCTATATCTTCTCTATTGAATAAAATATAGAAAAAGAGATCAGAGCATACAGCTCTGATCTCTTTTTTTATATTATCATAAAAGCGTGCTGCTCAGGACAACACTGTTCCTGCTACCTGGTTGCCGGCTTAAGCCGGAAGTTTCTGCGGATGGACAAGAGAACCATGCAGATATAGGCAAGGACTAAAGCCGTGTAAATAATGGCGATGGAGGTGTCTCCAAGCTCTACTGTATTCAAAAGCGTTCGGATATTTGTCAAAACGATGAATCCACCGGCGAGGACACCTAATACGAGAGACGGCATTATTTTCACAAGCCAGGCAGCAAGGGGGGCCGCAATAACCCCGCCGATCACAAACGCAGATACGAGCAGCCAGCTGAATTGCTCCCAGCCAAGAAAGATAAGAAACCCGAGGGTCGCAGAAACAGTGACGATGAATTCGCTGGTATCTACCGTTCCAATCACTTTTCGGGGTTCAAGCTTCTGTCTTGCCAGGAGAACGGGCGTATTCACTGGTCCCCACCCGCCGCCGCCGACTGCATCAAGAAAACCTCCGATAAATCCAAGTGGAAACAAAAAGCTCTTTTTGAAAGGCCGCTTCTCCTGGGGCCGCTTCTGTCCCATGGTAAGGAAACGAATGATGATATAGATTCCTAATACGAGGAGGAAGAGTGATATGTAGGGTCGGATAATTTCTCCTGGAACCCAGCTTAATACAGCTGCACCGAGAAAAGCGCTGATGGCACCGGGAACAGCCAGAATAACGACGAGACGCTTATCGACATTCCCGAATTTATAGTGAGAGAAGCCGGAAGCGGCCGTCGTTGCCACTTGAGCCATATGAATGGATGCAGAAGCTACTGCCGGAGCAAGTCCATAGGCAAGCAGAATCGTTGAGGAAGTCAATCCGAAGCCCATGCCGAGAGCACCATCGACTAACTGAGCAAAAAATCCCACTAATGCGAAAACAATTAATTTATTCAATCCAACCTCTCCTTTTACCCTTTAATTCCAGCTCCCATATGGTGTATGATTAATCATATGAGAATACTTGGTTTTATGTGTGAAGAGGTTTTCTACAAAAATAAAAAAACCCTTCACACAGAAGAGGCTTTCGTTCCTCTCCTTATCTTTCAGACAATGTCTGCTGGATGGAGCACCTTTAAAAGGTTGCTGCGGGATCGTTGGACCAGTTTCCTCCCCCGGCTCTTCATAAGGATGTAGTATCTTGCTTTGATTACTTACCAAATTAAAGCAGAGGGGGACCATTGTCAATATTAAAAACAGAAAAGTTGTAATTTTTAAAAAACCTGTTGACATATCTTAGAAAGAAGCCTACTATTTGAATCAATTAGTTTTTTTGAAATATCCAACCGACTAATTTTTCTTATCTAGAGAGGTGGAGGGACTGGCCCATCGAAGCCTCGGCAACGGGTCTAACCGTTAAAGTTAGACGCTGTGCCAATTCCAGCAGATGCTGAAAGCATTTGGAAAGATAAGAAGGACGTATCTTACTTTCAGACGCCCTTCTTCTTTTCCGGAAGAGGGGCGTTTTTATTTGGAGAAAGGCAGGCGAGTGTATGGGAAACTTACTTACGTACCAGCATTTTTCCGGTGATCCATTCAAAAATGATCAGCCAGAGGATGATACGAAAGGCGCGAGAAAGGTCATTCAATGGGCATACGACCAGTATGGTTCTGACGTGGTTTATGCGTGCAGCTTCGGCGCAGAGGGAATGGTACTCATCGATCTGATTTCGCAGGTCAAACCGGATGCGGATGTCGTTTTTCTCGACACAGGTCTTCACTTCCAGGAAACCTACGATTTGATTGATAAAGTGAAGAAGCGGTATCCGGCGCTTCATATTCATATGAAATTACCGGAGCTTACAGTGGAAGAACAGGCAGAAAAGCATGGTTCCGCTTTGTGGAAGAGACAGCCGGACCAGTGTTGTTACATCCGGAAGATCAAACCGTTGGAAGAGGCACTGTCCGGTGCGGTTGCCTGGCTTTCCGGCCTGCGCAGAGAACAGTCCCCGAGCAGAGCGAAGACGGATTTCATCAACAAAGATGAACGGTTTAAGTCCGTGAAAGTTTGTCCACTGATACATTGGACTTGGGACGACGTATGGCATTATATCCGACTAAATAGCTTGGATTACAATGCTTTGCATGACCAAAACTATCCAAGTGTAGGATGTATTCCTTGTACATCCCAGGCCGTCGGCGACGACCGCTCCGGCCGCTGGAAAGGATTTAATAAAACGGAGTGTGGTCTTCACACCCCGGGCCCATCAGAAACGAACTAATCGAAACGAACTAATAGGAGGATGTATGAAATGGCAGTCATTAAACCCCATGGAGGGAAGTTAATCAATAGATGGAACGAAACACCGGAGGATTTACCGAAGGACAGTATCGAACTGGATGGAATGGCTCTCAGTGACGTGGAGCTGATCGGTAACGGAGCATACAGTCCGCTGGAAGGGTTCCTGAACAAGGAAGACTATGAATCCGTTGTCGATACGATGCGTTTGAAAGACGGGACACCCTGGAGCATTCCGATTACGCTGCCTGTAAGTCAAGAGAAGGCAGAATCGTTAGGAAAAGAAGCCAAGCTTATCCATAATGGAACGGTGTACGGTGTGATTGAGATCGAAGACATCTTCAAACCTGACAAAGAAAAAGAAGCGCAAAAAGTATATTTAACTACGGACCTTGCTCACCCGGGTGTCAAAAAGTTGTTTGAACGCCCCGACTATTATGTATCCGGTACTATCCAGGTTTTTGCTTCGTCAGCAAAAGAACACGGAGAAGAGTTTTACCTCGATCCGAAAGAAACGAGAGCACTTTTCGAAAAGAACGGATGGAGGAAGGTTGTCGGTTTCCAAACAAGGAACCCTGTCCACCGCGCCCACGAATATATTCAAAAAGCGGCCTTGGAGACGGTTGACGGTTTATTCCTGAACCCGTTGGTGGGCGAGACGAAGAGCGATGACATACCAAGTGATGTTCGGATGAAGAGCTACCAGGTACTGCTTGATCATTACTATCCGAAGGACCGCGTGACCCTGGCCGTTTTCCGTGCAGCCATGCGCTACGCAGGTCCAAGGGAAGCGATCTTCCATGCCATCGTCCGTAAAAACTTCGGCTGCTCTCATTTCATCGTCGGCCGTGACCACGCTGGAGTAGGCGACTACTACGGAACGTATGACGCACAGAAGATATTCTCTCACTACGACGAAGGCGAACTTGATATTACTCCGATGTTCTTTGAACACAGTTTTTATTGTGAGGCATGTGAAGCGATGGCCTCTCACAAGACGTGCCCGCACGATAAGGAAAATCACGTCATCCTTTCCGGAACCAAAGTCCGTGAGCTGTTACGGAGCGGGGAGAAACCGCCGAAGACATTCAGCCGCCCGGAAGTTGTAGAAGTTTTGATTGAAGGGCTGCAGGCGAAAGCTGCAGACGTAAAGGGGTGAAGGGAATGGAACGGAATCTTACTTGGCACGAAGCATCTGTAAGTCAGGAATCCTACCGGAATAAGAATGGACACCACAGTGGTGTCCTCTGGTTCACGGGACTTTCCGGTTCCGGCAAGTCCAGCATCGCCAATCAGCTGAACCATCTCCTGCATGAGCGTGGTGTTCATACGTATCTCCTTGATGGCGATAACATCCGTCACGGATTGAATGCGGATCTCGGTTTTTCTGAAGCGGATCGTACGGAAAATATTCGAAGGATTGGGGAAGTCGCAAAGTTGTTTGCTGATAGTGGGACGATTGTACTGACAGCATTTATCTCTCCGTTCAAGAGTGACAGGGAGCAGGTGCGCGCATCAATTCCAGAAGGGGACTTCCTTGAGGTTTATGTTGAGTGTCCATTGGAAGCTTGTGAAGCACGTGATCCTAAAGGGCTTTATAAAAAAGCCCGCTCCGGAGAGATCAAAGGCTTTACTGGAATCGATTCTCCATATGAAGCCCCCGAAACACCGGAAGCTGTTGTTTCCTCTCATCAATATGATATCGAAGCATGTGCCGAACAGCTGTTGCAGGTTTTGGAAGAAAAAGGGTGGATACCGAAGGGAGCATCATAGATGGCTAAGGTTTATATTGTCGGAGCAGGACCAGGTGATTATGATTTGATTACGGTCAAAGGGCTGAAAGCAATCCAGCAGGCGGACGTTATTCTGTATGACCGGCTCATCAATCAAGAATTACTCGATGAAGCCCCGGATCATGCGGAGCTTATATTCTGTGGGAAACGGCCGGATCATCACGCCTTGACACAATCAACAATCAATCATCTTTTGTGTAAATATGCGCTTCAGGGCAAAACAGTCACTCGATTGAAAGGCGGCGATCCGTTCGTATTCGGGCGCGGTGGAGAAGAGGCGGAAGAACTTTCCCGACGCCAGATCGCTTTTGAAATTGTTCCCGGAATTACCTCCGGTATCGCGGCTCCCGCTTATGCAGGCATACCTGTCACCCATCGGGAATACAGTTCTTCCGTAGCCTTCATCTCCGGGGTAAGTAAGCTTGGCATTGAAGAGGATGCTTATTGGGAACACGTAGCGAAAAGTATGGACACTCTTTGTATATACATGGGTGTGAAGAAGCTGCCGGATATCTGCGGAAAACTCGTGAAACATGGCAGAGGGCTCGATACTCCTGTCGCTCTCGTTCGATGGGGCACGACGGAACAGCAGGAAACCGTTACCGGGACGCTTGAGGATATCGTTGCTAAAGCTGCAGATATGAAGAACCCGGCGATGATCGTCGTTGGTGAAGTTGTGAAATTGCGTGAGCAGCTGCAGTGGTTTGAATCGATACAGCAGGAGGACCAGGTGGACATCGCAAAATCGATTGTCGGCTGAATGAAAGGGGGAGAAAGATGGACGCAGTTCTCTATGTCAGTCATGGAAGCAGAAAGAAAGAAGCAACAGAGCAGGCGCTTGATTTTTTGAGTAAAGTCCAGGAAGAGATCGGCATTCCCCTTTTCGAACGATGTTTTCTTGAATTAGCCGAACCAGACATTGAGGAAGGAATCCACCGTCTTGTCAAGAAGGGTGCGACGAGAATCGCCGTTTTACCGGTACTGCTTCTGAGCGCGGGGCATTATTTTGAAGATATACCGGAGGAGCTTGATAAGGCGAAGCTGCGCTTTCCTGGTGTTGAACTGCATTACGGGGAACCCCTTGGAGTACAGGAGCGTATTATCGACGTCCTTGTTGATCGAGTAAGGGACATTGTTGCAGGGAATCAAACTCCTAATATCCTTCTCGTTGGAAGGGGCAGCAGACATCCATCAACAAGAACAGCAATGGAATTTATTGGAGAGCGTTTGCGGAGCAAAGCGGGTGCGGACAGTGTTCATGTTTGTTACCTTGCCGCAATCACTCCAAGCTACGATGAGGCTTTTCATGCAGTGTTGGAATCGGGTAAGCCTACCGTCGTCGTCCCGTACCTGTGGTTTACCGGAGTACTTCTCCGTTCTATGGAAGCTAAGGTGCAAAAGGCTGCGGAACAAGGATATGCGGTGAAGATTTCCGGACATTTGAATGACCATCCTCATATGATCGAAGCGATGGCGGATCGTGTGAAAGAAACGCTGGTGGGAATGAAGACACCTTGAGAGGAGACTTCCTGTGAACAGTCACTTACCTATGATGGTGGAATGGAAAGGGCGGAGAGTCGTCGTTGCCGGCGGTGGGCGCGTCGCGCTTAAGCGGGTGAAAACGCTGATGACCTGCCGCGCAGAAATAATCGTTGTCAGCCCTTCCCTCCATCCCGAGCTTTCCCTGTTGGAGAAGAGTGGGGAGATTACTTGTTACCGTCGAACGTTCACTAGTTCCGACAGCAAAGGAACGGACCTCCTGATCATTGCTACAAGCGACCAAAAAGAGAATGACCGTATTGCTGCTTTAAGTGAAAGGATACCACTGATCAACAGAGTGGATGGTGGCAGCGGGGGGAATGTACACTTTCCGGGCTTCCTTAAACGCGGGAGGCTGACAATATCCGTATCAACCGACGGAGCGAGTCCGATGCTTGCCTCCAAATTAAAACAACGCCTGGAAAGCGAGTACGGGGAAGGTTATGGGGAGTATGTTGACTTCTTACATCACTGCCGTACGCTGCTTAAAGAAAGTAGTATGAACAAAGAAACACAGCATGATTTTTTAAGGGAAATCCTCAAGGAGGACTACCACGATACAGAAGCGCAAAAGCGGGTGCTTGATGATATACATAGCTATAGGAAAGGGGGAGGGACGTGTCAGGATTAACGAATAAACACATAGGTGTGGCAGCGGATCGAAGGTCGGAAGCCATTACTTCTCTTATAGAAAATTTAGGCGGCCGTGCCTCTGTCTATCCGATTCAAGGGAAGCAGGTGCTCCACGAAGAGCGCTGTGTGAGAAATGTCAAAGACTATCTGGATGAACCATTCGACCTTGTCGTCTTAACAACAGGAATCGGTGCAAGGACGCTTAACAATGCAGCCTCTGAAAGAAAATTGTCCCGTGCTTTTGTAAAAAAGCTGAACACGGAAACGCTTGCTGTTAGAGGTTCGAAGACAATGGATTGGTTAAAAGAAAACGAGATACAGCCGGCCCTCGTTGCGGCAGATGGGACGATGAAGGATCTTGTGGAGCGCATTCAGAAAGAAGCGGCTTCGGGTGGAAGGTTGTTCCTGCAGGCGTATGATCAGGATGATGCCGTATGGAAGGAATCCTTGGAACAACTTGGATTTTCCGTCTATTTATCAAAGCCTTACACATTTGAAAAGCCATCTTTGTCCATTATCGACAATTTGAAGAATGCTATTTTTGCGGGGGAACTGGATGCGGTGGTGTTCACGAGTAAAACTCAGGTGAAAAACTTGTTTGAAAAAGATGCGGATCGCAGCCGTCTCACCGCTTCCTTCGAAAAGGACGTCACAGCCGTCGCCGTTGGCAAAGTAACAGCAGAGGAGCTTGCCGGTCAGGGAATATCCACAGTGATTCAGCCGGCCCGTCCGAAAATGGGGGCGATGGTCGTCACACTTGATCGCTACTATAAAGCGAAAGCTTCCGAAATAAAAAAATAAAGGTTTTATGGAGGTGGAAATGTTGTCCTTACAAGTCAGCAACAGTCCGTTCAATAAAGATCAGGCGGACTTGTTAAACCAGTTATTAACATCATTAAGTAATCATCAAAAAATATGGTTAAGCGGGTATTTGGCATCTTCCCTGGCTTCAACCGAAGCAGACCCTGCTGCTCAGTCTCACCCTTCCACTACAGAGGAGAAGGCTGCTGCAACGAGGAGTATTACCATCCTCTACGGATCTCATACGGGGAACTGTCAGTCACTGGCAGAACAGTACAAGGAAACGTTGGATAAGAAGGGGTTTGAAACGACGTTATCAGCACTGGATGACTTCAAACCGAAGGCTTTGAAAAATGTAGAGGATCTTCTCATTTTGACCAGTACGCATGGAGAAGGAGACCCGCCGGATAACGCGCTGTCGTTTTATGAATTTATCCATGGGAAGCGTGCACCGAAGCTGGAGGGGGTTCGGTATTCGGTTTTGGCACTTGGAGACAGCTCTTATGACTTGTTCTGCGAGACCGGTAAAGTGATCGATGAGAAGCTCGCTGAACTTGGCGCGGAAAGGATGTATCCGAGGGTCGATTGTGATCTTGATTATGAAGATCCCGCGGAGGAGTGGTGGCGGGGCGTTAGTCAGCAGCTGGGTTCTGCGTCAGAAACCAATTCTCCTGCTGCAGCTGCTGCACCGCTTACGGACGACGTACCGGTCCACTCCAAATCTAATCCGTTTCAGGCGGAAGTGTTGGAGAACATCAATTTGAACGGGCAGGGTTCCAACAAAGAAACCCGGCATTTGGAGATCGACTTGGAAGGGTCCGGTCTGACCTATGAGCCTGGAGACAGTCTCGGAATCTATCCCCAAAATGAGCCTTCCTTGGTAGATGCACTGATTACAGAGATGAATTGGGATCCGGAGAAGTCCGTCTCAGTCAATAAGCAAGGGGAGGTCCGTGCGCTTAGAGAAGCGCTGCTGACCCATTTTGAGATTACGGTTCTTACCAAGCCCCTCCTCGAAAAGCTCGCTCCTTTTACTTCTAATGAGAGTTTAGCGGATCTCTTGACAGATAAAGAGCAAGTTTCCCAATACATTCACGGGAGGGATCTGTTGGATTTCGTCAAAGACTATGGACCTTGGGAAGTCGATGTCGATGCATTCCTTACTGCATTACGTAAGATTCCAGTACGTCTATATTCAATTGCCTCAAGCCTGAAAGCCAACCCCGACGAGGTTCATTTGACGGTAGGGGCGCTTCGCTATGATTCTCATGGGAGAAAGCGGACGGGAGTCTGTTCCGGACAGTGTGCCGAAAGGACGAAACCCGGGGATCAGCTTTCGGTTTTTGTACAGAAAAACCAGAATTTCAAGCTTCCGGAAGACACGACCCGGCCGATCATCATGATCGGCGCTGGTACTGGTATTGCACCTTACCGTTCCTTTATGGAGGAATGGGAAGAGTCGGAAGCGGAAGGGAAGTCATGGCTGTTCTTCGGTGAACAGCACTTCGTGACGGACTTTCTTTATCAGACGGAATGGCAGAAATGGATCAAAGACGGCGTTCTGACGAATATGGACGTTGCCTTTTCCAGGGATACAGATCAAAAGGTCTATGTGCAGCACCGCCTGCGTGAAAAGAGTAAAGAGGTCTTCCAATGGATTGAGGAAGGTGCTTATCTTTATATTTGCGGCGATGAGAAACACATGGCGAAAGACGTGCAGGAAACCCTGCTTGATATCTTCCAGCAGGAAGGCGCTTATACAAGAGAAGAAGCAGAAAATTATTTGACAGAACTTAGAAAATCAAAGCGCTATCAGAGAGACGTTTACTAATAGCGGGAAGGAGTTTTACGGATGTCTGAACACAAAACATTGCATAAACCGGAAGGTCCTCCGAGTGAAATGGAAGAGATTAAAGAAAAGAGCCGGTTTTTACGGGGCGATCTTGTCGAGAGTTTCCAGGAGCCGCTTTCTGCAAGCATTCCTGATGATCAAACGAAGCTTTTGAAATTTCACGGCAGCTACATGCAGGATGACAGGGACCTGCGGAACGAACGAAAAAAGCAGAAATTAGAGCCGGCGTATCAATTCATGATCAGGGTGCGCCTTCCCGGTGGTGTGGCGACTCCCGACCAGTGGCTGGCTATGGATCGTTTGGCAGACCAGTACGGCAATGAAACGCTGAAACTGACGACCCGTCAGACGTTTCAAATGCACGGTATTTTAAAATGGAACATGAAGAAGACGATACAGGCGATGGATGCCGTATTGATGGACACCATTGCGGCATGTGGCGATGTGAACAGGAACGTCATGTGTAACGTTAACCCTGAACAATCCGCCCTTCATAAAGAAGTGTATGAGTGGTCGAAGAAAGTGAGTGAACATCTCCTTCCGCGGACAAGAGCTTATCATGAAATTTGGCTGGATGAAGAAAAAGTGGTGGACGGTCAGGAAGAAGAGCCGATTTACGGACCGCTGTATCTGCCGAGGAAATTCAAAATAGGCATTGCCGTTCCACCTTCCAATGACGTCGATGTGTTTTCACAGGACCTGGGGTTCATCGCTGTATTGGACGATGGAAAGCTGCAGGGATTCAACGTCGTCGTTGGCGGGGGGATGGGAATGACCCACGGCGACACTTCGACATATCCGCAGCTCGGTCGTACCATCGGCTTCTGTGTGCCGGAGCAGGTGGTTGATGTAGCGGAGAAAATTTTGACGATACAGCGGGATTACGGCAATCGTTCCAATCGTAAGAACGCCCGGTTCAAGTACACGGTTGACAGATTAGGAGCCGATCAGATTCTGGAGGAACTTAATCGTCGATTAGGTTATGCGTTGGAAGAAGCGAAGGCATATCATTTTGATCACAACGGGGACCGGTACGGCTGGGTCAAAGGAGAAGACGGGACCTGGCACCACACATTCTTTATCCAGAATGGACGCATCAAGGATGCGGAAGGGTATAAATTAAAGGAAGCAATGAGAAAAATAGCGGAAACCCAAATCGGGGAATTCCGTTTGACCCCCAACCAAAACCTTATCATCTCACGAGTATCAGAAGCGGAGAAGCCTGTGATTGAAGCATTGATTGAACAATACGGGTTGTCGGACGGCAGCCAGAATTCTGCTCTCCGTCGAAATTCAATGGCATGTGTTTCGATGCCGACTTGCGGATTGGCAATGGCGGAGGCGGAGCGGTATCTCCCGACATTGATCGACCACCTGGAAGAGATTTTAGATGAAGCCGGATTGAAAGAACAGGAGATCGTTATCCGAATGTCCGGATGCCCGAATGGGTGTTCCCGCCCGGCGTTGGGAGAGATCGGATTCATTGGAAAAGGGCCTGGCAAATATAACATGTATCTCGGAGCTGGATTCACAGGGGATCGTTTGAATAAATTGTATAGAGAGAACATTGGTGAAGAAGAAATCCTTAAAGAGCTGAAACCGATGATTCACCGCTATGCGAAGGAAAGGGAAGAGGACGAGAAATTCGGAGACTTCGTTATCCGCAAAGGCTATGTAAAAGCGGTGGCATCCGGTCTTGATTTCCATGAGTGAGGTACCTGAAGATTGATCTGGGCATATGTTGGTAGGGTATAACTTCAACCAAAGAGGTGTCCCTATGAAGAATAAAAACGATCATTTGCCGGATTTGTTTCAGCAGGATTTGGAAGATGTGATGAAAGTAGTTGATTCCTTTTTTGGAGATGCCTTCCAGAAGCTCGATCACTATATCCAAACCACCACTATTCCGATAGAGGTGGTTGAAACAGACAAAGAATACACGATTGAAGCATATCTTCCGGGAGTTAAGAGAGAGCAGATTCATCTTGAACATGTCGGCAGCCAGGTGAGAATCAGGGTGGAGGGTTCCGAGGATCGTTACGTTCATGATCACTCCATGAATTATTTTAATCAGAGCCGTTCGTTTACTCGGAAAGAAAGAATCATTCCACTTCCATTCACTGTTTCAGACACTGTCTTTCGGGCATCTTTCCAAGACGGCCTGCTGACGATTTTATTTAAAAAGCAGGGTTCGTCTATCATTCCTATTGAAGATTAAAAAAGAAGACGTTTCAACGTCTTCTTTTTTTGTTTTCTTTTCTGCCTGTTCACATAAACATGAAGAAAGGAGCAAACAAGGGGAGGTTTTATTCTTGCCTATGGTCTGGGTACCCTATCCCTATTTCATGTATGATTACCGGATTCCTGCTTATGTTCAAGTCGGCAGACCAGCTTTCCCTGAAGTCGACAGCAGCTTGTTTCGTCAATCTGCGAAGGCAGCGAAACAAATGATGAACGGGGCAGAGAAAGTGATGGAGCGGGTGGAGGCATCGAAGGAATTCGCCGATGAGCTAATGGAGGCAGCTCAGCGGTCGAATCGTCCAAAGGTGGAACAAATGATTAAAGAGGCTGGAGCAGTGGGAGATTTCGACTTTGATTATAACCCGGAGAGGATCAAAATTCAGTGGAAAGGCACGGCTGGAGGGGTAGACTGCTGCAAAATGACCGTAATGCTCCGCTGGCGTGTCCAAAGAGGTTAGAGATTTGTAGCGAAATAAAAAACCGGCTGATCACCCTTCTTCAAGAGAAAGGGTGCAGCCGGTTTTTTCAGAGAACGGGTAAATACGTTCATCTGTATTAATGTCCAAGTGAACGAACGATAAATTCAATGAGAAAGATCATGGCGATAAGAACGACTGGTGCCGACAATTCCCTTTGCTTTCCAATAGCAAACTTGACAATAGGGTAGGCAATAAATCCAAAAGCCATCCCATCTGCTATGGAATAAGTGAACGGAATCATCACAATGATAAGAAAGGCCGGCATGGACTCTGATAATTGGTCAATCGGAATCTCTTTGATGTTCTGCACCATAAGGGCCCCGACGATGATTAGAATCGGCGCAATAGCTGTAGAAGGCACCATAGAGATCCAAGGGATTAGAAAAAGCGTCCCGATGAACAACACAGCCATCGTCAAGCTCGATTTTCCGCTTTTACCGCCTGAGGCTATAACAGCTGCACTCTCTGCGGATGAAACAGTAGGCGAAGTGCCGAGGAACCCTGTCGTAAGTGCGGAAAAGGCAGACGCCTGATAAGAACGTTTGAACTTCCCTTCTTGATCAAGCATTCCCAGCTGTCCGTGGATCAAACCCATGTTTTCAAAGATGAGTACGATCGCCAGCGGAAAGACCGCCATCCAAAAACCGAATTGTCCAATGGTTGAAAAGTCCGGCATATAGGCGAAGGATTGGCTTCCGAGAGAAATGGGATCTCCTTTTTCACCAAGAACGCCGGTGAACTTCGCAAGAATCGTTCCTGCGACCATCGTGATCAGGAAGTTCCCAGGTACATTTCTGGTGAAGAGGAAAATGCCGATGAACAGCGTCAGGATACTCGTCATTACTAGTGCTGACGAGGGGTTTCCAAGGGCAATCAACGAGTGATCGCCTTTGACGACAAGTCCACCTTTCTCCAATCCGATCAATGTAAGGAATAAACCTAATCCGACCGTAATGGCGTGCTTCAAAGAAGAAGGGATCGCCTGCTTCAGCCAGTCTCCAAGCTTCGTAAATGCTGTGATGAGAAACAGTATCGAAGCAACGACGACAACGGCCAGCCCCTGCTGGAAATCCATTCCTGTCCCTTCGACAATGGAATAGGCGAATAAAGCGTTGACCCCCATACCTGGTATCAGAACCATAGGTGCGTTCGCATATAAGGCCATGATCAAACAGCCTAGTGCACTGGCAAGAATCGTTGCCACCATTCCGCTTTCAAGCGGAAGTCCGGCACTCTCCATGATCTGGCTGTTGACAGCTACGATGTAAACAGTCGTAAAATAGCCGATTAAACCTGCCAGACCCTCTTTCTTCCAGTCTGCACGATTGCTTTGCTGATTGAGCATTTCAATCTCCTCTATGAAGTTATCCCTCTCCCACCCGGTTACCGAGTAACCCACAACCATCTATTTTACTCTTGATTAAAGTATCTTACAAGCAGCATTATTTGTATTCTAGTAAAATGGAGGTGAAAATCTCAAGTTTGTGATAAGATGATAGGGGATTATTCGATGTTAGTAAGCGTTTTCTTTCGTGCAATAGAGACAGAAACAAGGGGAAGGTGAAACAAATGAAATATCGTTCTGTTTTCGATATCATCGGACCTGTCATGATCGGTCCGTCCAGTTCACATACAGCAGGTGCGGCCAGGATAGGCAGAGCCGCACGTCATTTATTCGGCAGAGAGCCCAAATATGCGCATATCCATCTGTATGGATCATTTGCAAAAACTTATAAAGGGCACGGTACAGATGTCGCGATTATCGGAGGGCTGCTCGATTACGATACCGACGATCAGCGGATCCGGGAATCTTTGGTAACAGCAAGGAAGAACGGAATGAAAATCCGTTTTTATGAGGAGGATTCCCATACGGATCACCCGAACACCGCCCGCGTCAAAATAGGTGATGAGGATGGAGAACTTGAGCTTGTCGGCATATCCATCGGAGGCGGTAAGGCGGAGATTACGGAGCTGAACGGCTTTGAACTGCGTTTGTCGGGAAGCCACCCTGCCATTTTATTGATTCATAATGATCGTTACGGAGCAATTGCCTCTGCGACGGCGGTCCTTGCCAGGAATGAAATCAATATCGGTAGAATGGAAGTATCGAGGAAAGCGCAGGGAGAACAGGCGCTTATGGTGATCGAAGTGGATCAGAATATCGACGACTCCGTTTTGAACGAGTTGGAGCGTGCTGATCATATTACACAAGTAGCCAAAATATCAGACTGACAACAAAGAAAGGGGCGATCCCATGTTTCGCAACGTAGCAGAGCTTGTTGAAATGGCAGAGAGTCAAAACATACAGATCTCGGAAGTGATGATCCGTCAGGAAATGGACGTGAAGCAGCTGACGAGAGAAGAAGTGATCGAGCAGATGGAAAGGAACCTGTCTGTAATGGAGAAAGCGGTTGAGGATGGACTGAAAGGGGTAAAATCCCACAGCGGCCTGACCGGAGGTGACGCCGTACTCATCCAGAATTATATGAAGAATCATACTCCTTTATCCGGTAATCTGATGATGGACGCCGTAAGTAAAGCAGTTGCCACTAACGAAGTCAATGCGGCAATGGGTACGATTTGTGCGACGCCGACAGCTGGAAGTGCCGGGTGTGTCCCGGGTACATTGTTTGCTGTGAAAAATCAATTGAAACCGACGCGGGAACAGATGGTACGGTACTTGTTTACGTCCGGCGCTTTCGGATTCGTTGTAGCCAATAATGCTTCTATTTCCGGTGCGGCAGGCGGCTGTCAGGCGGAAGTAGGTTCTGCTGCCGGTATGGCAGCTGCGGCCATTGTAGAAATGGCAGGAGGCACTCCTTCCCAATCAGCGGAAGCGATGGCGATAACACTTAAGAATATGCTAGGTCTAATTTGCGACCCTGTAGCTGGATTGGTGGAAGTCCCGTGTGTGAAAAGGAACGCCATGGGGGCATCGAACGCAGTCGTAGCTGCAGATATGGCGCTCGCAGGTGTGACGAGCCGTATTCCATGTGATGAGGTTATCGATGCCATGTATAAGGTGGGACAGCGCATGCCGTCAGATTTCCGTGAAACAGCCCAGGGGGGGCTCGCCGCCACTCCAACAGGAAGAGAGCTTGAAGCGAAAGTGTACGGAATCTCGTTGAAGAAAGAGTGAAACCATTGCTGCAACAGTCTATCAGTGAAGTGAAAGGTGTAGGACCGAAACTGGCAACGAATTTGAATGAATTGGGTTTGTTTACGGTCGAGGATTTATTGTTTTATTTTCCGCACCGTTATGATTCTTATGAAATTAAACCCCTGACAGAATTAGAAAACAATGAGAAGGCGACAATTGAGGGACAGGTCGTCTCCGATCCTGTCCTCAGTTTTTTTGGTAGGAAAAAGTCGCGGTTGACGTTCACGTTGCAGGTGGAACAGTTCGCTGTGAAGGCTGTAATGTTCAATCGCGCTTTTGCCAAGAAACAGCTGAACCCGGGAGATACCGTTACGGTGACGGGGAAATGGGACCAGCAGCGGCTGCAGATTACAGTCAGCCAGTTCAAAAAAGGCGAGTCGAAAGAACAGGAACCGATCCAGCCGGTTTATACGCTGAAAGAAGGAGTCAGCTTAACGACACTCAGGAAAGTGATCCGTACAGCTCTTGATGCGTATGGGCAAGACGTTCCTGAGATTCTCCCTGAAGAGTTGACATTGGGATATAAGCTTCCGGACCGCGTACAGGCTTTAAGACAAATGCATTATCCCGACAGCAGGGTATTGCTTAAGCATGCGAAGCGCCGGTTCATCTATGAGGAGTTTCTTATCTTCCAGCTCAAAATGCAGCTTCTCCGTAAGTATCACCGGGAGGCGAGTGAAGGGCTAGTCCAGCGGTATGACAACGGACGCTTGACGGAGTTCGTACAGGCCCTGCCATTCGAACTGACCTCGGCTCAGAAAAAGGCGCTTGCGGAAATTCTCCACGATATGAAGCATCCGCATCGGATGAACCGCCTGCTGCAAGGGGATGTTGGTTCAGGTAAAACCGCCGTAGCTGCCATCGGTCTTTATGCATCCATCACCGCCGGTTTTCAAGGAGCGCTAATGGTTCCTACAGAAATTCTTGCTGAGCAGCATTACCAATCGCTTAAAGAAATGTTTAGTGGACGTGCCAATGTCGCTCTGCTTACAGGTTCCATAAAGGGGAAAAAGCGACAGGAAATATTGGAGGCTGTTGAGCGGAAAGAAGTAGATATCCTGATCGGTACTCATGCGTTGATTCAGGACGAGGTCGTGTTTTCCGACCTGGGATTCGTTATTGTTGACGAACAGCATCGTTTCGGTGTCAAACAGCGGAGAGCCCTTCGGGATAAAGGTTTACATCCGGACGTACTGTTCATGACGGCGACACCGATCCCCCGGACGCTGGCCATAACGGCTTTCGGGGATATGGACGTCAGCGTCATTGATGAAATGCCTGCAGGGAGGAAGCCGGTAGAGACTTATTGGGTAAAAGGTGAGATGACCAACCGCGTTTTAAGCTTTATTAAAAAAGAAATTGACCAGGGACATCAAGCTTATGTCATCAGCCCGTTGATTGAAGAGTCGGATAAACTGGATATACAGAATGCTGTTGATCTCTATCATCAATTAAGTGCTGTGTTTGAACCGGATGTTTCCGTCGGCCTCATGCATGGACGCTTACATAATGAAGAGAAAGAAGCCGTCATGGAACGGTTTGCAGCTAATGAGCTGAGTATTCTTGTATCTACGACGGTGGTGGAAGTAGGGGTGAATGTTCCGAATGCGACCATGATGGTCATCTACGATGCCGAGCGCTTCGGACTTTCTCAGCTCCATCAGCTTAGAGGCCGTGTCGGCAGGGGCTCTGATCAAAGTTATTGTATTCTGCTTGCAGACCCTAAGGGCGATGTGGGCAAAGAGAGGATGCGGATCATGACCGAAACGAATGACGGCTTTGAACTTTCCGAGCAGGATTTGAAGCTCAGGGGGCCTGGAGATTTCTTCGGCAGGAAACAAAGCGGCCTTCCGGAATTCAGAGTCGGAGATATGGTTCATGATTACAGAGCGTTGGAAACGGCGCGAAAGGATGCAGCCGATCTCGTCCTTTCTGATTCATTGGAGCGAGATCCGCGCTACCACTCTTTGAAGGAATTGCTGTATGAGGATAAGAGTATTCTTGGGAATGTATTGGACTGAGAGATATGCTTTCTTCCTTCAGGGTTCCGGCAGACAAGCCGGAACCTTTTATTTATGAAAGAGAATCGGATGGAATTTTCAGAAAAATAACCCCCTCCTTGCGTAATCGGACATGGTATTATATATTACTATTAGTACCTAGTCATAAAGTCGAGCGTTTATGCTAGATGAACGGTGGAATCAATATGAGAAAACCTAAGAAGATTCGTCAGGAAGAATTGAAAAATCAAATTGACCGTGTGCCTTTTATTACGGATGAAGAGCTTGCAAAAACCTTTGGTGTCAGTATACAAACCATTCGTCTCGACCGGATGGAAATGGGGATTCCGGAGCTTCGTGAAAGAATTAAATCTGTTGCGAATCAGGAATGGAACGGTACGGTGAAAGCTCTGCCTATCGAAGAAGTCATTGGTGAGGTTGTAGATCTTGAATTGGACGACAGGGCTATTTCCATTTTGGATATTCGTCCCGACCACGTATTCTCGCGTAATCACATTGCGAGGGGGCACCACCTGTTCGCCCAGGCGAATTCACTTGCTGTAGCCTTGATCGACGATGAACTTGCTTTGACTGCCCGGTCCACTATACACTTCTCCCGTCCCGTCAAACTCGGGGAGCGCGTCGTTGCCAAAGCGACTGTCCAAGGAGAAGGGGAGAAGGGCAGAACGATTGTCAAAGTCCACAGCTACGTCGGTCAGGAAGAAGTGTTTGCGGGTACATTTGAAATGTACCGTTCTAAACAATAGAAGGAGATGGAAGAGATGAAACTCGTCATAGATGCGATGGGAGGCGACCATGCTCCGGAAGCTGTCGTGAAAGGAGCCGTCCAGGCAGCTGATGCCATTGATGGACTGCACATCACGCTGGTCGGAGATGAATCGCTGATCTCCCCTTATTTGAAGGGGCAGGAAAACGTAACGGTAATACATACGACAGAAATGATTACGGCGGAAGATGAACCTGTAAGAGCTGTTCGAAAGAAGAAGAATGCATCCATGGTTCTCATGGCGAATGAAGTCAAGGAAGGAAGGGCTGATGCCTGCATTTCCGCCGGAAATACGGGTGCCCTGATGAGTGCGGGACTATTCATTGTCGGCAGAATGAAAGGTGTGGATCGTCCGGCGTTAAGCCCGACACTTCCTACCATAGACGGAAAAGGATTCTTAATGCTTGATGTTGGTGCGAACGTTGATGCGAAACCGGCGCATTTACTGCAATATGCCGTCATTGGCTCCATTTATGCAGAACAGGTCCGCGGTTTGGAACGTCCCCGTGTCGGACTGCTGAATGTAGGTACAGAAGAAGGAAAAGGCAGCGATTTGACGAAGAAGGCGTTCCAACTGATGAAGAATGCTCCGATTCATTTTGTCGGAAATGTGGAAGCACGTGATTTGCTGAATGGTGCAGCGGACGTCGTAGTGACTGACGGTTTCACAGGGAACGTCGCATTAAAAACAATTGAAGGTACGGCTATGTCGATGTTCTCTATGATTAAACAAACATTCATGAGTAACTTTAAGACGAAGATTGCTGCCGGTCTTGCTAAAAACGATCTGAAAGGATTGAAGACACAGCTTGATTACTCGGAGTATGGAGGAGCAGGGTTGTTCGGTTTAGCAGCACCTGTGATTAAAGCCCACGGCTCGTCTAACGAAAGAGCCGTTTTCAACGCCATTCGTCAAGCTTGTCAGATGGTGGAGTTAAATGTGACAGAAACTATTGCGGAAACGCTCAAACAAATGGATTCAGAGGAGGATGAATCATGAAACGTATAGCAGCAGTATTCCCAGGACAAGGCTCTCAAGAGGTAGGCATGGGGAAAGCGATGTATGAGACGTACCCTTCTGTAAAGGAATTATTCGACCGTGCGGATGAAGCGCTCGGTTATTCACTCTCGACCCTCATGTTCGAAGGTCCTGCAGAAACCTTGACGAAAACGGAGAATGCCCAGCCGGCTCTTCTTCTTAATAGTGTAGCCATCCAGATGGTCTTGGAAGAAGAAGGAATAAAACCGGCGATGACGGCTGGTCACAGCCTTGGTGAGTACAGTGCGCTTGTCAGTGCTGGTGCGCTGGATCCAATTGATGCAGTGAAGCTTGTTCACGTGCGTGGAAAATTGATGGAAGAGGCTTTCCCGACGGGTAAAGGGACGATGGCAGCCGTGCTGGGTCTTGATCGTTCTGATATCGAAAAGACGCTGGAAGGCTTCGACGGTGACCTCACGGTAGATTTAGCCAACATTAACTGTCCTGGACAAATCGTTATTTCTGGTACGAAAGAGGGCGTGGACAAAGCTTCTGAAAAACTCTCCGATGCCGGAGCGAAACGTGTCCTTCCATTGAACGTAAGCGGACCTTTCCATTCCAGATTGATGAAACCGGCCAGTGATGAATTTGCAGAGTATTTGAATCGTATAGAAGTGAAAGATGCGCAGATTCCGGTCTATGCAAATGTGACGGCAGCGCCTGTAACAGACGCTGGAACGATCAGGAACTTGCTTGTTGAGCAATTGTATTCACCGGTCCGTTTCCATGAAATTTTAGACGCGTTCGTCGAAGAGGATGTCGACGCCATCGTCGAAGTAGGTCATGGGAAGGTGCTGAGCGGCCTTGTTCGCAAAGTGAAGCGCAGGATGAAAACGTTTAGTATCCAGGACCCTGATACTATGCACGCATTCTTGGAATGGAATAAGGAGGAGTCTTCATGATTTTACAAGATCGATCGGCTCTTGTTACGGGAGCTTCCAGAGGAATAGGAAAAGCGATTGCCCTTGAGCTTGCAGCAAAAGGGGCAAAAGTGGCAGTTAACTTCGCCGGGAGTGAAGACAAAGCCGAGGCAGTCGTTCAGGAAATCCGTGAAAACGGCGGAACAGCTATTAAAATTCAGGCGAACGTGTCTGATGCAGATGATGTGAAACGAATGGTGAAGACTGTTGTGGATGAGTTCGGCAGTCTGGATATTCTTATTAACAACGCTGGCATCACGAAGGATAACCTTCTGATGCGGATGAAGGAAGAAGAATTCGATGCCGTCATCGACACCAATTTAAAAGGTGTTTTCCTTTGTACGAAAGGTGTGACGCGTCAGATGATGAAGCAGAAGTATGGCCGTATCATCAATGTCGCGTCCATCGTCGGCGTCTCCGGAAACCCCGGCCAGGCGAACTACGTAGCTGCAAAAGCCGGTGTCATAGGAATGACGAAGTCGAATGCTAAGGAGCTTGCCGCGCGGAACATTCATGTCAACGCGGTAGCGCCGGGGTATATTGCTACGGATATGACCGATGCTTTGACAGATGAACAGCGGGAGCAGATGCTTAATCTGATTCCTTTATCCCGTCTGGGTGAAGCGAAAGATGTCGCGCGTGTCGTGCGTTTTCTTGCCTCTGAGGACGCAGATTATATGACAGGCCAGACGCTTCACATTGACGGTGGAATGGTGATGTAACAAACGTGGTGGAAAAGGTTATTGGATAAGTCCTTGCGCTTTTTCCGGCACCTTACTATAATTACTGAAGGGAGGTGAGGTTCCAATGGCAGATACATTTGATCGCGTAAAACAGATCATCGTCGATCGTCTCGACGTTGATGAGTCCAAAGTGGTTATGGAAGCTTCCTTCAAAGAAGATCTAGAAGCAGACTCTCTTGACGTAGTTGAGCTAGTAATGGAGCTTGAGGACGAGTTTGATTTGGAAATTTCTGATGAAGAAGCTGAAAAAATCAATACAGTAGGCGACGCTGTGAATTACATAAGCAGCCAGTCGTAAGGAGAATCGCTGTCCGTTTTATACGGGCAGCCTTTCCTGTATTTCAGAAATTCTCAGTAAAGGACAAGGTGATTTATGGATGATTTTTCGAGTTTCCAGAACAAAATTAACATAAAGTTCCGTGATATTTCGTTACTGGAACAAGCTTTCACGCATTCATCTTATGTGAATGAGCATCGGAAAACCGACCGCGAAGACAACGAGCGTCTCGAATTTCTAGGTGACGCGGTCTTGGAACTGGGAGTATCCCAATACCTGTATCGGGAATTTCCTGATATGGCAGAGGGGGAGCTGACGAAATTCAGGGCTTCCATCGTTTGTGAAGTCTCTTTGGTAGAGTTTGCCAATGAGTTGAATTTCCAGGAGCTTATTCTTCTCGGTAAAGGAGAGGAAATGACGGGTGGACGCAACAGGCCTGCACTTTTGGCTGACGTGTTTGAAGCGTTTATCGGAGCCCTCTATTTGGATCAAGGCTATGACAAGGTCATACAGTTCCTTCAAACTTACGTTTATCCGAAAGTGAAAAAAGGTGCTTTTTCTCATGCGATGGATTTTAAAAGTCAGCTGCAGGAATTCATACAACGAGATAAGAATAGTAAAATTGAATACGAAATCGTCGAAGAAAGAGGACCTGCCCACAGCCGCGAATTTATTGCTCACGTCCGTATCCAGGATGATATCGGTGGAATCGGAGTCGGACGGACGAAAAAAGAAGCAGAACAGAAAGCTGCCCAGCAGGCGCTGGAGAATCACGGAGCGATTTCATAAAAAAAGACCGTCCACGGCAACTCATTTCATGCCTGGCGCGGTCTTTTTTTAGCTCTAATTGGATACGGCCCTGTTACTTGCGGTATTGTCCGAGTTCCGTAACGAAGGCTTGTATCTCGGAGACGCTTAAACTGCCTTTCATCTCAATAATGTCATGAAGGGATTTGATTTCTTCATAATTATTCAAATCGTAGTCTTCCGGATCCATAAGGGAACGGTTGACGACTTGCAGTTTATCTGCCATGTCATGGATGATCACGGCCAGATTCTCTTGGCTGGCTTCTTGTAAACTCAAGGTGTTTCCTCCTCCAGTGCGCTTAATAGTACTAGTACATATAATAAATCAGTTTCATCGTTTTTTAAACCCTCATCGGATAAAGAGGCGGAACCTTCCTACCGTAGGGTGTGCGAATATGATAAAATATACAAGTTGAGTGACAGATAGATTTGTGAAAATACAGGAGGATGAGTATGTTCCTCAAACAATTGGATACTATTGGATTTAAATCATTTGCCGAACGGGTAACCGTCGACTTTGTAACAGGTGTGACTTCCGTCGTCGGTCCTAACGGCAGCGGAAAGAGTAATATAACCGATGCTATACGCTGGGTGCTTGGTGAGCAGTCCGCTCGTTCCCTGCGCGGTGCGAAGATGGAAGATATCATCTTTGCAGGCAGTGAGACAAGAGCGCCATTAAATATGGCGGAAGTAACTTTAACATTAGATAACACCGATCAGGCACTTCCTCTTGACTATCAGGAAGTCAGTGTCACAAGACGAGTGTATCGTTCTGGTGAAAGCGAGTTTTATATTAATAACCAAACATGCCGTTTAAAGGATATTGTCGATCTATTTATGGATTCCGGCCTTGGACGGGAAGCTTTCTCTATCATCAGTCAAGGGAAAGTGGAAGAGATATTAAGTTCGAAGGCAGAAGAACGCAGATCGATTTTTGAAGAAGCAGCCGGTGTGCTTAAATACAAACAGCGCAAGAAAAAAGCGGAATATAAACTATCCGAGACACAAGAGAACTTGAACCGTGTCGAGGATATTCTTTATGAAATTGATGGTCAGCTGGAGCCTTTGAAGGAACAGGCGGCTATTGCTAAAGATTACTTGGAGAAGAAAGATGAATTGAAACATATAGAAATCTCCCTTCTCATCACACAAATTGAGAAGCTGCACGGAGAATGGCAGGCACTTTTGAAAGACCTCGAGAAAATCAAAGCGGAAGAGGCTTCCTTACAATTAAAGATTGATAACAAAGAACAAACAGTCTTGAAGCAGCGGTCGGACATGCAGGCGTTGGATGAGTCGATTGAAGATCTTCAGGAAACATTGCTGGTTCTCACGAAAGACCTTGAAAATTTTGAAGGTAAGAAACAACTTATGAAGGAACGCCATAAACATTTCGAAGAGAATAAATCAAAGCTTGAAGAAGCATACGAAGACCTTTCTGAAAAACTGGAGAGGTTGAAGGTGACCGCGGAAGAAGAGACGAAGCGCCTTGAGGAAACCAAACAGATCCGTAAGGAAACGAGGCGGGAACTCAACCAAACGAACCAGGCCCTGAATAAAGATGTCAACCGGATCGAAGAACAGATCGAAGATTTGAAGAGTGAGTACATTGAACTGTTGAATAAACAAGCGGCCAAACGGAACGAGAAGCAGCTTTTGGAGAAACAGTTAAATCAGATTCATTCCAAAAAAGGATTGCAGAACGATAAGTTTAAAGATTTAAGGGATGAACGAGCCAAACTGGAAGAACAGCTTCGGTTGACCACTTCTGAACAAGAAGAAGTTAAGAGTGAGAGGCAAAAGCTGGAATCCACGATTCAATCATTAACGGCTCAGGTGGAGCAGAGCAGAACGGCTTACCAAGAGTCGCAGGAGAAATTGTATAAAGGCTATCAATATCTGGAGAAGATGCGTTCCAAGAAAGAGATGCTTGAGGATATGAAAGAAGACTTCACCGGTTATTTCCAAGGCGTCAGGGAAGTGCTGAAGGCTCGTCAGAAAGGGCAGCTCCCTGGTGTGGAAGGAGCGGTTCTTGAACTCATTGACATCCCCTCTGATTTAATAACGGCTGTTGAAACGGCTCTTGGAGCTCAGGCGCAGCACATCGTGGTCAAGGATGAGCGGACAGGGAGACAGGCGATTCACTGGCTGAAGAGCAACAACAAAGGGAGGGCGACGTTCCTCCCTTTGGATGCCATTCAGGCACGCTCTGTCTATGGCAAAGAAAAGCTTGGCGGTCAGCCCGGGTTTGTGGGTATTGCGGGAGAGTTAGTAAAGTATGAGGAACCTTATGCAAAAGCGATTCAGCACCTGCTCGGTCATATCGTGATTGCGGAGGATTTGAAGAGTGCCAACCAGCTTGCAAACTATTTGAACCGGAAATACCGAATAGTGACAGTAGACGGGGATGTTGTGAATCCGGGCGGTTCGATGTCCGGTGGTGCAAAGAAACAGTCCAACCAGTCCCTGTTTACAAGGGAGAAAGAACTGCAGGATCTCACAGCCAAGATCGGTGAGTATGACCAGAAGGCGAAAGACATGGAGCGGAAGGTTATGCAGCTGAAAGAGCAGCTCACCCTTCAAGAGAAGGAAGCAGCCGGACATAATCAGGAACTCTCCGAATGGAAGAGGGAAGAATATGAGAAGGCATCGACTTTGAGGGAGCTGGAACTTAAATGGAACCATCTGAATGACCAACTGCAGCTTTTCGATCAGGATCAGGCCCAGTATGATCAGGACAGGGAAGATGCCCATGATCAATTAAATAACCTGGAGAAAGTCCTTGCATCGTTAGCGGAAGAACTTACACTGATTCAGAAGAAAATCGATGAACTGACGGACACGAAAGAACGCCAGAAGTTGGACGAAGCAAAGCTGACCAACCGAAAACAGGAGCTTGAGATCAAGCTTGCCGAACAGGAATCAGCCTATTCCAATCAGCAGGAGAAAACCGGCCGTTACTTGGAGGAGAAAGCACTCATTGAACAAGAGCTCCGTGGAAACCGTTCCTCTTATCAACAGTTGATGGAAGTTGCAGAGTCCAACCAAACGGAAGAAGAACTGCTCGAACTGATTGAGGAGACGAAGCAGAGGAAGGAAACGACTTCTGTCCTGATCCAGGAACGCCGAAAAGAACGGAATGAATACGGCTTCTCCATTCAGAGGGCGGAGCAGTTGTTGAAGGAATTAAAACGGAACCACCAGAACTTTATCCAGGACATTCAGCAGAAAGAAGTCAAAGCTAACCGCCAGGATGTAGAGCTCGAGAACATGCTTTCCTACTTGCAGGAAGAATATGTCATGACCTTTGAGAAGGCGAAACGGGAGTATGCCCCTGTAGAGGATATGGCTGCAGCAGAGACGAAAGTGAAGCTGATCAAGCGCGCCATTGAAGAATTGGGAACTGTAAACATCGGTGCTATTGATGAGTATGACCGTATCCTTGAACGATATGAGTTCTTAAAGACCCAACAGGACGACCTGTTGGAAGCGAAACAGACGCTTCATACGGTTATAGAAGAAATGGACGGAGAGATGAAGCGGAAATTTGAAGACACGTTTACGAAGATCCGTAACGAATTCGGAGAAGTGTTCCGCAGTCTCTTCGGAGGCGGAAAAGCCGACCTTAAACTTACCGATCCTGATAATATGCTTGAAACAGGTGTCGATATCGTCGCCCAGCCACCAGGTAAGAAACTGCAGAATATGAGTCTTCTGTCGGGAGGGGAACGGGCGCTGACTGCTATCGCGCTGTTGTTCTCCATCCTGCGTGTCAGACCTGTCCCGTTCTGTGTCCTGGACGAGGTGGAAGCGGCTCTTGATGAGGCAAATGTCGACCGGTTTGCAAAGTTCCTGAAGGAGTTTAGTGCGAAAACCCAGTTCATCGTCATTACTCACAGGAAAGGGACGATGGAAGAATCAGATGTACTCTATGGTGTGACGATGCAGGAGTCGGGAGTATCCAAACTCGTCTCTGTCAGGTTGGAAGAAGCACCGGAATTATTGGAAGCGTAGGAAGGATGAGTCGATGAGTTTTTTCAAAAAGTTGAAAGAGAAGTTTGTGAAGAATGAAGAAACAGAGAAAAAGGAACAACTCCCTTTAGAGCAAGAGGAAGAAACAGAGCAGGAATCCCTTGATGGAGAGACCGAAGTCAAGTCGGAAGAGGTACCTGCCCCGGAAAAGGACACGTCTGAAGAAACCGCCGGTCAAGCATCACCTGAGCAGTATCCTTCTTCTACAGAACAGGAAGAAGTTGAGGAAGCCGATGAAGAAGAAATCCAGTCGGAAACGGAAACAGACGTGGAGGAAGAGAAAGACACCATCGCCTCGAAGTTCAAACGAGGCCTTCAAAAGACAAGGAACTCCTTTTCCAGTAAAATAAACGACCTCGTCGCCAGGTACCGCACGGTGGATGAAGATTTCTTCGAAGAGCTGGAAGAAGTACTCATTTCCGCAGACGTCGGTGTGACAACCGTCATGGAAATGATTGAAGAGCTTGAAATGGAAGTAAAAAGAAAGAACATTAAAGATCCACAGCAGGTGAAGGAGGTTATTTCCGAGAAACTGGTGGAAATCTATTACGGAGATGATGATGCAGGTGAAGTGGAAGGCCTGAAAGAAAACCCTGATGGTTTGACCATTTATCTCTTCGTAGGTGTAAACGGCGTCGGAAAGACGACGACAATCGGCAAACTTGCACACCGCCTGAAGTCAGAAGGGAAGAACGTAACGCTTGCAGCAGGAGATACATTCCGTGCCGGTGCGATTGAGCAGTTGGAGGAGTGGGGTAAGCGTGTCGGCGTGAACGTGACGAAGCACAGCGAAGGAAGCGATCCCGCAGCCGTCATCTTTGACGGGATCCAGTCAGCCAAATCAAGAAATGCCGATGTGCTCATCTGTGATACGGCCGGCCGACTGCAGAACAAAGTCAATTTGATGAATGAGCTTTCCAAAGTGAAGCGCGTCATCGAAAGAGAAGCTCCGGGTGCTCCTCATGAAGTACTGCTCGTCCTTGATGCAACAACGGGTCAGAATGCAATGAGTCAGGCGAAGACATTCGCAGAAGCGACCGATGTTACCGGTATCGTGCTTTCCAAGCTTGACGGGACGGCTAAAGGTGGAATTGTCCTGGCCATCCGTAAGGAGCTGGACATTCCGGTTAAACTGGTCGGCCTCGGTGAGAAAGTGACCGACCTTGAGAACTTCGACGCCCATGCATTCGTCTACGGTTTGTTTGCTGACATGATCGATGAGTATGAAGAGGACGAAGAAAAAACGTCTTAAGCCTTGACATCTGGGGACAGGCTCCGTTAATATTTATGTGTAAAGGTATTTCACTTAACAAGGAGTGCTTCCAACGTGCTGGAAAAAACGACACGTATCAACTATCTTTTTGATTTCTACCAATCGTTGTTGACTCCTAAACAAAGAAATTATATGGAGTTATATTATCTCGAAGATTACTCGCTTGGTGAAATATCCGAAACCTTTGATGTCTCGCGTCAAGCGGTTTATGATAACATTCGCCGAACAGAGACGATGCTGGAAGAATATGAAAAGAAACTTCTGCTATATGAAAAATTCCAGAAACGCCAGCAGGTGATCAAAGAAATGGAAGCAGAAATAGAACAAGAGAAGCTTCCGGAACGATTCCATGACTGGCTGGAACAACTACAAGAATTAGAATAGGGGGGGCTTTCAATGGCTTTTGAAGGTTTATCCGACCGTTTGCAGGAAACGATTAAGAAAATCAAAGGCAAAGGGAAGGTGACCGAACAAGATGTAAAAGAAATGACGCGTGAAGTTCGCCTCGCCCTCCTCGAGGCCGATGTAAACTTCAAAGTCGTCAAAGACTTCGTCAAGCGCATTAAAGAGCGCGCGATCGGCCAGGAAGTAATGGAAAGCCTTACTCCGGGGCAGCAGGTTATCAAAGTCGTCAAAGAGGAACTCACCGAGCTTATGGGTGGGAACGAAAGCAAAATCGCCGTCGCCAAACGACCACCGACTGTCATTATGATGGTCGGACTTCAAGGTGCCGGTAAGACGACGACCACCGGAAAGCTTGCCAACCTCCTAAGGAAAAGCTACAACCGCAGCCCGCTGCTCGTCGCAGCAGATATTTACCGCCCGGCCGCCATCCAGCAGCTGGAGACGCTTGGCAAGCAGCTGAGTATGCCTGTTCATGCGGAAGGAACGGAAGCGAATCCTGTGGATATTGCGAAGAATGCTATCGCCAAGGCGAAGGAAGAGCACTATGATTATGTGCTGATCGATACCGCCGGCCGACTGCATATTGATGGAGATCTGATGGGAGAACTGCAGGAAATCAAAGAAGCGGTCAACCCGGATGAAATCTTCCTCGTCGTCGACGCGATGACAGGGCAGGATGCTGTCAACGTAGCGGAAAGCTTCGATGAGCAGCTAGATGTAAGCGGCGTACTCCTGACAAAACTGGATGGGGATACCCGCGGTGGTGCGGCTCTTTCCATTAAAGCAGTAACAGGGAAGCCGATTAAGTTCGCCGGTATGGGAGAGAAGCTCGATCAGCTTGAGACGTTCCACCCGGAACGTATGGCATCCCGTATTCTCGGGATGGGGGATATGCTTACACTCATCGAGAAGGCACAGACCCAGGTTGATGAAAAGCAGGCGCGTGAGCTTGAAACGAAGATGCGTACAGCCTCTTTCACTTTCGAGGATTTCCTTGAGCAGATGCAGCAGGTGAAGAATATGGGGCCGTTGGATGAGATCCTCAACATGATCCCCGGCGCCAATAAGATGAAAGGCTTGCAGAACGTCTCGTTTGATGACAAACAGATTGTTCATGTGGAAGCGATTATCCAGTCGATGACCAAGCATGAGCGTCAGGATCCGTCCGTCATGAACGCAAGCCGCAAGAAACGGATCGCCAAAGGGTCCGGAACGTCCGTTTCCGAGGTCAACAGACTTTTGAAACAGTTTGAAGAAATGAAGAAAATGATGAAGCAGATGAGCAATACCAAAGGGAAAAAAGGTAAAGGATTTAAATTTCCGTTTATGTAATGGAAAAAACCTTTACACACCATTGAACTTCTGCTAAAATCTAAATCTGTGTGAAACATTAAAGAAATTTTGGAGGTTGTTAAATATGGCAGTAAAAATTCGCCTGAAACGTATGGGTTCTAAACGTAACCCATTTTACCGTGTAGTAGTAGCAGATTCCCGTTCTCCTCGTGATGGTCGCATCATCGAGCAAATCGGAACATATAACCCAGTCGCTAACCCTGTAGAGGTTAAGATCGACGCTGACAAAGCGATCGACTGGATGTCCAACGGCGCGAAGCCAAGCGACACGGTTCGTAACCTATTCTCAAACGAAGGCATCATGAAGCAGTTCCACGAAAAGAAAAACCAATAACGAAGTAGTGGTGATCCCATGAAAGCCTTAATCGAAACGATCGTCACTCCGCTTGTCGATCATCCCGAAGACATCAAGGTGGACGTAAAAGAAGAAGATCATAAACTGATTTATCATCTTTCCGTCCATCCCGATGATGTTGGAAAAGTGATCGGAAAGAACGGGCGGATTGCGAAAGCGATTCGAACTGTCGTGTATGCGGCAGGCTCAGATTCCGATAAGCGAATCTATTTGGATATCATGTAAGAAGGGAGAGGGAGAACCTTTCCCTTTTTTACTAGTTTCATGTATGAAACGCATGAGGAAGCGGTGGTGAGGGAACGAAGATGCAGATCATCAGAAGAGTCCCGGTAAAAGAAGTACTGACCAATAATAGCCGTGCAGAGATGAAGCGGAACTTCGACCAGAAATGGAAACAGCTTGATCAGGAATGTGAGCAATTGATGTTCGAACAAAAGAAGTTGGAACGTAAACCCGGCCTCTCGAAGCAGGAAGTCGAGAAGAGATTCTCTAAAGAAATCAGCCGGAGAAAAGATCAGCTTCGCTGGTTGGAATATCAATCGACACAGCTGGACATCCTGCCTGATGGAAGTGAGCTCAAGACGGACGAAGTAGATGTATTAGTCACCGTCCACGAAGGCGATTGTTGGAAGGACATAACACAGGAACAGGAAATCGTCATTAAAGATGGAAAAGTCATACGAGCGAGGTAGTCATATACATGGATAAACAATTGTACAACGTCGGAAAAATTATTAATACACACGGCATCAAGGGGGAAGTAAAGGTCCATCGCGTTACGGATTTTGACGAACGCTTCCAGCCGGGACAGCAGCTTTACTTGGTTCAAGAAAACAAGGAGCCGAAACCCCTCGTCATAACGACGCACCGTATCCATAAGGGGTTCGATCTGATTCGATTCGAGGAACATGGTTCCATTAACGATGTAGAACAATATAAGAATGGGAAGCTGATGGTTTCCGAGGAAGCTCAGGCTCCGCTTGGCGAGCACGAATTTTACTTCCATGAAATCATAGGCTGTGCGGTGTACTTGGAGACAGGGGAAGAGCTTGGTTTGATCAAGGAGATTCTGACACCTGGTGCGAACGACGTCTGGGTTGTCAAGCAAAAACAGGGCGCAGATGTCCTTATTCCTTATATAGAGTCTGTTGTAAAGCAAGTGGATGTAGATAACAAGACGGTGGTCATCGATCCAATAGAGGGGCTGCTTGACTGATGCATATCGATATTTTGACGCTTTTTCCTGAAATGTTCAACGGGGTGCTGCAGACTTCTATTATGAAGCGGGCTCAAGAGCAGGGAGCCTTCACTTATAATTATGTGAATTTCCGGGATTATACAGAGAACAAGCATAACAAAGTGGATGACTATCCCTACGGTGGTGGTGCAGGACTCGTATTATCACCCCAGCCGATCTTTGACAGCATTCAGGCCATCAAAGACAAATCGGAAAAACCACCACGGGTCGTCCTTTTATGCCCGCAGGGAGAACCGCATTCCCAGAAGAAAGCGGAGGAATTGGCGCGGGAAGACCACTTAGTGTTCATATGCGGTCACTATGAGGGGTATGATGAGCGGATAAGGGAAGAACTTGTAACGGATGAAATATCACTCGGAGACTATGTGTTGACGGGTGGGGAACTCGGGGCAATGGTCGTTATTGATTCCGTGGTGCGGCTTGTACCAGGTGTCCTTGGTAATGACCAATCAGCTCCGATGGATTCCTTTTCCAACGGGCTGCTTGAACATCCACACTATACAAGACCAGCTGACTTCCGCGGACGTAAAGTTCCGGATGTCCTTCTGTCAGGCAATCATGCCAAGATTGAAGAATGGCGCCACTATCAATCCTTGAAACGGACATTCGAGCGTCGTCCGGATTTGTTAAAAGACAGGGAACTCTCTGATAAGGAGAAATCTTGGATCAGGGAATGGGAAAATAGCTGAGAGCTGTTGAACTTTGCCCGGTCCTGTGGTATATTAATCTTTGTGCTTAAACGAACGGTTTAAGTGGAAAACGATGTTCCGCTGTTTCATAGAAAACACGAGCATTAGTTAAAAAGGAGTGAAGATCATGCAACAATTGATTCATGACATTACAAAAGAACAGCTTCGTACAGACCACCCAGACTTCCGTCCTGGTGACACTGTAAAAGTACACGTGAAGGTAGTCGAGGGTACTCGCGAGCGTATCCAGGTATTCGAAGGTGTTGTAATTAAGCGCCAGAACGGCGGAATCAGCGAAACATTCACTGTTCGTAAAATTACTTACGGTGTAGGCGTTGAGCGTACATTCCCTGTTCACTCTCCACGTATCGCTAAAATCGAGCGTACTCGTCGTGGTAGAGTACGTCGTGCGAAACTTTACTACTTGCGCAACCTGCGTGGTAAAGCGGCACGTATTAAAGAAATTATCTAATTTCAAGAGAAAGGAGCTTGCATCTGTCAAGCTCCTTTTTTCTAGTCAAGAAAGATTTGGGAGACAGCTTTTTAACTGTTTCGAATGCCCAGGAAGCGGGGACTAGTATGAAACAACAATGGTTAGATTGGATAAAGGCTTTCGTCATTGCAGCTGTACTTGCTGTCGTGGTACGTGTATTTCTGTTTGCGCCGGTTGTTGTTGAAGGGCCGTCTATGCTGGATACACTACATAGCGGGGATCACTTGATCGTTAGTAAATTGAACTATACATTAGGCTCTGCGGATCGTTTTGATGTCGTAGTGTTTCATGCGACTGAGCGGAAAGATTACATTAAACGTGTCATCGGTCTGCCCGGGGATCACATTCAGTATGAAAATGATCAGCTGTTCGTAAACGGAGAACCGGTGGACGAGCCTTTCCTTGATGAAAGAAAAAGCGAACTTCCCGAGGGTGTGCGTTTCACCGAAGACTTCTCCATGGAAGAGCTGCCCGGATCGTATGAAGTTGTTCCGGAAGGGCATCTGTTCGTGCTTGGGGACAATCGCAACAATTCCACAGACAGTCGGATGCTCGGCATGATCTCCGATGATCAAATTGTCGGACAGGCTGTTTTGTCCTACTGGCCGCTTAATCGGGTCAGTCTTGTTAATTAGGAGGTTTACGATGACTATTCAATGGTATCCCGGCCACATGGCCAAAGCAAAGCGGGAAGCGGCAGAGAAGTTGAAGCTCGTCGATTTCGTTATCGAACTTGTCGATGCAAGAGCACCTTTCTCTTCCCAGAACCCGATGCTGCATGAAATATTACAAGAAAAACCTAAGATGATCGTCCTTATGAAGAAGGACTTAGCCGATCCGCAGAAAACAGCAGAGTGGATCGAATATTTTGAAGCGTCATCCATCCCGGCAGTCGCAATTGAAGCAAATAAAAAACAAGATGTACAACGAGTAGTCCAGAAGGCGAAAGAGCTGGGCAGGGAGAAGCTGGAGAAATTGAAAGCAAAGGGCGTTCGACCGCGTGCTTCCAGAGCAATGATTCTTGGCATCCCGAACGTTGGGAAATCCACTCTCATCAACCGTCTTGCCAATAAAAAGATGGCCAAGACCGGCGATAAGCCGGGGGTAACGACTAAGCAGCAGTGGATCAAAGTGAAGAAGGAATTTGAGCTTCTTGATACTCCAGGGATTCTCTGGCCGAAGTTCGAAGAAGAAGAAGTAGGTTATCGTCTTGCGGCCATCGGAACGATCAAGGATCAGATCCTTCCGAAAGAAGATGTGGCAGCTTATGTTCTTGATTACATGAGAGACCATTATCCTGCTTTGCTTGAGGAGAGGTTCGGATTCGACCGTTATGATGATATCATGGAAGCTTTCGAACAGATTGGTCGGAAACGAGGGTGTCTCGAGAGCGGGGGCGTCGTCAATTTTGAGAAGGTGTCGGATGTTATCCTTCAGGATCTAAGATCAGGTAAATTCGGCTTGATCAGTTTAGAAAGTCCGGAATAAGGAAGAAAGCGCACAGGAATAGCTGCCTTGCGCTTTTTTCTTATGTAGAGAAGCTAATGATTGCAGAGATGTTTCCGATAAAAGAAGAAAGGTAGTGGACGTACTGTCATGTCAAAACGGACGATTGCAGAGATATCTAAAAGGATAAAAGAAGGAACGATGACTTCAGCAGATTGGGAGGCGTTCCAAAGAGATGAACGAAAAGGTGTCAAGAAGCTCTTGGAACGTTATTTGAAAGAGAAAGAAAAAAAAGCAGAGCAGAAAGCTCAGTTCGAGGAGAAACGTCAATTTGAAATTGCATGGATTTCTCAAGGAAAGCAGGCGATTGCAGGAATTGATGAAGCAGGAAGAGGCCCGCTTGCCGGACCGGTCGTTGCTGGTGCCGTCATTCTTCCGGAAGGTTTCTATCTGGAGGGTCTGGATGACTCTAAGAAGCTTTCATTAAAGAAGAGAGAAGCGTTCTTTTGCCGAATTACGGAGGAGGCCGACTGGGGCGTAGGTGTCGTATCAAGTGAAGAGATCGATCGCTTGAATATCTATCAGGCTACCAAATTGGCGATGAAGAGGGCAGTAGAGCAGCTATCTGTATCACCTGACCACCTGCTTATTGACGCCATGGAGATCGATTATCCAGCCTGCAGCCAGACAAGCCTCGTTAAAGGTGACCAACGTAGTGTATCCATTGCCGCTGCGAGCGTCATCGCCAAAGTAACTCGAGATCGCTATATGGCAGAACTGGAAGAGGCGTACCCTGGTTATCATTTCCGGTCTAATCAGGGGTACGGGACGAGTGAGCATTTAGAGGCGTTGAGAACGCTGGGAGCGACACCTGCCCATAGAAAGAGCTTCGCTCCTGTGAAATCTGTCTTGTAAGAAAGGGCGTATAATCATGTTGAATGGTATTTGGTCCAAACTCGGTCCGATTATCCAAAACGCTGCTATGAAGGAGACCCCTGGTAAGAATCAGGTAGTGAGAGGATATGTGTCAGAGCGCCCACAGGGTACTAAAACGGTCGTCGAAGTCGGCGGCCGCTCTTTTTCTATTCATACCCAGTCTAACGTTAAAGAAGGCAGAACCTACTTCTTTAAAGTACTGGAAACGGAACCTGTGATGAAGTGGGAAGCTTTGCGCGAAGGGCGGCATGCAGCCATGCCTGCCCGGACCGGAGGAAGACAGCCCCTCTCCACAGATAAAGCAATGCTGGATACACTCCCCGTCTTCCCCCAACCACATACCGCTCCATTCCTTCCTCTTTTACAGAGTGATCGAAACAGTGCCGAATTCATACAGGTCATGGCCAGGAGCGGGCTTACGGTACCTCCTGCGCTGATTAACAGCTTGGTGAGGAAAGCCTCCCATTCTGTCACTGCAACATTTGCCAAGCTGGAACAAGCACTCTCTCAAGCTCCGATATCACGACGTATCAATAAGCTGCAAGGCGTCCTGACACACTTCACGGCAGAGAATTCCTCGGAATCGGCAGCCGGATCTGCTGCAGAGAAACTGTTACGGGAAGTCGTAGAAGGAGACCGAAGCTCGTATCAGCTCTTCCGTCAAATTGGTTTAATTTCCACCCAGTCCTTTTCATCCTATCGTTCTGCCTGGCTTCAATGGGCAGAAAACGGGGAAGAATCACCTCCCTTTCCACAAAGCCTGGAAAAGATGGCGGAAAAACTAAAAGGGGTGTGGGATGTTGTCCAGTCTCGAGAGTTGGTTGATCCCCCTACTATTATGAAGACATCTCTTTCACATAAAGCACCTCTTCTTCCTTTTGCCACCACGTTGGAAAAAGGGATGATAGAGGATACTGCTTCTCCTCCTGGTTTTTCTTCTCCGGCCGTAGACAAAGTGTGGCCTGATTTACTTAGTCGTCTTCATCATATAAGAAACGATCCGGCCATGATTGACCTGCTGGTGGACTGGGTCAGCCGATTAAGCATATTCCTTAAGCTTTCGGAAAAGGAACATGCATACATTCGTTTGAAAGCGGCTGTTGCCAGTTACGGATTCGATTCTGAAAAGCGGATGGTTTCAGGAGAACCACAAAGAGACAGCCTGAAATCTCTGTTGCTGCATCCGGAATCAAAAGCCCTGCTGGCCCCGCAAGTACTCAAGGAGACTCTGAACACGTTAAATAAAATGCAGTCGATCTCACGCAGGGAGACGGATCAAGGAGTACAGCTGTTTCTTCAGCTCCCTGGAGCCGTCTTTCATGCTTCCGGTGACATTTACATAACCATGGACGGGAAGAAGAAGCGGAACAGCTCAGCTTTGGACCCGTCATTCTGTCACATCCTATTTTATCTAAATCTTGAAAGCCTGGACGAGACGGTCCTTGACCTTCGAATCAATAATAAAAACGTATCCGTACTCGTTGAGCCGGGGGTAAAAGGAGCGGGTGCCCTTGTCGAATCCTATAAAAAAGAGCTGGAGCAAGGTTTGTCGGAGCAGGGATACCGGCTGGTAAAGTTTCATGTGTATGATTCCAAAGAGACCTGTGCTCCGAAGACAACTGCAACGGATAAGAAAGGAGTAGATGTGTGGATATGAACAAGAAACAGAAAAGGGCGGTCGCCCTCCGGTATCAATCGGGTCATCATGCGGCACCGGTAGTAAAAGCGAAGGGGACGGGCAGCACGGCCGATCGTATTCTACAAAAAGGGGAGCAGCACGATGTTCCGGTCCATGAAGACCCGACTCTCGTGGAGTTATTGTCTGAACTGGATTTGAATGAACACATTCCGGAAGATTTGTATCATGTCGTTGCTGAAGTTTTCGCTTTCGTCTATAAAGCTGACAAAGAATGGGGAAATTCTTAATGCATAGATTGTGTTTACATAATAAAATATCTGTCAATCTTGCGAATTTTTCGACAGAAATCTAGCTTAGTATGGACAATTGATAGCGTTTTTTTATACAATGGACATGCAGTGAAAAATGATGGGAGGATGAAACATGAATATTCACGAGTATCAAGGAAAACAAATCTTGCGTGATTTCGGCGTTTCTGTGCCGAACGGCCACGTAGCATATACCGTAGATGAAGCTGTTGAAGCAGCGGAGAAATTAGGTAGCAGCGTGACTGTAGTAAAAGCACAAATCCACGCAGGTGGACGTGGGAAAGCCGGAGGAGTCAAGATTGCCAAGAATCTTGATGAAGTGCGTACATACGCGGAAGAGATACTGGGAAGCACCCTGGTAACCCATCAAACTGGTCCAGAAGGTAAAGAAGTAAAGCGCTTACTAATTGAAGAAGGCTGCGATATTCAAAGTGAATATTACATCGGGCTTGTCCTTGACCGTGCAACAAGCAAAGTAACAATGATGGCCTCAGAAGAGGGCGGAACAGAAATTGAAGAAGTAGCAGAAGCTACACCGGAGAAAATTTTCAAAGAAGTAGTTGACCCGGTGACAGGCTTGACGCCGTTCCAGGCGCGCCGGTTGGCGTTCCAAATCAATATTCCGAAGGAGGCGGTCGGAAAAGCTGTCAAGTTCATGCTCGGACTTTATGACGTCTTCGTACAAAAGGATTGTTCTGTAGCTGAAATCAATCCCTTAGTCACAACCGGAGACGGAGACGTCATCGCTCTGGATTCCAAACTGAATTTTGATGACAATGCTTTGTTCCGTCAGAAGGATATTGCTGAACTTCGCGATTTGGATGAAGAGGATCCGAAAGAAGTAGAAGCGTCCAAGTATGACCTTAGCTATATTGCATTAGACGGCAATATCGGTTGTATGGTAAACGGTGCGGGCCTGGCAATGGCGACTATGGATACAATTAAACACTACAGTGGTGATCCTGCTAACTTCCTTGACGTAGGAGGCGGTGCGACTGCGGAGAAGGTAACCGAAGCGTTTAAGATCATCCTGTCCGATGAAAACGTAAAAGGAATCTTTGTGAACATTTTCGGAGGAATTATGAAGTGTGACGTCATTGCCCAGGGCGTCGTAGAGGCGACTAAACAAATCGGGCTTACGCTTCCACTTGTCGTACGTTTAGAAGGAACGAACGTGGATGCAGGGAAGAAAATTCTTGAAGAATCCGGACTAAATATCACTTCTGCAGATTCCATGGCAGAAGGTGCACAAAAAATCGTAGAACTGGTCAAGTAAGAAAGGTGGGGAAAACGGATGAGTGTCTATATTGATAAGAATACAAAGGTAATAGTCCAAGGTATCACAGGTTCGACTGCACTATTCCATACGAAACAAATGGTGGATTACGGTACACAAATCGTCGGAGGAGTGACACCTGGTAAAGGTGGAACCGAAGTCGAAGGTATTCCGGTATTCAATACTGTGTCAGAAGCTGTAGAAAAAACAGGAGCCAACGCATCCGTCATCTATGTACCTGCACCATTCGCAGCTGACGCGATTATGGAAGCGACAGATGCAGAGGTTGATCTCGCTATCTGCATTACAGAACATATCCCGGTTTTGGATATGGTTAAAGTAAAACGATACATGGAAGGAAAGAAAACGCGCCTTGTCGGTCCTAACTGCCCTGGTGTTATTACTCCGGATGAGTGTAAAATCGGTATTATGCCGGGCTACATCCACAAAAAAGGACATGTCGGAGTTGTATCCCGTTCCGGAACACTCACATATGAAGCGGTTCATCAGTTGTCAGAGTCCGGTATCGGCCAGTCGACTGCTGTCGGAATCGGCGGTGACCCTGTCAATGGCACAGACTTCATCGACGTTTTGAAAGCTTTCAACGAAGACCCAGATACAGAAGCCGTAATTATGATCGGGGAAATCGGCGGAACGGCAGAAGAAGAGGCAGCCGAATGGGTAAAAGCCAATATGAAGAAGCCGGTCGTTGGATTTATCGGAGGCCGTACAGCACCTCCCGGCAAGCGTATGGGGCATGCCGGTGCCATTATTTCAGGCGGTAAAGGTACAGCTGACGAAAAAATCCGCGTCATGAATGAATGCGGAATCGAAGTGGCGGAAACCCCTTCCGTTATGGGAGAAACGCTTATAAAAGTGTTGAAAGAGCAAAATCTCTTCGATAAATGCAAGACCCACTAAGTAACTAAGGCGGAGGCCGTGTCGATCTAAAGGCACGGTCTCTATCTAATGGAAAGAAGGTGCCTGATTGAATAACAGGAGAACACGTTTGATCGCCCTGCATCAAATCCCGGGAATGTCCCGTTCTTTGTTAAAAAGGATAGGGAGAGCAGATTCAGATCTGCTGTTACCGTACCGTGCCGATGCGGAGGAGCTTGTCCATATGCTTGGTATTTCCCCCGTCCGTGCTGCTGGTATCATTCATCATAGGAACGACCCTAATATAATGAAGAAACTCGACAAAATCTTACAACACGGCCGTGTTGTTACATGGTTCGACAGGCATTATCCACCCCTTCTCCGAACAATCCCAGATCCTCCTCTCATTTTATATCTCCAAGGAGACGCTTCTCTATTACACCCCTTTCGCCCGTTGAGCGTCATTGGAACAAGAAAGCCTTCCAAATATGCCTATCCTGCGATGACGTCCGTTCTAGTCCCGCTGATAGATAAGGGCTTTACAATCATCAGCGGAATGGCCAAGGGAATCGATCAATATGCCCATCAGCTGGCAGTGGAAAATAAGGGAAGAACGATAGCTGTGCTCGGTTCCGGTTTTCATCATGTCTATCCCCGTAATAATGAGAGTCTTTATAGAACCCTCGCTGAAAATCAACTCGTCATCAGTGAATATCCGCCGGATCAGCCGCCTAAGAAGTATCACTTTCCAGAAAGAAATCGTATTATTTCCGGTCTATCTACAGCGACGTTTGTAGTGGAAGCACGCCTTAGAAGCGGGACCCTTATAACGGTCGATCAGGCTCTCGAGCAGGGGAGGGACGTCTATGCTCTGCCAGGTCCGGCGGGAAGTCAAACGAGCGAAGGGTGCCATCGGATGATCAACGATGGTGCGAAACTTGTCCATACCTATGAGGATATATGGGAGGATTGGGAATAGAAACTGGGATCGTTTCCTTTTCGCTTCCATATCCGACCGATATTTCATTAAATTGTAACTTTTTTCACGCTCCCGAACATATGTATTGCCAAAAGGTGCCGTTTCCATATATTCTGTTTATTAAACGTACCGAACCGTTTCCTCAAAAGGTTGATATCACGCTGTTTTTCGTAGGAAACGCTTTCCTGTTCCGAGAATTCAAAAGGAGATAATTTCGGGGTGAACAGGGAGATACTTAAGGAGATGCGGCTTAACTCGGGGCGTTGTTTTTCAAGAAACATGTTTGACAAACGGTTTCATTGTATTTAATAATAGGGAAGATTTATTTATGAAAAATTATCAAAGAATGGAACAGAGAAATTTACCTCTATGGGAGGAACCTACATGGCAGATTATCTTGTAATCGTTGAATCACCAGCGAAAGCAAAAACAATTGAACGCTATCTCGGAAAAAAATACAAAGTGAAGGCTTCACTTGGTCACATCCGCGACTTACCGAAAAGTCAAATGGGTGTAGATGTTGAAAATGAATTCGAACCAAAATATATAACCATCCGTGGTAAAGGGCCCGTCCTGAAAGAACTGAAAACCGCTGCAAAGAAAGCGAAGAAAGTATATCTCGCAGCCGACCCCGACCGTGAAGGGGAAGCAATTGCCTGGCACCTTGCCCACAGCCTCGATATTGATGATACCTCCGACTGCAGGGTCGTCTTCAACGAAATTACGAAGGAAGCGATCAAAGATTCTTTCAAACATCCGCGTTCGATCGATTCGGATCTCGTTGACGCCCAGCAGGCACGCCGGATTCTTGATCGCCTTGTTGGATACAACATCAGCCCGATCCTTTGGAAGAAAGTTAAGAAAGGTTTGAGCGCCGGTCGTGTGCAGTCCGTAGCCGTAAAAATAATTATCGATCGGGAAAATGAGATTAAGAGCTTCGAGCCTGAAGAGTATTGGACGATCGACGCTGATTTCTTGAAGGATAAGGAAGCTTTCCAAGGATCATTCTATGGTGTTGATGGGAAGAAGCAGGAATTGAAGACAGAAAACGACGTTAAAGAAATACAGAGCCGTATGAAGGGAAAAGATTTTTCCGTTGAAAAAGTCAACAAACGAGAGCGCAGACGGAATCCGTCCCTTCCGTTCACGACTTCTTCTTTACAACAGGAAGCGGCGCGGAAATTGAACTTCCGAGCCAAGAAAACCATGATGATCGCACAGCAGTTATATGAAGGGATTGATCTTGGCGGAAAACAAGGCACGACGGGTTTAATTACCTACATGCGTACAGACTCCACAAGGCTGTCTAATTCCGCTAAAGAAGATGCGAAACAGTATGTGGAAGGCCACTTTGGCAAAGAGTACCTGGGTGCAGATAAGAAAGCGAAGAAGCAGGAAGGAGCACAAGACGCACACGAAGCCATTAGACCGACGGGTGCCGACCGTGATCCTAAAGCTATGAAGAGCATTCTTTCCCGCGACCAGTACCGCCTTTATAAACTGATTTGGGATCGTTTCATCGCCAGTCAGATGGCTCCTGCCGTACTCGATACGATGACTGTCCACCTTTATAATGAAGGAGTGGAGTTCCGTGCCACAGGATCAGAAGTGAAATTCAAAGGTTTCATGAAGGTATATGTGGAAGGAAACGATGATAATAAAAAAGAGAAAGATAAACTGCTTCCTCATCTGGAAGAAGGAATGACGGTGAAAGCGGAAGAAATCAAGCCGAATCAGCATTTCACCCAGCCGCCTCCGCGATACACAGAGGCCCGCTTGGTAAAAACGCTGGAAGAACTTGGTATAGGTCGTCCGTCCACCTATGCTCCTACACTTGACACCATTCAGCGTCGTGGGTACGTAGCCCTTGATAATAAGCGTTTTGTACCGACGGAATTAGGGGAAATCGTCTTAGAACAATTGAAGGAGTACTTCCCTGAAATCATTGACGTCGACTTTACGAAAGAAATGGAAGATGACCTCGATGCCATTGAAGACGGCAAGGAGGAGTGGGTGAATATCATCCAGCACTTCTACAAAGGTTTCGAGCCCCGCTTGGAAAAAGCGGAGAAAGAAATGGAAGAAGTGGAAATCAAAGACGAACCGGCTGGGATTGATTGTGAGAATTGCGGTCATGAAATGGTCTACAAGATGGGCCGTTACGGAAAATTCCTCGCCTGCTCCAACTTCCCGGAATGCCGGAATACGAAGCCGATCCTTAAAAAGGTTGGCGTCACTTGTCCGAAGTGTGAAGAAGGCGAAGTAGTGGAAAGAAAAAGTAAGAAAAACCGGAAATTCTTCGGTTGTGAACGGTACCCGGAATGTGATTTCATTTCATGGGATAAACCGATCAGCCGCCCTTGTCCGAAATGTGAATCGCTTCTTGTGGAGAAGAAAGTCAAGAAGGGCACTCAAATCCAATGTACAAGCTGTGATTATAAAGAAGAGCCGCAGGCATAATCCGGTTATATAAATAAGAGCCTATGACTATCCTTATAGTTGTAGGCTCTTTTCCCTTTTTGATTGACACCGGAAGTAGGTGGCGCTATAATTACGGTTTGGTAAGGCTACATACTTGACAGCTGGTTAAATAAGGTTGGACCCATGACTAATGACTTAAACATGCTCAAGTCGATTGCTTATAGTTGGAAACAATTCAGAATTTTGTTACATTTTTATTAAATCCATTGTTATTCGGAACATGCATGTGATAAAATTTAAGCGCCTTTGCGAGGTGACAAAAAACGATGCAGAATTATAAAGAAGAATTCATGGAATATCTTCAGATTGAGAAAAATGCTTCACCATTGACCGTGAAACATTACGGAAGAGACATCGATGAATTTGCTGATTTTCTGCAATCTGAAGGCTTCACTATACACGACTGTGATTACCCTGTGATCCGGGTCTTTTTATCGAGGCAGCATGAGCACGGGTACTCCAGAAGATCGGTTTCTCGAAAAATATCTAGTCTGAGAAGTTTCTTCCGCTTTTTAGAGAGAGAAGAGGTTCTCGCGAATAATCCCTTCATCAACGTTTCGCTTCCAAAAGAGGATGCACCAATCCCTGAATTCTTCTATTCAGAAGAACTGGAGCATTTATTTACGGTAAGTGACCTTGATACCCCTCTTGGACAGAGGGACCAGGCGCTTATCGAGCTACTGTATGGAACAGGTATTCGGGTCAGCGAATGCGTGAGAGTGGAAATGGGAGACATCGATTTTTCTCTGCGTACCGTCCTGGTACACGGGAAGGGGCGAAAGGAAAGGTATGTCCCGTTCGGCCAATATGCGGGAGAAGCACTTGAAACCTATATCAACAGCGGCAGAAAAGTTTTGTCTGAAAAAAGGACCGAAGCGACGAATCGAGTGTTTCTAAACGCTAAAGGTGGACCTCTCCGGGCCGACGGTGTTCGTCTGATTTTGAAGAGAATGGTGCAGAAGGCAGCGCTTACTGTGGATATTCATCCGCATAAACTGCGTCACTCCTTTGCCACTCATCTTCTGAACGAAGGAGCCGATCTCCGTGCAGTTCAGGAACTGCTTGGACATGAGCACCTGTCTTCTACACAAATTTACACCCATGTTACGAAAGACCGGTTACGGAATGTTTATATGAATGCCCATCCAAGAGCAAATAAGAGGTGAAGGTTATGGATCAACAATTTCATGCTACAACGATATTCGCAGTACAGCATCAGGGGAAAAGTGCGATGAGCGGTGACGGTCAGGTTACCCTAGGAAATCAAGTCGTCATGAAACATACCGCACGTAAGGTGCGGCGATTATTCAATGATCAGGTGCTCGCTGGTTTTGCCGGTTCTGTTGCAGATGCATTCACTCTTTTCGAGAAGTTCGAAGGGAAGTTGGAGAGTTACGACGGCAACCTTGCAAGAGCATCGGTAGAGCTTGCAAAAGAGTGGCGGAGCGATAACGTTCTCCGTAAGCTGGAAGCGATGTTGATCGTAATGGATAAAGAAAACATGTTTCTAGTGTCTGGTACAGGGGAAGTAATAGAACCGGATGATGGTATTTTAGCCATCGGTTCCGGAGGTAATTTCGCCCTCAGTGCAGGAAGAGCGCTTAAGCGCTATTCCCCAGAGCAGTCCGCGGAACAGATAGCCAGAGCTGCACTTGAAATTGCAGGTGAAATTTGTGTATTCACCAATGATCAAATCATTTTGGAAGTTCTCGATTAAGGGGGCATACGTATGTCATTAAATTTAACGCCTAGAGAAATCGTCGAAAGGCTCGACCAATATATTATCGGCCAGGGCAGTGCCAAGCGTTCTGTCGCGATCGCTCTTCGGAATAGATACCGTCGCATGCAGCTGACGGATGACCTGAAGGATGAAATTGTTCCGAAGAACATCCTAATGATGGGACCGACGGGGGTAGGGAAGACAGAGATTGCCCGCCGTCTTGCCAAACTGGTCGGTGCGCCATTTGTAAAAGTGGAAGCGACGAAATTTACGGAAGTAGGTTACGTCGGACGCGATGTAGAGTCCATGGTTCGTGATCTTGTAGAGATGGCTGTCCGTATGGTTAAACAGGAGAAGATGGAAGCGGTCAAAGACCGTGCAGAGGAGCAGGCGAACAAAAGACTCGTCAAGCTGCTGGTCCCTTCCAAAAAGAAGCAGGGCAACAACTTTAAGAACCCGTTTGAGATGATCTTTAATCAAGGCGGTCAAGAGGATAAGGATTCCGCTGAGGATAAAGACGAAACGGAAATTGAAACGAAGCGTAGCCGCATCAGACATCAGTTGGATCTCGGCGAGCTTGAGGATCGCATGGTCACAATTGACGTGGAAGAATCTCAAGCATCCATGTTCGATATGCTGCAAGGTTCCGGGATGGAACAGATGGGAATGAACATGCAGGATGCTTTCAGCCAGTTCATGCCGAAGAAGAAGAAGAAACGGAAGCTCTCTGTTGCAGAAGCCCGAAAGGTATTGACACAAGAGGAAGCAGGCAAGCTTGTGGATATGGATGAAGTCGGACAGGAAGCCGTTTCCAAGGTGGAACAGTCCGGGATGATCTTTATCGACGAGATTGATAAGGTGGCAGCGAAAGGAGACAATCAGGCGAACGTCTCCAGAGAAGGGGTTCAACGTGATATTCTGCCGATCGTTGAAGGTTCAACGGTCGTCACGAAATACGGCCCCGTATCGACCGATCATATTTTGTTCATTGCTGCCGGTGCCTTTCATATGGCTAAACCGTCCGATCTCATCCCTGAGCTCCAGGGAAGGTTCCCGATCCGGGTCGAATTGAATAAACTGAGCGTCGCGGATTTCAAGAACATTTTGACAGAACCCTCCAATGCGCTTTTGAAACAATATAAAGCATTACTTGAAGTTGAAGGTATAAAGGTTGAATTTTCTGACGATGCTATTACTAGACTTGCAGAAATCGCTCACGAAGTGAACCAGGAAACCGACAATATAGGAGCTCGGCGTCTCCATACAATCTTGGAGAAGCTGCTTGAGGACCTATCCTTTGAAGCTCCTGACGTTACGATGGAAACGATCGAGATTACACCACAGTATGTAGACAGCAAACTATCATCTATTGTAAAAAACAAAGACTTATCACGATTCATTCTATAAGGATGAGATCAACAAGGAGGAAACGCACATGAAACTTCTAGAACGTGCACGCAGAATCAATGCTATGTTACAAACAACAACAGGAAAATCGGTGGATTTTAATGAAATGTCCGCAACGATGAGAGACGTTATCGAAGCGAATACATTCGTTGTAAGCCGCCGTGGGAAGCTGCTCGGCTTCGCCATCAACCAGGAAATTGAAAACGAGCGCATGAACGCAATGTTCTCTGAACGACAGTTTCCACAGGAGTATACCCAAAATTTATTCAACATTAAGGAAACGACGCCGGACATCGATATTGACAGCGAGTATACGGCTTTCCCTGTAGAGAACAAGGAATTGTTCAAAGAAGGATTGACGACAATCGTACCAATCATCGGAGGTGGTCAGCGCTTAGGAACGTTGATCCTGAGCCGTCTGAACGGAAGTTTTAATGATGATGACCTGCTGCTTGCTGAGTATGGTGCAACCGTTGTCGGAATGGAGATCCTGCACGAGAAGACAGAAGAGATTGAACAGGAAGCCCGCAGCAAAGCTGTCGTTCAAATGGCAATTTCTTCTCTTTCCTACAGTGAATTGGAGGCCATCGAGCATATCTTCGATGAACTGGAAGGTAATGAAGGACTACTTGTTGCCAGTAAAATTGCAGACCGTGTCGGAATCACACGTTCCGTCATTGTAAACGCGCTTCGTAAGCTTGAAAGTGCGGGTGTCATCGAATCACGCTCATTGGGAATGAAAGGTACGTATATCAAAGTGCTTAATAATAATTTCCTACTGGAGCTTCAAAAGCTTCGTACGAATTAAAATAATAAAAAAAGCCGCTTTCAGTGAACTATAACCCGAATAATGGACACTTATAAAAAAGTGCCCCGTTATTCGGGTTATTTCTGTTTCAAGGAAGGAAACCCGTTTATAATCAAAATAAATATATGAACGGAGTGTGACTATGAGTAAACATCTTTATTCAAATACGGAAATGAAACAATTAGAGGACAATCCGAATGTCGTAAAGGTATCGGAACGTTCTATCACATACCATCCTTTATTTAAGAAAGCTGCAATTCAGGAATATCAGAATGGAAACTTTCCATCTCAAATATTTGAAGAGCACGGATTTGATTTAGTAGTGATTGGGAAGGATCAACCCAGAAGATGCTTAAAGCGCTGGCGTAACACATTTGAAAAGTACGGAGAACTTGGTCTGGAGGGAGACCGTCGTGGAAAAGGAAGTAAAGGTCGACCTTCTTCAAAGAAGATGTCTGCGGAAGAAAAACTTGAGAAAGCGGAAGCTCGTATTAAGTACTTAGAGGCTGAAAATGATTTTTTAAAAAAGCTAGACAAACTCGAAAGGCAGGCGTTGAAGAAGAAACGAAAATAACTCCATCAGAAGTCTATCAGCTTATTTATGAAACAATCCATAATTACTCCTTAAGGAGTATGGTCTCTTATTTATGTGAATTCACAGGAGTAAGTCGAAGTGGATATTATGCGTGGATAAATAGTGATTCCAAAAGACAAGTGAAAAATCAGAAAGACGAAAAGGATATACAAATTATTCAAGTTATCTTCTCACAAAACCATGAGAAAGTAGGAGCTCTGCAAATTAAGTTGATTCTCGAAAATGATTATGGGGTCATCATGAATCATAAAAAAATTCGAAGATTAATGAAGAAATTTGATCTTTCGGCAAAGATCAGACAGGCTAAACCATACAAACAAATGTTGAAAGCCACTCAAGAGCATCGTACGTGCCCAAACCATCTTAACCGAGAGTTCACACAACTAGAACCCGGAAAAGTCTTTTTGACTGATATCACTTACACGTATTTTGGGAAAGGTCAAAAAGCATATCTTTCTTGCGTGAAAGATAGTACAACAAAGGAAATTGTAGCTCACCATATATCTACTTCCCTAGGGATGGATATTGTTTACCGAACGTTAGAGAAACTTCAAGACACCGTAAAATCTTTCCATCCAGAAGCAATGATTCATTCGGATCAAGGGTTTCATTACACTCACCCCAAATTCCAATCTAGAGTGAGAGAAGCTGGCCTTCGTCAGTCCATGTCCCGAAAAGGTAACTGTTGGGATAATGCACCTATGGAATCATTCTTTGGTCATTTAAAGGATATGGTGGATCACCAATCATGTGAAAGCTTAAGCCAACTTAAAGAAGAAATTAACCAGTATATAGCAAAATATAATAATAAAAGATATCAGTGGAATTTAAATAAGATGACCCCGGTGCAATACCGAGATCATCTCCTAGCCGCCTAAGGTTCTTTTTATAAACTGTCCGAATTATAGGTTACAGTTCACAGCTGAAAGCGGCTTTTTTTATGCAATAATTACATAATTATCCTTAAATGACTTACATAAGTAGTATTTTGAATATTTGACAAAAAATTAATACAATTCGACAATTAACTATGTCATAATGTTCATTATAATAGAAGACCTGTACATATGTAACTATTTTCCATATTAAGGGGATTAAAAACCTAGTTCTTTCGATGTGTTTGGTAAGCTTCTGTAAAAATCATTCGGGAAAGATAGACAGAGGTATACAAATTTTTTTAAAATTGTTTCTGTAATCAAAGAAAATGTCGAATAAAGGAAACAAAGGAGATGCCGATGACCATATTCAGTAGTACTTTTTCCACATTGGAACAGGCTTTAAACTTCACAACAGCTAAAAACAGAACAATATCCAACAATATAGCTAATGTTGACACCCCTGGATATAAGGCTAAAGGAGTAGCTTTTCAGGACGTGTTGAATGGAGAGCTGGCTTCTATTCAGACAAAACGGACAGATGAGCGTCACATTGATTTCCGGGCTCGTACGTCCAATTCTTTTCATACCTTTACTAAAACCGGGACGACGTACAGCCATAACGGCAACAACGTAGATGTGGATAAAGAAATGAATGACCTTGCTCAAAATCAAATTCAGTATGAGGCACTGGTCGATCGGATGAGCGGGAAATTCAAAAGCTTGGAGTCGGTGATAAAAGGAGGTAGATAGGGTGAGTATATTTCGGGCAATGAATACAAGCGCGAGTGCCTTGACGGCTCAGAGGTTGAGGATGGATATTGTATCTTCCAACATAGCGAATGCCGATGCTACACGAGCGGTTCAGAATGAAAACGGTGAATGGGAGCCATATCGTAGAAAGATGCCGGTATTCCAAAGTGAAGGTTCTGGCTTCCGTAGTCATTTGTCGCAGGCCCGGACCGGTTCTGGAGAGGACGGCGGCGTAAAAGTGTCAAGGATCGTAGAAGATCCAGAACCCTTTAAAACGGTGTACAACCCTAACCATCCAGACGCTGACGAAGCGGGATATGTAGAAATGCCGAACGTGGATCCCTTGCAGGAAATGGTTGACTTGATGAGTTCTACAAGATCATACGAAGCCAACGTAACAGCTGTCAATGCATCAAAGAATATGCTCATGAAAGCTTTGGAAATCGGAAAATAAGGAGGGACTGGAATGGTCGAAATGACTTCCATGATGAATACCCCGGTGCAAATGTCCTCAGCTAATGGATCCCAGTGGAAAAAAGCCGTATCTGCAGGGGAAGCCCAGGGGGCCTTTGCAAATCAGCTGAAGCAGGCGATTGAACAGGTCAATGAAGCACAAATTGCTTCGGATAATAAGACGAAGGCGCTTGCTCGTGGGGAGATTGATGATCTGCACGACGTCATGATTACATCGCAAAAAGCGAGTGTAACGATGCAGATGGCAGTGGAAATGCAGAGCAAAACAATTGAGGCATACAAAGAAATCATGCGTATGCAGGTTTAATTATTACCGAACGATTATCAGCACTAAACCATTCGCGTAGGTTGTGCTTTTTTTGGGGGCAGCTATGAAAGAAAAAATAAACGCATACAGAGAGAAAGTCGTGTCGTTTTGGAAAGAGCGGAAAAAATCACAAAAGGGCTGGATCATTGGTTCCGTTGCAGCTGTCATTCTGGCCGCAGTCTTGCTTGCTGTCTTACAAGGCGGTTCCAAGATGACACCACTTTACAGCGATTTGACGCTTCAGGAAATAGGCCAGATCAAATCAGAATTGGATACAAGAGGCATTCCTTATGAATTGGATAAGGGCGGAACGACGATACTCGTTCCGGATACAGAAGCGGAGTCGCTGCTCGTTGATCTTGCTGCGTCCGGTCTTCCGAACAGCGGAAGGATCGATTACGGATTCTTCAGTGCCAACACATCATGGGGGATGACGGACAATGAGTTTGATGTCATCAAACTGGATGCGATGCAGACCGAGCTTGCCAATCTCATGAAAGGGATCAGTGGAATCCAGGATGCCCAAGTAATGATTAACATGCCGGAGGAGCAGGTGTTTGCATCGGAGCAGGGGCAGGAAGCCTCAGCATCCGTCGTCCTGAACGTACAACCGGGAGCAAGTATCGAACAGCCTCAAGTAGAGACGCTGTACAATCTGGTATCAAAGTCTGTTCCTAATTTATCTAAAGATAATATCGTCATCATGGATCAGAATTTTAATTATTTTGACATTAATGATGCTTCCTTAGCTGGGAGCTCCGACGCTTATACATATCAACAAAATGTCAAAGAAGATATTGAACGGGACATAAAACAGCGCCTGCAGCGGATGCTTGGTACCATGATCGGTCAACAAAAGGTCATGGCAACCGTAACTGCAGATATCGATTTTACAAAAGAAAACCGTGTCGAAGAGCTTGTTGAACCGGTTGATCCTGAAACGATGGAAGGACTGCCGGTAAGTGTGGAGCGCATTGAAGAAACCTATGAAGGCGGCGTTCCGGAAGGCGGCGTTCCAGGAGCAGGAGATGAAGATGTAGCCAACTACCCTGCAGGTGAAGAGGGCGGAGACGGCGATTATGAAATGAATCGCGAAACGATCAACAACGAGTTCAACCGGATCAAGAGAAATATTGAAGAAAGTCCGTATAAAGTAAGAAATCTTGGTATTCAGGTTGCTGTGGATAACACAAAAGGGACAAATGCAGAGGGCGAAGTTGAATATTTGACCGCCGCAGAGCAGCAGACCGTAGAAGAGGGCATTCAATCCATTGTCGACTCCATGATAACGACTTCCATCGATGCTGGTTATGAAGATCAAATTGAGGCAGACGAGAATGTGTCGATCGTCTTCCAGGAGTTCAATGGCAAACCGGAAGCCCCTGAAGCACAGCCGGGAATTCCTCTGTGGGTGTATATTACTGGCGGCGTCCTCGCTCTACTCATCATCCTGCTCTTGATCTTGTTGTTCCGACGCAGGAACGTAGAGGAAGAGGAAGAATACGTCTATTTTGAAGAACCACTGATCGAGCAGCGGTCGAAAGAAGTGCAGGAGATACAGGAGAAAGAAGACGAGTCCACACAGAAACGGAAGCAGCTGGAGAAACTGGCGAATGAGAAGCCGGAAGATTTTGCGAAACTATTGCGGTCATGGATTGCAGAAGATTAAGGGGGTCTGAAGGATGGCCTTAAGAAAGACAAGATTAACAGGAAAACAAAAAGCTGCCGCCCTGCTTATAGCCCTTGGGCCGGATGTGGCAGCAAAAGTGTACAAACATTTGAACGAAGAAGAAATTGAACAATTAACGCTGGAAATTTCATCGGTACAAAAAGTCGATGCAAAAGAAAAAGAAGAGATTTTGGATCAATTTCATCAAATTGCCCTCGCCCAGGACTATATTTCCCAAGGCGGAATCGGTTATGCGAAAACGATACTGGAGAAAGCGCTTGGACCTGCGGAGGCCGCCAATATCATTGGACGGTTGACTTCTTCGCTGCAGGTGAGGCCGTTTGATTTTGCGCGCCGGGCCGATGCGGGACAGATTTTGAATTTTATACAAAATGAGCATCCTCAGACGATCGCACTGGTGCTCTCCTACCTTGATTCAGAGCAGTCAGGTCAGATACTCTCCGAGCTGCCACAGGAGCTGCAGGGGGATATAGCGAGACGAATCGCCACGATGGATTCCACTTCCCCGGAAGTCATCAGCCAAGTCGAGCAGATTCTGGAGAAGAAGCTGTCGACTACGGTTATGCAGGATTACACCGATACGGGCGGTATACAGGCGGTTGTGGAAGTGTTGAACGGAGTCGATCGCAGTACAGAGCGGACGATCCTTGACTCTTTGGAAATACAGGATCCGGAACTGGCGGAAGAGATTAAGAAGAGAATGTTCGTATTCGAAGATATTGTTGCTCTTGATAATCGTGCGATACAGCGGGTCATCCGTGAAGTCGATAATGACGACTTACGTTTGTCCTTGAAAGTCTCCAGTGAAGAAGTAAAGGAAATGGTATTCAAGAACATGTCCCAGCGAATGGCCGAAACCTTCAAAGAGGAGATGGAAATCATGGGTCCAGTCAGGCTTCGTGACGTGGAAGAGGCACAGACAAGGGTCGTGTCTGCAATCCGGCGCCTTGAAGATATTGGTGAAATCGTAATCGCCCGAGGCGGAGGAGATGACATCATTGTGTAAATCCAATCGACACGGACGCGTCATTGAACTCCGGCAAGTTGCAATCGGCCCGCGCGGAGAGGAGTCCCGTCACCATGCAGAGCTTCAAGAAGCGAAGCAGGAGCAGAGAGAAATACTCCGTTCAGCAGAAGCGGAGCGGGAACGCATTCTTCAGAAAGCAGAAAAAGAAATAGAACAGTGGCGAAAGACATGGGAAGAAGAAAAGCGTCTTATTACAGAAGAAGCGTTTAACGAAGGCCGCCTGGATGGCTTTGAAGCAGGAAGGATGGAAGGTTTTGAGTCATACAAAGAGAAGATCTCGGAAGCCAACCGGGTCATGGGGCAGGCTAAAGAGCAGCATGACAGAGTGGTGGAAGAAAGCGAACAAACCATTCTTCGATTAGCAGTCGCTTGTGCGGAGAAGGTCGTTAAAAAGCAGCTGGATCAATCCGATGACTACTTTCTATCTTTGGTAAGGCATGCCGTCAAAGAAGTCCAGGATCAGCCGGAAATTACAGTAAAGCTTCATCCGGATCAGTACGAACTTCTCCATCACCAGATGGAAGAACTCCAGAGATTGGTCGACGTTCACACAAAGCTCGTCCTTTATGCAGACATAGAACTTTCCCCCTACGCCTGCGTCATCGAATCTCCCTTTGGGATGATTCGTGCAGGAGTGGACAGTCAATTGTCCGAACTCAGGGAGAAACTGTTTGAAGCCGCGTTTGGAGTGGACAGCGATGAATGAGTCGATCTATCAGCAAGCAATCCGGCAGGCGGATACATATAAACGGTTCGGTAGGATAAAACGCGTCGTAGGCCTGATGGTTGAATCGAAGGGACCGGACGCATCCGTGGGGGACCTTTGCTATATCCATTCCCCATCTGGGAAAGTGGCACCAGTGGCAGCGGAGGTGGTAGGTTTTCATAACGAAAACATCCTGCTGATGCCGTTCCAGGAAGTTCGGGAGGTCAGTCCGGGAAGTCTTGTAGAAGCAACAAAGCAGCCGCTGAATGTCAAGGCAGGCATTGGTCTGATCGGGAACATTCTCGATGCAATGGGTAATCCGCTGGACGGGAGCGCGCTGCCTAAAGGTCTAAGACCGTATCCGACCGACCAGGCCCCCCCGAATCCTTTGGAGAGACCACCGATCAAAGAGCCTATTCAGGTCGGGGTGAGAGCCATTGATTCACTTCTGTCTGTCGGAAAAGGACAGAGAATCGGAATCTTCGCCGGAAGCGGAGTAGGAAAAAGTACGCTGATGGGAATGATTGCCCGGAACAGTTCGGCCGATTTGAATGTCATTGCATTAATTGGCGAACGCGGCCGGGAAGTACGGGAATTTATTGAGAATGATTTAGGAGAAGAAGGAAGGAAGCGCTCGATTTTAGTTGTCGCGACCTCCGACCAGCCGGCATTGATGCGGGTCAAAGGCGCCTATACAGCGACGGCGATCAGTGAATACTTCCGGGATCTTGGATATGACGTTAACTTGATGATGGACTCGGTTACAAGGTTTGCTATGGCACAAAGAGAGATCGGCTTAGCGACAGGAGAGCCGCCGACAACGAAAGGTTATACGCCGTCGGTTTTTGCAAAACTTCCGAAACTTCTGGAGCGGACTGGTTCCAGTGATAAAGGAACGATCACAGCCTTTTATACGGTACTCGTTGATGGCGATGATCTGAACGAACCGATATCAGATACCGTCCGCGGTATTCTGGACGGCCACTTCATTCTTGACCGCAAAATTGCGGAACAGGGGCAATATCCTGCTCTTCATATTTTGAAATCGATCAGCCGGGTCATGAAACAGATCGTATCGGAATCCCATATCGAGCGTGCCCAGCAGTTGAGGTCGCTTCTTTCCACTTACGAAGAGAATAGAGAATTGATCCAGATCGGTGCGTATAAAAAAGGCTCCAGTAAAGAGATCGATCAAGCGATCCATTATCATCCTTCCATTATGGAATTTTTGAGGCAGGGAATTCATGAACCGTCAACCTTCGAACACTCGGTGGAAGATTTGAATCGTTTGTTTTCATAAAAGAGAGGTGAATGCATGACTACCATTCATACGTTCGAGAAGATACGAGACTTGCAGGATCGGGATAAAAAAGAGAAACAGCGTACACATGAAAAGGCGGTCGATCAATTCGAAGAACATGCCTATAGACTGTATGAAGCATTAAAGAAAAAAGAGGATGCTATTCAAGCCTTTAATTCCACGATGGAGAAGAGAGCGATCCAGGCTCATGCGTTCCTCCAGCATCAGCAGTATATTGCACGTCTGGAAGAGATCATTCATTCGCTTCAGCCACTGGTTCAGCAGGCAAGGCGGAAAATGGATCGGACGCAAACGAAGCTCACAGAAGCCTACAGAGAAGTGAAGAAATATGAACGCTTAATTGAGAACAAAGAAGAGAAACAGAAACAGTACGCCAAGCAGGAAGAAAATAAAAATATGGATGAAGTGTCCATGGTCCAGTATTTAAACAGGAGGAACAGGTGATCGGATGGCAAAGAAACTACCAAAGCAGCAAACAGGAGGCAGCCGTTTTCTAAAGATATTTTCGGCTGTTGTCTTTCCGCTCCTCTTCCTGGTTGTATTGACCGTGATCGTGATGACGCTCATGGGTTACAACGTTTTTGAACAGGTGGAAAAGTACGGAGCTAACATACCCGGCATAGCAGATACCACTTCCACGGATTCGGCGTCCTCAGAGGAAACGGATAAACTACAGGCGATGTTAGCTAATAAAGAAGCGGAAATCGAACAATTAAAAGAGCAGGCTTCGGCTGGGGATGCAGAAAAGAAAGACATGGAAAACCAGATTGTACAGTTGGAGAAAGAGCTCGAAGGGACGACCGAGGAACGGGGGGAGGAAGATGTGGAAGAAGACAGTGCAAAAGACATTGCTGCATCCTTCCAGAAGATGGACCCGGAAGAAGCCGCTCCAATCATCTCCACCATGAATCAGGACTTGGCTGTTCAAGTACTTCGTTTGATTGCAGTGGAAGAGCGAGGAGACATTCTCGGCCAGATGGACCCAGAGATAGCCGCCTCTTACGCAAGTGCGCTCATCGATTCTTAAAGGAACCGTTCGAAAGGAGGTGATAGCAATGGATTGGAACGTTTTGTTTAGTGGACAAGCTAACCCTCAACCTTTACAAGGACAAGCGGTTCAAACGACATCAACCCCTGATTTTGCCCCTCAGTTCAAGGAGCGATTGGAAGGAATGATCGAAGAGGCAGCTGCTTCAACGCTGACTGCGGGTGCAGCGAAATCGGATGGGTTGGATGAATTGGGGGAAGAACTCCGGTCTATATTCCAGACATTATACGACAAGGTACCGAGGAGCGAAGAAGAAGAAGAGAGGCTTGACGTGATCGGCCTGCGTTTGGAACAGTGGCATGCGCTTCGGTATAGAACCGCCGCCCCAGGACAACAAGACGTACATAACCAACCGTTGGACTCAGAAGGTATCGAGCAGATTTCTAATAACGTGAAACGTTTGAACGTTTTCCGTGAGGTAACCACGGCGTACGAAAAAAGGGATGCGGATGCTTTCCTTCATCGCATGGTGGAAGAGCTTCCTTACTTGGCGAAAGACATTTCGGTAGAAGCTATGAATACGAGCATCGGTAAGAATCAGCCGGAAGTTACTCCGGCAGCGAACGGGACTTACAAAAAACGGAATGTTGATATATCTATAGACAGCCTGAAAGAAGAGCTGTCATTTTTACCGGAAAGGATTTGGAATGACAGTGCATCCCTCAGGGAGGAGCAAAAAGGGTCTATTCCATTTGCGCCCTCTATAAATGAAGGCCAGGTCTCGATTAATGATGGCGCAGAGTTGATAAAGTTGGAAGGACATTTGAAAAAGGAATGGAATGCTTTGCTTCACACCTTGATGGAGAAGGGAGTGGAGGCTGATAGCAAATCCCCCTTACTCTCAACTATTCTTCATCGTATGGAGCAATGGGACAGTCTGCATAACAGGGAGCTTCCGGTTCAGCATGAGATACATAGAGAGCTGTCTCCAGATGGACAAGCTTCGGCGGTCCAAACAGCAATAATTCCAGAGAATCTTTCCAGAGCAATAGACCGTGCGTTTGATGCAGGGGATATCTTACAATTTATCCATTTAACAACGTCGGAACTACCTTATTTGGCGGATGCTGTTAAGTTAGACGGCCGCTTCTCAGGCTTGAATCATTACGGCCGTATAAACCAGTCGAACAGTAACCGCGGGTTAGTACCGCCTATAAACGCAGAAGCATCTTCACAGAGCGTCCGCACCGATGGACCCAAAGCTTCGAGTGGCCATATTACTATCGATGTGGAGACAGAAGAAACGATAAAAAGTTCTGTTGTGGAAGTTTTGAGAAATTTCCTTCAGCAAATGCGCACCCATCCATCCAAAAGTATTTCGAAAACATTTTCCATGAATCCGGAACAATTAGGGAAGATGACCGTCCAATATACGGCTGAATCAGGGGAACCGGTGCTTGATATAAAGGTGGAAAATAAAGCAGCCTTTACCTTGTTAAAACCACTTCAGGCAGATATCCGCACCCAGCTTCCTTTAAATCAGCTGTCCCTTACATTGGCTGAAGGGAATCGTGCCGCCGCTTCGGATGTCAGGAAGGAGGGGGAACATAAACCGGCTGCCATGACCGTATCGCAAGACCTTTCGAAAAGAGTGGTTAAAGTATTGGAAAGAGTGACGGACGGGAGGCAGGCTCTACCCCCGCAATCGACTACGCTGGCAGTGAGAAATGCCGTTGTTGCCCAACAGCAGCTTGGTCTCTATGAGACGGGGAACCGATCAGGGGAACAAAAGGCCCTAGGTATGGCAATTCGCTCAAAAGAAGCCCTTGATCCATGGACGGCTCCTTCTGCTTCTATACCTCTTCTTCAAAAAGAGGCTGCGGCTCGCATAGACGGTAATGCGGATAAAGCTGCTTTCCAAGTGCTCCGAATGTCTGAACAGCCGGCTTTTCCTTTGGCTGAAACTAAGACTTCCGGACAAGAAATGAAGCAGTGGGTGAAGGATTTAGAACAGTTTGTCCAAAAGAGCAGGATGCTTACGGACCTTCATGGCAATAAAGAGCTGCGCATCCAGATGAAACCTGGAAACCTTGGTGACTTGACGGTGAAAGTGGCTCAAATCAACGGCGAGATGGTCGTGAAGCTTATGGTAGGCAGCCAATCTGCAAAAGAGGTGATTGAAGGAAACCTCCACCACCTGCGCCACGTGTTCTCTCCACATCAAGTCGTTGTCGAAAGGACGGACACCCCTGCCGGCGGCCTTGCTTATCAAGAAAGCAAAGAACAGGAGGAATCCGGCAGCAAGCGAAATGGACAGGGTTCGTCCCCGGACCGCGAGCGCGATGATACGGAAGAGGATGGTCCAACGTTTGAAGAATTGTTAAGAATGAATGAGAAAGTGTAGGTGATTCCATGACAGCCATTGACCCGTCCATCTATTTGAAAAATCAGCAGAAGCAGACGTCTGGCAGTAACATTCTCGGTAAGGATGATTTCCTCAAAATCTTGATGACGCAGATACAGAACCAAAATCCGCTTGACCCGATGGAGGATAAAGAGTTTATCGCGCAGATGACCCAGTTTTCCAGTTTGGAACAAATGACGAACATGTCGCAGTCTCTGCAGAGCTTCCTTGACGGACAACAGTCTCCCCCTCTCATTCAGTACAGTCATTTGATCGGTAAGGAAGTATCTTACACGGTCACAAATCCGGAAACTGGAAGCGAGGAAGTCAAAGCAGGGCAGGTGATATCGGTCAAACAGAAGGATGGAGATATCCTTCTTGAAATAGAAGACGGAGCCGCGGTTCCTGTCGGCAGCCTCACACAAATCAAAGACGTGAAGGTGGAGGAATGATATGGATCCGCGTATACAAGCTCTTCACCGACCGCTTACTATCCCTAAAAATGCTCCTGTTAAGAACGATTTTCCTTCTTTCAGGGATGTATTGGAGGAAGCGAAAGAGGTCAAGGTCAGTAAACATGCAAAGCGCAGGCTGGAGGAGCGGAATATTGACATCAGCGAAAACATGTGGGGAGAAATAGCCGGTAAAATGTCCGAAGCGAAACGTAAAGGCATTACCGATTCTCTCATCGTTACGGATGATGCGACATTAATCGTAAGCACGAAAAATAATACGGTAGTGACGGCACTTGATCGTGAAGAGTCCGCCTCGCAGATTTTTACAAATATCAACGGAACGATCTTTATAAGCAAATAAGGCCGGACCCGCAATCAGGGAAGCCTTTAACGCCGCGGAATGAACGAAGCGGCGTCATACAATTTAAAATCGAAAGGAATGGTTGGTATGTTACGTTCACTTTATGCAGGGGTTTCCGGAATGAAAGGGTTTCAAACGAAGTTGGATACGATCGGTAACAATATTGCAAACGTCAATACGACGGGATTCAAGAAAGGGAGGGTTTCCTTCCAGGATATGATGAGCCAGTCCGTTAAACCAGCAGAAGGGCCGAATCCTGATACGGGTCGTGGTGGTTTGAACCCTTCTCAAGTGGGCCTGGGATCAAAAATTGGCTCCATCGATACGATTCATACACAGGGGAACAATCAAACGACAAACCGCGCTCTTGATGTAGCTTTGGAAGGAGACGGGATGTTCGTTTTAGCGGAGGGTGGCGTCACTTACGATGCAAACGATAATCCAACTAACTTTACTTTTGGTAATTCATCCCTGAGCTTTACGAGAGCAGGTAATTTTTACCTTGATAATAGTGGGGCTATCGTAAATAACAGTGGTAAATATGTAGTTGGAGAGGGAGGCATTATTACCATTCCTGAAAACGCTCAAAGTTTCAGTATTCTATCTGACGGTACCGTGTCGTATGTAGATGAAAATCAAGAAGTACAAGAGGCAGGTAGAATTGCTCTGGCCAGTTTCTCCAACCCTGGCGGATTAGAGAAAATAGGCGGGAATGAATACCGTATGACAGATAATGCCGGGTTCATTAGTTCTAATAATAACGATTTTGTTTTAAATGACTTAAATGATCTCTCGGTTGCCGGTCAAAACGGAACGGGACAGATGGTTTCCGGTTCTCTTGAAATGTCGAACGTCGACCTCGCCGATGAATTTACGGAAATGATCACAGCCCAGCGCGGGTTCCAGGCGAATACAAAGATTATCACGACATCGGATGAAATCCTCCAAGAGCTCGTCAACTTGAAACGATAAGCCGAAGGGAGGGGGAGGGCATAACCGCCCTCCTGTGAATCTATGATACCTTTAACGAAATTGAACGGGGACCCGTTTACGATTAATGCTCTGTATATTGAGCAGATTCAGTCCCATCCGGATACGACGATCACGACCGTTTCCGGCCGGACGATTCTTGTGAGAGAGTCCGAAGAGCAGGTCGCTCGGTTAGTAAAGAAATATTACCAGGGAATTGGTTTGCTGCGCGTCGTACAAAAGGGTGGTGAAGAGGAACGATGAAACTATTTAAAATCATGGTAATTTCATTCAGCAGCCTTTTAGTACTTGGAGTGATCGCCTTTGTTCTGGTGCTTAATATGGGTGATACAAAGAAAGCCAGTGGAGAACGCTCCATTGATGACATCGTAGATTCTTCCTATACAACAGAAGAGATCACTACAGACTTGGAGAGCGGAGACTATGTCCGCATCAGTTTTCGTATTGTCGCCGACAGCAAAGATACGGTGAAAGAGTTGGAGAAACGGGACTTTCAAGTACAGAATATTCTTTTGAAAGAGCTTGCTGTAATGGATGCGGAGTCCTTCCAGTCCGGTCTTTCGGATCTTGAAGCCACGCTTAAACTTAAGCTGAATGAATTTATGGATGAAGGCTCTGTCACAGATGTTTATACAGTCACCAAAGTGCTGCAGTAAATGCAATAGGAAAGGGGGGTGAGGTATTGGCTGAAGAAGTTCTTTCGCAGAACGAGATCGATTCCTTACTTTCTGCCCTCTCTACAGGAGAAATGGATGCAGAGAAATTAAAACAGGAAGAACAGGAGAAGAAGGTAAGAGTCTATGATTTTAAGCGGGCTCTCCGTTTTTCGAAGGATCAGATCAGAAGTTTATCGAGGATCCATGAAAACTTTTCCAGACTATTAACGACGTACTTCTCCGCGCAGCTGCGTACGTATGTCGATATTGAGGTCGCATCCGTAGATCAGCTTCCCTATGAGGAGTTTATCCGCTCGATTCCGACGATGACGATTTTGAACGTTTTCCATGTTCCTCCTTTAGAAGGAAGGATACTTATGGAGGCAAATCCGAACGTCGCTTATGCCATGATGGACAGAGTGCTCGGTGGAAAGGGAAGCAGCGTGAACAAAGTGGACAATTTGACGGAAATTGAGACGACGATCATGTCCCACCTCTTTGAACATGCGCTGGAAAATTATCAGGAGGCATGGGGATCCATTGTTGATATGGAACCGGAACTGGAGGATTTTGAAGTCAACCCTCAGTTCCTTCAACTCGTATCACCGAATGAAACTGTCGTGGTCGTTTCGTTGGAAACGACTGTAGGTTCTACGAGCGGAATGATTAACATCTGCATTCCTCATGTCGTATTAGAACCGATTATTCCGAAGCTGTCGGTACATTACTGGATGCAGAAGGAACAGCCGAAGGAACGCGATCCGGTTGAACAGGAAGCACTCACTCAAACCATTCGCGGTACCGAGCTTGATATTCGAGCGGTATTAGGAGAGGCATCGATGTCGATCGAACAGTTTTTAGATCTGAAAGCAGAAGACGTCATCCGCCTGGATCAGCCGATAGGAAAGCCGCTTATGCTGCGGGTCGATGAAGAGGATAAGTTTTACATACAGCCGGGGAAATTAAACAATAAACTGGCCGTGCAAATTTTAGAAGAGTGTCAAGGAGGTGCCGGACATTATGACGGATGACATGTTATCACAGGACGAAATTGATGCACTATTGAACGGAGGCGGAGGAGATGACTCTTCTGCCGAACTCGATAAGGATAAGAAAGATACACCAGAAGCGGAACGTCTCTCTGTTTTGGAGGAGGATGCTTTAGGGGAAATCGGTAACATCTCTTTTGGCAGCTCCGCTACTGCCCTGTCTTCGCTCCTCAATCAGAAGGTGGAGATTACAACTCCGACGATATCCGTCGTAGACAGGGCTCACTTACCGGAAGAATTCCCGAAACCGCATGTCGCCGTAGGGGTGACGTACACGGATGGGTTCAGCGGCGAAAATGTGCTCGTGATCCGAACCGAAGACGCAGCGATTATTGCGGACCTCATGCTGGGGGGAGATGGAACGTCTCCCGATGCTCAGCTCAGTGATATTGCACTTAGTGCGGTACAAGAAGCGATGAATCAAATGATGGGCTCTGCCGCGACCAGTATGTCGACGATTTTTAATAAAAAGGTGGATATTTCTCCGCCTGCTATCGACGTTCTGGACTTGGGGGTGGATAAGGGTACCGAACGGATTCCAAACGAAGAAGTGCTTGTTAAAGTTTCCTTCCAGCTTAAAATTGGAACGTTGATTGATTCCAGCATTATGCAGCTGATCCCCGTCCGTTTTGGGAAAGAGATGGTGGAAGAACTGCTGAACCCGGAAGCGAAAGAAGAACCTGAACAAGTTACGGAATCTCCGCGCGTGGAAGAATCAGCGCAAAAAGATCCGGCCCCCCCGTCTGTGAAAGAAACTGCCGAGCAGGCAGCTCCGGAGCCTCAGTATGTAGGCGCGCCTTCAGGGTACGGCATGGAGAAGGCAGACATTCAGCATGCAAGTTTCCAGGAGTTTGACCAAAGCAGTGCCATGACGCCTGCGGCTCAAAACAATCTGGATATGTTGATGGATATACCGCTTAAGGTAACCGTAGAACTAGGGCGGACGAAGCGCACCGTGAAAGAGATACTGGATTTATCGGCAGGCTCCGTCGTTGAACTGGATAAGCTGGCTGGTGAACCTGTCGACATTCACGTCAATGACAAACTGATGGCAAAAGGCGAGGTTGTCGTCATCGATGAGAACTTTGGTGTGCGTGTCACCGATATTGTAAGCCCGAAAGAACGATTGACTAAACTACGTTAATGGATAAATAGGAGGAATAGATATGGGAGAACGAATACTAATTGTTGATGACGCGGCTTTTATGCGCATGATGGTAAAAGATATTTTGACGAAGAACGGATATGAAATCGCCGGGGAAGCGGAAGACGGCCAAAAAGCGGTCGACTTATATAAAGAAGAAAAGCCGGATCTTGTAACGATGGATATTACTATGCCTGAGATGGATGGAATCACAGCTTTAAAGGAAATTAAAAGTCATGATCCTCAGGCAAAGATCATTATGTGTTCCGCGATGGGGCAGCAGGCAATGGTTGTGGATGCCATCCAGGCCGGTGCCAAAGATTTTATAGTAAAACCGTTCCAGGCGGATCGTGTCATCGAAGCGATTCAAAAAGCGTTAAGTTGAAGAAGGAATGCACATGCGCATTGCAGCCAGAGTCATCGTCATCCTAGTCATGTTCGGGAGCCTCTTGGGTAGCCATCCTTGGACGGCCCTCGCTCAGCCATCCGTCGTCGAATGCATGGATAATCCGGATCTTTCCGGATGTCCGGATGACGACGGAGGGGAGAATCAAACTGTTAACGGTTCGGAAACAGAGGCGCCGTCGGGAGGGTCGCTGGTGTGGAACGTCATCAAGCTTATCCTAGCCTTGGCCTTCGTTGTCGCTCTCATCTATGCATTACTAAAGTTTTTTAATAAAAAGAACAGGCTCTTCCAACAGAATCGCACGATGGAGAATCTCGGAGGATTGAACCTCGGCCCGAACAAGTCCGTTCAGGCAGTTAGAATCGGCGGGCGCGTCTTCATTCTAGGCGTAGGTGATTCCGTGCAGGCAATTACGGAAATTACAGATGAAGAAACGATAGACGCATTGAAGAAACAAGATATGTCATCCGGCTTCACGGAGGTCATTAAAAAGAACCTCCATCAAGGAAGGTCGGAAAATAAATCAAGTGATTTCAAGCAGTTATTTGAAACCCAGTTAAAGGAAATGAAAGAGAAAAGGAAACGGCTGCTGGACAGGAAAGAAGGGGGCGGCGGGGATGAATGAATTTGTAGACATTTTTTCAAGCTCTGACCCCGGCAGTGTCGCTACTTCTGTAAAACTTCTGCTCTTGCTGACCGTTTTGTCGCTTGCGCCGGGAATCTTGATCCTGATGACCAGTTTTACAAGAATTCTGATCGTATTGTCCTTTGTTCGGACATCCCTTGCCACCCAACAGATGCCGCCGAACCAGGTTCTTGTCGGTATTGCATTATTTCTAACGTTTTTCATTATGGCTCCTACTTTCCAGGAAGTGAATGAACAGGCGTTGACGCCGTTGTTTAATGAGGAAATTACGCTTGATGAGGCTTATGAAGAGGCCAGCGTGCCGATGAAGGAATTTATGGGAAAACATACGAGGCAGAAGGACCTTGCGCTATTCATGAACTATTCCGGCATGGAGGCACCGGAGACGATTCAGGATGTCCCATTAACGACGCTCGTTCCTGCCTTTGCCATCAGTGAATTAAAAACAGCCTTTCAAATGGGCTTTATGATATTCGTACCTTTCCTAGTCATCGACATGGCCGTGGCGAGCGTGCTTATGTCGATGGGTATGATGATGCTGCCGCCGGTTATGATTTCCCTTCCATTTAAAATCTTGCTGTTCGTCCTTGTAGACGGATGGTATCTGATAACGAAATCATTACTAGAAGGGTTTTAGGACAGGAGGTACAGGATGGATACTAATATGGTTATCTCATTTGCAAAAGAAGGCATTTATACGGTACTGCTCATTTCCGGACCGGTACTCATACTGGCTCTTGCTATTGGATTGGTAGTAAGCATCTTCCAAGCGACGACCCAGATCCAGGAACAGACGCTTGCCTTCATACCGAAAATTGTTGCTGTATTAATCGGATTAATTGTTTTCGGTCCCTGGATGTTGACGAACATGGTGGAGTTCACAGCAAATATATTCAACAACCTTAATGTGCTGGTCGGTTAACGGATGCTTGAATCTATTGCTCTTGTGAACGTACCGGCGTTTCTACTGATATTGGTTCGGATCACGGCTTTTTTTGCCACCCTGCCGCTGTTTTCCTACCGTACGGTACCAACACAGCACAAGCTTGGCTTCAGTGTTTTCCTTGCAGCCATTCTTTATTTTACGATACCGCTTCCGGCCGTCTCTCTTGATGCAGAATACATACTCCTTCTATTGAAGGAAGCAGCGGTGGGGATTGCTGTCGGATTAATCGCCTATATCGTGTTGGCGGCTATACAAATCGCCGGTGGATTCATCGACTTCCAAATGGGGTTCGCTATTGCCAACGTCATCGATCCGCAGACAGGAGCCCAAAGCCCTCTTGTCGGTCAGTATATGTATATCGTTACGCTCATCCTCATTCTGGCTGTCGATGGTCACCATTTAATGATCGACGGAGTGTTCTACAGCTATGAGTGGATCGGGCTTGACCAGCTTTTGCCTTTAAGGGAAGACGGATGGATCGAATATGTCCTCAACGCTTTTAATCATATGTTCATCACGGCATTTCTTCTTGCTGTGCCGATCGTCGGGTGTCTGTTTTTCGTCGATATTGCGCTCGGCATTATTGCAAGGACGGTCCCGCAGCTAAACGTTTTCGTGGTCGGGCTTCCGCTGAAGATCTTTGCAGGTCTTGCCGTGCTGGTCATAGCCATGCCGTTTTATATTTTCTTAATCCATAAATTATTTGAAACGATGCTTGATACCATGCGCGGCTTGATGGTACTGTTCGGAGGCTGATCGATGGTTTATTTGCAATTGGATCTTCAATATTTTGCTGCTGATGAAAAAACAGAAAAAGCAACGCCGAAGAAACGTAAGGACACGAGGAAAAAAGGCCAGGTCCCGAAGAGTCAGGATGTCAATACGGGTTTTCTGCTGCTTTTGGTCTTCGGTGTTCTGTATTTAACTGGAGGATTCATGAAGGAGACGATGACCGGCATGTATGAACATGCTTTCACCGATTATCTCTATATGGATCTGACCGAAGAAAGGACGGCTTCTGTCTTCCTGGAAATGACGACAGAGGCAGCGAAGGTGGTCGCTCCGGTTATGGGAATTGCCATCCTTGCAGGGTTAGCATCCAATCTTCTGCAGGTAGGAGTGATGTTTACGAGTGAGCCGTTGAAGATGGACTTGAAACGCCTCGATCCGATTAAAGGTGCAAAACGGATTTTTTCAGCCAGAGCACTTGTGGAACTGCTGAAATCACTATTGAAAATCAGCGTCATCGGCATCATTTCGTTCTCTGTCATTTGGTATTACAAAGATGAAATGATGCTGATGTCTCAAAAGAATGTGGACGCGGCGCTGGCATTCTTCGGAACTACCACTGTCATCATGGGTCTTGTTTCCGCCCTGGCGCTGCTCCTATTGTCTGTTCTTGATTATACCTATCAGCGGTATGATCACGAAAAGAACATCCGGATGTCGAAGAAAGACGTCAAGGATGAGCATAAGAACATCGAGGGAGATCCGCAGATCAAGGCGAAAATCAAGGAGAAACAGCGTCAGATGGCTGCAAGCAGGATGATGAGTGAAGTGCCAAAGGCGGATGTCATTATTACCAACCCCACGCACTATGCCATCGCCATTAAATATGACGAAGCACAGTCCTCCGCACCAATCGTCATAGCCAAAGGGGTGGATGTCCTTGCTATGAAGATCAAGGAAGTGGCAAAAGCGAACGGGGTACCTGCCGTGGAGAACCGTCCGCTGGCACGTTCTCTCTATCAGCATGCAGAACTCGATCAACCCATTGATGAACAATTTTACAAGGCCGTTGCGGAAGTGTTGGCTTACGTTTATCAATTGGAGAAAAAAATGTAACAGAAAGGAGTGCCCCACATGTCAGCAAGAGATTTATCTGTACTCATCGGTGTGATTTTAATTATTATCATGCTCGTCATACCACTTCCGGGGTGGCTTCTCAGTTTCTTCATTCTTATCAATATCACGTTAGCTCTCATCGTCATCCTTGTATCTATGAACATGGAAGAGGCATTACAGTTCGCCGTGTTCCCCACTTTGTTACTCTTACTAACATTGTTCCGCTTGGGGTTGAACGTTTCCACTACCCGTTCCATTTTGTCAGAGGCGGATGCAGGCGGTGTCGTGGCGACCTTCGGGACGTTTGTAATCGGTGGAAACCCGCTTGTCGGATTCGTCGTCTTCATCATCCTGATTATCATCCAGTTCCTTGTCATCACAAAAGGGGCAGAACGGGTGTCCGAAGTGGCTGCCCGGTTCACATTGGATGCCATGCCGGGAAAACAAATGAGCATTGATGCTGATTTAAATGCCGGTATGATCAACGAACATCAGGCGAAAGACCGCCGTGAAAAGATTGAACAGGAAGCGGATTTTTACGGAGCGATGGACGGTGCGAGTAAATTTGTCAAAGGAGACGCTATTGCCGGAATCATTATCGTTCTGATTAATATCATCTTTGGACTGATCATCGGGATGGTCCAGATGGGCATGTCATTTAATGAAGCGATTGATACGTATATGCGTCTGACGGTAGGAGACGGGCTTGTCAGTCAGATTCCTGCTTTGCTTATCTCCACAGCTACCGGGATTGTAGTTACGAGGGTTGCGTCTAAAGGCAATTTGAGCACGGATGTAACGAGCCAGCTGCTTCGCTATCCGAAGCTGCTCTATATTGCGGCCATCACTATATTTCTGCTCGGCCTCACCCCGATTAACTTCTTTCTTACGACCTTGATTTCTTCCGTTCTCGCCTTCGGGGCTTTTTGGCTGTCGAGAGAAGACAAAGCTCCTTTAATTGAAGAACCGGAAGAATTGGATGAGGCAGACGGCAATCAAATGAAGTCGCCTGAAAATGTCGTCCAGTTAATCAGTATGGATCCGATAGAATTCGAATTTGGATATGCGCTTATTCCCATTGCGGATACAAGCCAGGGGGGAGACCTGCTCGACCGGATTGTTATGATCCGCCGGCAGCTGGCGATCGAACTTGGTATTGTGATCCCGGTGGTTCGGATCAGGGATAATATTCAGCTGGGCCCGAATGAATACCGGCTGAAGATTAAAGGGAATCAAGTAGCCGAAGGGGAACTGCTGCTCGATCACTTTCTTGCTATGAGTCCGGAAGGGGATGACGGAATAGGAGGCATTGATACAAACGAGCCGGCATTCGGTCTTCCTGCTAAATGGATAACGGAAGAACAAAAGGATGAGGCGGAGTTGTCTGGGTACACGGTCGTCGACCCTCCTTCCGTCGTCTCCACTCATATTACAGAGGTCATTAAACAACAGGCCCATAACCTTCTCGGTCGTCAGGAAACGCAGCAGCTCATCGATCACCTGAAAGATTCCTATCCAATCCTTGTCAATGAAGTGACTCCTGAACCTTTGAGCGTCGGGGATATACAGAAGGTCTTATCCAAGCTGCTCCGTGAAAACGTCTCTGTCAAGAATCTGCCGATTATTTTTGAAACCCTTGCTGATTTCGGCAAAATGACGAGTGATACGGATCTCCTGGCCGAGTATGCAAGACAGGCGCTCTCCGCTCAGATTACCGGCCAGTACCGGTCGGCGGATAACCAGGTAAAGGTGATCACCGTTTCCGGTAAAGTGGAGAAAATGATAGCAGAAAGCATCCAACAAACGGAGCATGGCAGCTATCTTGCCCTTGATCCAGACAGCCAGCAAGCAATCATTCAATCCATAGCAGAACAGGTGGAGCAGATGTCCTTACAGGAAGAAACGGCCATTATTCTTTGTTCTCCTGCTGTTCGGATGTATGTGAAGCAGCTTTTGGATCGCTTCCTTCCACAAGTAGTCGTCCTCTCTTATAACGAGCTGGAACCAAGTGCCGAGGTACAAAGCATAGGGGTGGTGAATGTGGCATGAAAATAAGAAAAATCCAGGCGCCAACGATGCCAGAAGCGATGAAGAAGGTGCGAAAGGAGCTTGGAGCGGATGCCGTCATTTTGAATTCTAAAAACATAAAGACTGGCGGATTCCTCGGTTTTTTCAAGCGTGAGCAGACGGAGGTTATTGCGGCAATCGATCCGGAAGACCAAAAAAAACAGGGCAGTGAACTAGAGGTAAACATGCCGCCATCCAAGGATGAAGAGGCAATCGTGAAAGAAATCCGGCAGATGAAAGAACTGCTGTTAAAGAAGGATTCACACTATCCACCTCTCTATCAACACGCCTATGAATATTTAATTTCTAAAGAAGTGGAGACAGATCTTGCCGGCTACTTCGTTGATGCACTGCTGGAAAAATACGAGCAGACAGAAGATACGGAGGTGTTAAAGCAACGACTGACAAATGAAATATACGACCATTTGAAGGGGTTGAGTTTCGGAAAGTCGACGTTTTCTAAACCTTTTGTACATCTGGTCGGTCCCACGGGAGTCGGGAAGACGACCACCCTTGCAAAACTGGCAGCCGACGCTATACTTCACCGGCAGCAGAAGGTTGGATTCATTACGACGGACACCTACCGAATCGCTGCTGTAGACCAGCTTAAGACGTATGCCACCATTCTCAATGTTCCTCTGGAAGTAGCCTATAATGCGGATGATTTCAAGGCAGCAAGAGAAAAGTTCGCAGATTATGATCTTGTCTTCGTAGATACCGCAGGGCGGAATTTCCGTGATGCTGCTTATGTAGAGGAATTGAAAGATTTAATTGATTTCGACAACGATTCGGAGAATTTTCTCGTGTTGAGTCTTACGAGCAAGCTAGTTGACATGAAGGCGGTTTACAAAGAATTCAAAGATCTTCCTGTCGATCAGTTGATATTTACGAAGATGGATGAAACGGTCCATATCGGAAGTGCTGTCAATATGGCTTCATCCACAGGAAAGGGAATTGCGTACTTCACCAATGGTCAGGATGTGCCTGATGATAGAAAAGAAGCATCGCCTATGTACCTTGCCAGGTTGCTGATGGAGGGATTCGCTCATGAATGACCAGGCACAGCAGCTGCGTCAGAGGATGGAAAACGATACCGTTCCTACGGCGAGGACGATTGCAGTCATAAGTGGAAAAGGCGGAGTAGGAAAAACCAACATATCTGTTAACTTCGCATTGACACTTCAGAAAAAAGGAAGACGGGTGCTGCTGATCGATCTGGATATCGGAATGGGAAACGTTGATATTTTATTAGGAGTGACTCCGGCTTATTCTTTTCCTGACTTATTCCGCAGGGGATTATCCGTCAGAGACATCATAGAGGAAGGTCCTGCCGGGCTTGGCTATATTTCCGGTGGATCAGGGTTGTCGGACATTTTTCATATGGATGAGGGGGACTTTGGTTTCTTTCAAGATCAGTTCCGGCAGCTATTGGAAGTCTATGAGTATATTATTCTTGATATGGGGGCGGGAGCTACTGAAGAAAGCCTTGCTTTCATACGCTCGGCCGATGAAGCGGTGCTGGTTACGACGCCTGAGCCGACGGCAATGACGGATGGATATGCCATGATCAAGCATGTAGTCCAAAGGGCGCCGGATCTGCCAATTTCCGTTTTAGTAAACAGGGTTCTGGATGCCCGTGAAGGGCGTGAAACCATGGACAAGCTCAAAACAGTAGCTATGCGCTTTCTTAAAAAGGAGTTGAACGAAACAGGCCTCCTTCCTGATGACAGCGCCGTTCTTAGAGCGGTAAGGCGACAAAGGCCCTTTGTGCTTGATTCTCAAGGGAGCAAGGCAGGAACGATGATGAAGCATATCGTCGGAAATTATTTAAACGAAAAGCAGCCGGAGCGGACCGGTAAATTTCTTTATAAGCTGAAGAATCTGATGTTTGCAAGGGGGAAGCGATGAACAAGATTCGGGTTCTTATCATAGACGATTCGGCTTTCATGCGCCGGATCTTAACGGATATTTTGGAAAGGGATGCCAGAATAGAAGTGGTGGCTGCTGCAAGAAACGGTCGGGATGGGCTTGAGAAAATGGAGGCCCTTGAACCGGACGTGATTACATTGGATGTAGAAATGCCGGTGATGGACGGCTTGACCACCCTTGAAATCATTATGCAGAAGCGTCCGACGCCTGTCGTTATGGTGTCAAGTCTAACCAAGGAAGGCGGAGACAGCACCATTAAAGCCCTGAGCTTAGGTGCGGTGGATGTCATTCAAAAGCCGTCCGGATCCATTTCCCTTGATATGGAAACGGTCCAGTACCAGGTGATAAGGAAAGTAATAGCTGCGGGAGGAGCCAATGTTACTGCTCTTCCCACTTCCACTAAGCAGGAAAAGCAAAGGACCCACCCACGGTTAAGGGCGGAAAACAGAAGGAACTTGATTGCCATCGGAACATCGACCGGCGGCCCCAGAGCCCTGCAAGAGGTTCTTACCTCGTTGCCACGGGAGCTTCCTGTTCCCGTCTTAATCGTCCAACATATGCCGAAAGGATTTACGAAATCTCTCTCTGAGCGTCTCAACAGACTGGCAGAGATAACGATCAAAGAAGCGGAAGACGGCGAACGCTTGGAACAGGGGACGGCGTATATCGCTCCTGGAGATTTTCATATGACCGTCCGTGAACGGGGCGGTGAATGGTACACGGTGCTCGACCAGACGCCTGCTCTGTCCGGGCATCGCCCTTCGGTCAACCGGCTGTTTTCTTCCTTGTCAGACTTGGCGGGTGTTACTCCATCCGTAGTCGTCATGACGGGGATGGGAGCAGACGGTTCGGAAGGGTTGCATAAATTGAAACAGAAAATCCGGCATACCTACAGCATCACACAGTCCGAAGGGACGTGTGTCGTATACGGGATGCCTAAAGCAGCAGTGAAGTCGGGGTTGTCGGATGAAGTAGCCGATTTAGAGGATATCAGTAAGGCTTTAATCCTGTCACTCCAAAACGGAAGGGAGTAAACGCAATGGAAATGAATCAGTATTTAGAAGTATTTCTCGATGAAAGCAGAGAGCATTTGCAAGCGATTAATGACCACCTGCTCGTACTAGAAAAGAATCCCGAGGATTTAAGCATTGTTAATGAAATTTTCCGTTCCGCTCATACGTTGAAAGGAATGTCTGCCACGATGGGGTATCAGGATCTCTCTGATCTGACACATAAAATGGAAAACGTCCTGGACGCCGTTCGCAACGGAAACATTATCGTTGATGGTCCGGTCCTTGATGTCGTCTTCGATTCCGTTGATGATTTAGAAGCGATGGTCGTGGATATAGCCAATGGAGGAAATGGAGAGAGGGATGTGCAGAAAGTCGTTCGCATGCTTCAATCCATAGAGGAAGGCACTGCGGCTGGTCAGTTGGATGAAGCGGCTGCGACAACAGCCGATCCCCTGCCCGAGCAGGGTCTTCCAAAGGTTGATGAATATACCTCCGCCGTCCTTCGCCAAGCGGAGGAGCAGGGACATATTAATTATGAGGTTCGGGTTCGTTTAAGGGAGGACTGCCTGCTCAAGTCGGTCCGCGTGTTCATGATATTTGAAGTTCTCGAACAAATGGGGGAAGTGCTGCAAACGAATCCACCTGCAGAAGATTTGGAGAATGAAGCCTTCGAAGAACAGTTCACCGTCTTGCTGACGACAACAGAACCGGCGGAGGAAGTAAAGGAGAAAGTTCTTCAGGTTTCGGAAGTGGAGCAAGTGGACGTTTCTCCTTATGAGCTTCCTGAACAAAAGGCGCAGGAGATAAAAGAAGTACGAAAAGAAGAGACGAAGGAAGAGTTAGAATCAGAGAAGAAGCAGATTGGAAATAAAACGATACGAATCAATATCGACCGACTGGATGCATTAATGAATTTGTTTGAAGAACTTGTCATCGATCGTGGGCGGCTGGAACAAATTTCTAATGAAATGAAGCATGACGAGCTTCAGGAAACGGTAGAGCGGATGGTCCGGATCTCCGGTGATCTGCAGAGCATCATTTTAAATATGCGTATGGTGCCTGTTGAACAGGTGTTTAATCGCTTTCCAAGAATGGTTCGTCAACTTTCAAGGGATCTCCATAAAGAGATCCATCTCTCCATACTTGGAGCAGAAACGGAGCTGGATCGAACCGTCATTGACGAAATCGGTGATCCGCTTGTCCACCTTATTCGTAATGCGCTTGATCATGGGATTGAAAGTCCGGAAATCCGCACAGCGCAAGGGAAGCCCCCGGCAGGAAGTTTGGAGCTCAAGGCTTACCACAGCGGAAACCATGTGTTCATCGAAATTACGGATGACGGTGCCGGAATAAATAGGGATAAGGTAATTGAAAAAGCTGTTGGTAACCGGATAATCACACGGGAACAAGCGGAAACCATGACGGATTCGGAAGTGTTCGAGTTGATCATGGCAAGCGGCTTCTCCACTGCTGATACTATTTCTGATGTATCCGGCAGAGGAGTCGGCCTTGATGTCGTAAAGAATACGATTGAATCTCTGGGGGGAGCCATCACGATTGAGAGTGTCTCCGGAGAAGGGAGCAGATTCTCTATTCAGCTTCCTCTGACACTTTCCATTATTTCCGTCATGCTTGTGGAAGTCCAGGAAGAGAAGTACGCAATTCCGCTTTCTTCTATAATAGAAACCGCGATTGTCAAGAAGGAAGACATCCTCCATGCCCACAATAAGAAGGTCATCGACTTCCGCGGGCGGGTCGTTCCACTTGTTTTTTTAAAAGACATCCTTCATGTACCGGAATCGCTGGAAGAAAAGGAGCATTATTCCGTTGTTATCGTTCGAAAAGGAGAAAAAATGGCAGCTCTCGTTGTCAATACGTTCATTGGACAGCAGGAAGTCGTGCTGAAATCACTCGGAGAGTACCTCTCCGGTGTATTCGCCATCTCGGGGGCTACAATACTTGGGGATGGACAGGTAGCGCTCATTCTGGACAGCAATGCACTAATTAAATAGGAGGGATAGAAATGACGGAACAAAGCCGATCCATTAAGAAAGTCATCGTCTTTCAAATCAATAATGAAGAATATACGGTCCCGGTTGATCAAGTAGGTTCTATAGAAAGAATGATGCCGATCACCCGTGTTCCGGGGACAAGTGCATTTGTTAAAGGTGTCTTAAATCTGAGAGGAGTAGTCACTCCTGTCATTGACCTTAGAGAACGATTCGGCCTGCCGTTCAAAGAAGCTGATGAGAGAACGAGGATTATCACGGTAACGGTGGGAGAGCTGAATGTCGGGTTGATTGTGGATGCAGCGAATGATGTGCTTGACCTGGACGAAACGGATGTCGAACCACCGCCTGAGATTGTCGGTACCGTAGAGGCGGAATATATACAGGGTGTTGCTAAACAGGAACACAGGCTTCTCATTTTGTTGAATTTGGAGAAAATCCTCTCAGAAGAAGAAGCGAAGAGCTTACAAAAGGCTGGAAATTAATGGAGGATAGCTTCAGCTATACTAAGGCACACATAGACGTGTGGAGGGAGATAGGGACGATCGGCGCCGGACATGCTGCGACGGCCCTTTCCCGTCTTCTGGGCAGAGGCTTTGACATGCATGTTCCCGATGTCCATGCTGCTGGTTTCGATGAGGTGCTGAAACTTGCTGGAGGGAGCGAAGAAGAAGTGGTAGGAGTCTGCCTGCAAATCCACGGCGACGCCTCTGGATATATGTTCTTTCTTTTCTCTCCTAAACAAGCCGCCATGTTCGCAGACCACTTGACTTTTGCGGCCGGGCAGTCATATAGAAACGATCCGACGCTGGCTGTATCTGCCGTCAAAGAACTTGGGAACATTTTGTCCGGCTCGTATTTAGCAGCATTGAACCAAATGACAGCACTCACGATGTACCCGTCCATTCCTTCTTTATCCAAGGATATGGCAGGTGCCGTCCTCAGTGAAGGGCTGGTTCGAATTGCCGTTGACAGGGACACTGCTCTGGTTATAGAGACGGTTCTGGTGGACCGCGAGAAAGCGGAATCGATGAAAGGGCACATTTTCTTCTTTCCGGATCCTGTATCCTATGACCGTATTTTTAAGTCGTTGGGAATTCAAGCGGATGGGTGAGATAGGGATGCTCATACGTGTAGGGATAGGGGAGATGGCTGGTGTGAAAGCTCCGGACACGATTCGTACGTCGGGACTTGGTTCTTGTGTCGGAATCGTCCTTTACGAAGAGAGGTCAAAGTTCGCGGCCATGGGTCATATCATGCTGCCGGATTCGACGGTTTCAAGGAATGCGCGGAACCGGGCCAAGTATGCAGATACAGCTGTAGAAGATCTCTGCCGACTAATAAAAGAGCAGCGTGTTCCCCTACATAAGGTTAAAGCGAAAATTGCCGGTGGGTCACAAATGTTTCAGTTCGGGGAGGCAAATGACACGATGCGGATTGGGCCGAGGAACGTCAAAGCGGTACGTCAGTGTCTCGCAAAGGTTCATATTCCGATTGTCGCAGCAGACGTTGGGGGATCAAAAGGAAGAACAATTGAATTCGATCCTTCCACCAATGCCCTTAAGATACGAACGGTCGGGGCGGGGGAACGGATTATATAATGGGACAACGATCCAATAAACAAGCGGGGAGGATGAAAATGGCCAGCTGTTTATCTCCTCAGGAACAACAGTGGTGGGAACTTTGGACGAAGAAGCAGGACGTAGATGCTGTCAACCACTTAGTCGAGCGATATGATTATCTTGTAAATTACCACGTACAAAGGATATCTGCCCACCTTCCAAAAAGCGTGAGCAAAGATGATGTCCGCAGCCTGGGCATGTTCGGTCTCTACGATGCGTTGAAGAAGTTCGATCCGACAAGAGATTTGAAATTCGATACCTATGCATCTTTCAGAATCAGGGGCTCCATTATGGACGGTCTCAGAAAAGAGGACTGGCTCCCAAGATCTGTCCGGGACAAAGCTAAGAAGGTGGAACAGACGACAGAAAGGCTGGAGCAGAAACTGCAGCGTCCTCCTACCTCATGGGAGGTGGCTGCAGAGCTTGAGGTCACGCAGGCAGAAGTGGAAGAGATCGTGAAAGACTCTCTTTATGCGAACGTCCTGTCTATGGAAGAAAAACCGAAAGACGGCAGGGAAGATCATAAAGAAGGAATCGGCTACTCCATCCCTGATGAACAGACCCGGACACCACAGGACTCCATTGTACGAAAAGAAAACTTCCAGGAGCTTGCAAAAGAAATACGGCAGTTGAATGAAAAGGAGCAGCTGGTAATCAGTTTGTTTTACCATGAAGAACTGACGTTGACGGAAATTGGTCATGTGTTGGAGCTGACCACGTCCAGAATCTCGCAAATTCATGCGAAAGCAATATATAAACTGCGTCATTCCCTACGGGAGATGATAGAAGCATGACGGAATATCAACAGAATTGACAGGTGATTAGATGACAGGATTTCTATTATCCATAAGCTTCCTGATCGACGGGGTGCTGCTTTATGCTATTTTCATACTGATGAAGCGAGTCAAACAGGCAGGGGAACTGGAAGAGCAGAAGCAAGAGACCGCTTCTGAAATAGACGACCTGTTTACTTCCTATTTAGCAGAGCTGAAAGATGAGAATGAGCGTTTGATGGCATGGGTGGCAAATACTCCGGAACAAAAGCCGGTTACATACACCGATGAGCACCAAGCGAAAGCATCTATTCGGGAGAGTGCTCCGGTTTATACTCCCCCCGTCCCTGTAGAAGGAACAGAAGTTATTTATGAGCGTTCCCTGCAGTCGCAGGTGATCGACATGATGCAGAGCGGCCTTACCATTGAAGAAACAGCCCGGAAATTAGATAGAGGAAAGACAGAAGTGGAGCTGTTGTACAAATGGAGCCAAAAAACTAGCGAAAAAACTTGAACGTCCTCCGCTCTTGTGGTATATTTACTGACGGTGTCAATACACACGCCTTTGGATCCTCCGGTGAGGTTGCTCTTCACAAGAAGAGTTCACTAGAGGAAATGATAGAGGCGGAGGATACTAAAAAAACCTAACAGGAGGAACTAACATGTCAGTAATTTCTATGAAACAGCTGCTAGAAGCTGGTGTTCACTTCGGACACCAAACCCGTCGCTGGAACCCGAAAATGAAGAAATACATCTTCACGGAGCGTAACGGGATTTACATCATCGACCTTCAGAAAACTGTGAAGAAGGTAGACGAGGCATTCAACTACGTGAAAGAGGTCGCTGCTGACGGCGGTAACATTCTTTTCGTAGGTACGAAAAAACAAGCGCAGGACACTGTCCGCGACGAAGCTACTCGTTGTGGCATGTACTACATCAACCAACGTTGGTTGGGTGGAACGCTTACTAACTTCGAAACAATCCGCAAACGTATCTATCGTTTGAAAGATATTGAGCGTATGGAAGAAGACGGTACGTTCGACGTACTTCCTAAAAAAGAAGTTGTCGACATGCTTAAAGAGAAAGATCGTCTTGTTAAATTCCTAGGCGGAATTAAAGAAATGAAGAGCCTTCCGGATGCAATGTTTGTCATTGACCCTCGTAAAGAGCGCATCGCAATCGCTGAAGCTCATAAATTGAATATCCCGGTTGTAGGTATCGTTGATACTAACTGTGACCCAGACGAAATCGATTATGTCATCCCAGCAAACGATGACGCAATCCGTGCCGTTAAATTGTTGACTTCCAAGATGGCAGACGCTGTTCTTGAAGCGAAACAAGGGGAAGAAACAGAAACAACGGAAGAAACAGAAGCTGCAGTAGAAGCTGCTCAAGAGTAAAAAAAGGGTCAAAAAGGTGATAAGGGGACGTACCTTTATCACCTTTTTTAAAGAGACTTTCTTTAATATTCCGCCTCTCATCCTTGACCAGGACAGAGAAGCGGCTTCGATTTGTATATTAACAAGGAGGCTTTAACAATGGCTGTAAATGCAAAAATGGTAAAAGAACTTCGTGAAAAAACTGGCGCAGGTATGATGGACTGTAAAAAAGCGCTGACAGAAACTGATGGTGACATGGACAAAGCGATCGAGTGGCTTCGTGAGAAAGGTATCTCCAAAGCTGCTAAGAAAGCAGATCGTATCGCTGCAGAAGGTTCTGCTGCAATTGAAATCCAAGGGAACACGGCTGTTCTTTTCGAAGTGAACTGTGAAACAGACTTCGTAACAAAGAACGACCAGTTCAAAGAGCTTTTGAAAGAACTTGGTCAACACCTGGTTAACCAAAAGCCGGCTACTGTAGAAGAAGCGCTTGAACAGAAACTTCACGGTGATGGAGAAGTTCTTAGCAGCTACATTACAGACCGCGTAGCGAAAATCGGTGAAAAGCTTTCCCTTCGCCGTTTCGTAATCAAAGAAAAAACAGATAACGATGCGTTTGGTGCTTACCTTCACATGGGTGGGAACATCGGTGTCCTTACCGTCCTTGAAGGTTCTACAGACGAAGCGGCAGCTAAAGACGTTGCGATGCACGTAGCGGCTGTAAGTCCTCGTTATGTATCCCGTGATGAAATCCCTGCCGAAGAAGCAGACAAAGAGCGCGAAGTTCTTAAGACTCAGGCGCTTAACGAAGGCAAACCTGCCAACATCGTTGAGAAAATGGTAGAAGGACGCATCAACAAGTTCTTCGAAGAGATCTGCCTGCTCGACCAAAGCTTTGTTAAAGATCCTGACCAGAAAGTGAAACAGTTCGTCGCTTCTACAGGCGGACAAATCACTGGTTTCGATCGTTTCGAAGTAGGAGAAGGTATGGAGAAACGTGAAGAAAACTTTGCTGATGAGGTAATGAGCCAAGTTAAAAAATAAGGATAGTGAAGAGTAGGGGACACTGTCGGTGTTCCCTATTTTCAAACATGCTACATAGTGGCAGATGTGCAAGCAAACAGGAATAGCAAAATTCACGGGAGGTTACTATGACTACAGCTCGTTATCGTCGTATCGTATTAAAATTAAGTGGAGAAGCTTTGAGTGGTAAGGCAGGATTCGGATTGGAGCCGAGCATCATCAAGTCTGTCTCTAGACAAGTGAAAGAAGTAGCGGAACTGGGAGTAGAAGTTGCTGTCGTCGTCGGAGGCGGAAACATCTGGCGCGGAAAAGTCGGTGCAGAAATGGGCATGGATCGTGCGAATGCCGACTATATGGGAATGCTCGCAACGGTTATGAACTCTCTTGCACTGCAGGACAGCCTGGAAAACCTCGGTATTCCGACCCGTGTTCAGACATCTATTGAAATGAGACAGGTAGCCGAGCCATATATTCGCAGAAAAGCGATCCGCCACCTGGAGAAAAAGCGTGTCGTCATTTTCGCTGCGGGTACAGGTAATCCGTATTTCTCTACGGATACGACAGCGGCCTTGAGAGCTGCTGAGATTGAAGCCGACGTCATTCTTATGGCGAAGAATAATGTTGACGGTGTTTACACAGATGATCCAAAACTGAATGAAGATGCTGTCAAGTACGACCAGCTCTCTTACATGGACGTCCTTAACGAAGGGCTAGGAGTCATGGATTCCACTGCATCTTCCCTATGTATGGACAACGATATCGATTTATTGGTATTCTCTATTACAGAAGACGGTAATATCAAAAAGGCCGTAATGGGCGAAAATATTGGAACGATCGTGAGGGGGAAATAATCATGTCTGAAGCCGTGATTAATGAGACAAAACAACAAATGGAGCAGGCGGTACAAGCTTTTTCTCGCCAGTTGGCGACAGTTCGTGCCGGACGCGCCAATCCATCTATCCTTGACAATGTGTATGTGGACTACTACGGAGCTGCGACGCCGTTGAACCAGCTTGCACAAGTATCCGCACCAGAGCCTCGTCTACTTGTCATTACACCATATGATAAGACTGCGATTGCTGAAATTGAGAAAGCAATCCAGAAAGCGGACCTTGGGTTGTCTCCATCCAGTGACGGAAATGTTGTCAGAATTAACATTCCTGCACTGACAGAAGAGCGTCGTAAGGACCTTGCCAAAGTAGTAGGCAAGTACTCGGAAGAATCGAAAGTACAAATTCGTAATATCCGCCGTGATTCCAACGACAAACTGAAGAAACTTGAAAAAGACGGCGAACTCACAGAAGATGATCTTCGATCTTATCAGGAAGATGTCCAAAAGGTAACGGATCAGCACATCGTCAAAATCGATGAGTTGGCCAAAACGAAAGAAGAAGAGATCATGGAAGTTTGATCTTCTTCCTGAACTCATATGCCTTGAGGTGTATAAGCCGCGCTGTAGATGTTTGGCAGCGCGGCTTTCATTTTGTTTCCATCATATAGAACGACATATCGTCGAAATATAGTATATAATAGAAAGATGGAAGAAACGGACTGGAGGATTCAACATGCCAATCAAGTTTCCATTTGCCAAAAGAAAAAAACAACCGAAATCCCAGCCGCTCGGGCTCGATTACGATCATATTCCGGAGCACGTGGCAATCATCATGGATGGAAACGGCCGTTGGGCGAAGAACCGTGGAATGCCGCGAATTGCCGGGCATAAGGAAGGTATGGGAGTAGTGAAACGGATCGTGCGTTATGCGTCCGATATCGGCGTGAAGGTTCTCACTCTGTATGCATTTTCAACTGAAAATTGGAAACGCCCGAAAAAAGAGGTCGATTTCCTGATGAAGCTTCCTGTTGATTTCTTAAATACATATTTGCCTGAACTGATCGAGAGAAATGTCCGGGTCCAGACCATCGGAGATTTTGATGTCCTGCCACCTCATACGAGAAAGGCAGTCAAAGAAGCGATGGAAAAAACAAAGAACAACGACGGACTTATTCTTAACTTTGCACTCAACTACGGCAGCCGCTTTGAAATGGTGCAGGCAGTCAGGCAGATTTCTTCCAAAGTCCAGTCAGGTGAACTGGTCCCGGAAGATATTAATGAAGAGGTTTTCAGTAAGGAGCTTTATACTTCCGACTTGATTGAACCGGACCTCCTGATCCGTACAAGCGGGGAACAGAGGCTTAGTAATTTTCTGCTTTGGCAGCTCGCCTATGCAGAATTTTGGTTTACTGAAGTATATTGGCCTGATTTCAATGAGAGCCATTTTGAGAAAGCTCTCTATGATTTTCAAAATCGTAAACGTCGTTACGGCGGAGTATAAGGTGTGATTAATCTTTATGAAGCAAAGAACCATTACAGCAGTAGTTGCCGCATTGATCTTTATTCCGATCATCATGCTCGGAGGATGGCCGTTCCAGGCGTTCGTGTACATCATTGCGAGTATCGCTTTGCTGGAACTCATACGTATGAAAAAAATCGCTAGATATTCAGTCGCTGCAGGACTTGGTCTCCTGCTTATGTGGGCGCTTATGTTTCCTTATGAAGTGTTTGACGGTATTGTGGCGGATGAGGATTTAATTACGAAGTCCGAAATAACTCTTCTGGCCGTTTTAGTGTTGTTGAGCTACACGGTACTCGTCAAGAACCGCTTCACTTTCGATGATGCCGGATTTCTCCTGCTGTCCGCCATTTACATCGGAATGGGATTTAATTATTTGATCGAAACACAACAGGCGGGGCTTGAATATGTGTTTTTCTCCTTGTTTGTTGTTTGGGCGACGGATACAGGTGCTTATCTGTTCGGCCGTTCATTTGGAAAGCACAAGCTCTGGCCGCAGATCAGTCCGAAGAAGACCATTGAAGGATCGATCGGGGGAATCGTACTTGCCTGCATTGTGGCCGTCCTGTTTCAGTGGGTCTATCCACTTGATCATTCTTTGATCGTCATCCTGCTTGTCACGATATTGGTTTCTATTGCAGGACAGATCGGTGATCTGGTCGAATCTGCATTTAAAAGACATTATGCCGTTAAAGATTCCGGGAAAATCCTCCCTGGACATGGAGGCGTGCTTGATCGATTCGACAGTTTAATCTTTATTCTGCCGATCCTCCATTTAATTAATTTCATTACGGTCTAAAGGGGGAGTATGAGAGATGAAACAAATAGCACTGCTCGGGGCGACAGGGTCCATTGGTATTCAAACCCTCGATGTCATCCGACTGCATCCCGACGAGTTCCGTCTGTACGCAATGGCGTTCGGAAGGAATATTGAAAAAGCTTTGCCGCTCATCAAGGAATTCCAGCCTGAAATGATAGTCGTTCAGGATGAAGAGACCAAAGACAAGCTGGAGAAAGAAATAGAAGGTATTTCTGTCCTTTCTGGATCCAAGGGTTTAATTGAAGCCGGTGTAGCCGATGCTGTGGATGTAGTAGTCAATGCCGTCATGGGAAGTGTTGGACTTCCGGCGACGTTGAAAGCCATTCAGGCTCAGAAAGTAATTGCGATTGCCAACAAAGAGACTTTGGTAACAGCCGGTCATTTAGTAATGGCAGAAGCAGAGAAGTACGGCGTTGAACTTCTCCCGGTAGACAGTGAGCATTCTGCCATATACCAGTCCCTGAACGGGGAGAATCCAAAAGATATAAATAAACTGATCATCACCGCTTCCGGTGGGAGCTTCCGGGACCGGACACGTGAAGAATTAAAAGGGGTAACAGTGGAAGACGCCCTCAAGCATCCGAATTGGAGTATGGGAGCTAAAATCACCATTGATTCTGCATCCATGATGAATAAGGGGCTTGAAGTGATCGAAGCACACTGGCTTTTCGGTGTACCTTATGAACAGATTCATGTTATTCTTCATAGAGAAAGCGTCATCCATTCCATGGTGGAATACTCCGATCGAAGCGTGATTGCCCAGCTCGGAACACCGGATATGAAAGTGCCGATCCAGTATGCATTGACATATCCGGAACGGAAAGAGCTTCCGATTACGAAGCCGTTAAACCTTGAAGAGATAGCTGCGCTTCATTTTGAAAAAATGGACTTTGAACGTTTTCCTTGTTTGAAAATGGCGTATGAAGCAGGAGCTTCGGGTGGTTCGATGCCGACGGTGCTTAACGCAGCAAATGAAGAAGCGGTGCAGCTTTTCCTGGAAGGCAAAATATCCTTCCTCGATATTGAGAAATACATTGCACAAGCATTGGAAAACCACACAAGGATTCATAACCCGGACTTGTCTACCATAATTTCTATAGATGAGGAAACGAGAAAGAGCGTCCGTTCTTTTCTTGTATAACGGTTTTAATGGGAAAGGTGTTCGCCTTTCCTGGCTGCTGCAGATTGGAGCCGTAAAGCGGACGAGTCTGCTCGATAACAATGCCATAAAAGAAGGAAGGTGCTTCATTTGACTACCGTGATTGCATTTATACTCATGTTCGGGCTTTTGGTTTTCGTTCATGAGTGGGGGCATCTTATTTTCGCTAAGCGTGCAGGGATGCTCGCCCGTGAATTTGCGATCGGTTTCGGACCCAAGATCTTCGCCTTCACTCGAAACGAAACACTATACACCATTCGGCTGCTGCCGGTCGGTGGGTACGTTCGGGTAGCAGGGGAGGATCCCGAAATTGTTGAATTGAAAGCCGGTCACCATATCGGTCTTGAATTCAACCAGGAAGGAAAAGTGAATCGGATCATCGTTAACAACAAGTCGAAGCATCCACACGCGAGAGTCATCGAAGTGGAAAAAGCAGATCTCGATCATAACCTTCTGATTGAAGGGTATGAAATCGATGAGGACGAGAAACTTTTCTTTGAAGTCGATCCGAAGGCGATGTTCGTCATGGATGAGAAGGAAACGCAGATTGCTCCATACGATCGTCAATTCGCATCCAAAACAGTGCCACAGAGAGCGATGCAGCTATTCGCCGGTCCTTTAATGAACTTTGTACTAGCCATTATTCTGTTCCTGATCCTTGGATTTGCTCAGGGTGTGCCGTCTGATGAAGCGAAGCTTGGTACCATACAGGACAATTCGCCTGCAGACCAGGCGGGGTTAATGGCTGGTGATCGAGTGACTGCTGTCGACGGACAGTCTGTCGACACGTGGGAAGAATTCACGACGATCATTCGCGAACATCCGGATGAAGAAGTTGCACTTACGCTTCAGAGAAATGACCAAACGCAGGAAGTGAATGTTACTCCTGCTGCGGTAGAGGCGCAGGATATTACCATCGGTCAAGTCGGCGTTTCAAGGGCATTTGAGGATTCTTTCGCTAAGAAGCTGACGTTCGGATTCACGCAGACCTACGAGTGGTCCACGCTTATCCTTACGAATCTCGGAAAGCTTGTAACAGGCCAGTTCTCGCTTGATATGCTCTCCGGACCTGTCGGCATTTATGATGCCACCGACCAGGTCGTCCAGACAGGTTTCACGAATTTCGTCATGTGGACGGCGATCCTTAGTATCAATCTGGGGATTGTCAATCTGCTGCCGCTTCCGGCACTGGATGGCGGACGTCTGTTGTTCGTTGGATTAGAAGGAATCCGAGGAAAGCCGATCGATCCTCAAAAAGAGGGTATGGTCCATTTCATCGGTTTCGCACTATTGTTCCTGCTGATGCTTGTCGTCACCTGGAACGACATTCAACGGTTATTTTTATAGAAAATATGGCTGGAAGCCTCCAGGTACAGGTTGATTCCTAGGCTTCTAGCTTCTTTTATTAATCAAGAACTGAGGTGTCACTATGAGACAAAGTCAAATGTTAATTCCAACGTTGAAAGAAAACCCGGCTGATGCGGATATTAAGAGCCACCAGCTGCTCGTCCGGGCAGGTTACATACGCCAGATTGCATCTGGAATTTACAGTTTCCTACCAATCGGCAAACGTGTATTGAATAAAGTAGAAGCTATCGTACGTGAAGAAATGGAGAAAATCGGTGCTCACGAAATGGCGATGCCCGCTCTTGAGCCGTCTGAATTGTGGAAAGAAAGTGGTCGTTGGACAACCTTCGGGTCTGAGCTGATGCGAATGCATGACCGAAACGGCCGTGAATTCGCGCTGGGTGCCACACACGAGGAAGTAATCACAAGCCTTGTCCGTGATGAGGTGAAAAGTTACAAGCAGCTGCCGCTGACCGTCTTCCAAATTCAAAACAAATTCCGTGATGAAGCACGTCCTCGATTCGGACTGCTTCGCGGCCGTGAATTCTTGATGAAGGATGCTTACTCGTTTAATGAATCGTACGAAAGCCTTGATGAAACGTATGACAAAATGTTTCAGGCTTACTCTAATATTTTCAGCCGTTTAGGCTTGAACTTCCGAGCGGTCATTGCTGACTCTGGAGCAATGGGAGGGAAGGACACCCATGAATTCATGGTGCTGTCAGAAGTAGGGGAAGACGTGATCGCTTATTCCGATACGTCCCGTTATGCAGCGAACATCGAAATGGCACCGGTCGTGACTAAATACGAGAAGTCCAAGGAAGCCTCCAAAGAAATGGAGAAAGTCGAAACACCAGGTAAGAAAACGATGAAGGAAGTCGCGGACTTCCTTGGTCATGATCTCGATAAGGGTATGAAAGCGATCCTTTTCCAAGTGGACGAAGCGTTTGTGATGGTTATTACACGCGGCGATCACGAAGTCAACGATGTAAAGTTGAAAAATCTGTATGACGCCGGTGTCGTAGAACTAGCATCGGAAGAAGATACAAAGCGGCTCCTTGGAACGGGTTTCGGTTCTCTTGGACCGGTTAATGTGCCGGAAGACGTGGATGTTGTAGCAGACTTTGCCGTGGAAGCACTTGTTAATGCTTCTTGTGGGGCAAATGAGGAAGGGTATCATTACACAAACGCAACGCCCGGTGTAGATTTCCAAGTGAAGCAGTATGCAGATCTTCGCTTCATTCAGGAAGGGGATCCTTCCCCGGACGGTGAGGGTTCCATTAAGTTCGCGCGGGGAATCGAGGTTGGTCACGTGTTCAAGCTGGGCGAATTCTACTCGGAACGCATGAACGCGACATTCTTAAATGATCAGGGGAAAGCGAAAACAATGATCATGGGATCATACGGAATCGGTGTCTCCCGGACAGTAGCTGCCATTGTGGAACAATATCATGATGAGCGCGGCATCACTTGGCCGGCCAATATCGCTCCTTACAAAGTTCATCTTTTATCCATGAATCCGAAGAAGCAGGAGCAGAAGGATTTGGCAGAAGAAATTTACGGGATGCTGCTTGAAGCGGGCATCGAGGTCCTATATGATGATCGTAAAGAACGTGCCGGAGTCAAGTTCGCAGACAGTGACCTGTTCGGTGTCCCGCTCAGGATAACGGTAGGAAAGCGTGCTCCTGAAGCAGTGGTTGAACTGAAAGAGCGTGCAACCGGAGAACAGAAGGACTTGGAAACAAATGAAATCATCGACTATGTGAAAAACTGGTATCAGGCATAAGAATCGAATGGAGAACACATACCCTTGCTGCGAGAAACTTTAGCAAGGGTATTTCCATGATGACCTGTGTTCTGTGGAAGAGGAGGAACCCTTATGAGCGTATCCAATCAGGAGAAAATGCACTATCTGCTGGAACAGATCCAATTTCCTCATGATTTGATTGAGTCTCATTTCAAAGACAGCCGTCTCGAAAAAGTGGTCGTTTATCGGGAAAGGAAAGTATGGCACTTTCATTTTAAACTGCCTAAACCGCTGCCGCCGTCTGTCTATGAATTGTTTACGTCCAAACTTACGAGCGCGTTCCGCGCCATTGCAGAGGTTTCCTGGACGATGGAAACGACAGAAAAAGAATTGACACCATCAGACGTTTTGGAATATTGGCAGGCGTTCATCCGTACTCTGAAGAATTTGACGCCTGGTTACAAAGACTTACTTATGGAACAACAGCCTGAGGTTAACGGAAATAAGATTATGTTAACTTGTAGAAATCTTGCAGAAAGCCACGCGGTCCAAAAGAATCTCGAAGAACCGCTGAAGCAGTTCTGTTCCGTCACAGGGCTTCCGCCATATATGCTGTCGACACGTGTGAAAGAGGAGAAGGAACAAATCAAGAAGTTCCAGGAAGAGCGGCAGAAAGAAGACAAAATTCTTGTGCAGCAAGCGGTTAAAGAACAGGAAGAACGCGCAAAAGAGAAGGATGATACAAAACCGAAAGGGCCGCTTGAAATCGGGTATAAGATTCAGGATGATATTGTGATGATGTCGGACATTCTGGAAGAAGAGAGAAAGCTTGCTGTACAGGGGTACGTGTTTGATGTAGAAGTAAAGGAACTTCGCTCAGGTCGACACCTGCTTCTATTGAAAGTTACGGACTACAGTGATTCCTTCTCCATTAAGATGTTCTCCCGCGGCGATGATCATGCAGAAATGTTCAAGCATGTGGAAAAAGGCATGTGGGTAAAGGCCCGGGGAAGTATCCAGACCGATAATTTCACGAATGAATTGACGATGATGGCTAATGACATCAATGAAGTGAAACCAAATCTCCGCAGAGACGAAGCACCAGAAGGGGAGAAACGGATTGAATTGCATGCGCACACGACGATGAGTGCGATGGACGCTCCTGTTGCTCCTTCCCGTCTCGTCAAACAGGCGGCAGATTGGGGGCATGAGGCGGTAGCCATTACGGATCACGCCGTCGTCCAAGCCTACCCGGATGCCTACGCAGCCGGCCAGAAGAACGGCATAAAAATCCTTTACGGTGTGGAGGCGAATCTCGTTGATGACGGGGTGCCCATTGCTTATGAAGCCCAGGACAGGGTGCTCGAAGACGATGTCTATGTCGTTTTTGACGTAGAGACTACCGGACTGTCTGCCGTATATGATCAGATTATTGAGCTTGCAGGAGTGAAAGTGAAGGGCGGAGAGATCATCGATCGCTTTGAGTCCTTTGCAAACCCTCATCACCCGCTGTCTCAAACGACAATCGATTTAACTGGTATTACGGACGATATGGTAAAGGATGCGCCGGAGATCGGGGACGTCCTGAAGGATTTCCATGAGTGGATGGCAGACGATATTCTCGTCGCCCACAACGCAAGTTTCGATATGGGATTCCTAAATGCAGGGTTCAAGCGTATTGATTATGGAAAAGCAAAGAACCCGGTTATCGATACGCTTGAACTTGCCCGTTTTCTTGTTCCAGAACTTAAGAACCACCGTTTAAATACGTTGTGTAAGAAATTTGATATTGAACTTACTCAGCACCACCGTGCGATTTATGATGCCGAAGCGACCGGTTATCTTTTGTGGAAATTGTTAAAACGTGCGTTTGAAAGAGGAATTACCAACCATAAGAACTTAAACGATTATATGGGGGAAGGGAAAGCTTATCAACGTTCCCGGCCTTTTCATTGTACGCTTCTAGCTCAAAACAGTACTGGTCTTAAGAATATTTACAGGCTCGTATCAGAAGCACATGTTAACTATTTTTACCGTGTACCGCGCATCCCCCGTTCTCTATTGTCTAAATATAGAGAGGGGATTTTGATCGGCTCCGGCTGTGATAAAGGGGAGGTGTTTGAAACGATCATGCAGAAGTCGGAGGAAGAGGCAGAGAAGGTTGCCGAATTCTACGACTACATTGAAATCCAGCCTCCAGGAAACTACAATCACCTGATTGAGAAAGATCTCGTTCAGACAGAAGCGCAGGTGCTGGATATTCTTAAGCGTCTCGTCGCTATGGGAGAAAGACTTGGAAAAACGGTCGTCGCTACAGGGAATACCCACTACCTGGAGCCGCATGAAAAGCAGTACCGGCAGATTCTCGTCTCCTCCCAGAACGGAAATCCTTTGAACCGCCAAACTCTTCCTGAAGTCCATTTCAAGACAACCAACGAGATGATAGAAGAATTGTCGTTTCTAGGTAAGGATAAAGCGAAGGAACTGGTCGTCGACAACACCCATAAAGTATCCGGGTTGATCGAAGATGTGAAACCCGTAAAAGATGACCTGTACACCCCGAATATCGAAGGGGCGGAGCAGGAAATCAGGGAGATGTCTTATAATAAAGCCCGCAGCATTTACGGCGAACAGATACCGGACCTGATTGTTAAGCGTCTGGAAAAAGAACTCGACAGTATTATCGGTAACGGTTTTGCGGTCATTTATTTGATTTCCCAGAAGCTTGTAACGAAATCGCTTGAGGACGGTTATCTAGTGGGATCTCGTGGTTCCGTCGGTTCTTCCTTTGTTGCTACGATGACCGATATTACAGAGGTGAACCCACTCCCGCCTCACTATGTTTGTCCATCCTGTCAATACAATGAATTCTTCACAGATGGTTCTGTGGGGAGTGGATTCGATCTTCCGGAGAAAGAGTGCCCGGAATGTGGTACATCCCTTAAAAAAGACGGTCAGGACATCCCCTTTGAAACGTTCCTTGGTTTCAAAGGGGACAAGGTTCCGGATATTGACTTGAACTTCTCCGGGGAATATCAGCCCCATGCCCACAACTACACGAAAGAGTTGTTTGGCGAGGATAGTGTGTACCGGGCGGGTACGATCGGTACGATTGCGGAGAAGACGGCCTATGGGTACGTGAAAGGCTATGCTGGAGACCATCAGCTTCAATATAAAAATGCAGAGATAGACAGGCTCGTCCAGGGTTGTACAGGTGTCAAAAGGACAAGCGGGCAGCACCCCGGCGGGATCATCGTTGTTCCGGATGATATGGAAATTTATGATTTCTCTCCGATCCAGTATCCGGCGGATGATACGAAATCCGAGTGGAGAACGACCCACTTTGACTTCCACTCCATCCACGACAACTTGCTGAAGCTTGATATTCTCGGGCACGATGATCCGACGGTTATCCGCATGCTTCAGGACTTAAGTGGAATCAATCAGAAGGAAATACCTGTCGACGATCCGGAAGTGATGAAGATTTTCAGCGGACCGGAAGCACTTGGTGTAACAGCAGAACAGATCATGTGTAAGACAGGGACGCTGGGAGTACCGGAATTTGGTACACGCTTCGTCCGGCAGATGCTTGAAGATACGAAACCGAAGACGTTTGCCGAGCTAGTTATTATATCAGGTCTGTCCCACGGGACGGATGTATGGCTTGGAAATGCGGAACAGTTGATTAATGACGGTATTTGTACATTGCCGGAAGTTATCGGGTGCCGGGACGATATCATGGTTTATTTGATGCACAAGGGTCTCGATCCATCTCTTGCTTTTAAAATCATGGAGTTTGTCCGTAAAGGACGGGGGCTTCAGGATGAGTGGATCGAAGAGATGAAGAAACACGGGGTGCCGGACTGGTATATCGACTCCTGTAAAAAGATCAAATACATGTTCCCTAAAGCCCACGCAGCAGCTTATGTCCTGATGGCGGTCCGAATCGCTTACTTCAAGGTTCATTATCCCATTTACTTCTATGCTGCTTACTTTACAGTTAGAGCAAGCGACTTCGAATTGGAAACGATGATGAAAGGAGCGGACGCTATCCGCTCGAGAATCCAGGAGATACAAGGGAAGGGCCTTGACGCAACGCCGAAGGAGAAGAGCTTATTGACTGTTCTTGAGCTTTCCCTTGAGATGGCGGAACGTGGGTATGGGTTTAAGAATGTGGACCTTTACCAATCGAGCGCTACAGACTTTCTAGTAGAAGGAGATTATCTGATCCCGCCATTCAACGCTGTGGACGGACTTGGAACGAATGCCGCGATCAATATTGTAAATGCAAGGAAAGAAGGCGAATTCTTATCCAAACAGGATTTAAGGGAACGCAGCCGTATCTCTAAGACCGTTCTCGAATACTTGGATAACTTTGGCTGTTTGGAAGGGATGCCGGAAGAAAACCAGCTTTCTCTATTCTAATCTTCCTACTTTGTGAGAGCCCGTGTCATTTTCTTCATGTGTTGCATAAATGAAGCATGTATGATATATTTCTAATGGTGAGAAGAGCGATACGAACGGCGGAAGAGTGGGGAAACCCACTCTTTCGTCATATTCCAGGCTCTTGCTTGTGGTTAAACTTCGATGCATCAGGGGCTTGGATGCCCACGAGACGAACCGCTATGATTTATGTCATAGCGGTTTCTCGTGACATTTTACGTATATGCCTGAACCTGCGTAATGCTTTTTAGTCAACTTAGATAAACGGCTATGAAATCTGCAAATCCATGCAATACTAATAGAAGCAAAGCATTGCAATTGAAGGAGGGAAGAACATGAGTAATCATGTCACATCCGTCACTGAACGTCTCGTTCAGCCTATATTGGATGAAATGAATTTGGAGCTTGTCGACGTGGAATACAAGAAAGAAGGACAGAACTGGTATCTGCGAGTCTTCATTGATAAAGAAGGCGGCATCGACATAGAAGAATGCGGACAAGTATCTGAACAGCTGAGTGAGAAATTGGACGAAGAAGATCCAATTGAAATTCCTTACTTTCTAGAAGTCGCATCACCAGGTGCAGAGCGACCGTTGAAAACGGAAGCCGACTTTAAGAAGTACGTCGGGGAATATGTCTATATGAAACTATACGAACCGATTGATGGAGAGAAAGAATTTGAAGGGACACTTAGAGCCTTTGAGGATGGGGTCGCTTCCGTCGAAATCACCATCAAGACGAGAAAGAAACAGTTGGACGTACCATTTGCTAAAATTGCAAAAGCAAATCTGGCTGTCACGTTTAATTAAGGGGGAGAAAACCGTTGAGTAGTGAACTATTTGATGCCATGGATTATCTAGAGAAGGAAAAAGGCATCGACAAAAACCTGTTGCTTGAAGCTTTGGAAGCAGCTTTGATCTCTGCATATAAGAAAAATTTCAATTCTGCAACGAACGTACGTGTGGATATTAATGAGCAGGAAAGTGCCATGAAGGTGCTTGCTCGTAAAGAAATTGTGGAAGAGGTTATGGATCCACAACAGGAGATTTCCTTGGAAGAAGCAAAAGGCATCGATCCTAACTATGAGCTGGAAGATGTCATAGAGCTTGAAGTAACGCCCATGGATTTCGGTCGAATCGCAGCACAGGCTGCGAAGCAGGTGGTAACACAGCGCGTACGGGAAGCAGAACGCGGTATTATTTACGGAGAGTACGTCGATCGCGAAGAAGATGTCATGACAGGTATCATTCAGCGTAAAGACCCGCGTTTCGTTTATGTCAACTTAGGCAAGATCGAAGCCCGTCTCCCTGAGGGAGAGCAGATGCCTACCGAAACTTACGAAGTGCATGACCGCCTCAAGGTGTTCGTCACGAAAGTAGAGAACAGCAACAAGGGTCCTCATATTTATGTGTCAAGAACACACCCAGGACTGCTTAAGCGCCTGTTCGAAATGGAAGTGCCGGAAATCTATGATGGTACGGTCGAAGTTAAATCCGTAGCGCGTGAAGCAGGTGACCGCTCGAAGATCTCTGTTTATGCAGAAGATCAGGAAATCGATCCGGTCGGTTCTTGTGTCGGTCAGCGTGGACAGCGTGTACAGGCAATCGTCAATGAGCTGAAGGGTGAAAAGATCGACATCGTGCAGTGGTCCGAAGATCCTGTAGAATACGTATCCAACGCTCTTAGTCCATCTAAGGTTATCGAAGTCCTCGTAAATGAAGAGGATAAAGCAACGACCGTTATCGTTCCGGATTATCAACTTTCCCTGGCAATCGGTAAGCGCGGGCAGAACGCACGCCTGGCAGCCAAGTTGACAGGATGGAAAATTGATATTAAGAGTGAGAGTGAAGCGCTTGAACAGGGAATCCTGACTAAAGCTTCCTCTGAAGGTGAAGACGCATCTGACCTTGACGAAGATTTGTTTGAAGAATAAGGAGGGGTGGTACGATGACCCATTCCAAGAAACAACCCATGAGAAAGTGCGTCGTGACACAGGAAATGGTGCCGAAACAACAGTTGATCCGGATTGTCCGCAATAAAGAGGGAGAAATTTTTGTTGATGATACCGGTAAGAAGAACGGCCGAGGCGCCTATTTAACGAAAGATCTCGACGTCATAGCAAAGGCGGAAAAGGGCCAGGTGCTCAACCGCCATCTGAAAGCAGATGTCGATGCCGGCATTTATCAACAACTTAAAGATATAGTGCAGGCAGAACGAGCATGAAAAAGCCATATTTGAACTTGCTCGGCATGGCCATGAGAGCCGGTAAATGTACGCTTGGCGAGGAATCCATCGTCCGTGATATCCAGAAAAGACGGGCGAAACTGGTTCTCATTGCAGAAGACATCGGCCCGCAAACGAAAAAGAAGCTCACAGACAAGTGCAGCTTTTATGAAATACCTTGTTATACCGTGGACGATCGCCAAACATTGTCCCAGGCCATCGGAAAGACAGGGAGAGTCGCGATCGCAGTTCTAGAGAAAGGATTCGCTGAGAAATTGCAATCGCTGCTCGATGAATCCATTCGGGGGTGAAAGATTTATGAGTAAAATTCGCGTATACGAATATGCAAAGAAAAATGAACTATCAAGCAAGCAGGTAATTGAGAAACTGCAGAATCTAAATATAGAAGTGAACAACCATATGTCCACATTAGAAGATGGAGCTGCAGAAAAGCTGGATAAGGCTTTCGGCAAAGGGCAGAAAGCTAACAGCTCTAAAGGAAACGCTCCGAAGAACAACAGCAAGAAGCCGAATAATAACAACAAAAACCAGCGTAACAAAGGTCAAAAGCCGGCGCCACAGCAGCAGAGGAAGCCTAAGAAACAGATGCCTGAGAAGATTACGTTCGCAGGCAGCCTGACTGTAGGGGAACTTGCTGATAAACTGAACAAAGATTCTTCTGAAATCATCAAAAAACTTATGTTCCTTGGCGTCATGGCTACGAAAAACCAGGAATTGGACGCGGATACAATTGAGCTTATCTGTACAGAATTTGATGTCGAAGTGGAAGAAGAAATCATCGTTGATGAAACAGATATCGAGAACATGACGTTTGACGATGCACCGGAAGACTTGAAAGAGCGCCCGGCGGTTGTAACGATCATGGGTCACGTTGACCACGGTAAAACGACGCTTCTGGATCAGATTCGTAATACGAAGGTAACCGAAGGCGAAGCCGGAGGAATCACGCAGCACATTGGTGCTTACCAAATTGAAGAAAACGATAAGAAAATTACGTTCCTTGATACCCCTGGTCACGCTGCGTTTACAAGTATGCGTTCCCGCGGTGCACAGGTAACTGACATTGCGATTCTCGTCGTAGCAGCTGATGATGGAGTTATGCCTCAAACAAAAGAAGCAATCAGCCATGCGAAAGCGGCGGAAGTACCAATCATCGTAGCTGTGAACAAGATGGACAAAGAAGGTGCTAATCCTGAGCGCGTGATGCAGGAATTGATGGAATATGAACTCATCGCCGAAGATTTCGGTGGAGAGACGATCTTCGTGAAGATGTCTGCCGTTAAAGGTGAAGGAATCGATGATCTCCTGGAAATGATCGTACTTGTTTCCGAGATGGAAGAATTAAAAGCAAACCCTGAACGTCCGGCATATGGTACTGTAATTGAAGCGGAACTTGACAAAGGCCGTGGGCCGGTTGCGACCCTTCTTGTACAGAACGGTACCCTTAACGTAAGTGACTCTATCGTTGTAGGTAATACGTGGGGACGTGTACGTGCCATGGTCAACGATATCGGCCGCCGAGTTAAAGTTGCTGGTCCATCGACACCTGTTGAAATTACCGGTTTGAACAACGTACCGCAGGCCGGCGACCGCTTCCTGGTTTTTGACGATGAGAAGAAAGCCCGCTCCGTAGGGGAAGCTCGTGCACAAAGACAGCTGGAGGAAAATCGTTCCGCTACAGCTAAAGTCAGCCTTGATGATTTGTTTGAACAGATCAAGCAGGGAGATGTCAAAGAAATCAATTTGATCGTCAAAGGGGACGTGCAAGGTTCTGTCGAAGCACTTGCAGGTTCCTTGGAGAAGATCGAAGTGGAAGGCGTCAAAGTTAAGATCATTCACACAGGTGTAGGTGCAATTACAGAGTCCGATGTGACACTTGCATCCGCATCCAATGCCATCATTATTGGTTTCAATGTCCGTCCAGACGGGAATGCTAGAAAAGCAGCGGAGTCCGAGGATGTAGAAATCCGTCTGCACAATATCATTTACAAAGTGATGGAAGAAATTGAATCAGCGATGAAAGGTATGCTTGATCCGGAGTACGAAGAAAAAATTATCGGTCAGGTGGAAGTTCGTGAAATCTTCAAAGTGTCTAAAATCGGTACAATCGCCGGTTCTTATGTCACAGATGGTAAGATTACACGCCATTCCGGTATCCGCGTCATCCGTGACGGTGTCGTCATTTATGAAGGTGAAATCGATGCATTGAAACGTTTTAAAGATGATGCAAAAGAAGTAGCCCAAGGATATGAGTGTGGAATTACGGTCAAGAATTTCAACGACATTAAAGTCGGAGACATTATTGAACCATACGAAATGCAGGAAATTGAGCGCGCATGATTATAAGCGCAGAAGTGGATGCTTTTATCTATGATGCGCAGTCCTTGAAAGAGAAGCGTGCCGTATTGAAGAGGATTCAGACGAGGCTTCATAATGAGTTTAACATCGCTGTCAGTGAACTGGAGTTCCAGGATCTCTGGCAGCGGACCCGCCTCGGTCTTGTTACGATTGCGAGCAGTAAGAAGGTCGCAGAACAGACGATGCAGCAGGCTCTCTCTTTCATTGATTCATTCCCAGAGATCGAACGTACAGAGACGAATCTGGAATGGCTTTGATGTTTGTGTAGAAGAGGTGAATAAAGATGAACGATTTACGAGCAAGCCGCGTCGGTGAGCAGATGAAAAAAGAGATGAGTGACATCATCTCTAAGAAAATCAAAGATCCGCGCGTAGGCTTTGTAACCGTCACCGAAGTCAAAGTGACGGGTGATTTGCAACAGGCAAAAGTATACATTTCCGTATTGGGAGACGAAAAACAACGGCATGATACCCTTGTTGGCTTAGCAAAAGCGAAAGGCTTCATCCGTTCTGAAATTGGTCAGAGAATTCGACTCCGTAAAACGCCGGAGATCATGTTTGAATTCGATGAAGCGATTGAACGCGGGAATCGTATTGAAACACTCCTCCGTGATTTGGATGATACGGAAAGCTGATAATGGAATCCGTGCTTGTTTAAGCACGGATTTTATCTGTTCTTTTTAATTTCAGGATGGAGGTGGAAGCTATGGATGGAATCTTACCATTATGGAAACCTAAAGGGTTTACATCTCATGACTGCGTCAGTAAAGCGCGTGGTATGTTGAGAATGAAGAAAATCGGCCACACAGGTACGCTTGATCCGGATGTCGAAGGTGTCCTGCCATTGTGCGTTGGAAAGGCGACGAAAATTGTTCCGTTTCTGACGGACACCGACAAAGTATACGAAGCCGTAGTGACCTTGGGGTATTCGACAGATACAGAGGATGCCGGAGGGAATCAGGTGGAAACGCTCAGCGTGGACAAACCGGTGGATAAAACACAAATTAAAGAGACACTTCGGTCTTTCGAAGGAAGAATTACTCAGACTCCTCCGATGTACTCGGCGGTTAAAGTAAACGGCAGGCGGCTCTACGAATACGCAAGAGAAGGAAAAGTTATCGAACGGCCGACGCGTCATGTGACCATTAAGGAAATTGCGCTTACGTCGGTAGATGAATCTGTTCAGAACGGTACTTTCTCGTTCTCCTTCCGCGCTGTATGCTCAAAAGGTACATACATCCGGACTCTCTGCGTGGATATAGGGAAAGCACTCGGATTTCCTGCTCATATGTCTTCTCTGGTACGTACGAAGACAGGAGGCATTGAGAAAGGGGACTGCTACACCTTCGATCAGCTGCAAGAGGCAGCAGATGAAGGAAGAATCAGTGAATTTCTGCTTCCGCTTCAACGGGGCCTTACCCATCTTCCTGTTCTTGAAGTGACAGAAGCAGAGCAGGCAATGATTGCGAACGGAAGAGTACTGGAGGAGCCGGACAATTTCTCAGAAGACGTTTTTGTAGTCTCCCGTTTGGATACGGCGCTGGCCATTTATCAGAAACATCCGGAGAAACCTGGAAAGATCAAGCCTGTCCGGGTATTCTGAAAGAATAGGAAGCAACAATTACAGTAAAGCGCAGGTGAGTTAATGGAAACGTTTCATTTATCGCAGTCATCGCCTGTAGATCCTTTGGAGATCGAGCCGAATGTAACGGCCGTCGGTTTTTTTGACGGTATTCACAAGGGTCATCAGAAGGTTATAAAAGCCGCGGGTAGGAAGGCAGACGAACTTGGTTTGAAGCGAGCGGTCATGACATTTGATCCTCATCCGTCGGTCGTATTGAAAAACAGCGGAAAAAAGGCAAGGTATATCACACCCCTTGGAGAGAAGAAAGCAATCCTTAAAGAAATGGGCATCGACTACCTATTCGTCGTCCGCTTCGACAAGGGGCTCGCTTCTTTGTCTCCACAAGATTTTGTTGAGCACTATTTTGTAGGACTGCATGTAAAACACGTCGTAGCCGGGTTTGATTTTACTTATGGATATAAAGGCGTGGGATCTATGCGTACACTTCCTGACGATGCCAGGGGCCGGTTGACTCATACAGTCATTGAGAAAGTGGAGAAGGATCAAGAGAAAGTCAGCTCCACGCGGATTCGGAAGCTGTTGGATACAGGGGAGGTCAGTGAAGTAGAACGGCTGCTCGGAAGACCCTTCTATATCACAGGGAAAGTTGTCTCCGGTGAAAAACGGAGCAGAACCAGTGGTTATCCGACCGCAGACATACAGGTGGATGAGAGCTTTTACCTTCCGAAACCGGGAGTGTACGCCGTTTCGATCCGTCTTAAAGGGAAGAAGCTGTTGGGTATGGCGAATTTAGAGCAGAAACCGATGTTTTATGATACCCAGCATGTAAGTCTGGAAGTGCATGCTTTTGATTTTCGTGGAGACTGGTACGGTGAATGTCTTGCGGTGTGCTTCCATCAGCGGATCCGCAGCGAGCGTAACTTTTCTGATACGGAGGAGATTGCGGGCCAGCGGAAGCAGGACGAAGCTGAGGTTCGTACATTTTTTAAGAGGAATTGACGGTTTCCCTTGCATTTCACCTGAAAAAAATGTAGTCTTTACTATGGAACCTTCGCTTGGCGGAACGTAGCTCCGACGTCCGCTCGGGGATAGGGAATTCTTAACTATTTATAGGAGGTGTAGCTATAATGGCTATCACAAAACAACGTAAACAAGAACTAATCAATGAGTACAAAACTCATGACAATGACACTGGTTCTCCAGAAGTACAAATCGCTGTACTTACTGAGCAAATCACGACATTGAACGATCACCTGCGTACACACAAGCAGGACCACCACTCTCGCCGTGGATTGCTTAAAATGGTAGGTAAGCGTCGTAACCTATTGAACTACCTACGTAATAAAGACATTACACGTTACCGTGAGTTAATCAAGAGCCTTGGCTTGCGTCGTTAATGGATGGGAAAAAGCGGGAGTATTCCCGCTTTTTCTGTATGTTTACATACAGAAGGGTGTAAACTGTTCATAGCCCCTTAAGTTGAAAATGAGAGTTATTGAGAGGAGTTAAGTTCTTTATGGCAGAAGAAAAACAAGTGTTTTCCATAGATGTCGCCGGTCGTACATTTTCTGTAGAAATCGGTGAATTGGCAAAACAGGCAAATGGTGCGGCACTCGTCCATTACGGTGATACGACAGTCCTGTCTACTGCGACGGGATCCAAAGAGCCGAAGGACCTTCCGTTCTTCCCATTGACTGTGAACTACGAAGAGCGTCTATACGCTGTTGGTAAGATCCCTGGAGGTTTCATTAAACGGGAAGGACGTCCGAGTGACAAAGCAGTCCTTGCATCCCGCTTGATTGACCGTCCAATCCGCCCGCTGTTTCCAGAGGGTTTCCGTAATGATGTACAGGTTATCAGTTCTGTAATGAGTGTCGATCAGGACTGTTCTTCTGAAATGGCAGCGATGCTCGGTTCTTCGATTTCCCTTGGAATTTCCAATATTCCATTTGGCGGGCCGATTGCAGGAGTGATCGTCGGTCGAGTCGAAGGAGAATTCGTCATCAACCCGACTATCGAACAACAGGAGAAAAGTGATATCGATTTAACGGTTGCCGGTACGAAAGATGCGATCAACATGGTTGAAGCCGGTGCGGATGAGGTTGCAGAAGAAGATATGCTTGAAGCAATCATGTTCGGACACGAGGAAATCAAACGTCTGGTAGCATTCCAGGAAGAGATCATTGCAGCGGTCGGCCGTGAGAAAATGGACGTCCAGTTGTTTGACTTAGACGCCGAGCTTAAGAGCAAGGTGGAAGAACAGGCGAAGGATACCATTATACAAGCAATTAAGACGGAAGAGAAGAAAGCCCGTGAGGAAGCAATCGATCAGGCTAAGACAGAAATTCTATCCATCTATGAAGAGCAGGAAGCCGATGAAGATACCTTAAAACAGGTTGCATCGATCCTTGAACATATGGTGAAGACAGAAGTTCGCCGTCTAATTACAAAAGATAAAATCCGTCCGGACGGGCGTGGGGTGGACGAAATCCGTCCGTTGACTTCCCGTGTTGGACTGCTCCCACGGACACACGGTTCCGGATTGTTCACGCGCGGCCAGACACAGGCGCTGAGCGTGGCGACATTAGGGGCACTTGGTGATGTACAGATTCTGGACGGGCTTGACCTTGAAGAATCCAAACGGTTTATGCACCACTACAACTTCCCTAAATTCTCCGTGGGTGAAACAGGACCAATTCGTGGCCCGGGACGACGGGAAATCGGTCATGGTGCACTTGGTGAGCGGGCGTTGGAGAAGGTTATCCCTTCCGAGAAAGACTTCCCGTACACCATCCGCCTCGTATCTGAAGTACTTGAATCCAACGGTTCTACGTCTCAGGCAAGTATTTGTGCAAGTACGCTTGCTATGATGGATGCAGGTGTTCCAATTAAGGCACCAGTGGCAGGTATCGCGATGGGCCTTGTCAAATCAGGCGATGACTATACCATTTTGACAGATATCCAGGGCATGGAAGACGCGCTCGGCGATATGGACTTCAAAGTTGCCGGAACAGCCAAAGGTGTGACAGCCCTGCAAATGGATATTAAAATTGAAGGGTTGTCGAGAGAAATTCTTGACGAAGCTCTCGCTCAGGCGAAAAAAGGCAGAATGGAGATCCTGAACCATATGCTTCAAACAATGCCGGAAACTCGCGGTGAACTTTCTGAGCACGCACCGAAGATCATGACGATGAAGATTAATCCTGATAAGATCCGTGACGTTATAGGACCAAGCGGGAAACAGATTAACCAAATCATTGATGATACCGGAGTGAAGATTGATATCGAGCAGGATGGTACGGTATTCATCTCATCCACCGATGCAGGAATGAACGCAACGGCACGTAAAATCATTGAAGATATCGTCCGTGAAGTGGAAGTCGGAGAAGTCTACGACGGTAAAGTGAAGCGCATCGAGAAATTCGGAGCCTTCGTTGAATTGTTCAAAGGTAAAGAAGGACTTGTCCATATTTCAGAAATGGCGGAAGAAAGAATTGGTAAGGTGGAAGATATCGTATCTCTTGGAGACACCATCCGTGTCAAAGTTAAGGAAATCGATAGTCAGAAACGAATCAACCTTTCCCGTAAAGCCGTTTTGATCGACGAGAAAAAAGATGAAGAAGCGAATGTAAATAAATAATAGTGAGAAGAAGAGCTGGCCCGCCAGTCTCTTTTTTTCCTTTAACAAACAAGTCTAACGTACTCGCATGGATCATATACTGTCTCTAGAGGTGGTTGTCCATGAATAAGAGAACGGTTGGGCTTTTTTTTATTCTGCTGTCATTTTTGGCCGGATTAGTACTTGCCTATTGGACAGTGGAGGAAGTTGTCTCCGTGAATGTGGATGCAGAAGATCCACTATATAAGGAAATAGAAGAGAGAAAATCGAAATACGAGTGGAAGGTGGAAGATGCGCGGATCGATTCTGTCTGGAAGAAGACACCGGGGATTATGGGCAGGAAAGTAAACGTAGAGGCATCCTACAAAAAGATGAAGAAGAAAGGGACGTTTGATTCTGACCTGTTTGTTTATAAACGCATCACACCTAAGGTTTCTCTTGATGATCTCCCTCCTTCCCCCATCTATCGGGGACATCCGGATAAGGAAGCTGTGACCCTTCTCATTAATGTGTCCTGGGGGGAAGAGTATCTGCCGGACATGATTGAGACTCTTTCGGAGCATCAGGTGAAAGCGAACTTCTTTATTGACGGGGCATTCGCAAAAGAATTCACCAATCTTGTTCAAATGATAGAAGAAGAGGGACACACCATCGGAAGTCATGGATATATGCATAAAGATATGGCGAGAATGTCGAAAGAGCAGGCAACAGCCAATTTGGAACAGGCGGATGAGCTTTTATTCGGTTTGACAAAAGAGAACATCACCTATTTCGCCCCTCCTTCCGGCAGCTATTCACAGACGGCTGTGGAAGCAGCGGATGAGATGGGAATGGAAACGATCCTTTGGACCGTAGATACTATAGACTGGAAGAAGCCGACAAAGGATGTGCTGCTTAACAGGGTGCTGGGTAAAGTTCATAACGGAGCTACCATTCTCATGCATCCGACGGAAGTGACGAGAGACAGTCTCGGGGAGCTTATTGAGGGCATTCAGGATAAGGGATACAAGATTACAGCACTGCCTTCATTCTTATCAGAAGAACGTTAGAGGAAGAGGTGCGGTACAGGATGCGCATGAAATCATTGGCTAAAAAGCAGGTCATCGATGTTGATAATGGAGAGAAATTGGGGGTGCTGGGGAAAGCTGATCTTATCATCGATCCCGCATCAGGGACCATCAAATCCCTTGTTATTATGAACCACGGCTTGATCGGCATTGGCACGTCGAAAAAGGAACTGACCATTGAATGGAGTCAGATTAAAACCATTGGGGATGAAACGATCCTTCTCCACAGACGCTGAAGAAAGGATCCAATCATCATCCACCACGGCTTTTTGCTGTGGTGTTTTTTTGTGTTTAAAGCAAATCACTATCTTGGCGTTACGGCATAGGATACAAGGAGATAAGATCATAGAAAGAAGGAGACATCCGTAATGCTAACAGGATATCATGTAGCGGTAATAGGAGGAGATGCCCGGCAGATCGAACTGATCAGGCGCTTGAATGAGTGGGATGCCACGGTGTATTTGGCGGGGTTCGATCAATTAAATGAAAGCTTCAGAGAGGCAGTGGAGCTTGATTTTGAAAGCCAGCAAGCAGAGAAACTCGATGCCGTCATCCTTCCCGTTGCGGGGACGGACGATCAGGGAAGAATTGAGGGGATTTTCTCCAATCAACTCATCGATTTATCGGAAGAATGGTTAAAGCGGACACCGGAGCATTGTCAGATTTTCACCGGAATCACAAACACTTACCTGACTAATCTTGCAAGTCGGGCAGGCCGTAAGCTGGTTCCGCTTATGGACCGGGATGATGTGGCCATTTACAATTCCATTCCCACGGTGGAAGGAACGCTCATGCTCGTCATACAGCATACAGACTTCACGATACACGGATCCAAAGTGATTGTATTTGGTCTGGGACGTGTAGGTGTCGGTCTTGCAAGGACGTTCCATCATCTTGGTGCCGACGTCTCCGTGGGAGTCCGGACCCCGGAAAGTGCAGCAAGAGTATATGAAATGGGTTTAAAACCAATTGATATGAATGATATAACAGATAAAGACATGGGCTGCGATATTCTTTTGAATACGGTACCTCATCCTGTTGTCGATGCTGCCATTATAAAGCAGTTGCCTTCTCATGCGCTCATATTGGATCTTGCTTCCAAACCGGGAGGGACAGATTTCAAATATGCAGATAAACGAGGGATCAAAGCTTTACTTGCACCCGGCCTCCCGGGGATTGTAGCACCGAAAACCGCAGGGAGAATTATAGCAGATGTGGTCCAGAGGCTTCTGGACCACAAAGCGCGGAAGGAGAATGGATGATGACAACATTAAAAGGAAAAGTAATCGGTTTCGGATTGACCGGATCGCACTGCACGTATCACGAAGTGTTTCCTATCATGCAGCAGCTTGTGGATAAGGGTGCGACGGTTATTCCGATATTGTCCTATACCGTCCAGAAAACAGATACAAGATTTGGAGATGCGGAGGACCACCTGAAGAAGGTGGAGGAAATCACCGGGGAAAAACCGATCATGACTATACCGGATGCAGAGCCGCTTGGACCCAAACGCCCGCTTGACTGTATGTTAATCGCTCCTCTTACAGGTAATTCTACAAGTAAACTTGCGAATGCTTTAACAGACTCCCCCGTACTGATGGCGGCAAAAGCAACACTCCGAAACGAAAGTCCTGTAGTGCTGGCAGTCTCAACCAATGATGCCCTCGGATTGAACGGGGTCAACATCATGAGATTGATGGCGACAAAGCATATTTACTTCGTCCCCCTTGGTCAGGATCATCCATTCAAAAAGCCTAATTCTCTCGTGGCTGATATGACGCTTATCCCGGAGACTATTGAAGCGGCCCTCTTAGGGAAACAGCTGCAGCCGGTCTTGATCGAACGCTATCCAAATTAAGTGAAACTTTTCATACAGGTATTCTTGGAAATATGATAAAATAACAAAAATAGTGACATATCTTACTATTCTTACAACAACACACAGAGAGAGGATGCCATTTGATGAGTGAAGCAAAACAATATAATGTAGCCGTAGTCGGCGCGACAGGAGCGGTCGGACAGAAAATGCTCGAAACGCTGGAGGACCGTAACTTTCCAATCAACCAGCTTAAGCTTCTGTCTTCCAGTCGCTCAGCTGGATCGAAAGTGACATTTCAAGGAAACGATTATACGGTGGAGGAGGCGACTCCGGAGAGCTTCGAAGGAATCGATATCGCTTTATTCTCCGCAGGAGGTTCCGTCTCCAAGAAACTGGCACCGGAAGCGGTCAAGCGCGGCGCTGTCGTTGTAGATAATACAAGTGCCTACCGGATGGCGGAAGATGTACCGCTCGTTGTACCGGAAGTGAACGAGAAAGATATTGCTGATCATAAAGGAATTATTGCCAACCCGAATTGTTCCACCATTCAAATGGTTGCTGCACTGGAACCAGTGCGCAAAGCCGTGGGGATGAAGCGTGTGATCGTTTCCACGTATCAAGCGGTTTCCGGTGCTGGAAATGAAGCAGCGGAGGAATTAAGGAATCAGTCCCAGGCATTCCTCGATGATACGGATTTGAAAGCAGACATTCTTCCTGTAAAAGGAGATAAGAAGCATTATCCGATCGCATTCAATGCGTTGCCGCAGATTGACGTGTTCCAGGATAATGGATATACATTCGAAGAAATGAAAATGATCAACGAAACGAAGAAGATCATGCATGCCCCTGAATTATCCGTTGCAGCCACCTGTGTGCGCCTTCCGTTCTTCACTTCCCATGCGGAGAGTGTGTATGTGGAAGTAGAGAAAGACGGCGTCACGGTTGAGGAGATTAAGCAGCTTTTGGCCGATGCACCTGGTATTGTCCTTGAAGATGACCCTGCGACACAGACCTATCCAACACCGCTTTCCGCGGCAGATAAAAGGGATGTGTTCGTCGGAAGAATCAGAAAAGATTTGGACGATGATCGCGGATTCCACCTTTGGGTCGTCTCTGACAACCTGCTTAAGGGAGCGGCATGGAATTCTGTGCAGATCGCAGAATGCTTGATCGCGAACGAGTGGCTGTAAACTCATATAAGTAGAGGTGGCCAAATGAAGCTACTTGTGCAGAAATTTGGTGGAACATCCGTCCGGGATCAGGAAAGCAGATCCCGGGCGATCCATCATGTGAAAAATGCTTTGGACGAAGGCTATAAAGTTGTCATAACAGTGTCAGCTATGGGTAGAAAGGGAAGCCCTTATGCGACGGATACGCTTCTTGGGTTAATCGACTTCCCAAAAACAGAAGTATCATTAAGGGAGCAGGATTTAATGATGTCCTGCGGAGAGACGATTTCCTCCATTGTATTTGCTCATGAACTTTGCAAAGCGGGAATCTCTGCTGTTTCCTTAACCGGAGCTCAGGCTGGAATTACAACCAATGAAGAGTTTACTCGAGCGAAAATTACGCAGATGAACCCGGCACGCCTCCTGCAGACTATGCAGACGAAAGACGTTGTCGTCGTAGCCGGCTTTCAAGGTCAGACGCTTCAAGGAGATGTAACAACCATCGGGCGCGGGGGAAGTGATACAACTGCTGCGGCTCTTGGATCTGCGCTGAAAGCGGATTACATTGATATATTTACCGATGTCGACGGCATTATGACGGCGGACCCGCGGATTGTAAAAGAGGCAAGACCGCTCACAAGCATCACATATAATGAAATCTGCAATCTTGCTTATCAAGGTGCAAAAGTGATACATCCTCGTGCGGTTGAAATCGCTATGCATGCGAAAGTTCCAATCCGGGTGCGATCCACTTATTCGGATTCTCTCGGAACTCTGGTCACAGGTACGAAAGAAGAAAGCTTCGGTCAGGACATCCAGGAAAGGACCGTCACCGGGATTGCTCATATGGACGGTTTAACACAAATCAAAGTACTTTCTAAGAAAGACCCCTCCAAACTCCAATCGGACGTATTTAAATCCATGGCTTCGGCTAATATATCCGTAGACTTCATAAATATATCTCCAATTGGTGTCCTTTACACCATAAACCATTTGTACACAGAAAAAGCCGTAGATATCCTAACAGATCTGGGGTATGACCCTGTCATTCGCAGACAGTGTGCAAAAGTCTCCGCCGTAGGCGCCGGAATTACAGGTATTCCGGGTGTAACCGCACAAATCGTGCAATCTTTAACCGATCAGGGCATTCCCATTCTGCAGTCTGCTGATTCCCATACGACTATCTGGGTGCTGGTGAGAGAAGAAGACTTGATTCCTGCCGTCAACGCGCTGCATGAAACCTTCCAATTGAATTCTAGAGCGAAGAATGGGGCGAACCTATCATGAATTTCGGAAAAGTGCTGACAGCAATGGTTACTCCTTTTGACAAAGGTGGGGAACTTGATTTAAAACGCACGACAGAGTTAGTGGAATACCTGCTTGCAAACGGTTCGGACGGTTTAGTTGTTACTGGGACGACGGGGGAGTCACCGACACTCTCTGCTGATGAGAAAGTGACTCTGTGGACCCACGTCGTTCAAGTGGCAGGAGGCCGTGCTCCTGTCATTGCCGGAGCAGGAAGCAATAATACACGTGAATCGGTGGAACTTTCCAAACGTGCCGAACAAACAGGGGTGGATGCTGTGATGGTCGTTGCCCCTTACTATAATAAGCCGAATCAGCAGGGGCTGCTTCGTCATTTCCAAGCGGTTGCGGGTGCCGTCCGTCTGCCTGTGATGATCTACAATGTCCCGGGAAGGTCTTCTGTTACCATTGCTCCGGAAACTATCATCGAACTGTCTCAAACGGACAACATCGTGTCAGTAAAAGAAGCAACAGGAAACCTGGACGGAATGGCTCAAATAATTGAAAATACGAGAAGTGACTTTTCGCTTTACAGTGGTGATGATCATTTGACACTCCCAGCTTATGCGATCGGTGCGAATGGTATCATAAGTGTATCTTCCCATATCATTGGTTCAGAAATGCAGCAGATGCTGCAATTATTTGAAAAAGGGGATTATAAGGCAGCGGCGTCTCTCCACAGAAAACTTCTTCCCGTATTCCAAGCGGTTTTCTGCGCGCCTTCGCCTGCACCGGTGAAAGCCGCCCTCAAGAAAAAGGGGATGGACACGGGAGGGATGAGGCTTCCTCTTGTACCTCTCAGCCTGGATGAAGATGCTCTTATCGAAGCGATCATCCGTAAGTTTCCTTAATAGCACATACATCCGCCCTTCCTTCTTGTTACTGAAGGAAGGGCGGTTTTTTTCGACGCGCAGGTTCTTTGAATTGCAGCATGGTAAATCAAAGGATATGCCTGTATGATTCCAATGTGTTTAAGTCATACTACGGGAAAAGAAGAAAAGGGGTCTGATCATACCATGAACGAAGATACGCCCAAAGAAAAAGAAGCCAAACCACAGTCTTCTCTCGTAGATAAAATACAACAGCTGGGTCAGAGCAACGTGCCACAGCCCGGTGATTCCAACATTCACGTCCTGCCTATTATCGGTCAGGTGGAAGGGCATGTGCAGCTGCCACAGCAAAATAAGACAACAAAGTATGAACATTTAATACCTCAGCTGATTGCGATTGAACAAAACCCGAAAATTGAAGGATTAGTTGTCTTGTTAAACACAGTAGGCGGGGATGTCGAAGCTGGCCTTGCCATATCGGAAATGATTGCATCACTGTCTAAACCGACCGTTTCCATCGTCCTTGGGGGCGGGCATTCCATTGGTGTTCCGATCGCCGTATCATCGAATTATTCTTTTATTGCAGAGACGGCGACGATGACTATTCATCCCATCCGTATGACTGGTCTCGTCATTGGTGTCCCGCAAACCTTCGAGTATATGGATAAGATGCAGGATCGTGTCATCAATTTCGTAACGAGGCATTCCAACATTGAAGAAGAGAAATTCAAGGAACTCATGTTCGAAAAAGGCAATCTGACCAGGGATATCGGAACGAACATCGTAGGGAGACAAGCAGTGGAAGCAGGCTTGATCGATGCCGTCGGCGGCGTGAAAGAAGCGATGGGGAAGCTGAATGAGATGATCGAAGCGAACAAAGATACAGGAGAGCAGGTCGTCCAATGAGTATCCTTTACACGCCGCTCAGCGAACAGGACATTTTCCCTCCGGAGAACGAGGCTTATCAAGTGATTCTCCATCAACATGAGAAGTGCCCGTTAAAATGTGCGAAGACGCCGGATGGAAAGAAGCAGATCATGCAGATTCTATCCACAGATCCTGCTCATTATATGGATCCTGAGCTCCAGCCGGGACAATGGTTGGACTCGTAACACTACACCGCCCTATGGTATAATTAGGATAGCTGAAAGAAAAAAAGGATGCCGCTGTCATCTTCTTGGATGGGGAAGAAGAACAGCAGGCATCCTTCTCCTTTCAGCTTAGGGAGGTGGAATCGGAATGGCAAGAAAACGAAAAAAGAAAAAGAAACAGACGAATTTCAAAAGTCAAATAAAATTTGAATTACTCGGACTCTGTTTCCTGTTCCTGGCCGTGATTGGCAGCGGTGCTGCAGCAATTAGTGACGGTGCAGTTCCTGGAGGTCTCGAGCATTTATGGCAGTTCTTCTTCGGCGTATGGTATTTTATCGTATCCTTATTTTTCCTTGTTGTCGGTATTTATCTCATGGTAAAACGCAAATGGCCGACCTTTTTACATAGACGATTAGCTGGTATGTATATCCTTTTGATATCTCTTTTACTGTTTACGCACTTAGAAACATTGTCCGCGGAGCTCGGATCCGGCAATGGCTCCATTCTCTCCATGACGTGGGAGCGGCTTACAGCTATGATGAGAGGGGAAGCCTCCTTTTACACGGTCGGAGGAGGTCTCATTGGAGCAGTTCTCTTATCGATAACCTATTATCTGTTCTCCGGTGTAGGGACAGCGATTGCCGCTTTTTTCTTATTCATCGTAGGACTTATATTTGTAAGTGAATGGTCGATCGGCGAATTTTTCTCGAAGCTCGGCAAGAAACTGAAGGTAATTGGCAAAGACCAGGTAGAGCGTTTGAAACAGGCAAAAGAGGAGAAAAAATCTCTTCCTGTGAAAGAGAAAGAAGATGTTGAGGAAACCGTAGTTTATGAAATGAATGAAGAGAAAGACGAACCGGAAGAGTTGGAGACTTCGGAGGAGCCTATCATACAGGACTTTACAGAACATGCACGGAAGACGGATAAGCCATCTTCTGAAAGCAAACCAGCAAAAGACCCGGATGATGTCCAATTGGAAACCTCCATGCCGACCGCAGAGCTTGAGAATGTTGATTATCAGCTTCCGAGTCTTGAATTGCTGGACGAACCTAGTTCCACGCCACAGACACAGGGAAGATCTCATATCCAAGCGACTGTGAAAAAACTTGAGAAAACGTTCCACAGCTTCGGGGTCAAGGCAAAGGTGACTAAAGTTCACGTCGGACCTGCCGTGACGAAATATGAAGTCTACCCGGATGTTGGGGTAAAGGTTAGTAAGATTGTTAATTTAAACGACGATCTCGCCCTTGCCCTTGCCGCCAAGGACATTCGGATAGAGGCGCCGATCCCGGGTAAATCGGCCGTCGGTATCGAAGTACCGAATAAAGAAGTTTCGATGGTCTCCTTGAGAGAAGTGCTGGAGACAGGGAAGTCGAAGCCTGAATCCAAGCTGAGCTTCGCCCTTGGAAGGGACATTTCTGGAGAAGCAGTCATGTCTGAATTAAACAAGATGCCTCACCTGCTCGTAGCCGGGGCGACCGGAAGCGGTAAGAGTGTCTGCATCAATGGGATCATTACGAGTATCCTCATGCGTGCCAAGCCTCATGAAGTGAAAATGATGATGATTGATCCGAAGAAGGTGGAGCTCAACGTTTATAATGGTATACCGCATCTTCTGGCTCCTGTTGTTACGGATCCGAAAAAGGCATCCAGAGCGCTGAAAAAAGTGGTGGCCGAAATGGAAAGAAGGTACGACCTCTTCTCTGATTCTGCAACGAGAAATATCGAAGGCTATAACGAATACATCCGAAGGCAGAACCAGAATGCAGAAGAAGAACAGCCGCAGCTTCCATATATCGTCGTACTCGTAGATGAGCTGGCCGACCTCATGATGGTCGCCTCCAACGAAGTGGAGGATGCAATCACAAGACTTGCCCAGATGGCAAGGGCGGCTGGCATCCATTTGATCATTGCAACGCAGCGTCCTTCTGTCGACGTTATCACCGGCGTCATCAAGGCGAACATCCCATCTCGAATCGCGTTCAGTGTATCGTCTCAAACAGACTCTCGGACCATTTTGGATTCCGGAGGAGCAGAGAAGCTGCTTGGTAGAGGAGACATGCTCTTTACCCCTGTCGGTTCAAACAAACCGACACGAGTGCAGGGTGCTTTTTTATCGGATGATGAAGTGGAGCGGGTCGTCGGCTTTTGTGTGGAACAACAGAAGGCTCAATACCAGGATGAAATGATTCCGGAAGAAGAAAGCGAAGTGAAGCAGGAAGTGGACGATGATTTGTATCCGGAAGCCGTCCAAATGGTTATAGAAATGCAGAGTGCCAGTGTTTCTATGATTCAGAGACGTTTCCGCGTCGGCTATACACGTGCCGCGCGGCTGATCGATGCAATGGAAGACAATGGCATCGTCGGTCCTTACGAAGGAAGTAAACCAAGAGCTGTCCTCGTAAGCCAGTCAACAGAAGAACAACATACTTCCTGAGCAAAGGAGCTGCTGCCCGTCAGTAGCTCCTTTTTTAGTTGCAAAAGGAAGATAATTCCATGAAACCAAAAGTCGAATTAGGATGGAACATTATCCCATTAGTATGTAACAAGGGAAAAACCAGAATATCCAATGATTTGACGCGTTAATCCACTGCTGTAGGGAAATGGGCCCGGTACACGGGGGCTATATAATTATCTCTAATCAAAACCCTTTGATATCAAGGTTTCACAGAAGATGCTGTCGTAAAATTCACAAAAATGGGGAAATTGTATTTATTTATTCCTTGTATAGTGTTATATTATTGTAAAAATATGATGTGTCGAACGTCAGAGGTCAGATCTCTCAGATAGTTCAAAAGACTTGGGGTGAAACGATGTCCATTAGACAGGATACTCGTCATCTATACTTACAGGTGATCGAGCAGATAAAACGAGATATTGAACACGGTATTTTTAAAGAGAAACAAAAGCTTCCATCAGAATTCCAATTATCCAAAACCCTTGGTGTATCAAGAGCAACCCTTCGTGAAGCGCTCCGAATACTGGAGGAAGACGGTGTCGTCACGAGAAGGCACGGAGTGGGGACATTCGTCAATTCCAAACCGCTGTTTACATCCGGTATCGAGGAGCTCGATAGTGTGACAGGAATGATTTTGAAATCAGGTATGACTCCTGGTTCCCAGTATCTATCGGCGGATTTAATCGACCCCACGGAAAAGGATAAGGCCAGATTTTCTCCGCTTGAAGTGACATCGCTTGCGAAAGTAGAGCGTGTCCGTACCGCGGATGACGAGCCTGTTGTTTACTGTACCGATAAAATCCCCGAAGGACTCCTTCCCATCGACCATGTCAGGGAAGCGGATTCCCTCTTTCAAGTGCTCGAAGCTTACACCGGCAAGTCGATTGAATATGCCGTAACCCACATAGAACCCATCGGCTACCATGAACGGATTTCCCCGATCCTGAAGTGCGAGCCCGATCAGGCGCTGCTGTTACTTAGACAAATGCACTACTCCCAGGATGATATTCCAATGCTCCTTTCATCCAACTACTTCCGTGCAGATAAATTCAGCTTCCATGTTCTGAGAAAACGTGTGTGATGCTTTCCTGTTTTAGATGACTTTGTGCCATTTTAGGGAGGTGAGGCTGGTTTACAAAGATATTCCTAAGGTTGGTCTTTGCAACTCATACTTAACAAAATCAATTAGGGGGTCATTGTTTTGTTGAAGAATCGTTTTCTTTTAGTCTTTGTTTTACTACTTACGCTTGGTATGGTCCTTGCTGCCTGCGGCGGCTCAGATAACGAGGAAGAATCTGGTGGAGAGGACAACTCAGGAAATGAAGAGTCGTCCGGTTCAGAGGAATCATCCGGTGACTTCTCTGTAGCAATGGTTACAGATACAGGCGGCGTCGATGATAAATCCTTTAACCAGTCTGCCTGGGAGGGTCTTCAGGCCTTTGGCGATGAGAATGGATTCAGTAAAGGAGAAGGCATTGATTATGCGCAATCAGAAAGTGATGCCGATTATGCCACTAACTTGAATCGCCTTGTCCGTCAGAACTACAACCTTGTCTTTGGAATCGGATACCTGCTTCAGCCGGCGATTGCTGATGTGGCAGAGCAGAATCCGGATACACACTTCGCTCTTGTCGACTCCGTGCAGGAAGGTGACAACGTCGTGTCGATCACATTCCGTGAGCAGGAAGGTTCGTTCCTTGCCGGGGTAGCTGCCGCTAAAAAGACTAAATCGAATAAAGTAGGTTTTGTCGGCGGGGAAAACAGCAGCTTGATCAACAAATTTGAAGCAGGCTACGTTGCCGGAGTTAAATCCGTTAATGCCGACATCGAAGTCGAAGTAGAGTATGCAGAAAGCTTCGGTAACCCGGATAAAGGACGAGCTATTGCTTCCAACATGTATGACAAAGGTGTAGACGTCATCTATCATGCTTCCGGTGGAACCGGAAACGGCGTATTCGCCCAAGCGAAAGACATTAAGAATGGCAACCCTGATGAAGATGTCTGGGTAATCGGTGTCGACCGTGACCAGCACGAGGAAGGCGAGATCGGTGATTCCAACGTGACGCTGACATCCATGGTTAAACGTGTGGACCTAGCTGTTCAGGATATTTCCGAAAAATCCATGAACGGAGAGTTCCCTGGTGGAGAAGTCGTTGAATATGGTCTCTCTGATGATGGAATCAGCCTTGCTACTACGAACGAAGAGGCAATGACAGAAGATATCGTTTCTGCAGTAGAAGAATGGAAAGAGAAGATTGTCAACGGTGATGTCGAAGTTCCTAGTACACATGACGAATTGAAGGAATATGAAGATTCATTGTAAACCGTAATGAGAAAAGGCTGGTGAGAGCCGGCCTTTTCTTTTGTCTGAAAAAGGAAAAGTCACCGAATGAAAAGATCGTTCCGGCCCTTTTCATTCGCTGATTTTTAGAGGACATCAGGGGGAGGTAGGAAGATAGATGGAATATGTTATTGAAATGTTGAACATCAGGAAAGAATTCCCGGGGATCGTGGCAAATGACAACATCAACCTGCAGGTGAAAAAGGGAGAAATACATGCGCTGCTCGGGGAAAACGGGGCAGGGAAATCCACGCTTATGAACGTATTGTTCGGACTCTACCAGCCGGAAAGAGGCGAAATCAAAGTTCGCGGAAAAAAAGTGAACATCTCCGATCCGAACGTGGCAAACAACCTTGGAATCGGAATGGTACACCAACACTTCATGCTCGTCGATACGTTCACTGTGACCGAGAATATTGTGCTCGGCAGTGAGCCGACAAAAGGCATGACAGTCGATATTAAAAAAGCGGAAAAGCAGGTAGAAGAACTCTCCTTAAAGTATGGCTTGAACGTAAATCCAAGAGCCAAGGTGAGAGATATCTCCGTAGGTATGCAGCAAAGAGTCGAAATTTTAAAAACATTATACAGAGGAGCGGATATCCTCATTTTTGATGAGCCATCTGCTGTATTGACGCCTCAGGAAATTAAAGAACTAATTACAATAATGAAGAGTTTAGTGGAGGAAGGAAAGTCGATCATCCTCATTACACACAAATTGAAAGAAATTATGGAGGTTTGCGACCGCTGCACGGTCATCCGTAAAGGCCAGGGAATCGGGACGGTGGACGTCGAACAAACAACACCTACAGAGCTTGCTTCTTTGATGGTCGGTCGAGATGTCAGCTTCTCCACGGAGAAAACAGCTGCAGAACCGAAAGACATCTACTTATCTGTTCAGGATCTTCGGGTGAAGGACGGACGAGGCGTCGAGATGGTCAAAGGTCTGAACCTGGACGTCCGAGCAGGAGAGATCGTCGGAATCGCTGGTGTCGATGGGAATGGACAGTCGGAATTGATTGAGGCAATTACCGGATTGAGGAAAGCAGATTCGGGTACAATTAAGCTTCATGATAAAGCCATTACCAACCTCACTCCTAGAAAAATAACAGAATCGGGTGTTTCCCATATACCTCAGGATCGGCACAAATTCGGTCTGGTCCTCGATTTTCCAATTGGGGAAAACATGGTGCTCCAAACATACCATCATCAGCCTTATTCGAAAAAGGGAATTATGAACTTCAAAAATATCTACAAGAAGGCGGAAAGCCTCATTAAAGAATATGATGTCCGGACACCGGATGCGTACACCAAAGCAAGGGCCCTGTCCGGGGGGAACCAGCAGAAGGCAATCATCGGCCGGGAAGTGGACCGGTCCCCGGATCTCATTATCGCTGCTCAGCCGACTCGTGGTCTTGATGTAGGAGCAATCGAGTTCATTCACCAGAAGCTGATCGAGGAACGGGACAAAGGGCGGGCCGTCCTGCTCTTGTCATTCGAACTCGATGAAATTATGAACGTGAGTGACCGCATTGCTGTCATGTTTGACGGAACAATCATTGCGAATGTCACGCCGGAAGAAACGGATGAACAACAGCTCGGTCTGTTAATGGCCGGAAATACGGAACAGAAAGCAGGTGGAGAGTAATGTTTTCAAACCGTATGATCAATATCCTCATCCCTGTCTTGTCTGTAGTTCTTGGACTTCTTGCCGGTCTTTTGATTATGCTTTTCTCTGGATATAATCCGTTGGAAGGGTATGCAGCACTTTGGAATGGCGCTTTCGGAGATGCTTATTTCATTGGTGAAACGATTCGTCAAGTCACGCCGTATATTCTTGCTGGTCTAGCTGTCGCTTTTGCACTCCGCTCCGGCTTGTTGAACATCGGTGTGGAAGGACAGGTCTTCATGGGATGGCTCGCTTCGGTATGGGTGGGTATTTCTTTTGAACTGCCAATGGCCGTCCATTTACCACTTGCCGTCCTTGCCGCGGCTTTTGCAGGTGCCCTTTGGGGGTTCATTCCTGGTCTATTAAAGGCGAAACTCGGCGTACACGAAGTTATTGTAACAATCATGATGAACTATATTGCCCTGTATGTTACCAATTCTCTAATTCGAAACGTTCTTACCGACGGGGAAGATCGAACAGCAAATATTGCTCCTACGGCTTCTTTCCAGTCGGATTGGCTGGCAGAAATGACTTTCTATTCCCGTATTCACTACGGGTTCATTCTTGCTTTATTCATGGCTCTTGTCATGTGGTTCATTTTGAACAAGACGACACGTGGCTTCGAGCTTCGTTCCGTCGGTTTCAACCAGCATGCGTCTAATTATGCCGGGATGAACGTTGGCAGAAATATTATTATGGCTATGGTGATCTCCGGTGCTTTTGCCGGTCTTGCGGGTGCGATGGAAGGGCTCGGCACTTTCGGATTCATGTCTGCCAAGACGAGCTTCACAAACATCGGATTTGACGGAATCGCTGTTGCTCTGCTTGGTGCAAACACCGCTCTAGGAGTCGTTTTAGCGGCATTTCTTTTTGGCGTATTGAAAATTGGAGCCTTGAACATGCCGACCGTTTCCGGAGTTCCTACCGAACTGGTCGAAATTATTATTGCGTTAATTATATTCTTTGTTGCTTCGAGCTATATGATCCGATGGGTCATTCTTCGCTTTAAGAAGGAGGGGAAATAAATGGAATTCATTGAAATATTGAGCCGTATTCTCGGTTCCGCCATTGTATTCGCTACCCCTCTGATTTTCACGGCCCTCGGCGGGGTGTTCAGTGAACGGTCCGGCATCATTAACATCGGCCTGGAAGGTTTGATGATTATGGGAGCCTTTGTAGCCGTCGTATTCAACTTGACGTTTGCTGATGCTCTTGGCGGTGCAACTCCTTGGGTTTCCATACTAGTTGCTATGGTCGTGTCTGCCATCTTCTCGCTGGTCCATGCTGTGGCTTCTATCTCTTTCCGGGCCGACCAGGTAGTCAGCGGCGTTGCAATTAACTTCCTTGCCCTGGGTATTGGCTTGTTCTTGACGAAGCAATGGTACGATAAAGGTCAAACTGATTTCGTTTCCAAACCTTTTTACTCGGCAGATGTTCCGCTATTAAACAAAATTCCTATTATCGGTGATTTATTTTTCACCGGATGGTACTGGCCATCCTATTTAGCCGTTGCATTAGCATTCTTGTCCTGGTTTATCCTTTACAAAACACCGTTTGGACTCAGGCTGCGTTCGGTCGGGGAACATCCGATGGCTGCGGATACAAACGGAATCCAAGTGTACAGAATGCGATATATTGGTGTTATGATCTCGGGTGCCCTCGGTGGTCTTGGAGGGGCGGTTTATGCACTGACGGTCGCGCTTAACTTCTCAGGAGGGACGATTCTCGGGCAGGGGTTCATAGCCCTCGCAGCCGTCATCTTCGGTAAATGGCATCCGCTGGGTGCCCTTGGTGCTGCCGTATTCTTCGGGTTTGCTCAGAGTTTAAGTATCGTTTCATCCGATATTTCTTTCCTGGAGAGTGTACCAAGCGTCTTTATTTTAATTGCACCTTACGTGCTGACAATCCTTGCGCTTGCAGGTTTTATCGGCCGTGCCGATGCACCGAGATCTCTCGGGGAAGCCTATGTAAAAGGAAATCGATAAAAATTAAGCCCGGCATAACTGCCGGGCTTAATTTTTTACTTTTTCCCACATATACCTTAGCATTAGCTATAATGGATGAATATGGACATGTCCGTCTATAATAATAAAAGAATAAGAAGGAGGATACACATATGAAATTGACAAAAGAAACGATACTCGATAAAGAAGGGTACCGTCTACATATATTACCTAGCAAGAAATATAAAACGATCACCATTGTAGCTAAATTCAAAGCGCCGCTTAAAAGGGAAGGTATCACGGAACGTGCGCTGCTTCCACATGTGCTTCAGAAAGCGACCTCCAATCACCCCAATATCCGTTCCCTGCAGTCGGCGTTTGAGAACCTTTACGGGACAGCACTTTCCAGCGATGGATCTAAAAAAGGGGAGAACCATGTCATCAGCTTTCGCATGGAAGTGGTGAACGAAGCTTATTTAAACGACGAAGAGCCGATATTAGAAGAAGCACTCAAGCTGTTCCATGAAGTCCTGTTCGATCCCAAAAAAGAAGGGGATGGATTCGATACAGATATCGTCAAACGGGAGAAACAGACGCTTGAGCAGAAGATTACGTCCATTAAGGATGACAAAATGAGTTATGCGAACCTGCGTCTCATGGATAATATGTGCAAGGATGAGCCTTACGCACTCCATGTACACGGGTACTTAGAAGATTTTAAAGATATCACGCCGGAATCCCTTTATTCCTATTATGAGCAGATGATTAAGGGTGATATGCTTGATGTGTATGTAATCGGAGACATTCCCTCCAAAGATGTTGAGTCTTTAACAAGTCGCTTCTTCACGAGGAAAAACAGCGACAATTCGGATAATGACCAAGTCTCTGTGTCCAAACAGGTGGAGGAAGTGAGTGAGATTGTAGAGAAGGAAGAAGTGAAGCAGGGGAAACTGCACCTGGGCTATCGGACGTATACGAAATTCGGGGAAGATGATTATTACGCCCTTCAAATCTTTAATGGAATTTACGGCGGCTTTCCGAGTTCCAAGCTGTTCATGAATGTCCGGGAGAAACACAGCCTTGCATACTATGCTGCTTCACGATTTGAAAGCCACAAGGGGTTGCTGCTCGTATTCAGCGGGGTGGATCCAAAAGATTACAAACAGGCAAAATCGATTATCCTGGAGCAAATGGATGCGATGAAAGCAGGAGACTTTACTGAACAGCAGGTGGAAGAAACGAAAGAACAGGTCATCAACCAGCTGCAGGAGACAATGGACAATGCAAACGGGTTGATCGAAGTCCTTTATCATCAGATGATTTCCGGTGCAGAGATGCCTGCGGATGAACTGATCGAAAACATCCGCAAGGTGACTAAAGATGATGTCATTAAAATGGCGAACAAGATAGAACTGGATACGATTTACTTCTTGACTAGCAAAGACGGAGGGGAATAAGCATGGAGGAATTAGTATATAAACAATTGAACGAAACCGTATATCAGGAGACGTTGGATAATGGCCTGAAGGTCTTCCTGCTCTCAAAACCGGAGATGGCGAAAACGTTCGGTATATTCACGACCAATTATGGATCGATCGACCAGACTTTTACGCCGATCGGTCAGACAGAGGAGGTTACGGTACCGGAAGGAATCGCACACTTTCTTGAACACAAATTGTTCGAAAAAGAAGACCGCGACGTTTTTCAGGATTTTACAAAACTCGGAGCATCCGCTAACGCCTTCACATCTTTCACGAAGACGGCTTACTTGTTCACAGCAACAAGCCAAATTGAAAAGAACGTAAATATTCTTCTTGATTTCGTTCAGGATCCATACTTCTCCGAAGCTTCAGTGGAAAAAGAGAAAGGCATCATTGCACAGGAGATCCGCATGTACGACGACCAGCCGGACTGGCGCGCGTTTTTCGGTACGATTCAGAGCCTTTATCATAACCACCCGGTGAAAGTGGACATCGCGGGAACTGTTGACAGTATTCAGGATATAACCAAAGACGACTTGTACACGTGCTATGAAACGTTCTATCATCCTTCCAACATGACCCTGTTTGTTGCAGGAAACTTCGAGCCTCAGGCTATGATGGAGCTGATCCGTTCCAATCAGGACAAGAAAGAATTTCCCGACGCGCCGGAAATCAACCGCTCCTATCCGGAAGAACCGGCTGCAGTATCTATGAAGGAACACTCCATTACGATGCCTGTGACTACAGCAAAAGCGATGGTCGGAGTGAAAGAGAACGTCAGCGGTTTGACCGGCCAGCAACTGCTTCGTAATGAACTGCTTTCCGGAATGATCCTTGATTATTATTTCTCAAGAAGCGGCATTTTTTATGAAGAACTATATCAACAAGATTTAATTGATGACAGCTTCCAATTTGAAACAGAACTTGATCAGCATTTCGGCTTTACTATTCTCGGTGGAGACACGCGAAAACCGGATGAAATGGCTGCACGCGTTAAGGAAATGCTCCATGAGCTAAAAACAGAGCGGATCTCAGACGAAGACTTCCTTCGAATGAAACGGAAGAAAATCGGTCAATTTATGCGTGCCCTGAACTCCTTGGAATTCATTGCGAACCAGTTCACACATTATGATACGCTCGGAGTGAACTTGTTTGATGTCGTACCAGTCATCGAATCCCTTACAGCAGATGATGCAGATGAATACCTTCAGAATTGGATCAAGGAAGAAGCCATATCCGTCTTCCAGGTGAAACCGCAGGCAAATGCGTAAACGTTGTTTAGTGATCGGAGCAAGCGGGGATATCGGCTCGGCAGCAGCTGCAGCTGTAATCGGCAGAGGATATGCAGTTGGTCTCCATTATCACTCCAATGAAGCGAAGGTCAAGGAACTGGTGAAGGATGTTCCTCCCGAAAATCTGGCTGGAACATTTCAGTCTGATTTATCCAAAGAGGAAGGAATTCTTCATCTTCTTTCTCAGGTCGGGGAGGAGTGGGATGCGTTAGTATTTGCCGGAGGACCGATGTACAGCGGTCTTTTTCAGGATATGACTGTCTCTGCGCTGGATACGTTATATCATACGCATGTAAAAGCGCTCTGGCTTATAAGCAGGCATCTCCTCCCGTATATGATCCGTAACAAGTCCGGAAACATTGTAGTTGTTTCTTCCATATATGGAACGGAAGGTGCGAGCATGGAAGTTGCCTACAGTTCTGTCAAAGGTGCACAGGACAGTTTCGTAAAGGGGTTAGCCAAAGAGGTGGCACCGAGCGGGGTTCGAGTAAATGCCGTAGCACCAGGCTTTATTAATACGAAGATGAATGAGCATCTACAAGGAGAAGAACGGCTTGCCATTGAAGAAGATATTCCGATGGGGCGCGCAGGAGAGCGGGAAGAAGTAGCGGGGATGATCGGTTTTCTCCTCGGTACAGACGCAAGCTACGTGACCGGACAGGTTCTCCATGTTAATGGTGGTTGGTCCTAAAGTGCATGCATAATATCCTGATACCTTCTCATACTAAACATGAATAAATCATGAGGAGGTTTCAGTGATGTCTGTTATCGATAATTTCGATTCATGGAAAGACTTCTTAGGCGACCGTCTACATCAGGCCAAGGGCCAGGGAATGCAGGAAGGTGCTGTTTCTCAGCTTGCCTATGAAATCGGCGGATACCTTGCCAATTCTGTAGATGCAAAGAACGATCAAGAAGCGGTGCTTCGTGATTTGTGGAATGTTGCAGATGAACAGGAGCAGCATGCGATCGCTAACATGATGGTCAAGCTTGTTCAAAACGAAGGCAACCAGGCGTAACCGGAAAAATCCGCACAGGGTCTCTTGTGCGGATTTTTTACTTTACCTTATTCTAAAGTTTATTTTTGATGGATGTATTTTTTTGTGCAATTCTGTGGTTCCATCCTTTCCTATTTCAAGAAAATCCTTTATGATAGATAAAGAGTTATCACTTGCTTTGACAAATCACGACATTTTTTCCAGAGGAGTTGTGTTATGGAGAAGAAAGAATGGTACTTAGAATATGAAATACAATACAACCGTCCCGGCCTTCTCGGTGACATATCATCCTTGCTGGGAATGATGGCGATTAACATCGTCACGATTAACGGTGTGGAAAACTCCCATCGTGGCATGCTCTTGCTCTGCAAAGATGAAGAGCAGATCACAAGGCTTCGTTCCATCCTGAATACGATGGATACGATTAAGGTGACGAAACTCCGTAAGCCAAAGCTTAGAGACCGCCTGGCAGTAAGACATGGGCGTTATATACATAGTGACATCGATGATCGGAAGACGTTCCGTTTCAACAGAGAAGACTTAGGACTCTTAGTTGACTTCATGGCAGAGTTATTTATGAAGGAAGGTCATAAATTGATCGGGATCCGTGGCATGCCTCGGGTCGGGAAGACAGAATCCGTCGTAGCGGCGAGTGTTTGTGCCAATAAGCGATGGCTGTTCGTTTCGAGTACGCTCTTGAAGCAAACGGTTCGTAATCAGCTGATTGATGAAGAGTACAGGGAAGATAATTTATACATCATTGATGGAATCGTTTCTGCAAGGAGAGCGAATGAAAAGCACTGGCAGCTTGTCCGTGAAATCATGAGGCTTCCTGCAACAAAGGTTATTGAGCATCCCGATATTTTCGTACAGGAAACGGAATACAAAATGGATGACTTCGACTATATCATCGAACTCCGTAATAATGAAGAAGAAGAAATTACGTATGAAACTGTGGAAAAGCCGAGTATTTCTATGAACGATGGTTTTTCCATGTTCGATTTTTAGAAATTGGATGGTGTTAGACATGGAAATAGGAGCGAGACTTAAAGAGGCGCGAGAAGAAAAAAGCCTGTCTTTGGAAGCCCTTCAGGATACAACCAAGATTCAGAAGCGATACCTGAAGGCGATTGAGGACAATCAATTTGAAGTGCTTCCGGGGAAATTTTATACCCGTGCTTTTATACGCGAGTATGCATCTGCTGTAGGGCTGGATCCGGAAATGATTATGGAAGAGCACAAAAATGAACTGCCTACATTTGATGAAGAACCGACGATTCAATACAGTCGGGTTCAGAAGGCAAGAAATGAGGCAACTCAAAAGAGCTCCCGGTCGTTCAAGTTCCTGCCGACGTTCTTAACCGTGGCCTTGATCGTGGCAGTGGCGTTTGTAGTCTGGATCGTCATTCAGAGTGTCGGCGGTACGAGTGATGATACGGCGGAGGACGGACAGGGGTCGGACAATGAAATCAGCGTCCCTGCAGACAGCGAACAGGAGGACGAAGAAACTCCGGAAGAGGAGCCTCAGGAAGAAGGAGAGACACCTCAGGATGAAGAGCAACCGGCAGAAGACGACAGCGAAGCCGAGGAACCCGCTTTAAACGCGGAGCTGACGCAAGAAGGTACCGGAGGATTCCCTGAACATGTATACAGCATCTCCGGTGCGGAGGATCGGTCGGTAACCATCGAATTGGAAGGAACCGCGTACTTGGAAGTACAGTCCCCGAAGGGCGGGGAAAACTTGATTACCCCTAAAGAGTACACGACAGGGGAATCGCCTTTATCTCTTGAATTTGATGGACAGAATGAATTGTATATTAAAACAGGGAATGCACCAGGTACCGTCGTGAAAATTGGCGATGAAGTAATTGAATTTCCTGACCCTGAGAAATCCACGCAGAAAATGCTGCTTCAATACCAAGAATAATTATGGAAGGCTGTCCACGCGTGTGTTCCGCTGATTGCGGGAACACTAGGTTTGACCGGGGACAGTCTTTCCTTTATTTCATGTAGGAGTGTGAACAAATGAATTTACCAAACAAAATTACCTTATCCAGAATTTTTCTTATCCCGATCTTTATTATCCTTATGAGCGTACCGTTCAATTGGGGAAGTTTGAATATCGGCGAAAACGAGCTGCCTGTATCCCATTTGGCGGGTGCTGTACTGTTCATCATTGCATCCACGACAGACTGGATTGATGGATATATCGCACGGAAATACAATCTCGTAACGAACCTCGGTAAATTTCTCGATCCTTTAGCAGATAAGCTCCTCGTAAGTGCCGCGCTGATTCTGCTTGTCGAAATCGGTCTTGCTCCGGCTTGGATCGTCATTCTTATCATCAGCCGCGAATTTGCAGTTACAGGACTCCGACTTGTGGCGGCGGGAGAAGGAAGCGTGCTTGCTGCAAGTCAGATGGGTAAATTGAAGACATGGATTCAAATCATTGCAATCTCCTTGCTGCTGCTTCACAATTGGCCGTTCTCCTATATCGGTTTTCCGATGGGGCTGATCGCGCTTTATTTAGCATTGATTATTACGATTTATTCCGGCTACGATTATTTCAAAAAGAACTGGCATGTGATGAGGGATTCTAAATGAGAGCGGAAAAGGCGGAAATCATTGCCGTAGGGACTGAGCTTTTGCTTGGTCAAATTGCCAACACCAATGCTCAGTGGATTTCAAAAGAACTAGCTGCACTCGGTCTTCCGGTTTATAGTCACACAGTGGTCGGAGATAATATGGACCGCGTCCGTACATGCTTCAAAGCAGCGGGGGCAAGGTCTGACATCATCATTGTAACGGGCGGACTCGGGCCTACAGAGGATGACTTGACCAGAGACGCCGCTCAGGAAATCTTTGGCCAGGAACTCGTAGAGCATGAGCCCTCCATGGTGAAGATTCTTGCCGTATTTGAGCGGAATGGAAGACCTATGACACTGAATAACCGGAAGCAGTCCCATGTATTCCAACAGGCTGAAGTGCTGACCAACAGTAAAGGGATGGCACCCGGCCAAATTGTGGAGCACGAAGGCACGATATGGGTCTTCCTTCCTGGAGTACCATCTGAAATGAAGGCGCTGATGGAAGAGGAAGTTCTTCCGAAATTGCGGGAACGCTTCGAATGGAAGTCACAGATCGTATCAGAAATGATGCGTTTTATAGGAATTGGGGAATCAAGGCTGGAAACGGAACTAAGCGACCTTATATCCACCCAGACGAACCCGACTATCGCTCCTCTCGCAAGCGAAGGGGAGGTCGGGCTGCGATTGACGGCTACCGGCGAAACGGATGCTGAAGCGCTCCAAAGTATTGAAGCCCTGAAGGAAAAAATATTAGAAAGAGTCGGCGGGCACTATTATGGCAGTGACGCTGTTACGATTGAAGAAAAAGTGAAACAACTGCTTGAGAGCAGGAACTACACGATTGGATCTGCGGAAAGCTTTACCGGCGGCATGTTTATGGAGAACCTTGTCGCCCTCCCTGGAGCATCGGCTGTATGCGAGGGAGGTATCGTTTCCTATACTCCGGCAGCGAAGGAACAAGTCCTGCAGGTGCCGAGTTTTATCATCAAAGAATTTGGAACCATCAGTCATGAGTGTGCCGAAGTGATGGCGTTGAATGCACAGGCAATTCTCCGCACGGACATCGGGATCAGTTTTACAGGAGTAGCAGGGCCGGAGGAAAGTGAAGGGAAAGCGCCCGGGACGGTCTACATCGGTCTGCAGATAGGCGAAAGGAAGCCGGAGGTGCATGAGCTTTATTTCCATGGAGCTCGCGAGCAGGTGAGGCACCGGGCAGTCAAGAAAGGCTTCGAGCTGCTTTTCCAAAGGCTGAAATAGCACTTTATGGAAGCGGGTGGGTGCAGTTTATGAAGTTTCGCAGAGGGGAACTCATAAATTGCACCTCTTTTCTTTTTGAAAAAAAGGGAACAAATATTCGCTTTTTAGTTGGCAAATCGAAGAAAACAAGTTATGATAGGGATAGATATTTTGGAAAGGCGGTATAGTATGAGTGATCGTAAACAAGCATTAGATATGGCATTGCGTCAAATAGAAAAGCAGTTCGGTAAAGGTTCCATCATGAAGCTCGGAGAAAGTGCAGAACAGCGGGTGAACACAGTATCCAGTGGCTCTCTGGCTCTTGATGTGGCGTTGGGTGTCGGTGGATACCCGCGAGGTAGAATTATAGAAATATATGGACCGGAATCATCCGGTAAAACGACGGTAGCGCTCCACGCGATTGCCGAGGCACAAAGAAAAGGCGGACAGGCAGCGTTTATCGATGCGGAGCACGCACTCGATCCCGTGTATGCAAGGGCGCTCGGGGTAGACATTGAGGAGTTACTGCTGTCCCAGCCTGACACCGGGGAGCAGGCGCTTGAGATTGCTGAGGCGCTCGTACGAAGCGGTGCGGTGGATATGGTTGTTATCGACTCTGTAGCCGCACTGGTCCCGAAAGCTGAGATTGAAGGAGAAATGGGAGATGCACACGTTGGTCTTCAGGCCCGTTTGATGTCCCAAGCACTGCGTAAGCTTTCCGGAGCTATAAATAAGTCGAAGACTACAGCGATCTTCATTAACCAAATTCGTGAAAAAGTCGGCGTTATGTTCGGTAACCCGGAAACAACACCTGGCGGTCGTGCGCTGAAGTTCTATTCTTCCGTGCGTTTGGAAGTTCGTCGTGCAGAAACGCTGAAACAGGGGAATGAAATGGTCGGTAACAAGACCCGTCTGAAAGTCGTGAAGAACAAGGTGGCTCCGCCTTTTAAACAAGCAGAAGTTGATATTATGTATGGAGAGGGAATATCCAGAGAAGGTGAACTGATCGACATCGGTACAGACCTTGATCTCATTCAAAAGAGCGGATCCTGGTATTCCTATAATGAGGAGCGACTTGGCCAAGGTCGTGAAAATGCCAAACAGTTCCTGAAAGAAAACGTGGAAATTTACGATGAAGTAAAACGTTTGATTCGGGATCATTACGGAATGGATGCGGATGAACCTTCTGTTGAAGCGCCGGAAGCTGACAGTCAGGAAACGCTTGACGTTTAAAAAGCACAAAAAAGCAGTGCAGAAAAGCACTGCTTTTTTATACATAACCTTTACAAAATCTAAAAGAAAACGTGAAAAAGATACTGATAGTTTAAAATATTTCAATATATCAGCACATACGTGATGGGTTTCCTTGACATTCCTTATGCGCAAGCATAAAATGAATGTGTATCATTTTCATCTTTATACCCTTATATTACCTAAACGAAACTGAAAATGAAACGTTTGTATTTGCCGACAAACGGACCAAGTTCATAGCAAGAGGAGGTGAAAAAATGGATTTAATATCCTCGCTCATCTTCATTTTGCTTGCCCTTATCGTCGGTTCTGTTGTTGGTTATCTTATTCGGAAATCGATTGCGGAGGCGAAAATTTCCAGTGCTGAAGCGCTTGCGAAACAGATTGTGGATGAAGGTCACCGCAATGCAGAATCAGCTAAGAAAGAAGCTCTTCTTGAAGCAAAAGAAGAGAATCAGAAATTTCGTCAGGAAGCGGAGAACGAGATCCGCGAACGCCGCATGGAACTGCAGAAAACTGAAAATCGTTTAACTCAGAAAGAAGAGAATCTTGATCGTAAGAGTGAGACGCTTGACCAGCGTGATTTTTCACTCGACAAGAAAGAAGGGACTCTTGCCGAGAGACAACAACAAATTGAAGAAATGGAAAGCAAAGTGAAAGCTATGCTTCAAGAACAGCAAACCGAACTGGAACGTATATCCGGTTTGACATCAGATCAGGCGAAACAGATGATTCTTGAGAAAGTAGAGCAAGAAGTGTCGCATGAGTCCGCACTAATGATCAAGGAAGCGGAGAATAAAGCGAAAGAAGAAGCGGATAAGAAAGCGAAGAACATTCTTTCTTTAGCTCTACAACGCTGTGCTGCCGATCACGTTGCAGAAACGACGGTTTCTGTGGTCAACCTTCCGAACGATGAGATGAAAGGAAGAATTATCGGTCGGGAAGGACGCAACATTCGTACCCTTGAAACATTGACTGGCATTGACTTGATCATTGATGATACGCCGGAAGCTGTCATTCTCTCTGGTTTTGACCCGATCCGCCGTGAAACGGCGCGGATGGCACTTGAGAAACTCGTACAGGACGGGCGCATTCACCCAGCCCGTATCGAGGAAATGGTGGACAAGTCCCGTCGCGAAGTGGATGACTACATTCGTGAAGTAGGGGAACAGACGACTTTCGAAGTCGGCGTTCACGGCCTGCATCCGGATCTGATCAAGATTCTTGGCCGCTTGAAGTATCGTACAAGTTACGGTCAGAATGTACTCAAACACTCTACAGAGGTTGCTTATTTGTCCGGTCTGCTTGCCGCAGAACTTGGCGAAGACGAAGTGCTTGCCCGTCGTGCAGGATTGCTGCATGATATAGGGAAGGCAATTGACCACGAAGTGGAAGGAAGCCACGTAGAAATCGGTAAAGAACTTGCGATGAAGTATAAAGAGAATGAGACAGTGATCAACGCTGTTGCATCTCACCACGGTGATGAAGAACCGACCTCCGTCATTGCTGTCCTTGTCGCAGCTGCCGATGCTTTATCAGCAGCAAGACCTGGCGCACGTAGTGAAACGCTCGAGAACTATATCAAGCGTCTTGAGAAACTGGAAGAGATTTCTGAATCCTATGAAGGAGTCGAGAAATCATTTGCAATCCAAGCCGGTAGGGAAGTTCGGATTATGGTTCGCCCTGATGAAATTGATGATCTTGAAGCTACGCGACTGGCCCGTGATATTCGAAACCGAATCGAAGGAGAACTCGATTATCCTGGTCATATCAAAGTAACCGTTATTCGTGAAACACGTTCTGTGGAGTATGCGAAATAAATCTGATGAAGCGGCCGTTTCGGGCCGCTTCATTTGTTTTTAAGAGGTTCCCTGTTCATGGATCAGGGAATGAAGAAGGAATGCTTTAGAAGAAAGAGGTAGGTTCGCACATGAGAATTTTATTTATTGGAGACGTGGTGGGTTCACCGGGAAGAGAAATGGTGGATGAATACCTTCCGAAATTGAAGCAGAAGTTTCAGCCTGCCGTTTCTATTGTTAACGGAGAGAACGCAGCATCTGGGAAAGGCATTACAGAAAAAATTTATCGGAGATTCCTTGAAAAAGGAGCGCAGGCAGTTACGCTGGGGAATCATGCCTGGGACAAGAAAGAGATTTTCGAATTTATTGATGAAGCAGATTACCTTGTCCGACCGGCCAACTTTCCGGAAGGGACTCCCGGTCGTGGATTAACTTTCGTAAAAACACCAAAAGGAGAAGTCGCTGTTATTAACTTACAGGGGCGGACGTTTATGGCTCCCAATGACGATCCATTCCGCAAAGTGGATGAATTGATAGAAGAAGCAAAAAAAAGAACGTCCATCATTTTTTTGGATTTTCATGCGGAAACGACTAGTGAGAAACAAGCGATGGGATGGTACGTCGATGGCAGAATCAGCGTAAGTGTTGGAACCCATACACACGTTCAGACGGCGGATGAACGTATTCTTCCAAAAGGAACCGGGTATATTTCCGATGTTGGAATGACCGGACCTTACGATGGGATATTGGGTATGGATAGAGATGCAGTCATGAAACGATTTCTGACAAACCTTCCTGTACGTTTCGAAGTTCCGAAAAAGGGAAGAGCACAACTGAGCGCCTTTTTGGTGGATGTAGATGAGAAAACGGGAATGTCTACGAAAGTGAAGCGCATTCTTATTAACGATGACCATCCATTCTTTGAATGATTGTTTGAATTTTGCGACAAATTCATTCATAATGAAAAGGTAATATTCTACATCTCCAAGAATATAGTAGTTATGGAACAACTATAGTGATTGAAGGAGGAGCTAGTAATGGAAGTCTTAAAAGTATCAGCTAAATCCGTACCTAATTCAGTAGCAGGGGCCCTTGCCAATGTTGTAAGAGAGCGTGGAACTGCTGAAATCCAGGCCATTGGAGCAGGAGCATTAAATCAGGCTGTCAAGGCGGTTGCGATAGCAAGAGGTTTCGTCGCCCCGAGCGGTATGGACTTGATCTGCATCCCGGCCTTCACTGATATTATGATTGATGAAGAGGAACGTACGGCAATCAAGTTAATTGTCGAACCTCGCTAGTGGTCCCCTGATGCGGTTGGAATCTCTTATCACCTTCGTATCGTAGATAGATTGTTCATATGACTGAATACTTTCGTAGAATGAAAACGTCGCTTCATGAGTAAGAAAGACATACGCCAAACACGGCGTATGTCTTTTTTTTATAAAAAATTCACAGGACGATCCCTGTGTTGACAACCTTTCTATTGTAAACGTAGTCATTTGTATTTTTACAGTGGACAAACAGGGTTGTTTGTTTTTTTGTTCATGATATAATCCTTGTTATAATAGGTTTAATTAAATGTTATGTTGTAAGGGAGTGTTCACTGTGAACGGAACGATGAAAGCTATAGTAAAGCATCAACGTGGATTGGGCGCAGTATTAAATGAAGTGCCGATTCCTCAGATAAGCGAAGATGAAGTGCTGATTCGTGTGAAAGCTACCTCTATATGCGGTACCGATGTTCACATTTATAATTGGGACGAATGGTCTGCGAGCAGAGTACATCCGCCATATGTGTTTGGTCATGAATTCTCCGGTGAAATTGTGGAAGTTGGTGGTAAAGTAAGCGGCTTTTCTATCGGGGACTTCGTCAGCGCTGAAACTCATCTCGTCTGTGGGCAGTGTCCGCAGTGTCTGACAGGGAAATTCCACATCTGTAAAAATACAAAAATCATTGGAGTCGATACCCAAGGATGCTTCGCGGAATTTGTAGCGCTGCCTGCAAGCAATCTTTGGAAAAACCCGAAGGAAATGCCCGTAGATATCGCTTCGATTCAAGAACCGATGGGTAATGCGGTACATACGGTTTTGAACGGGGAGGTCGCGGGAAAAACGGTAGCAGTCATCGGCTGCGGGCCGATCGGGTTGATGGCCGTAGGAGTGGCGAAAGCAGCAGGAGCTTCCCAAGTGATTGCGCTTGATCTTAATGGCTACCGACTTGGCCTTGCCGAAAAGATGGGTGCGACGAAGGTCGTTGATTCGGGGAAGGTCGACCCGGTAGAAAAGGTGAAAGAATGGACGGACGGCAATGGTGTAGATGTCGTTTGTGAGATGAGCGGACACCCTGTCGCCATGGATCAAGGATTCAAAATGGTGACAAATGGCGGAAGAGTATCTATTCTGAGTCTCCCAACTAACCGAGTCAGCATTGATATAACAAACGATGTTGTTTTTAAAGGGGTAGAGGTTCAGGGAATTACCGGCAGAAAAATGTACGAAACGTGGCAGCAGGTATCCAGACTGCTTCATTCCGGGCAGGTGGATGTGAAACCGATCATCACCCATCATTTGAAGCTGGAAGAGTTTGAGCAGGGGTTCGACTTGATGAATCAAGGGTTATGTGGAAAAGTGGTACTACACCCATAAAATAGGAGGAGGATGTTCGATGAAAGGTTTTGAATACTTACAGGAAGAATTAGATGCGATGCAGGAACAGGGAACGTTCCGGAGGTTAATTCCGCTAGAGTCTGCTCAAGGATCCAAGGTAACCATCAGGGGTAAGGAAGTCATTCAACTTTCTTCCAATAACTATCTCGGGCTCACTTCCCACCCGAAGATGAAGCGTGCGGCCGATGAGGCGAATGAGAAGTACGGCGTCGGCACTGGTTCTGTCCGTACGATTGCAGGTACACTCGAAATGCACGAGGAATTCGAGAAGAAGCTTGCAGAATTTAAGCACACGGAAGCTGCTTTGGTGTTTCAATCCGGTTTTACGACAAACCAGGGGGTCTTGTCGTCCATCCTCGGGAAGGATGATGTCGTTATCTCCGATGAATTGAACCACGCTTCCATCATAGACGGAATCCGGCTGACGAAAGCAGACCGCAAAATCTACAAGCACGTGGATATGGAATCGTTGGAGGATGCATTGAAACAAAGCAGTAACTACCGCACTCGCCTGGTAGTTACGGACGGCGTCTTTTCGATGGACGGAAACATCGCTCCGCTTCCTGAAATCGTCGAACTTGCCGAGAAATACGATGCGCTTGTCATGGTGGATGACGCCCATGCGAGTGGTGTGCTTGGGGATAATGGAAGAGGAACGGTCAATCATTTCAAATTGGACGGCCGTGTCCACATTCAAGTAGGAACGTTAAGTAAAGCGATTGGTGTCTTGGGCGGATATGTAGCTAGTACGAAAACGCTGCGAGACTACTTGATCCATAAAGGCCGCCCGTTCTTGTTCAGCACGTCTCATCCACCGGCAGTTACGGCGGCTAATGCTGCAGCTATCGATGTTCTTCTTGAAGAACCGGAATTGATTGAGAAACTGTGGAATAACACAGCCTTCTTCAAGCAAGGCTTACAGCAACTCGGGTTTGATACAGGAATCAGTGAAACACCTGTCACACCAGTGATGGTAGGGGATGATGCGTTGACCCACAAGTTCTCTGATGAACTCTTCGGAGAGGGCGTCTTCGCGCAGGGAATTGTTTTTCCTACCGTTCAGAGAGGGAAAGGAAGAATTCGAACGATCGTGACTGCGGAGCATTCTCAGGAAGAGCTTCAGGAGGCGCTTGATGCTTTTGAAAAAGTAGGGAAGAAGCTAGGTATAATTGAATGAGGAAGAGACCACCATGGTAAAACATGGTGGTTTTTTTCTGGGAAAATTACTTAAATCGAAGGATAACGCTTAAATATTATTTGGAAAATTGATATAATGATACAGTGAGCAGGTACGGTTCGAAAGGAGATCATTATGAACGAACAGCAGAAGAAAGAGATGTCGCAGATCAAACCGGCATCCAGCAGTAACCTGGAACGATTGAAACAAAAAACAAGCGAAGACTTCATGAAATATTTCGAAACTACATATCAGCCTCCTAACATGCGTGATGCCCAACGCCGGAAGCGGAAAGATACAGATGTACTCTATGATTTTCATATTCCTGAGGGTATGATGGAAGCGGGTAAAGGCAAGAAATACTTAATTCGTACTTATGGCTGTCAGATGAACGAGCATGATACAGAAGTAATGGCGGGTATCCTTGAAGCGATGGGCTATGAATCTACGGACACCGCAAAAGAAGCAGATATCATCCTCCTTAACACGTGTGCCATTCGGGAGAATGCAGAGAACAAAGTGTTCGGGGAGATCGGTCATTTGAAACCGCTTAAAACAGAAAACCCTAACCTGATTCTAGGGGTGTGCGGCTGTATGTCCCAGGAAGAATCCGTGGTAAATCGCATTCTGAAGAAACATCCTTTTATCGATTTAATCTTCGGGACTCATAATATTCATAAGCTTCCTGAACTTGTCCAGGAAGCTGTGTTTGGCAAAGAAATGGTGATCGACGTTTGGTCCAAAGAGGGAGATATTATTGAAAATCTTCCCCGCTCCCGTAAAGGCAGGATTAAGGCATGGGTGAATATCATGTACGGATGTGATAAATTCTGTACATACTGCATTGTTCCCTATACCCGTGGGAAAGAGAGGAGCAGGCTTCCGGAGGATATCATTCAGGAAGTTCGTCATCTTGCAGCACAAGGGTATAAGGAAATCACTCTCCTTGGTCAGAACGTGAACGCTTATGGGAAAGATCTGGATGGGGGATACGGACTCGGAGACTTGATGGATGAACTCAGGGCGATTGACATTCCGCGTATTAGATTCACTACGTCTCACCCGAGGGATTTTGATGAGCGATTAATTGAAGTCCTTGCTAAAGGCGGGAATATGCTCGATCATATTCACCTGCCCGTACAGTCGGGGAATACCGAAATTCTAAAAATCATGGGGAGAAAGTATTCCAGGGAAGACTACATGGAGCTCGTTCGCAACATACGTGCGGCTATGCCGGATGCGACGCTTACGACCGATATTATTGTCGGCTTTCCAAATGAAACGGAAGAGCAGTTCCGGGATACGCTCTCCCTTGTCGAGGAAGTCGGGTTCGAAGCAGCCTACACGTTCATCTATTCCCCTCGGGAAAATACGCCGGCTGCTAGGATGGAAGACAATGTATCCATGGAAGAGAAGAAAGACAGGCTTCAACGTCTCAACAAGATTGTGAACAAGCAGTCGGCAGAGGCGATGAAGACGTATGAAGGGGAAATTGTCGACGTTCTGATAGAGGGAGAAAGTAAAAATAACCCGGAGGTCCTTGCCGGGTATACGAAACGTAATAAACTTGTCAATGTCCGGGCACCGCGTGAGGTCATTGGACAGATCATTCCTGTGAGAGTCGTCAAGGCCAAAACATGGTCCCTGGACGGAGAAATGATTGCAGAAAAAGTAGAGGTGAAATGAATGGCACAATACACAAGGCAGCAAGTAGTTGACGAAGCAAAAAAATTGGCTAAAATGATGGCTGAAATAGATGAAATTGATCGTTTTAAGCAGCTGGAAGCTAAGTTGAATGAGAACCTTAAAGTACAGGCTCACATTAAAAAGATCAAAGCATTACAGAAGCAGGCCGTCAATTTCCAAGCTTACGGAAAAAGCGAAGCCCTTCAGAAAATAGAAGGAGAAATTGATCGTCTTCAGGATGAACTGGATGCTATTCCGGTGGTGGCGGAGTTTAAAGATTCGCAGACCGTCATCAATGATATTCTCCAAATGGTCTCCAACACCATATCCCGGGAAGTTACGAATGAAGTCATTCGATCCACCGGCGGAGACGTACTGGAAGGCAAAACCGGATCAGCGAACAAAGATAGTCATGGCTGCAGTCATTAATGCATACACTTCCGTCAGAGGGTTTTCCCCTCTGGCGGATTTTTTTTCGTACAATTTTATGGGCTAGTGCATAGAATGAATTAAACACGTCCTTAGACCTTTGCCCTGCAAGTAACTATTCGCCCAACCTCTGCATAGAATGGTTGGTAGAATAAGGAGGAGTGAAAACCCTATGTCTTATTTCGAAAGAGATTACCGAGAAATCATCACAAAGGCCGTCATTGGAAAAGGCAAAAAGTTCACAGAATCTACGCACACCATCAGCCCCTCACACCGCCCGACCAGTATTCTCGGATGCTGGGTCATCAATCACATCTACAATGCTAAGAAGAAAGGAGAACATGTAGAAGTAACAGGAAGTTACGATATTAACGTATGGTATTCCTATAACGACAATACAAAAACAGAAGTCGTCACTGAGCGCGTCAGTTACTGTGATTATGTTAAACTATCCGTCAAAGATGACAACTGTATACATGATGACTTTGAGGTAATAGCAAAAGTAGTGCAGCAGCCGAACTGTCTGGAGGCAAACATTTGTCCAAAAGGACAGAAAATCATTGTCGAGGTTGAGCGTGAATTTATCGTCGACGTCATTGGAGAAACGAAGCTTTGTGTGAAGGTTGACCCACACGGCTGTGATAAGAAAGAAGATTACGAGTATGACTTGTCCTCCGATGATTTTTCTGCGATCGAGACGGACTTCCTGCCATCATCATCCAGTTCTCATCATCATGATAAGAAAGATTGAAGAAAGAATTCCTTGCTGTCTCAGCGAGGTTTTCTTTTTAGGACGAAGAAGGGTTGTGTATCCGGCAGCCCTTCTTATTGTATTTTAGGGAACGAACAAGTTTATAGGAGAGGATTGCGCCTTATGCTATAATGAGTGGAGAACAATTACGTACGTTTTGGAGGATTTACCAATGGCACAATACACACCAATGATGCAGCAATATTTGAAGATCAAGGCAGATCAGCAGGATGCTTTTCTGTTTTTTCGTTTAGGAGATTTTTATGAAATGTTCTTTGAGGATGCCATTCAGGCATCGAAGGAACTCGAGATAACGCTTACGAGCAGGGATGGAGGGTCCAGCGACCGGATTCCGATGTGCGGAGTTCCTTATCATTCTGCTGAAAATTACATAAAACAGCTTGTTGAGAAAGGGTACAAGGTGGCCATCTGTGAGCAGGTGGAAGATCCGAAAGCCGCTAAAGGCGTCGTCAAACGGGAAGTCGTTCAATTGATCACTCCCGGGACGGTCATGGAAGGGAGTATGCTGGAAGAGAAGGAAAATAACTATGTAGCTGCTCTAAGTTCATTTGATGACGGATCTTATGTCGTCAGTTACAACGATTTGACGACCGGTGAGAACAGCGCTGCACTCGTTACGGGTGGTTTCGATGCCGCACTAAGTGAGTTATACAACCGTCCCGTTAAAGAAGTGGTCGTAGCTTCCGACTTTGATGCCGCCCACCAGTCTGTACTCTCCGACCGCTTAGGGTATACGGTATCCCATCAGGACGATGCATCGATCAGTCCGCCGTTTCGACAGCTGGTAGAAGGTGTAAGGGAAGAAAAATTAATATTTGGATTCGGACGTCTTTTGAATTATATCCAGCATACCCAGAAGCGGGCGCTGGATCACCTTCAGCCTCTTCAAATCATCGAATTGAAACAATACATGACGCTTGATATGTATTCGAAGCGGAACCTGGAACTTTTGGAAACGATCCGCAAACAAGGGAAAGCAGGAAGCCTCCTTTCCGTGGTGGATAAGACGATTACTTCCATGGGTGCGAGAATGTTAAAGAAGTGGATGGAACGTCCGCTTCTGTCTGCTGACGCCATTGCGGACCGCCATGATCAGGTGGAGGGTTTCCTTGATCAGTTTATTGAGAGAGAAACACTTCGCGACGAATTAACAAACGTGTACGATCTGGAGCGTCTTGCAGGAAGAGTTGCTTATGGGAACGTCAACGCAAGAGATTTGATTCAACTCCGTAACTCCTTGCAGAAAATTCCGGATATTTTATCAACATTGTCCCGTTTTACACACGGTTCCATCCATAGGCTTTATGAAAAGATTGATCCACTTAAAGACCTCCGTCATCTTCTTGAAGAAAGCATCGCAGAAGATCCTCCCATCGCAGTGAAGGAGGGAGGGATCATCCGGTCCGGTTTCCATGAACAGCTGGATGCCTACCGGGATGCTTCCAAAAATGGTAAGCAGTGGATTGCAGAGCTGGAGCAGAGAGAGAGGAAGGAGAGCGGGATCAAGTCGCTTAAGATCGGTTATAACCGGGTGTTCGGGTACTATATTGAAGTGACAAAAGCGAACCTTAAGTTTCTTCCTGAAGGGAAATATGAACGGAAACAGACATTGACAAATGCAGAACGATTCATTACTCCTGAGCTGAAAGAGAAAGAAACAATGATACTTGAAGCCCAGGAGAAGAGTGTGGAACTCGAGTATGAACTGTTCCTCAAAATAAGAGACGAAGTGAAGTTTTACGTCCAGAAGCTTCAGCAACTCGCTGAACAAATCAGCAGAATCGATGTTCTTCAGGGCTTTGCACAGGTAGCTGAATCCTCTCAATACGTACGACCGACATATCGACAAGAACGAATCGTCGACATTAGAGAGGGGCGCCATCCGGTGGTGGAACAGGTGATGAAGGACAGCACCTTTGTTCCGAACGATATTTATATGGACGAAGAAACGGATGTCCTGTTGATCACAGGTCCTAACATGTCCGGTAAAAGTACGTATATGCGTCAGCTTGCTTTAACGGCTATCATGGGCCAGATGGGGTGTTTCGTCCCTTGTTCATCAGCAGTGATGCCGATTTTTGATCAAATATTCACAAGAATCGGTGCGGCGGACGACCTTGTTTCCGGTCATAGTACGTTCATGGTGGAAATGCTGGAAGCGAATCATGCCATCAGTCATGCCACGGAAAACAGCATGATTCTGCTTGATGAAATAGGAAGAGGGACGAGCACCTACGACGGAATGGCTCTTGCTCAGGCAATCGTTGAATATATCCACCATGATATTAAAGCGAAGACGCTGTTTTCTACGCATTATCATGAGCTTACATCACTTGAGAATCCACTGAAGCGGCTGAAGAATGTACACGTTCGTGCAGAGGAATATGAGGGAAATGTTATTTTCCTTCACCAGATAAAAGAAGGACCGGCGGATGAAAGTTATGGTATCCACGTAGCGAAGCTCGCAAACCTACCGGAGCCTTTGATCGGCCGGGCGACAGAACTGCTGCACCAGCTGGAGAACGGCAGTCATACGGAAGAGCCTTCGTCTGTAGAAGCAGCTGCCAGTCTGGAGGAGGAACAACAACTCAGTCTATTTGTTGAGGAGACAAAACAGAAGGAAGAGAAGAAGAAGTCTTCCTCCGTGATAGAAAAACGGCTGAAAGCTCTTGATTTAATGGAAATGACGCCGATGGAGGCCATGAACGAATTATACAGCCTTCAGAAAGAACTGAAGAAGTAAGGGGGACACAGAGATGGCGCGTATACGCCTTATGCCGGACCATTTAGCCAACAAAATAGCGGCAGGGGAAGTTGTTGAACGGCCCGCCTCTGTTGTAAAGGAGTTAATAGAAAACAGCATTGATGCCGGTGCATCATGGATTAAAGTCGAACTGCTTGAAGCAGGGCTTGAGCGTATTCGGATCACTGATGACGGTTCCGGTATGGAGGAGGAGGACTGTGAGAGGGCATTCCTTCGTCATGCTACGAGTAAGATCAAGGATGAAAATGATCTATTCCATGTCCGTACCCTCGGCTTCCGGGGGGAGGCCCTTGCCAGTATTGCGGCGGTCAGCCGTCTGACGGTACAGACTTCCACCGGCGACGCGGCCGGGACGAAACTGACTCTTGAAGGGGGAAAGCTCCTTTCCAAAACGAAAAGTGATGCCAGAAAAGGGACGGATATCACGGTAGATGAACTTTTTTATAATACGCCTGCAAGGCTGAAGTATATGAAGACGATTCATACGGAACTGGGGCATGTCACAGATATCCTCAACCGGGTGGCTCTCGCTCATCCAGAAGTCCAGATACTCTGCGTCCATAATGAAAAGCAGATTTTTAAAACGAACGGCCGGGGAGACCTCCTTCAGGTGGTTGCCAACATTTACGGGATGAACGTTGCAAGGAAAATGGTACCAATCGAAGCGGAAAATGCAGACTTTAAAATCACCGGCTTTATTGCTAAACCGGAAGTTTACCGCGCATCCAGAAACTATATGTCTACAATCATCAACGGTCGTTTTATCAGAAGCATACCCTTGAATAAAGCAGTCCTTCAAGGCTATCACACGCTTCTTCCGATTGGTAAAAGCCCTATTGTCGTTTTAAACATCGATATGGATCCGATTCTTGTGGATGTGAACGTACATCCGTCGAAGTTGGAAGTTCGTTTCAGTAAAGAAAAAGAATTGTTCGGCCTGCTTGAGGATACGATCAGGCAGGCGTTTCGAAAGCAGACGCTTATTCCTGAGGTGGAAGAAAAGAAAGAAAAACCGGAGAAATTAAAGTCCACACAGACCTCTATGGAGCTTTATGAAACGAAAAAAGAGGAAGCGCATAAGCACCAGGAAGAAACAATCGGCCAGCTGATTGAAGCAGACGCACCTGTCGAACGACGGGTGGACAATTATACTGCCCGGCAGGATGTCCTTTTGAAAGAAATGGAAGAGCCGTTCGGCAAAGAAGAACGGACTGTCCCCTCCGTCGATTTAACGAGGATGAAAGAAGAGGAGTCACAGCCGAAGAAAAGGGTGCCGACCATGTATCCGATTGGTCAGCTCCACGGGACATATATATTGGCTCAGAATGAAGAGGGTATGTATATCGTCGATCAGCACGCAGCTCAGGAGCGGATCAAGTATGAATTCTTTCGTGATAAGTTAGCGGAAGTGGAGCATGAAGTACAGGAACTCCTCGTCCCGATGACGTTTGATTTTTCAAGGCAGGAGTCGCTGCGCCTGGAAGAACATAAAGAAGAATTAGAGAAAGCAGGTCTTTTCTTTGAATCATTCGGAGAAACCAGTTACATTATCCGCAGCCATCCAATCTGGTTTCCGAAAGGATTTGAAGAGGAGATCATTGATGAAATGATCCAACAGCTGATCACCGAAGAGAGAATTGATATTCTCAAACTTCGGGAAGAAGCGGCAATACTAATGTCCTGCAAACGATCCATTAAAGCAAATCATTATTTGAACCAGGAAGATATGTTCCGTCTGCTGGAGGATCTTCGTAATTCCACGGATCCATTTACGTGTCCGCACGGCCGGCCGATTATTGTTTTTTTCTCAGAATATGAAATGGAGAAAATGTTTAAACGTGTTATGTGATCGTTTCAATTGTTAAGAAATAACCCCAAAAGAAGCTTCTATTCCAGAAGTTTCTTTTGGGGTTATTTTGTTTACATAATATAATTACGGTCATTATTTTGTCGATTAGCTCGTTAAGCTCCCGTAGGGGAGGGTTAGGATATATTTTTTTGTTGGAGAAGGAACCGGAAATAATTATCAATCTGTTTAATATCATCCGGTTGAATACCGAACCAGGCGCTCTTATCAAAGAAAACGGGTTTGTTATAACCTTTCGTTTCGAGCAGCTGCTTGATCTCACGCATTTCATCTTCCTGCTCATCACTTAAGCCAAGCAGGTAATCAGCGGTAGTATGAAGAGCGTTTGCGATCTTCGTCAGATCATCCAGATCAGGAGAAGTATAATTGCGTTCCCAATTTGATACGACTTGTGGGGATACACCGACTTTTTCAGCAAGCATCGACTGCGTTAATCGTCTTTCCTTTCTAAGCGAACGAATCCTTTCATGGACCAATTCAGTCGCCTCCTTTCCTATACTATAACACATACTAACGAGATGCGATAGTGAAACTAACGAATATTTTGAATATTACTAACGGAACTCGTTAGTTTGTGTAACGAAATCCGTTAGTTTGGCTCGTGAGGTATGATTCTGTAGGGATTCCTGTATAATAGGTATCAGCTTTGTTTAGGAGGTAATGGCTTGAAACCGAAAGTAATATCAGTGGTTGGCCCGACAGCCGTCGGAAAATCGAACCTTGGAGTGCGGATTGCGAAGCGTTTCGACGGAGAGGTGATCAGTGGTGATTCCATGCAGATTTACCGGACGATGGATATCGGTACCGCCAAAGTGACGAAAGACGAGATGGAAGGTATCCCGCACCATATGATTGATATCAAAGGTCCGGAGGAAAGCTTCTCCGTGGCGGAATTCCAGCAGAGAGTCCATGGTTTAATCCATGCCATCACTAATCGTGGAAAGCTTCCTGTGCTCGTAGGTGGGACGGGTCTGTACATACAAGCAACGCTTTATGATTTCAATTTTGCAGAGGAAAAGAAAAGTCCGGAAGTTATGGAACGACTCGAACAGGAGTTGGAGGCTCATGGGAAAGAAAATATGTACAAGCGGTTGGAAGAAATCGATCCAACGCATGCAGCTTCTGTTCATCCGAACAACGTGCGCCGGGTGCTCAGAGGTCTGGAACTCTATGAAACAACAGGGAAGACGATGAGTGAATATCAACAAAACCAGGCATCTGAGTCTCCTTTTGATCCATTCCTCATTGGACTCGAAATGGAAAGGTCCCGTCTTTATCAAAGAATCGATGAACGTGTAGATACCATGATCGCATCAGGGCTTCTTGATGAAGTGCGCACTCTCTTCGAGGACGGGCTGGAAGATTCTCAATCCATGAAAGCCATCGGCTACAAAGAGCTCCTTCCATATCTTAAAGGAGAAGGCACCCTGGAAGAAGCGGTTGCCATTCTGAAGAGAAATTCCAGACGTTACGCTAAACGGCAATACACCTATTTTAAAAACAAAATGGACGTTTCCTGGTATGAAGTATCACCGGAGACGTACGAAGAGAAATTTGAAACAATTTTAGCCGATTTAGCAGGAAAGATCCGATAATACGTAGAAACGTACTAGTATAGATAGAAAAGAGGAGGAAGATCCATGGCTCAAACAGTAAATATCCAAGATAACTATTTAAACCAACTAAGAAAAGAACGTATGCAGGTGACCGTCTTTCTGCTCAACGGTTTCCAATTGAGAGGTGTAGTGAAAGCGTTCGATAACTTTACCGTGCTTCTGGAGACGGAAGGGAAGCAGCAGCTTATCTTTAAGCATGCGATTTCCACCTTCGCTCCGCTCAAGAACATTTCATTGGATAAAGAGTAATACCCTTTTCAAAGTCGAACGTTACAGAAAGCGGGTATCCCGGTAATTGCGGGGTACCCGCTTTCTTTTCCTGGGCGTTTGTCACAGGGGATTCCTTCGATGCGTATGATGAAGGGAATTGAGGAGGGATCCATGTGCAACCGCAAGCGAAAACAGCGAAACCCGGCACGATCAATATCGTCCTTCATGAATCAAAAGATAGAACGGTTCCGGTTGGTAAGGGGAAAAGGGTGGAGAAGTCCGTCCCTCTCTTCCATAGAATTGATGAGTATTTCGCCTCTATTATCGGCATGGAAGATCTGAAGCGGAGAGTGAAGGAGATTTATGCCCAGGTGTTGATTGCGAAGAAAAGGGAAGCGGAAGGGTTAAAGGCAAGTGCCCAAGTGCTCCACATGGTGTTTAAAGGGAACCCCGGTACTGGGAAAACAACGGTGGCCAGGATGGTAGCTGCTCTTTTTAATGAAATCGATGTTCTCGAAAAAGGGCATTTCATTGAGGCGGATCGAAGTGATCTCGTCGGTGAGTATATCGGGCATACGGCTCAGAAAACGAAAGACTTAATTCATAAAGCGCTGGGCGGGGTGCTGTTTATCGATGAGGCTTATTCTCTAGCGCGCGGGGGAGAAAAGGATTTTGGGAAGGAAGCGATCGACACGTTGGTCAAGTGCATGGAAGATCACCATGATAAGTTAATTATCATTCTTGCCGGTTATCCGGAAGAAATGGAAGATTTTCTGACAATAAACCCGGGTCTTGCTTCCAGGTTTCCTATTCAGCTGCCTTTCGAGAATTATCAACCGGAGGAGCTTGCCATGATTGCTTCCGGAATGATCAAGGACCGCGATTATCGAATGACTCGCGATGCAGAAAGGAAGCTTTCCCAGCACCTGCGGCTGGTATGCCGCGAACGAAAGAGAAATTTCTCGAACGCCCGCTACGTCAGGAACATGATAGAAGATGCGATCAGGAAGCAGGCGTGGCGTGTCATCAACGGAACGGATTACAAAAAGGAAACGTTGATGACTTTAGGTGCGTCTGATTTTTGTTTCGATGCTTCAGCTCATTTTATTGACTAGTTTACGGGAAACATGTATTCGGTCCTGCTTTTTGTTATGATGGATGGGGATAGATAGAGAAAAGAAGGTGAAAGCATGAAAGAGACAGCGATTTTAGTTGCAAGAAAAGACCCGCGGGCGGACGAAGAACGGTTTCAGTCTTCCCTTCAGGAGCTTCAATCTCTGACCGAGACGGCAGGTGGAGAAGTCTGTAAAATCATCACCCAGAGCAGGGACCGGGTTCACCCGGCTACTTATCTGGGGCAAGGGAAATTGGAAGAAATTAAGCTGGAGGCAGAAGCTGCCGAAGCGGAGTTAATTATATTCAATGATGAACTTTCACCTGGTCAGTTAAGGAACATATCCGATCGGGTGGAGCGTCGTGTTATTGACCGCAGCCAGCTCATTCTGGACATTTTCGCCGGGCGTGCCCGAACGAAGGAAGGGAAGTTGCAGGTGGAACTCGCTCAGTTGCAATATCTGCTTCCGAGGCTCGCTGGTCAAGGTACGGCTCTGTCCCGTCTCGGTGGAGGGATCGGGACGCGTGGGCCGGGAGAAACGAAGTTGGAAACGGATCGGCGCCATATCCAACGCCGGATTGACGACATTAAAGTCAGGCTTGACACAGTCGTACGACAACGGGAGCAGTACCGCAAACGCCGCAAGGAAAATCGTGCCTATCAAATTGCGATTGTCGGATACACCAATGCGGGGAAGTCCACTTTCTTCAATAGAGTGACAGAAAGCCAGTCGTTTGAAGAAGATCTACTGTTTGCGACGCTCGATCCGCTGACGAGGCAGTTGAACCTCCCATCCGGTTTCCGTGTGCTTTTATCGGATACAGTCGGGTTCATTCAGGATCTGCCAACAACGCTCATTGCAGCCTTCCGTTCCACCTTGGAAGAGGTGACAGAGGCGGATTTCGTTCTGCACATGGTAGATGCCTCTCATCCTGATCATATCCAGCAGGAAAAAACGGTTAGAAAGCTGTTGGAAGAACTGGGGGCTTCCCGGCTGCCGATGGTCACCGTATATAATAAAAAAGATCTCCTTACTGGAGACTTCATTCCGCCGAGCCACCCTTCCTTGACGGTCAGTGTCCACGACCCGATCGATTTGAAGCGTGTGCTTCATAAAGTGGAAGATACATGGAAGGAAGACTGGGTGGAATATGATGTGTTTATACCCGCTTCAGATGGAAAACGTCTGCAGCGATTCCGCTCTTCCAGTATCGTTACATCCATGCTGTTCAAGGAAGATCAGGAAGGGTATGCGCTCCACGGCTTCATTGATCCGGATCATCCTTTAAAACATCAGATATTATAATGTAAGGAAGTTGTCAACATGAATGTACAAGAAGTGAAACAAAGAACAGAAGATACCATTAAACTACAGCACCAAGCCATTCAAAGCACTGTAGAATACAACCAAGAAAAAGTGCTTCGTGCCTTTCAGGAACTTCGCGTCAGCGATTCCCATTTTCATCCGACGACAGGGTATGGATATGATGATTTCGGACGTGACACCCTCGAAGCGCTCTATGCGGCCATTTTTCAAGCAGAAGACGCACTGGTGCGGCCTCAACTCATATCGGGCACCCACGCCATAACGACCGCCTTGTTCGGCGTTCTTCGCCCCCAGGATGAACTGCTTTATATTTCCGGGGAACCATATGATACGCTGCATGAAGTGATTGGCCGTCCGGATGGAACGGATAAAGGTTCGCTCCGTGATTTTGGGATCGGATACAAATCCGTGCCGCTTCAGGCGGATGGTTCTTTTGACAGAGAAGGCATAAGAGCCGCGATCCATTCCAATACAAAAGTAGTCGCTATCCAGCGTTCCAAAGGGTATGAGGACCGGCCCTCTTTCCTAATCGAAGAAATCCGGTCCATCATTGAACACGTGCGAAGCATCAAACCTGATGTCGTTGTATTTGTAGATAATTGCTACGGAGAATTCGTAGAACGGGAAGAACCGATTCAGGCGGGAGCGGATCTGATTGCCGGCTCGTTAATTAAGAATCCCGGCGGTGGTATTGCACGGATCGGCGGGTACATAGCAGGCCGTAAAGAATTGATTGAACAGTGCAGCTATCGATTGACAGCCCCGGGGCTTGGAAAGGAAACGGGAGCAAGCCTGAATATGCTCCAGGAAATGTATCAAGGCATCTTCCTTGCACCGAATGTCGTCGGGGAAGCGTTGAAAGGAGCGGTTTTCACTGCCAAGTTCCTTGCAGAGCTTGGTTTCCGTACAAACCCATCCTTCGATGCCCGTAGGACAGACTTGATCCAATCGGTTAGTTTTGATACAGCCGATCAAATGATACGGTTCTGTCAAACGATTCAACAAGCTTCTCCTGTCAATTCCCATGTCCGTCCGGAACCAAGTCCTATGCCGGGGTATGAAGATCCGGTGATTATGGCTGCCGGAACCTTTATTCAAGGGGCGAGTCTCGAACTTACAGCAGACGGACCGATCCGTCCACCATACACAGCATTTGTTCAAGGAGGACTAACATATGCCCATGTGAAGATTGCTGTGCAAAAGGCTGTGGACCAGCTTATATCTGAAGGCATGGTGAAAGTGTGAAAGCATTTCCAAAGCATTGGGAACATTAATGTGTAAACATTTCTCACATATGTTGACATATACCTTGCGTATCGTATAATGAAGGTATCATTCTTATGGGAGGAGGGCACATCGATGAGTGATGAAATTCGTCGTTCCATGCCGTTGTTCCCAATGGGGATTGTTCAATCTCTTACTGATCTGACTGCGAGGCAGATCCGGTACTATGAGCAGCATAAGCTGATCAATCCGGCCAGGTCGGAGGGGAATCGCCGCATATACTCCTTTAATGATGTCGACCGGTTGCTTGAAATCAAGGACCTCATCGACCAAGGGGTTAACATGGCGGGGATCAAGAAAGTTCTCAAGCTTGAAGAGAAGCCTGAGAATGAAGCATATAATGAAGAAGAAGTGAAGGAAGTCCATAATGAACTGACTGAGAAAGAGCTTCGTCGTATGCTGCAGCAAGAACTATTCACATCGGGAAGACAAGGCAAGCTAGGAATCAGACAGGGAGAAATGTCCCGGTTCTTTCATTAATCGTTTCAAGGGGGAAATCCAATGGGTTTAACAAAAGAAGAAATTTACAAAAAAATTGATGAAGAAAACGTACGGTTTATCCGTCTCCAGTTTACGGATATGCTCGGTACGATCAAAAACGTAGAAATTCCACTGAGCCAGCTGGACAAAGCGCTGGACGGCATGATGATGTTCGACGGTTCCTCCATTGAAGGATTCGTTCGGATCGAGGAATCCGATATGTATCTTGTACCTGACATCGATACATTCGTCGTTTTCCCATGGTCTTCAGAAAAAGGCAAAGTGGCACGATTCATCTGTGATATTTACAACCCAGATCAGACTCCTTTTGAAGGTTGCCCGCGTTACAACTTAAAGCGCAACCTCAAGAAGATGGAAGAACTTGGATTCTCCGCTTTTAATATCGGTACAGAGCCGGAATTCTTCCTTTTCAAATTAGATGAAAAAGGCGAACCGACGATGGAATTGAACGACAAAGGCGGGTATTTCGATTTAGCACCGACCGATCTCGGTGAAAACTGCCGTCGTGATATCGTCTTAGAGCTGGAAGAAATGGGATTTGAGATTGAAGCATCCCACCACGAAGTTGCTCCCGGGCAGCACGAAATTGATTTCCGTTATTCCGATGCCCTGAAGCATTGTGACGATATCCAGACATTTAAATTGGCAGTAAAAACCATTGCGCGTAAGCACGGTCTTCACGCTACCTTCATGCCTAAGCCGCTCTTCGGCGTGAACGGATCCGGTATGCACGCAAACATGTCTTTGTTTAATGAGAAGGGGAATGCCTTCTTCGACGAAAACGGAAAAGACCAGTTATCAGAAGTCGCTTATCAATTTACAGCAGGGATCATCAAGCACGCGACCAGCTTTACTGCTGTGACGAACCCTACTGTAAACTCCTATAAGCGTCTCGTTCCTGGCTATGAGGCACCTTGCTACGTTGCTTGGTCCGGACAAAACCGCAGTCCCCTCGTCCGCGTACCTACATCCCGTGGGTTGAGCACGCGAATTGAAGTGAGGAGCGTCGACCCATCCGCAAACCCTTATATGGCAATGGCAGTCCTGTTGTCCGCTGGCCTCGATGGGGTGAAGAATAAGCTGGAAGCACCGGCTCCGGTTGATCGCAACATCTATGTCATGGACAAAAAAGAACGGGAAGCGCACGGTGTGAAAGATCTGCCCGCAACCCTTTACGATGCCCTTGTAGAGCTGCAAAAAGATTCGATCATGGTGGAAGCTCTTGGAGAGCACCTTTTCGAACACTTCATTGAAGCAAAGGAAATCGAATGGGATATGTTCCGCACACAGGTTCATCCGTGGGAAAGAGAGCAGTATCTGCAAACGTACTAAACCTTAAAACCCTTGGGCCTCTAAGCCTCGGGGTTTTTTTATATGCAAGACCCAAGTGGGTTTACATATGTTTAACCTTTAAAAGGTGCAGGTTGATGAATGACAGTACATCTGGAAGTTGAATGCCTACAGGGATGTGAGAGCGCCCTGCAATATTATTTATAGTAATTCTTATAAGCTGATTTCCAGAAGCCTTTCGTTATGCTGAGGGTGAGGAAATAAAAGGTAGGTTAGGGAAAAAAGAAGCACATATCATAATCATATTTTCAACTTAGCGTCAGGAAGATTTAAGCCGGTATTTGATCGTACATTTCCTCTGGAAGAAGCCAGTGGAACCCAGACATATTTTAAAGATACAGGGAAAATGGGGGGGATTGTATTAGTCCCTGAGGCTATTTGAGTTTGAAATTATATAGAAGCGATGAGGGAAACTAAAATCAACAAGTGAATCAGCCATTCCCTGCATCATCCATAATCTAAAGTTTTCTTAAATGAACAACGTTAGTTACGTAGAGTATGTTTACGAACGTTTGTTTACGCTGTGTTTGACTGGATTGTGTTGCTTCCATTCCCCCTGAGCCTTCGCTCCGGGAGATTCTTACCTCAGTGAGAAGGAATGACCGCTTAGCCTTCTTTTATTAATCTTATAATCAAATCTTCGTAAGTATCCACTTGAGCCTGTAACGTTTCATTTATTTGTTTTAATTCCCTTATACGACGAAGCATTTCATCCATTAACTTGAGTTGTTCGTCATTCGTGCGATCCCCGTCGATATCGTCATACAAACGAATTAACTTATCCATTAACTTATCCATTAACTTATCCACACTACCCCTCCTTAATGCCTGGATTTGAATATTATTATACGGTATAAAATGATTAACTTCCTCAGAATAGTTTTATTTAACTATTCTGATTGTTTTTGTTCTATAGCTTTTATTACATCCGTTTTCACATAAAAGAGGTATGCTTACAAATAGAAACCCTCCTATGCTGATTCTTCCGTCCATAAAGATGTCTGGTTTTGGTCTTAGACGGAGAGCATTCAGGTGGTAATAATGTACCCGGGGTGGTTTTTAGTTTTTTGAATAGGGTAAAATACCTATACGAAAGAAACAAAATAAATAAAGAGTAAGGGGAATGAAATGGTTAGTGCAGCAGATAGAGATGTTATAGAAGAGCGCTTGTTTCGATCCATCAATGATAATTTGGCGATGATATATTTTGGAACTGATCGCAAGGTGCGTTATGTCAATGATCGGTTTGCTGATACAATGGGGTACAACTCGAACCGGGAAATTATAGGGAAGGATCATAAGGAGTTCTGTTTCCGGGACTTTTCTGAAAGTGCAGAGTATCTGCTTTTTTGGGAAAATTTGAGAACCGGAAAGAGTTTTCAGAATAAAATTCTCAGAAAGAACAGGCGAGGAGCAGAAATTTGGCTGGAAGCAACCTACATGCCTGTATGGGAGAATGGAATGGTCAGTGGAATATTAAAAGTTGCAACAGACATATCAGAGCGGCAGCAGGGACTTCAGGACCTTGTCGGCAGGTTGAAGGATATGTCTTACACATTAAATGAAAAGGCGGTCCAAGGATTAGCCTTTCAGAATGATTTAAGTGACAGAGTAGATCAGATTTCTTCGATATCTTCTGAAAACACGGAAACGCTTGGGGAGCTTGGTATTCAAACAACTAAGATCCAGGGAGTGGTTAAGACCATTCGTGATATTGCTTCTCAGACAAACTTGTTGTCATTAAACGCCGCAATTGAAGCTGCGCGTGCGGGAGAGCATGGGAGAGGATTCGATGTCGTTGCAAAAGAAGTGCGTAAATTATCGAATAAAGTAGAAAAATCCATCAGCGAAGTGAATGAAAATGTAGAAAGCATTACTAATGAAATAGAAAATATCACAAAGGGAACGGTGAAGATACAAAAAGATGTGGAGGCTGCTTTATCACAAATTAAGTCTGCAAGTGAGATTTATCATGAGCTTGTCGGAGACGGGGAAGAGTTGGAGGTAAGAGCCAATCACTTGCAAGAAATTATATAGATAGATATAAGGGAGCGGCCGTGAACAGAACGGAGCGCTCCTTTTGTATGATTTTTGGGCTTTAGTAAGGGACAGAAGCGGATATATGTGCCCTATGTTGCGGCAAAATGGAACCAAAGGACAAGAGTGAGCATAATCTTGTTACATAGAAGTAGTTACTATTGCTAAATATTTGTAAAGGAAATTAATAGATTAGTAAAGGAGATCATTATGGCAAGATTAGTCTATCCAAGCGGAAGCTGGAACGGCAGGTTGGTTGCTTTGGATGATGGACATGGGATGGAGACTCCTGGGAAGAGAACGCCGTATATACCTGAGCTGGGGCGTCAAATTAAAGAGAATGAGTTTAATAGAAAGGTCGTTGCTTATCTCTCAGATATTCTTTTATACCATGGCTTCCGTGTGCTGCTTGTTGCACCCACAGATGCGGATACCCCTCTTACGACAAGAACAGCAGAAGCGAACAGGTACAATGCAGATATTTACGTGTCCGTGCATTACAACGCATTTGACGGTTCTTTCGGTGGATCAGATCCCAGCGGAATTGAAGTATATGTGTATCCGGGTTCTTTGAATCGGGAGGCTGGCAGATTGGCAGCGCTTGTCGGCAAGTATTTACGGCGAGGGACGCAACAGAACTGGCGCGGTGTAAAAGAAGCCAATTTTCATGTGTTGAGAGAAACAGACATGCCGGCAATTCTGACCGAGAACGGTTACATGGATAACAAACGTGAGGCATTGTTAATGATTAATGAAGCTTTTCAACAAGAAGTAGCAAAGGAACACGCGCAGGGAATCTGTGAGTACTTCGGTGTGGCTTTTAAAGGAGTCGGTGAAACGATCGACAAAAATTACCTTTCTCTTGGGGATACGGGAGAAGCGGTACGTGTGCTGCAGCGCAATTTATTGAAATTGGGCTATTCCATGGGAGGCTACGGGGCCGATGGTTCCTTCGGTCCAGCTACAGAGACAGCTGTCAAAGCTTTTCAGAGGGATCAGGGTTTAAGAGTCGATGGATATTATGGGCCAAATACAAAAAGGGCAATGGAAGAAGCCCTCAAAAAAATGGAGGATGATGAAATGGAAGAGGTTGCAGTTGTCATCAATTCATTTGCTGATTTCCCTGCTGTGGAGACACTTGCTATTCGGGAAAATGCAATGATTGCGTTAAGGCGTACGGCAGAGAGGCGCCAAGTGGCTAAAAAGATAATCGTTGCCGGTGGGGGAACGGCTGGCTTAAAAGGGTCCAATTTTGTTGATCTATCCGGAGCGACGCGTCTGGAGACAGCCCGAAAGATCGAAAATTATTTAAAACGATGAACGGCCCAGGATTTCCCGGTATACTTTCGGCGTCATTCTTCATACAATAGAAGAACAAATGTTCGTAATGGGGTGATGTGTATGCACCAATTATTAAACCGTTCTATGATAGAGCATTTACCGTTAGAAATTATTTATCATGCCCGTGATCAATCTATTTCTCAACGATTAATTCGAGTTATAAGGATGGAGGAAGCCTGTTGCGTGGCTTATTGTTATACACGGAAACAAGTAAGAACGTTCAGATGGGATGGAATTCTTGCCGTGGCAGTTTTTCGTAAAAATAAAGGAACAGAGAAAAGAAGCGGGGCTTAAAACGGCCGCCGCTTCTTTCTGTTTTAATGCACCGTCCGGTATAAACCGACAACTCGTCCTAAAATGGAAACATCATTTAGTATAATCGGTTCCATTGTCGCATTTTCCGGCTGAAGCCTGATGTGGTTCTGTTCTTTAAAAAAGCGTTTAACCGTCGCTTCCTCTTCTTCTGTCATGGCAACGACAATGTCACCGTTCTGAGCTGTCTGCTGCTGTCTGACTACTACCATATCTCCGTCCAGGATTCCTGCTTCTATCATACTCTCTCCCTGTACGATGAGCACAAATGTGTTGTCGTCCGTTCCTGCAAGCGTATCCGGGAGTGGAACGTACTCTTCAATATTTTCGACAGCGGTGATGGGAGACCCTGCTGTGACCTTACCGATCACAGGGGCATAGGCGACCTCGCTTCTGGGAATACTGTGATCCTCTTCTAATTCAATAACTTCAATTGCCCGCGGTTTCGTAGGGTCCCGACGGATAAAGCCTTTTTTCTCAAGCCTTGATAAGTGTCCGTGCACAGTCGAGCTGGAAGCAAGACCCACAGACTGTCCGATTTCCCTAACGGATGGTGGATACCCTTTTAACACTACCTGTTCTTTTATGAAATCTAGTATTTCTTGCTGCCGCTTGGAAAGTTTATTCATAGATTAGCACCTCGTACATAGGATTATAGTAACCACATTGTACCATGGAGGGCAAAAAAACACAAACAAGCGTTCGAAAAAAGTCGTTGACAGGAACGTACATTCGTATATAATTAAAAATATCAAATGCGAACACAGGTTCTTAGGAACGTTCGTTCTTAATATGGAGGGGTTCACATGTTCAATAAACTATCCAAACTGGACGTCACGTACATCATTTTGTTTGTTGTCAGCTTCGCTTTTCTCTATTATTCTATGGTAACGAGCGGATAAGAGAGGGGTTTATTGTAGATGAAGGTTGTCTTGTACTGCCGCGTCAGCACGGAAAAAGAGGCGCAGATCTCATCGTTAAAACGCCAGAGGGCGGAATTGACTGCCATGGCAGAAAATCACGGGTTGGAAATTGTCGATTGCATTGAAGAACAGGCAAGCGGCTACGAAATAGAAAGAGAAGGTATTTTTTCTGTTTTGGAGTACCTTTCTTCAAGACAGGCGGATGCATTGCTGATTCAGGATGAGACGAGGCTCGGAAGAGGGAATACGAAGATAGCCCTTTTCCATCAGCTTAACAGGCTTGGGGTTAAGGTTTATTCCCTTACTCATGAAGGCGAACTTCAGATTTCCGAGTCGGATTCTATGGTGCTTCAGATCGTTGGGATTGTGGAGGAGTATCAGCGGAAAATCCACAATATGAAAATACGAAGAGGAATGAAGAAAGCTGTAGCAGAAGGATATGACCCTTCTGAAAATTTATCCAACAGACATATGGCTCCGGGCCGTGAACGACTCCATTTTCCAATTGAAGAGGTTGTGCGACTTCGCAATAATGATTTGACATTTAAAGATATCGCAGCGACGCTTCGAGGACTGGGATATGACGTTTCTAAAGCGACCGTACATAGAAGGTATAAAGAATACCTATCGCTTGAAAAGGAGACGGAAGAACTGTAATATAAATAGACGATAGACAAGGGTCTGAAGGCTGCTTGTCTTTTTCCGTTTTATGTACCATCGTCTGCTTATCGATCACTAATAAAAAGGAGCAGGATCATATGTTATCCCAAGAGAAAATCAAGCGAATTAATGAGTTGGCCAATAAATCCAAGCAGGTGGATTTGACAGATTCCGAAAAAGCAGAGCAGAAAACGCTCAGACAGGAATACTTGAAAAACGCCCGCAAATCGTTTAAGAACCAATTGAAGGGTGTAACGGTTGTAGATCCAGAAGGAAACGACGTGACACCGGCAAAATTGAAACAGATGCAGAAGAATGAGAAGAAAAATTAACTTCCTCCGCACGCTTAGCCATAAAGCGTGCGGCTTCTTTGTTTAATTTTGTTTATTCAGGGAAAATTAGAACGGTCACGGTTTTATTGAGTCCTGGCGCTTGTCTCAAATGTAATTTCATTATAGGATAATACATGGTACATATGCCTTAACAGAAAGGGGAATGTTTACATGGCTAACAGCCTTGAACAAACATCAATCAATACTATTCGTACTTTATCTATCGATGCAGTAGAAAAAGCTAATTCCGGCCACCCTGGAATGCCTATGGGAGCAGCTCCAATGGCTTACACACTTTGGACGAAGTTTATGGATCACAATCCTAAGAACTCTCAATGGTTCGACCGTGACCGCTTTGTCCTATCCGCTGGACACGGGTCCATGCTTCTTTACAGCATGCTTCACCTGTCTGGTTATGACGTATCCATCGAGGATTTGAAGTCCTTCCGTCAGTGGGATTCTAAAACTCCTGGTCACCCTGAATACGGCCACACGGACGGAGTCGAAGCTACAACTGGTCCTCTAGGTCAAGGGCTTGCAATGGCGACCGGTATGGCAATGGCAGAAGCACACCTTGCTGCTAAGTACAACCGCGGTGATTACAATGTTGTCGATCACTATACCTTCTCCATTTGCGGAGATGGCGACCTTATGGAGGGCGTTTCTCAGGAATCTGCTTCCCTTGCAGGTCACTTAGGTCTTGGGAAATTGATCGTGCTTTATGATTCCAACGACATCTCTCTTGATGGAGACCTGGATCGTTCCTTCAGCGAAAGCGTAGAGAAACGCTACGAAGCTTACGGTTGGGAAGTCATCCGTGTTGAAGATGGAACCGATACCGAAGAAATTGCAGCAGCAATTGAAAAAGCAAAAGCGAATAAAGAGCAGCCTACTATGATTGAAGTGAAAACCGTCATTGGATTCGGTTCACCGAACAAATCCGGTAAGTCCGCTTCTCACGGCGCGCCACTTGGTGCTGAGGAAACAACAGCTACGAAAGAATTCTACAAGTGGGAGCATGAGCCGTTCCACGTACCGGATGAAGTTTATCAAGACTTCAAAGAGAAAATTCAAGACAATGGTCAAGCGAAAGAGCAGGAATGGAACGAGCTGATGAAGCAGTATAAAGAAGCGTATCCAGAGCTTGCCGAAGAATTGGAAACGGCGATCGCTGGTCAGCTTCCGGAAGGCTGGGACAAAGAGCTTCCTTCTTATACAGTAGGAGAAGACAGCCCGGCTACACGTGCGGCATCCGGTGATGCGATCAATGCATTATCCAAAACAGTTCCTTCTTTATTCGGTGGTAGTGCCGACCTTGCAGGATCAAATAAAACAGCAGTCAAAGAAGAAGAAGATTTCACACGTGAAAACTATGCCGGAAGAAACATCTGGTTCGGTGTACGTGAATTCGCTATGGCGGCTGCTATGAACGGAATTGCCCTCCACGGAGGTCTCAAGATCTATGGCGGTACGTTCTTTGTGTTCAGTGATTACCTGCGTCCGGCCGTTCGTTTATCTGCTTTGATGAACCTGCCGGTAAACTACGTCCTTACTCATGACTCTGTAGCAGTAGGAGAAGATGGACCTACTCACGAACCTGTGGAGCAGCTTGCTTCTCTTCGTGCGATGCCTAATCTTGCAGTCCTTCGTCCCGCAGATGGAAACGAAACGAATGCTGCATGGAAGATTGCGATGGAGTCTGAAACGATGCCTACAGCACTCGTATTGACTCGTCAAGGCCTTCCTACACTTGAAGGAACGGAAGAGAAAGCATATGAAGGTATGAAGCGAGGAGCTTATATCCTTAGTGATTCTGACAAAGAAGAGCCTGATGCAATTCTTCTCGCTTCCGGATCGGAAGTTCAGCTGATCGTAGAAGCGCAGAAAGAATTGAAGACAAAAGGATTCGATGTCCGCGTAGTAAGCGTACCGTCCTTTACTCACTTCGAAGCTCAGTCTAAGGAATACAAAGAAGAAATTCTTCCTTCAAACGTTCGCAAACGTCTTGCTGTCGAAATGGGAGCATCCTTTGGTTGGGACCGTTATGTTGGTCTGGACGGCTCTATTATCGGTATCGACAAGTTCGGCGCTTCCGCTCCTGGAGATACGGTAATCAAGAACTACGGTTTCACTGTAGAAAATGTTGTGAAACATGCGGAGAACCTTATGAAATAAATAACAGGGAGAGCTTCCGCCTTCGGAAGCTCTCTTCTTTCCTGTTTTACATAATGTAAATCAGCGTCATTTTGACAAAATAACCATGCCTGTCCTTTCATATTATGACAGCATATCCCTCCTGCGCCCTCTATAATAAGCACAAGGAGAGGATAGCGATGCAGTTTATCATTTTTTCCGTGAAAAGAGAGATTATGGAAAAGTATTACCATAGAGCAGAAGTGCTCAGGCAGTTCTTCCTTGAATGTGTGGAGGAGTATGAGCCGGTTATTCATTACAAGCAGTTGTCTTACATAGTCGATTCTTTTCCATTCTGTGATTTTCCCCTTGCGGAAGGGTCTTTGGAGAAGAAAACGGCCGATTTGTGTCGTCCTTTTTTCGAATTACCGAGCGGCTATGATATAATAAGAAGTAAGAACTATTGTTGTCTCTATTACAGTGAGAGCCTTTGGCAGGCAGAGAGCTCTGTTTTCCACCCGTTAAGGAATACGGATCATTCTTTCTTTATTATCGAATTGTCCGGTCAATATTATGGATGGATTGCCCCGCTGCCTTCTGCCAGACTCTTCTCTTAAAACGGCTATTGTATTCTCATAGACGTTTTACTATACTGTTATGGGAGACAATTCGAAGGAGGAAGACGAAAACATGACACTGGGGATCGTATGGGTTATCATCATAGCCTTGTTGACTCTTGTCGGTGGTGTAGCCCTGGGCTTCTTCATCGCAAGAAGGTACATGATGAACTATTTAAAGAAAAACCCGCCAATTAACGAACAGATGTTACGTACACTGATGATGCAGATGGGCCAGAAGCCTTCACAGAAGAAGATCAATCAGATGATGCGTTCCATGAACAACCAAATGAAATAATGAATCGAGCCTTCTACCGGACGTCTGGGAGAAGGCTCTATCTATGTAAACTTCCATAGATGTTCACACACTTTCGTCGTTTTTCGGATTTTTATTTGATACAATGGTAGGCGAGGCAGAAACAAGGGGGGGTGGGCCAATGACAGAAGTCAATGTATTTCTCGCTTTTGGTGCAGGATTTTTATCGTTTATCTCTCCGTGTGTGTTTCCTTTGTATCCAGCTTTTCTTTCCTACATAACCGGGATGAGCGTTCATGAATTAAAGGAAGATAACGGGATGTTGAAAAGGCGCAGCCTGTTGCACACGGTACTGTTTTTGCTTGGGTTTACCACCATTTTTCTGATTCTTGGATTTTCAGGGAGTTTTATTGGTCAGTTTCTCATTCAAAATGAATCCGTGATCCGTCGCTTAGGAGCAATTCTTATCATTTTCTTTGGTTTCGTCATTATCGGCGTTTTTAATTTTCGTTTTTTAATGAAGGATCGCAAAATAGCGTTCAAGAACCGTCCTTCCGGGTATGCGGGAAGCTTTTTAATTGGTTTAGCCTTTTCGCTGGGATGGACGCCCTGTACGGGGCCGATTCTTGCCGGTGTTTTGTCGCTCGCAGCTGACTCTCCGGACTTGTTTTTAGTCATGATGGTTGCCTATTCCCTCGGTTTCTCCATCCCATTTCTCCTGCTGTCTTTCTTTGTCGGCAAACTGGGTTGGATTAAACGACACAGTGCGGGAATCGTAAAGGCAGGCGGATATGTAATGATAGCGGTAGGGATTGCGCTCTATTTTAACTGGATGACGAAGCTTACTTCCTACCTTGCCGGCTTCTTCGGATTCCAAGGTTTCTGATCATGGATTTTCTGCTGTTTTTGTATTATCATGAAAGTACTTGAATAAAAGACAAAGGAGCATTCGTATGACTCGAACGAACGACATCATTCTAAGAACCACAACAACATTGATCGCCTTCATACTGCTCGGCTTTTCCGTGTATCTATTCTTTGCGGGCCACAATAAGCCTGGGGGAGGATTCATCGGTGGTCTGATGACTTCTGCTGCTATCGTCCTTATGTATATGGCTTATGGTATACGTGCCATGGAAAAGATACTACCGGTCAATTTCCGTTACGCCATTCCTGTTGGATTGATTATCGCCCTTGCTACAGGGGCAGGTTCTTTTCTTTTCAATGTACCTTTTCTCAGCCATACAGACGCTTATTTTCATCTGCCGATCTTAGGGGAAACACACTTGGCTACGGCTATCCTCTTTGACTTAGGTGTTTACTTGGCCGTTGTAGGGGTGACGATGACAATCATTTTAACCATCGCCAACGACAGGGAAGAAGCGGAAGAAGCATTGGATTAATTCGTTTACCAGCGCAATCGGGGACGAAATAAAGAAAGTGTGAATCGGTATGTTCTGGTTAATTGCAAGTACGGTTGCGGCTGCTGGTATGGCTGTTGCCATGATATTTGTCCGACTCCGGGCTTCCAAGCAGCCGGCCAGCATTAAAAAAATTATTCTGCCGCCCTTTTTTATGAGCACCGGGGCGCTTATGTTTGTATTTCCTGTATTTCGGGTGGAGTGGGCACAGGTAGCAGAAGCGCTTTTGATCGGGATGTTGTTCTCTGTTTTACTGATCCGCTCCTCCAAGTTCGAAATAAGGGGAGATCAGATTTTTTTAGTACCCTCGAAAGCCTTTGCATTCATTCTTTTCGGGCTTCTAATTGTCCGAATCATTTTCAAACTGGTTGTCGGACAGCATATCCCTCTCGGGGAAACAAGCGGTATGTTCTTCCTTCTCGCTTTTGGAATGATCTTCACGTGGAGGCTCGCCATGCTCAGGCAGTATCTGCAGTTGGAGAAAAAACTGGATAGAGGAAAGGACCTGGCATAAAATGCCGGGTCCTTTTTTTATGGTTCCAATAAGGTTTGATAAGGGCGGATGTCGATTTCTTTTTCCTTCAGTTTCTTGACGAGAAATTTATGGTCCCTTTTTGGAGTTGCCAGTATATACCCTTCAATCAAAATGTCCTGAGTTATTTTCTTTTTTTTCTTCTGTATAGCAATTTCCCCAATTCTTCCTGCTATCTTCTGGCGTGCAACGTCACGAAACAATTCTGGAACGGGGGAGACAAGCTCCTCCAGCAGCAACTTATGTTCATCACTCCACATGTGTCTTGTCTCGTCAACATAGTACTCCTCCCAGTCAATAGCTGACTTTCCGTCTTCTTTCGGCATTCTTTTCAGAAATTTGCGGAACATGAAAAAACCGCCGATACTCATAAGTCCGACCATGACTACGATCCACCCGATAATAAATAAAGCGAATCCACCTGACATTTGATCACCTGTTTCAATTTATTGGTAGGTATCGATGACTATATTATAAAAGTTCAGACATCTAATTACAATAGCGCTCCTGAAGGGTCTTTGGTTATAAAATTTGTCGAATTCAGAAAAATTTGCGTTTATTCATTTTACTTATAAATCGTTTTCATTTACAATAAAGATTGCAGATTTGTGAATCTATTACAAATATAGGTCACAAATATACAAATTTGGGGAATGGAGAAGCCGGTCGAACGGTGACACCATTTGAATATTGATGAGGGGGTAACAAGGAACATGGCTAGCAATGCTTTTAATGCTCGCAAACAATTTGACCTTAATGGCAAAACGTACAACTATTATGACTTGAAAGCCTTAGAAGAAGCGGGACACGGTAAGATTTCCCGTCTACCTTTCTCGATCCGTATCCTACTTGAATCTCTGCTTCGTCAACACGACGGACGCGTAATCGCTGATGCACACGTAGAGAGTCTTGCGCATTGGGGAACTGAAAAATCAAAAGGGGAAGACGTACCATTCAAACCTTCCCGTGTAATTCTGCAGGACTTCACCGGAGTACCGGCAGTCGTTGACCTCGCCTCTTTGAGAAAAGCGATGGTGGACATGGGTGGCAGCCCGGATAAAATCAACCCGGAAGTACCTGTCGATCTTGTAATTGATCACTCTGTACAAGTCGATAAGTATGGTACTGCTGATTCCTTGAATGTAAACATGGAACTTGAATTTGAACGTAATGAAGAACGCTACGAATTCCTTCACTGGGCACAGAAGGCATTTGATAATTACCGTGCTGTTCCACCTGCAACAGGAATTGTACACCAGGTTAACCTTGAATACATCGCAAACGTTGTCCACGCTCTTGAGAACGAGGACGGTACTTATGATACTTACCCGGATACACTTGTCGGAACCGACTCACATACGACGATGATCAATGGTCTTGGAGTACTAGGATGGGGTGTCGGAGGAATCGAAGCAGAAGCCGGGATGCTCGGACAACCTTCTTATTTCCCTGCTCCGGAAGTAATTGGTGTGAAACTGAACGGCAGCTTCCCACAAGGAACAACGGCTACTGACCTGGCACTGAAAGTCACTCAGAAGCTTCGTGAACAGAACGTCGTTGGTAAATTTGTTGAATTCTTCGGACCTGGTCTTCAGGAAATGCCGCTGGCTGATCGTGCGACGATCTCCAACATGGCTCCTGAATATGGTGCGACATGTGGATTCTTCCCTGTAGATGGAGAAGCGTTGGAATACCTTCGCTTGACCGGCCGCAGCGAAGAGCAGATCCAAATCGTTGAAGAATACTGCAAGAAGAACAATCTTTGGTACGATCCATCCCTTGAAGATCCGGAATTCACTTCATTGGTTGAAATCGATCTCGGAGATTTGGAGCCGAACCTTTCCGGGCCGAAGCGTCCACAAGATTTGATTCCACTTTCCAAAATGAAGGAATCTTTTGAGCAGGCGATCACTGGTCCATCCGGAAACCACGGTTTCGGGTTGGATAAGTCCGAATTTGATAAGAAAGCAGAGATCAAGTTCGAAAATGGCGATACGTCAACAATGAAGACAGGTGCTATTGCGATTGCTGCTATTACATCCTGTACGAACACGTCCAACCCACACGTTATGCTGGGGGCTGGATTAGTAGCTAAAAAAGCCGTAGAAAAGGGTCTGGAAGTTCCGGATTACGTGAAGACTTCTCTTGCACCCGGTTCGAAGGTAGTAACGCGTTATCTGGATGATTCCGGATTAATGCAGTACTTGAACCAGCTTGGATTTAACCTTGTCGGTTACGGATGTACGACATGTATCGGTAACTCTGGTCCACTTCTTCCGGAAATCGAAAAAGCGATTGCGGACAGTGATTTGACGGTTTCCTCCGTTCTTTCCGGTAACCGTAACTTTGAAGGACGTATCCACCCGCTTGTAAAAGCGAACTACCTGGCATCACCACCGCTTGTTGTCGCTTATGCACTTGCAGGTACGGTTGATATCGATCTTAAGAATGATCCGATCGGTAAGGATAAAGATGGTAAAGACGTCTATTTCAACGACATCTGGCCGTCTCAGGAAGAAATCAAAGCAGAGATTTCCCGTGTCGTAACCCCGGAAATATTCCGTAAAGAGTACGAGAACGTGTTTAATTCCAACGAAAAGTGGAATGAAATCGATACGACGGACGAACCACTGTATGATTGGATCGATAACTCCACATATATTCAGAATCCGCCGTTCTTCGAAGGTCTATCAAGTGAACCTGAAACGGTTAAACCGGTAACGGGTATGCGTGTGATCGGAAGGTTTGGCGACTCGGTAACGACCGACCACATTTCTCCGGCCGGTGCTATTCCTAAAGACATGCCTGCCGGCGAGTACCTGCAGGAAAATGGCGTAAGCCCTAGAAACTTTAACTCATACGGATCCCGTCGTGGTAACCACGAAGTAATGATGCGCGGAACGTTCGCAAACATTCGTATTCGTAATGAACTTGCTCCTGGAACAGAGGGAGGTTTCACAACTTACTGGCCTACAGAAGAAGTGATGCCGATCTACACAGCAGCTATGAAGTATCAGCAGGACGAAACGCCGTTGATGGTCCTTGCTGGAAACGACTATGGTATGGGCAGCTCCCGTGACTGGGCAGCTAAAGGTACAGACCTTCTGGGGATCAGAACGGTCCTTGCAGAAAGTTTTGAAAGAATCCACCGTTCCAACCTTGTCATGATGGGTGTACTTCCGCTTCAGTTCCAACCAGAAGATTCTATTGAGTCTCTCGGTCTGTCCGGACGTGAAACGTTCGATGTAGAAGTGGGTGAAAGTGTCAAACCTCGCGATCTTGTCAAAGTGACAGCGACCGATGAGGAAGGCAATAAGAAAGAATTTGAAGTAATTGCCCGCTTTGACAGCGAAGTGGAAGTGGATTATTACCGTCACGGTGGTATTCTGCAAATGGTTCTACGAAATAAATTGAGCTGATCCAATGTAAGAAGATCGTCCTTTGGGCGGTCTTCTTCTTTCATATAAAATAGGGACTAGAAGGAATAAAAGAATTCCGTTATTCTTATACATAGAAGTAAATGAGTTTCGGACGGGGGCAGGATATAATGAAGCAATGGCTGGCTTTGGCTTTTCTCCTTGTACTTTTCGCCATGGTTGTCCTTCCCGGTTTTGGAGGGGAAGATGAGAAAACGGGTGAGAGGGATACAGAAGAAAAGCAGGGGGCAGGGATGGTGGCTCCGAATGCGCCGGACGGCTTAGAGGTGGGGGAGGCAGCTCCTGATTTCACCGTGGAGACAGTAACGGGAGAGATCGTCCGTCTAAGCGATTACAGGGGAAAGAAAGTGTTTCTTAACTATTGGACGACCTGGTGTCCCCCATGCCGGGAAGAAATGCCCGAAATGCAAAAGTTCTATGAAGCCTTTTCTGATGAAGTGGAGATCCTTGCCGTAAACGGTACCGGCACCGAAGACGGAGGAATAAGTATGGTGAGAGATTTTATCAGCAGCGGGGAATATACATTTCCTGTTCTTCTGGATGAACAGCTCGAAATAAATGAGACATATCAGATCTTAGCTATTCCGACCACTTATTTCATAGGTACAGATGGAATTATCCAAAAAGAGCGGAGAACAGGCCCGATGACTTATGAATTTATGGTGAAGATGAAAGATGCGTTAAATTAGGAATATTTTTATTGTTTAAGGGAAATACTGCTTATTAAAGGAGAGATTCCCATGAGAAGACATAAACCCATATCCCTGGAAGAACGGATTAAAGAAAACATTCGCTCTATTCAGGCAGATGAGAAATTAATGGCACAGATCGATGAACGGATAGAGAAACGCCACCGAGATCGAATGAAACAAATCCCGTCTTAAACTGGGATTTGTTTTTTTTTTGAATTCCTTCATAAAGTGCCGGACGAAGGGGAAAAGTAATCGTTGACCACTGGATGGTTCATTCTTTTTAGGAGGTTCATGAGATGTCTCATAAACAACAGCATATGTCGAATCAAAAGCCAAACCCGGATCATCGGGCTGATAATGTGGAGCGGTTACAGAATCAGGTGCAGAACACGATAGAGAACATAGAAGCGTCAAATGATGTATTAGCCTACGCGACCGAGGAAGAGCGCCAGGACATCGAGAAGAAAAATAAACATCGAAACCAATCTCTTCAGGCTATGAGGGAAGAAATGAAAGATGAATCCAGGCATCAGCAATATTGATGGTAAGCCGTCCTTGTCAGGGACGGCTTTTCATTTCTCGACTTTAAGCGGTGTTCGTCTACATAATTCGTTGTCTGTGATAAAATGAAAGGCGTTGATAGAAAAGGAAGTGATTGGACATGTTAGATAAGTTAAGGCAATGGTCGGATATAGAGGACCAGCCGCCGATTTCTGAAACGGAAGCATTGCGATATTTAAATGAAAACGAATTACAGGATAAAGAGCTGCAGGCCCTGTTGTATGCGGCACTTGCTTATCACCGGATTCAAAGACACGATGGAAAGGATGCGCTTGCCGAGCAGTTTATCGATGAGGCAAGAGTCATGGAGGGAAACCATCCGCTTATCCATGATCTATATGAATCCCAACTGCTGCTGCACGCTTATAAGTTATTAAGGGATACGCCGTTTGAACAGTGGTCCCTTCATGAGACAGATCATGATTCTGCAAAGGCGAAAAAGGCAAGAGTTATATATGAGGATATTAAAGAACTACGGGAAACGTGGGATGGGGATCTTGCTGAGAAGACCATTTTGAATGCATCCACTCGTATGAAAATTTACCAGGAAGTCTATCAGGAATTGACAGACCTTGAAACGATGCTGGAGGATGCAATCGCGTCTATAGAGAACCGAAGAATACGGCTCCCTGTCAAAGACATCAATCAGCGAATGCGACGTTTATCCGACGTTCAGGATGAGCTTTTCAAGCGTTTGCCTGATTTTTTGACAGGTGGTGTGTATGGAAGTCCATTAGAAGCTTTTGACAGGATGGTGGGTTTGAAGGATGTAAAGACATACATTCGCAGGTACTACCATTTTCTTAAATATCAGCAAAGAAGGAAAAGCTTTGGTTTTTCCATGGTCGACGAACCGGGTCTGCACATGATTATTACTGGTAATCCAGGAACAGGAAAAACCACGATGGCACGCCTGCTCGCTGATATTTATCATGAACTGGGGATTCTTGAAACGAAAGAGGTAGTGGAAGTAAACCGCTCCCATTTAGTAGGATCTTACGTTGGACAAAGTGAAGAGAACACGATGAATTATGTGAAACAAGCCATCGGAGGAGTACTGTTTATTGATGAAGCCTATACACTCCGCAGGGAAGGACAGACAGGAAACGACTACGGTCAAGCCGTCATTGATACGCTCGTCTCTGCTATGACAAGCAAAGAATATGGTGGGAAGTTTGCGGTGATTCTTGCTGGTTATCCGGAGGAAATGCGGCAATTCCTATGGTCCAATCCCGGATTACGCAGTAGATTTCCGGAACAGAATCAAATGGAGCTGCCGGATTATCAGATGGACGAACTCATCACGATTGCCGAAGAAACCGCGCTAGATAACGATTTCTTTTTCACAGAAGCAGCTCGAAATGAATTTGTCTCTTTAATTGAAAGAGAGAGGGTCGATGATTCGTTCGGGAATGCACGGACGGTGAAAAATCTCGTTTTGAAAACCGTTTTCCAAAAAGGTGCGAAAGAAGCGGAGAGAGACAAGCACCACTGGCTTGATCATATGAGAATTGACTTGGATGATTTGGATGTAGAGGAATCTTCTGATACCAGCGAACATTCCCCGATGAAGCGCCTTGATTCCTTAATTGGACTTCACAATGTCAAAGAGGAAGTGCGTAAGCTTTCTTCCTTCGTACAAGCGCAGCAAAAACGGAAAGAACAAGGATACCCGGTTGTACCGATTCAGCTTCATTCCGTCTTCTCTGGTAACCCGGGAACAGGAAAAACGACGGTGGCTGATATTTATGCAGGGGTCCTTAAAGAATGCGGCTTACTTAAGCGCGGCCACATGGTCGTCGTTTCGAGAAGTGATCTGGTAGCAGGTTATGTCGGGCAAACCGCTATAAAAACGAAGCGTAAGATCAGAGAAGCTCTCGGAGGCGTACTGTTTATCGATGAAGCCTATTCCTTATATAATGGTGGGCGTGACGAATTCGGAAAAGAATCAATCGAGACACTCGTCGACGAAATGACGAAGCACAATGAAAACTTAGTGGTCATTTTAGCAGGGTATGAGAAGGAAATGGAACAATTGGTTGACAGCAACCCAGGGTTATCATCCCGATTCAAAAAGTATTTTCGTTTTCCTGATTACGCGGAACAGGAACTGCTGCAGATGACACACTATCAATCGGCTCAATACGGCTATCATTTCAATGAATGGACGGAGTCATTTCTTCTTGAGAAGTTCACCGATCATTCTATTCAGGGGAATGGAAGATTTATTCACAATCTAGTCAACGAAGCCATCCAGTTTCAGGCCATCAGGATTCTGGAAGTGGAAGAAGCGGATATGAATGTATTAGAGCTTAATGATTTTGAGAAAGCTTGGAATATGGTACGGAGGGAGTCGTAACGATGAAAATAGTAGAAACGCCGATACAGGTAAGGTATCAGGAAACAGATATGATGGGGGTTGTCTATCATGCAAACTACCTTGTGTGGTTTGAAATCGGCAGGACGAGTTTCATCGAGGGGATCGGTTTCAATTACGCGGAAATAGAGAAGCAAGGAGTCGTTTCTCCTGTCATCGATGCGAATATCAGCTTTAAGAATCCAGTCCGCTACGGAGATGATGTCAAAGTGCGCACATGGATAGCTGCCTACGACGGTCTTCGCGTATCCTATGGCTATGAAGTGGTGCATGCAGACGGGACCCTTGCCGTTTCCGGTGAAACCAAGCACGTTATCGTAAAGAGTGAAAATTTCCGTCCCGTTTCCATCCGGCGTCGTTTTCCCGACTGGCACGACGCATACGTAAATGCAATGGAGCCGTCCTCCTGATGGCTTTCGGAGTGAAGCGTGAAGAATTGATGGAATGGAAGCGCCGTGTCAAAAACGGGGAAATCGCTTTTCTGACACATTTTTGGCTTGATGATCGCTTTCCGGGATGCGATACAGTAACGAAAGTCGGATGTGCAGATATTCAGAAACTGGAGGAGTGGGGCAAGGTACATGGCCTTGACGGCAAATGGATTCACCGTGACCCCCGTTTTCCTCACTTCGACCTTTTCGGGGATCGTCAGTTTGATATCCTCTCTAAGGAAGGATATGGGGAGCACATTCGCAGATTTCGTTTGAAAAAGCAGAAGGAACGCCCTTAAACCAAAAATAAGACGCCATAAGGCGTCTTATTTTTGGTATTCGAAGGAAGGTTCCTTCCATTTTTCATCTAGTTCCACAAGGAGGGAATGGCCGTCGAAATACCATTCATCATCCGCTTCAATGAAAAAGTGAATCGTTCCTGTATCCGTTTGAGCAATTGGATCGACGGGTTCTGACAGGCTGATGGCTAAAGAAAAACCCGGCTGCAGGCCTCCGACACCGCCGTACCGGACATAGAAACGGAGGTGTCCTTCTTCCTCTATGTCAAGCTCGTCTTTGTACCATTTTGCTGCTTCCTCAGTTACTGTTAAATTCATGATTTCATCTCCTGTTCGTTCAGATGGTCTAATAGTGCTGTATCCTGTGTTTCATCTGTTCAAACCTGTTTCTGCATTATTTAAGGCTGCGTTTTTTATCTGGAACAGGATCGAATCCCCCTTTGTGAAAGGGGTGGCATTTCGAGATGCGTCTTACAGTGAGGTAAAAACCTTTAAAGAATCCAAACCGGCGAAAGGCTTCAAGTCCGTATTCGGAACATGTCGGTTGAAATCGGCATGTCGGCGGGAAGAATGGACTGATGCCCTTCCGGTAAAACTGGATCAATGCAATCATTATGTGTTTCATCGCTTGCGAACCTTAGTTTTGTTCCTGTTTCTTATCATAAGTCACCGTTGCTAGTGCATCGTGCAGGTGGATGGATTCTTCATTACGACAGGAAACTTTAAATGCCTCCACAAAGTCGTACTCATACAAATCTGCTGCAACTAGACGTACGATATCCTCGACGAAACGAGGGTTTTCATAAGCCTGCTCCGTCACCATTTTCTCATCCGGACGCTTGAGGACCGGATGAATACGTGCACTGGCATTGCTTTCCGCCGCTTCTAAAAGGGCAGCTTTCCAATCTAAGTCCTGCTCATCGTAATCATCGGTTAATTTCACTTCCATCGTGACATTCCCACGCTGGTTATGCGCACTGTATTCACTAATTTCCTTGGAGCAAGGGCATAATGTTGTGATTTTCCCTGTCAATGCAACTGTTATATCATGACCTGTCTCCCCATCATATTCTACCCGTATGGTTGCATCCGCATGGTTCATGCCTGCAAGATCGGAATAAGGTCCTTTCCGTTCAAAAAACCAAGGAAAGGTTACTTCTACTTCTGCGTCTTTTTGTTTCAGGCGTTCCGCAAGTTCCTCTGTGAACTGCTTCAATGTAGCTATATCGACGGCGAAGCCTTCGTTATGATACTTGTCGAGCTGCTCTGTGAAGCGGCTCATATTTGTTCCTTTACTGCCTTTTTCAATCGAAGAACCGAAAGAAAAAGTACCGATGGTTGTTTGGATCTGAGGTGTGAGGTCGCTCGGAATCCGAATCGGATGCTTTACATTCGAAATCCCGACCATATCGATATCAAATAAGAAATCTTTTCTTGAGTTTTGCAGATCGGCCATTTTATCTTTTTCCATAGGCTTTGTGCGCGGTCCCGGTGCTACGGATCCGAAAAGCTTATGGCGCTCTTCTTTAGAAGGAAGTTGTTTGTTTGTATTAAGCTCTGTCTTGTTCATGACAATGACTCCTTTCAGACCTTCAATATATGTGAAAGTATACAATATGTACTTCTAAATATACAACGGAATGCTTGCAGGATGTGCACTATCCTTTAGGGTATGCTATAAAATAAAGCCTATCCCGGAAAGGATAAGCTTCCTTCATGGATATTCACATCCAGGTAATTTTCGGTTCGGTCTTGTCGATGATCCGTTTAATGTTGGATCGGTGCCGATAAATGACGAAAACCGTAAATAATCCAATGATTATACTCAAACCGAAATCTTTGGTGAGAACGGCTGCAATAATGCCGATAACTCCGCTGATCATCGATGACAGGGAGACATATTTACTGATATACAAAAGGATGAAGAAAGATAAGACCAAAATCAGAAATACGAGCGGGTTCACGCCTAAGATGACACCGGCAGATGTAGCGACCGCTTTTCCCCCTTTGAAACCTGCAAAGACAGGATACATATGTCCAATGACTGCAAATATACCTATGACAAGAGGAATGACGTCAGCACCGGCGAAGAAAGGGATTGCTGCAGCCAAGGTTCCTTTCAGAATATCTGATATTGTAACGATGAGGCCAGCTTTCATGCCAAGTACCCGAAACGTATTCGTTCCTCCGAGGTTTCCGCTTCCATGCTCACGGATGTCTGTACCGTAGCCGATTTTTCCAACAATCAGGCCGGAAGGGATCGAGCCTAAAATATAGGCGAGAACTATATATAGAGCATACTCCATGGCGTTCATCTCCTTTCATAGTAATAGTTTATCATGTGTCGTCCAGTTAAAGAACTGTCTGTCCAAATACTTTTTTCCTGCCGCGAGGGCAAAGGAAAAGGCTGTTGGTCCAATTTTCTGCATTTCTAGTATGTACTGATTAAAGGGAGCGAGGTTCGCTCCGACGACTCTTTATTATACCAATTGAACGGTTCATTACAAGTTTTTTTTGGAGCAGTTCTTAGATAAATGGATAGGGGAAACGAACATGGGGGGATTTGACAGACCAAACTTTCCGCTGAAGGTTTATCCATATAGGAAAATGGATATATAAATATGATGCCAGCTAACTTGTTTACAGGAGGAAAACGATGATTACGTTTAAAGATGTGACAAAAACCTATCCGGACGGAACCACGGCGTTAAAAGACGTTAATTTTGACGTTCGCGAAGGAGAACTTCTCGCCCTCATCGGACCTAGTGGATGCGGAAAAACGACGACGATGAAAATGATCAATCGTCTCATTGAACCGACGGAAGGATTAATAGAGATACATAACAAGGATATTAAGGAATACAACATTCATGAACTGCGCTGGAACATCGGTTATGTCCTGCAGGAAATCGCTCTGTTTCCACATATGACCATCGAAGAGAATATTGCCGTTGTACCTGAAATGAAAAAGTGGAAGAAAAAGGAGCTTTCAGCCCGTATCGATGAGCTGATGCATATGGTCGGACTGGACCCTGATAAACACAGGAAGCGTAAGCCGAGTGAATTGTCCGGTGGTCAGCAGCAAAGGGTCGGTGTCATACGTGCTCTCGCTGCCGATCCTGAAATCATTTTGATGGACGAACCGTTCAGTGCTCTCGATCCGATCAGCAGAGAGCAGCTTCAAAAGGATATACGCTCGCTGCAGCAGGAGATTAAGAAGACGATTGTATTCGTTACCCATGATATGGATGAGGCCCTTGCACTTGGGGATCGGATCTGCTTGATGAAAGAAGGGGAAATCGTCCAACTGGACACCCCGCAAAACCTTGTCCTTAACCCGGTGAACAGCTTTGTGGAGGATTTCATCGGCTCAAGAAAAACACCGTGGCAGACGGCGGTCGACGTCATTATGGAACAATCCGACGATGCTGTTTATTCTGTGGACGATTACGAGAGCGGCCGTGTACCGACTCATGGAATGTTTCATCTTCGCAAGTCCGATGGTACGAACGGCGGAGCAGTCATAGATGGACGCCGGGAGGTTGTTCCGGAACTGGATAATGGGATGGTCTTGAAAGATGCAGTTGCCCTGTTTGAGAAGCACAAATATGACAGCCTGCCTGTCGTTCGCGGCAATAAGCTGATCGGAACACTGTCCTATAAAGATATCGTTCTCTTTCTCAAAAGCCAGTCGAAGGAGGAAGAGGTATGAATCAATTCATCGAAGTGTTCAGCCAGAGACAGGACATTCTGCTTGAAAAGATATGGGAACATCTGCAAATCTCCATTATATCACTCGTCATTGCTACGTTGATTTCTGTCCCTCTCGGTTTACTGTTGACGCGCAAACAGAAAATTGCAGAACCGATCATTGGACTTACGGCAGTCTTGCAAACGATCCCCAGCCTTGCGGTCCTGGCTTTTCTTATTCCGCTGTTCGGGATCGGTCAGACACCGGCAGTTATTGCTTTGACCGCCTACGGACTACTTCCGATCCTGCGTAACACGTACACAGGTATCAAAGGGGTCGATCCTGCTTTGAAAGAAGCGGCTACAGGTATGGGCATGTCCTCTTTCCGAAGGTTGTCTAAAGTGGAACTGCCTTTGGCGATGCCGATTATTATGGCAGGAATAAGGACGTCTATGGTCCTGATCGTAGGGACGACGACCATTGCAGCATTAATCGGAGCAGGCGGGCTCGGTGATCTAATTCTGCTTGGGCTCGACCGCGGCGGCGATGCCAATCTCATTCTTCTTGGTGCGATACCTGCGGCGCTGCTTGCCATCCTTCTCGATTTAATTTTGCGTTTATTTGAACGAACATCAGCGAAGTCCGGATTCCGGTCTTTGATCAGTTTATTGGTAATCGCTGCACTTATCGCTGTGGGTCCGCTCGCATTCGGAGGCAAAGGGAAAGATGACCTTGTCCTCGGTGCAAAGCTCGGGTCAGAGCCTGCTATCCTTATCAACATGTATAAGCTTTTGATAGAAGACGAGACCGACCTCCAAGTAGGCTTGCAGGCTAATTTAGGGAAAACGGACCTGGTCTTCAGTGCACTCGAGGAAGGAAGTATTGATATCTATCCGGAGTTCACCGGAACAGCCATTGTATCCCTCCTTGATGAAGAGGCAGAAAGCAACGATAAGAAGGAAGTCTATCTTCAGGCAAAGCGTGGGTTGGCAGAAACGTACGATATGGCTTATTTGGAGCCGATGGCATTTAATAATACGTACACGGTTGCCACCACGGAAGAAATAGCAGAACGTTACAACCTGGAAACCATGGAAGATTTAAAAGCTGTGGAAGATCAGCTGACTGCAGGTTTCACCTTGGAATTTAACGACCGACAAGACGGCTATCAAGGGATGAAAGAGCTGTACGGACTCGATCTTGCCGAAGTGAGGACCATGGACCCCGGTCTCCGTCAAGGTGCTATATCGAGCGGAGATGTGGATATCATTGACGCTTATGCCACGGATAGTTATATGGTAGAATTAAATCTAAAAGTGTTGGAGGATACGAAGAACCTTTTCCCGCCTTATCAAGGTGCACCATTGATGAAGCAGGAAACACTGGAAGAGTATCCGGAGCTTAAGGAGATCCTGAATCAGTTGTCAGGAAAGATCTCCGATGAAGAAATGAGAGAAATGAACTATCAGGTAGATTATGAAGACCGTTCCCCGGCTGATGTTGCAAGCGAATATTTGGTTGAGGAAGGTTTAATCGAAGAATAGGAGGAGTTAACGTGACCTTTCAAAATCCATCGAAACAAGAGATAAAAGAACTGCTCCAAAACTCGAAGCGTATTGCCGTCATCGGCCTCTCTGATAAGCCGCACCGTACATCGTATCAGGTAAGCGAGGCGATGCAGCAGGCAGGTTATGAAATCATCCCCGTCAATCCGGCTGTTGAGGAAGTGCTCGGTCAAAAAGCAGTAGCAAGCCTTGCGGAGGTGGAGGGACCCATTGACATTATCAATGTCTTTCGACGTTCTGAATATCTTCCTGAAATCGCTGAAGAAGCCAAAAACGTCGATGCGAAAGCGTTCTGGGCTCAGCAAGGCGTTATTCACGAGGAAGCTTATGATATACTGAAAGATGATTCCAAACTTGTCATCATGGATTTGTGTATCAAAGTGGCTCATGCCCTTTATCGATGATATATCTGTGATTTTTCGTTTAAATCCCTGCATCTGCGGGGGTTTTTTCGTTTTTTTTGGAAGAATTATGTTTGCGAAACCATATAAAATCGCTACAATATAACAAGCGATGTTTTTTGTTGTCAGTGCAATACACTTTTTTTGAATGAACAACAAGCTTCTCTTAGGGGGTATAAGAAAGGTCAAGGTAATCCCTGACTTATTCCATAGGGTCTCTTGAGGTTCCATATGTAAAATCCGTTTACACAATCGAACGTTTGTTCTATTATGGTAATAGTTGTTGGTTAAGAAAGGAGCCGATGGTAAATTGTCGAGTCAAAATCAAACATACACAGATGATTCCATACAAGTACTAGAGGGACTGGAGGCTGTCCGAAAGCGGCCGGGGATGTATATCGGATCCACCGATCATCGCGGACTCCATCACCTTGTCTATGAAATCGTCGATAACGCCATCGATGAAGCATTGTCTGGTTTCGGCGAACAAATGACTGTCACGCTCCACAAAGATGGAAGTGTTTCTGTCGAGGATGAAGCGCGCGGAATGCCGACGGGAATGCATAAAACAGGAAAGCCGACCCCGGAAGTCATCTTGACTGTCCTGCACGCCGGAGGGAAATTCGGTCAAGGCGGTTATAAGTCGTCGGGAGGTCTGCATGGCGTAGGTGCTTCTGTTGTAAATGCTCTTTCGGAATGGCTGGAAGTTCATATTGCCAGGGACGGAGAGAAGTTCTATCAACGGTTCGAGAACGGCGGTGTTCCGGTTACGTCTCTTGAGAATAAAGGGAAGACGCGGAAGACAGGTACGACCATCCGATTTAAGCCTGATCCGACCATTTTCTCAGTTACGAAGTTCAACCTGGAAACGTTATCGGAAAGGCTTCGCGAAGCGGCTTTTCTTCTAAAGGGGTTCCGAATCATCCTGGTTGATGAACGGAATGAAAAAGTTCAGGAAGTTTATCAATATAACGATGGGTTGGAGTCGTTCGTCGGTTACTTAAACGAGGAGAAAGATACGCTTCATCCTGTCGTGTCATTTGAGGGCAGCCAGTCCGGTATTGAATTGGATTTCGCTTTTCAATTCAATGATGGTTTTGCTGAGAACATCTTGTCCTTCGTAAACAATGTGCGGACGAAAGACGGCGGTACCCACGAGTCGGGAGCGAAGACAGCGATTACACGTATTTTTAATGACTATGCAAGAAGAGCACAGCTGTTGAAGGATAAGGATAAGAACCTGGAAGGTAACGATATCAGAGAAGGGTTTACAGCTGTCATTTCTGCGCGTATCCCTGAAGAGCTGCTGCAGTTTGAAGGCCAGACAAAGAGCAAGCTCGGGACATCGGAAGCAAGATCAGCCGTGGACAGTGTCATCGCTGAGAAGCTTTCCTACTTCCTGGAAGAGAATCCGGACATTTCTTCCATGCTGATTAAAAAAGCGATCAAAGCTAAAGAGGCAAGAGAGGCTGCTCGTAAAGCAAGGGAAGATGCGAGATCCGGCAAGAAGAGGAAGCGCAAAGATACGTTGTTGAGCGGGAAGCTGACTCCTGCCCAGTCGAAGAACGCACAGAAGAATGAGCTCTATCTTGTAGAGGGTGATTCTGCCGGTGGTTCAGCGAAACAAGGAAGGGATCGAAAATTCCAGGCTGTCCTTCCGCTTCGTGGTAAAGTTATCAATACAGAAAAAGCCAAGATTGCTGACATCTTTAAAAATGAAGAGATTTCCACGATCATTCACACAATCGGTGCGGGTGTCGGAGGAGACTTCACATTAGAAGACTGCAATTACGATAAAATCGTCATCATGACCGACGCGGACACCGACGGAGCGCACATTCAGGTGCTTCTTTTGACGTTCTTCTTTCGTTATATGAGGCCGCTTGTAGAAGCTGGCAAAGTCTTCATCGCTCTCCCGCCGTTGTATAAGGTGAGTAAAGGCAAAGGCAAGAAGGAGAAAGTCGAATACGCCTGGGATGAAGAAGGCATGCAGAAATTATTAAAAGAATTCAAGAATGGTTATTCGATCCAACGTTACAAAGGTTTAGGGGAAATGAACGCTGATCAGCTTTGGGAAACGACGATGAATCCGGAATCACGTACATTGATTCGAGTCACCATCGATGATCTTGCTCGTGTAGAACGCCGTGTGACGACACTGATGGGGGATAAAGTAGAACCTCGACGGAAATGGATTGAATCCCACGTCGCTTTCGGAATGGAAGACGAAGCGAATATATTAGAAAATGATAAAATCCAATCGTAAAAGGAGGACCTCCTGTTGTCTGAGGCAGAAAAGTTTTTAGATTTACCATTAGAGGAAGTTCTCGGAGACCGCTTCGGGAGATACAGTAAATACATCATCCAGGAAAGGGCCCTCCCGGATGCAAGGGACGGCTTGAAGCCGGTGCAACGGCGGATTCTTTATGCCATGCACCAAGAGAAGAATACCCATGATAAAGCCTACCGGAAATCGGCAAAAACGGTCGGTACAGTTATTGGTAATTATCACCCGCACGGAGATTCTTCGGTCTATGAAGCAATGGTGCGCTTGAGTCAGACGTGGAAGGTGCGGCATCCGCTTGTGGAAATGCACGGGAACAACGGCAGCGTAGATGGAGATCCGCCCGCGGCCATGCGTTATACAGAAGCCAGGCTGTCTGCAATATCCTCGGAGCTCCTGCGGGATATTGAAAAGCAGACGGTTGAATTCATTCCTAACTTCGATGATACGATTGAGGAACCGACCGTTCTTCCTGCCAAGTTTCCCAGTCTGCTTGTAAACGGGTCTACAGGGATATCCGCTGGGTATGCTACCGAGATACCTTCTCATAATTTAGGCGAAGTCATCGATGCGGTAATCATGCGCATCGATAAGCCGAAATCCACAGTCCCTGAATTAATGACGAAGATTCAAGGTCCGGATTTCCCTACGGGCGGTATTATACAGGGGGTTGCCGGAATTCAAAAAGCTTATGAGACCGGCAAAGGGAAAATCGTTCTTCGCGGCCGGGCGGAAATCCAGCAGCAGCGTGGCGGCAAAGAACAGATCGTTATTCATGAAATACCTTATGAAGTGAATAAAGCGAGTATGGTTAAACGGATGGACGAGCTTCGTATTGACAGAAAAGTGGAAGGGATCGCCGAAGTTAGGGATGAGACCGACCGCACGGGCCTGCGGGTGGTTATCGATTTGAAGAAAGATGCAAACAGCGAAGGCGTGCTGAACTACCTTTATAAGCATACGGACCTGCAGATTTCCTACAACTTCAATATGGTTGCCATTCACGAACGGACGCCGAAGTTGATGAGTTTACCTTTGATGCTGGATGCCTATATCCACCACCAGAGAGAAGTAGTGACGAGGCAGTCAATCTACGACTTAAATAAAGCGAAGAAACGTGCGCACATTGTAGAAGGATTAATTAAAGCTATTTCCATCCTCGATGAAGTCATTGCAACCATTCGGTCATCTAAGGATAAAGCAGACGCAAAACACCAATTGATGATGCAGTATGACTTCAGCGAAGAGCAGGCGGAAGCCATTGTTACGCTCCAGCTCTACCGTCTGACGAACACGGATATTACGGCACTTCAAAAAGAAGCGGCCGAGCTTGCCGACCAAATTGCCTATTTGGAGAACCTGCTTGGTGATGAGAAGGAAATGATGAAGGTCATCAAAGCAGATCTGCGTTCCATGAAAAAACAGTACAGCGAGAACCGCCGCACAACGATCGAAGAGAAAGTGGAAGAACTAAAGGTCGATCTTGAGGTTACCGTTGCAAGTGAGGACGTCATTGTTTCCGTTACGAAAGACGGTTACCTGAAACGGACGAGCCCGCGGTCATACGGTGCCTCGAACGGGGAAGATTTCGCCCTGAAAGACGGAGACCATCTGCTCCGATTGTTCGAGATGAACACAACGGACACCATTCTGTTATTTACAAATCTCGGGAAGTATCTGTTTCTTCCCGTTCATAAACTTCCGGATATACGCTGGAAGGACCTTGGTCAATATATCTCCAACATCGTTCAGGTCGATAAGAACGAATTTATTGTGGAAGCCATCCCTATTCGTACATTTGAAGCGGACCGGTACCTCCTCTTCTTTACGAAGAATGGAATGGTGAAGAAGAGCGAATTAGGGTTGTATAAAGCACAGCGGCATTCCAAAGCTTTGGTCGCCATTAACTTGAAGAACGATGATGAAGTGGTGGATGTCCATTTGACAGATGGAAATTCTGATATTTTCATCGCTTCCAATAGAGCATATGGACTATGGTATAAAGAGGAGGAAGTAAATACTGTCGGCCAGCGGGCTTCCGGGGTGAAAGCCATCACGCTTAAGGAAGACGAACAAGTCGTATCCGGACAGGTCTTTAAAGCATCGGAGGACCCTTCCATCCTTCTTTATACCCATCGAGCAGCGGTGAAACGGATGCGTTTGAAAGAATTTGAATGTACAAGTCGAGCCAAACGAGGGCTCATCATGCTGAGAGAGTTGAAGAAAGATCCGCATCAGTTGATTGATGTACACCTTGTGCAGCGCGACGATCAAATCGTGCTAATGACGGAGAAGGATCAGTTAACAGAATTGAAACCGATGGATTTCAAAGCCAATGACCGCTACAGTAACGGTTCTTACGTCCTTGATACAGAGGAGCAGGGCCGGGTGGTCGAAGCATGGCTCAAGTCGGAATATGAAATCCCTTTTCGTGATGAATCCGAGGATACGGATAACCGTTAAGGTATAAGAAGCGCCCTGATATCAGGGTGCTTCTTTTTACCTCGTTGTATTTTCAGAAAAATGTGATAAGATGAATGTATATTCATCGCTTGGAGGTGATGTATGAGTGAGCTTAGGGACAGGATCATTGGACATTCGCTGATCTTATTTGAAAAACATGGGTTTCACGGCGTTTCCGTTCATGAAATCGTGCAGGCTTCGGGTACTTCCAAGGGAGGGTTCTATCACCACTTTCAATCAAAGGATGAACTGCTGTACGTCATTCATGACATGTTTCTTACATATGTATGGAGGGAAGCGAGGGCAGCAGACGACACCCATCCATCTCCGGTTGCCAAGGTACAGGCGATCATACGTGCTTTCGTACACGTATTCGACTTATATCAACCCCACATTTCCGTCTACTATCAAGAGAGCATCTACTTAAAAGCACCCTATGCAGAAAAAATAAATCAAAAACGCGATGAATTTAAGCAGCTGATTTTTCACATTGTGGAGGAAGGGCAGAAGACAGGACATTTCCGAAGGGAGCTTCCTCTTGAAGTTACGGCCATGGCGATACTCGGAATGGTTAACTGGATGTACAAATGGTATAGAAAAGACGGCCCCTATACGATCGAACAGATAGCAGATGTCTACACAGACCTCGTACTTCACCTTTTGTTACCGAGAAGAGAGGACCGGACATATTTTGATCACTTATTGAAGGTGCCTTTTTTTTACGAATAAAAGAAAGCGTTTTCTTTTTTGTTTGATTACAGACCAACCAGTCGGTCTTCCAACTTGTAAGGAGGATATCTATGAATTTTGAATGGACAAAAGAACAGGAAATGACGAGGAACATGGTGCGTGACTTTGCGGATAAAGTTATCGGACCGAGAGCTGTTGCCATTGATAAGAACGCGGAGTTTCCAGAAGATATCTTTAAAGAAATGGGCAAGCTTGGTCTCCTCGGCATTCCGTTCCCGGAAGAGTACGGCGGTTCCGGTGGAGATACGGTGACTTACGCACTTGCTGTAGAAGAAATCGGACGTGTTTGCGGGTCCACAGGACTCAGTTATGCTGCAGCGGTTTCCCTCGGGGCAAGTCCTATCTATTATTTCGGAACAGAAGAGCAGAAACAGACGTTTTTGACACCACTTGCTAAAGGAGAGGGGCTTGCTTCTTTCGGTTTGACGGAGCCGAATGCAGGATCCGATGCCGCTGGCACACAAACCCGCGCGGAACTGAATGGTGATCATTATGTCATCAACGGGGAAAAGTGTTGGATTACTAATGCGGAGTATGCTCGTTCGATAACTGTGACTGCCGTTTCCGGTAAGCGTCCGGACGGGAAAAATATCATCTCTGCTTTCATCATTCCGAAAGATACCAAAGGCATGAAGGTGACGAGTCCGTACGACAAAATGGGAGTACGCGGCAGCAACACATCAGAGATTATTCTTGATCATGTCATAGTACCAAAAGAAAACCTGCTTGGAGATCCGGAGGCAGGATTCAAACAGTTTCTTTATACGCTGGACGGCGGGAGAATATCTATTGCGGCACTTGCTGTCGGTATTGCTCAAGCTGCATTAGACAGGGCTTTAGCCTATGCAAAAGAACGGAAGCAATTTGGCCAACCGATTTCCAAATTTCAAGCTATTCAATTTAAACTGGCCGATATGGCGATGGAAGTCGAGCTTGCAAGGAACATGGTTCATAAGGCGGCTTGGTTGAAGGATAAAGGAAAGCCATTTACGAAAGAATCCGCCTATGCCAAACTGTTCGCCTCTGAAACGGCTTTCCGCGCAGCAAATGAGGCGATTCAGATACACGGAGGATACGGTTATATGCGCGAATATGAAGTGGAACGCTTTTTGCGCGATGCGAAACTCCTGGAAATTGGAGAAGGTACATCAGAAATACAGCGGCTTGTTATCGCCCGCTCATTAGGCTGTTAATTAAAGGAAGGAGGAAGCGTTATGGCTTTATTGGAACAGACCGTTGGGGAACTCTTGTCAGAAAAAGCAGCGCAGCATCCGGATCAGGAGGCTTTTGTCTATCCTGGTTTGTCGATAAGGAAAACTTACAGGGAATTTGAAGAAATGACGGATGAAGTGGCTAAAGGCCTGATGGCTCTTGGTGTTGAAAAGGGAGAACATATAGCTATTTGGGCGGACAACAAGCCGGAATGGCTATTAAGCCAGTTTGCCTCCGGAAAAATGGGTGGCGTTCTCGTAACCGTCAATACGAACTACCGAACTCAGGAACTGGAATACTTATTGAAGCAGTCAGATGCTTCCACTATCATTCTTGCAGAGGATTTCAGGGGAACGTCCTATATGGATATTTTGAAAGAAATCTGTCCTGAGCTTGAAACATGTGAGAAAGGCGCTTTGGAAAGCGAACGACTTCCATTTCTAAAGAATGTCATCGTATTAAGCGAGCGCTCATATAAAGGATGCTACAACTGGCAGGATCTTCTCGATATGGGACTGACTGTTTCAAACGAGGATCTCTCAGAAAGAAAAGAGACGCTTCATTTCCGGGATGTCATTAATATGCAGTACACTTCCGGGACGACAGGGTTCCCTAAAGGCGTCATGTTAAGTCACCATAACATCGTGAATAACGGAAACCAGGTGGCCGACTGCATGCGGCTTACAAACGAAGACCGCCTATGTATACCGGTTCCTTTCTTCCACTGCTTCGGATGCGTACTAGGTACTTTGGCGGCGGTTTCTAAAGGCGCGACAATGGTTATTTTAGAGCAGTTCGATCCTCTGGAAGTATTAAAAGCGGTTACGAACGAATCTTGTACAGCGCTTCATGGTGTCCCGACGATGTTCATTGCTGAATTGAACCATGAAGATTTCGAAAAATGGAAACCGACAACCCTCCGTACCGGCATCATGGCAGGTTCGACTTGTCCGATGGAAGTGATGAAGCGGGTGATGGACGACATGGGTGCAGGAGAAATAACCATTGCATACGGACAGACGGAATCCTCCCCGGTGATTACTCAAACGAGAGCCGATGACCCGATCGACCTTCGTGTGACGAGCGTCGGCCGCGTCCATCCGCATGTCGAAGTGAAAATAATCGAACCGGCCACCGGAGAAGAGCTTCCTCCGGGTGTACCAGGTGAACTGTGCACACGCGGATATTTAGTAATGGCAGGATATTATAAGAATGAAGAGGCAACGGAAGCGGCTGTTGATCCGGACGGATGGCTGCATACGGGAGATGTTGCTGTCTGCAGTACGGAAGGATATATCGAAATTACCGGAAGAATCAAGGACATGGTCATCCGTGGAGGCGAAAACGTCTATCCCAGAGAAATCGAAGAGTTCTTATATAAACATCCGGACGTTCTCGATGTACAGATCGTTGGAGTGCCTGATGAGAAATTCGGGGAAGAAGTCATGGCATTTCTCATTCCAAAGGCAAACGTCACATTGGCAGAAGAGGATATTCGTGCGTTTTGTTCAGGCAGTATATCGAAACATAAAATTCCGAAGTATATCTGTTTCGTAGAGGAGTTTCCGATGACGGCCAGCGGTAAAATACAAAAATTCCGTTTAAGGGAAAGCGCGCTTGAAATACTGCAAACAGAAACGTGAGGAGGAAACACCTATGTTTTCCAAAGTATTGATTGCCAACCGGGGAGAAATTGCTGCCAGGATCATTCGGACGTGCAGGAAGATGGGCATTCAAACGGTCGCTGTTTATTCGGAAGCGGACCAGGACAGTGCGTATGTATCCATGGCAGACGAAAGCTACCTTATCGGTAAACCAAGAGTAAGCGAATCTTATTTAAACGCGGATAAAATTCTCGACGTCGCTGTAAAGTGCGGCGCACAGGCCGTTCATCCCGGGTATGGTCTATTAAGCGAACATGCAGGTTTTGCGAGGAAGGTGGAAGAAGAAGGGATGACTTTTATCGGTCCTCCTTCAAAGGTTATTGCCAAGATGGGAGACAAAGTAGAAGCTAGAGCGGAAATGAAAAGTGCTGGTGTTCCGATTATCCCCGGTACGGAGGGTTCGGTTGATTCTGTGGAAGATGCAAAGAGAATCGCAGATGAATTCGGCTATCCCGTCATGCTGAAGGCAGCGGCAGGCGGCGGAGGGATCGGTATGCAGGCGGTCCATAATGAGCAGGAATTGGAAAAGGCATTCGCAGGGAACTCGAAACGGGCGGAGACATTTTTCGGAGACGGCAAGATGTTCTTAGAAAAACTGATTGACAAGCCGCGCCATATAGAGATTCAGGTGCTCGCTGACGAACACGGGAATGCCATTCATTTATTTGAGCGGGAATGTTCGATTCAACGCAGGCATCAAAAAGTACTCGAAGAAGCACCATCCCCGTCTCTATCTGAAGCAACGCGGGAAAAGATGTATAGAAGTGCTCTGAAAGCGGTGGAAAGTCTCGGCTACACGAATGCGGGTACGCTTGAATTTCTCGTAGACCAGGAAGAGAACCACTATTTCCTGGAAATGAATACGCGTTTGCAGGTGGAACATCCCGTTACAGAAGAAATTACAGGGGTGGATATTGTTGAGCAGCAGCTGCGCATAGCAGCTAAGGAGCCGTTGTCCTTTGGACAGGAGGATGTACAAAGGAATGGGCATGCGATAGAAGTGAGGATTTATGCAGAAGACTCCAATACTTTCTATCCCTCTCCCGGCAAACTCACAAAGCTTCGTCTTCCCGAAGGAGATGGAATCCGTCATGAGACGGCCATCTGTGAAGGTTCTGAAGTCACCCCTTTCTACGATCCAATGATTGCGAAATTAATAGTCCACGGCGGGGACCGTAAAGAAGCCGTAGAACGACTGACGCAAGCCGTGCATGCGTATGAAATAGAAGGAATTAAGTCAAATTTGATGATGTTGAAGCGGATCGTTACGCATGAGAACTTCATCATTGGCGACACGAAAACAGATTTTATTGAGGTCCATTATTTACCGACGTTAACGAAATGAGGAGGATGAAGAGATGAAGGAAGTGAAGGCTTCGATGGCAGGAAGTGTATGGAAATTGGTAGCAAAAGAAGGAGATTCGATAGAGGACGGGCAGGATGTCGTAATCTTGGAGTCAATGAAAATGGAGATACCAATCACGGCAGAATACTCCGGTGTCCTAAAGGAGATGAAGGTTGCAGAAGGCGACTTTGTCAATGAAGGAGATACGATCGCAGTCATTGAATAGGAGGGTCCTATGATCTCATTCCCTGAGAAAGTAAAGATAAAGGAAGTCGGTCCGCGCGACGGGTTACAGAATGAAGCGGTAGAGGTTCCATGGGAGCGGAAGGTGGAATGGATAAATCTTCTTTCTGCTGCCGGGTATGAATATATTGAATTCAGTTCTTTCGTTCATCCGAAGTGGATTCCACAACTGAAGGATGCTGATATAGTGGCGCGGTCCATCGACAGAAATCCCGGAACGACCTACGCTGCTCTCGTTCCGAATGTAAAGGGGTTGCGCAAAGCGCTGGATAACGGTGTCGATGAAGTAGCTGTCTTTATGTCGGCGAGTGAAACACACAATAAAAAGAATATCAACAAAACCATCAACGAGACGTATCCTGTTCTGCAAGAAGTCATCACAGAGTCCAAGCAGGAAGGAAAAAAGGTAAGGGGTTATATTTCTTGTGTATTCGGTTGCCCTTATGAAGGACATGTCCCATTCGAGCGGACAGCAGCAGTCGCAAAGACACTTTTGAAGATGGGGGTGGACGAAATATCTCTTGGCGATACCATCGGGACGGCCGATCCGAAGCAGGTCGACCTTTTTCTTGAGTACATGAAAGAGAGAGTCTCTTTGGAACATACGGCGCTTCATTTTCATAATACCAACGGAATGGCGCTTGCAAATGTGACGGTGGCTCTTCAACATGGAATCACCATCTTTGATGCATCTCTCGGCGGGCTTGGTGGATGTCCCTATGCCGAGGGAGCTTCAGGAAATCTTGCAACAGATGACCTCGTTCACATGCTTCATCGTATGGGGATCGAGACGGGAATTAATGAAGAAAAACTAAGGAAGGCAGCCGCCTTCCTTGAGCAAGAGCTCGGAAAACGTCTGCCGAGCCATCAAAGACAGATAGCCGCTAAAGAGGAGGTAGGTTGATGGATACGTTCACGAAACTGGAGGCTTTGGATACCCATGTGTATCTGCTGACATTAAACAGACCATCGAGTGCCAATGCCCTTTCCAGCGGGTTATTGGATGAATTGGAAGAAACGCTCAAAGATATTCAGCGGCGGCCGGAGATACGTGTGCTTTTAATAACAGGGAGCGGAAACAAAGCATTCTCCGCAGGCGCTGATTTGAAAGAACGGGCGGAAATGGGCGAAAAAGAGGTACTGGCGGCAGTGAAGAAGATCGGCAGTACGTTTCGACTTCTGGAAACGTTGTCCATTCCAACGATTGCAGTAATGAACGGTGCTGCTTATGGAGGCGGGCTTGAGCTTGCTCTTGCCTGCGATATCCGGTTTATGAGCAGTTCTGCAAAAGCAGGGTTGACGGAAACGTCGCTTGCCATCATTCCGGGCGCGGGAGGTACGCAGCGCCTGCCCCGCCTTATCGGACCAGGGAAAGCAAAAGCTATGATCTACTCTGCAAAGCCGGTGGAGGCGGATAAAGCTCACGCCATCGGTCTTGTCGAATATGTGTATGAGCCGCAGTTCTTATTATCTGAAGCAAAAGATTTCGCCTGTGCCATCGCACGCAATGCACCAACAGCACTGAAACAGGCAAAAAAAGCGATTCAGGAAGGGCTGGATGCAGATCTGGAAGCCGGCTTGAAAATCGAACACTCCTGCTACGAAGTAACCATTCCCACCAAAGACCGCCTGGAAGGGTTGAATGCATTTAAAGAAAAAAGGAAGCCGGATTATAAAGGAGAATAAACGTGGAGAAGACGATGCCCAATGAAAAAACGTGGAAAGAAAATAAGCAGCGGATTAAGGCAGGCGGGGCGGAAAAGTATCATGAAAAAAATGCCCAAAAGGGGAAATTGTTCGTCCGTGAACGCCTGAGGCTGCTTTTTGACGACGATATCGATGTGGAAGATGCTTTCTTTGCAAACTGTATGGACGAATCACTCCCTGCGGACGGTGTTGTGACGGGAATAGGAAAAATTAACGGCGAAGATGTCTGTGTGATGGCTAACGATTCAACTGTGAAGGCAGGCTCGTGGGGGGCACGAACGGTAGAGAAGATCATACGCATCCAGGAAACAGCAATGAAACTTAATCTGCCGATGCTGTATCTCGTTGATTCCGCAGGAGCACGTATTACAGATCAAATCGATATGTTTCCGAACAGACGCGGAGCCGGTAGAATTTTTCACAATCAAATAAAATTGAGCGGTCGTGTCCCGCAGGTCTGCCTTCTCTTCGGTCCATCTGCAGCAGGTGGGGCTTATATCCCGGCTTTCTGCGACATCGTTGTCATGGTCGATGGTAATGCTTCTATGTATCTTGGATCCCCGAGAATGGCAGAGAAAGTTATCGGTGAGAAAGTGTCATTGGAAGAAATGGGCGGGGCAAGAATGCACTGTTCGGTTTCCGGTTGTGGCGATGTTCTCGCCAAAGATGAATCGGAAGCTGTCCAATTTGCAAGGGACTATTTAAGCTACTTCCCGCAGAGCCATAAGGAGCGGCCGAAGAAAAAGACGCCACTTGCACCGGGAGACTTTGACAAATCCATCGGTGACTTGATCCCTTCCAATCAAAATGCGCCCTTTGATATGTATCAGCTGATAGACAGGTTGATTGATGAAGGTTCTTTCTGTGAAATCAAAAAGAAGTTTGCGCCCGAACTCATTACAGGTCTCGCACGAATCGAAGGAAGAAGTGTCGGTGTGATTGCCAACCAGCCGCGTGCAAAAGGCGGTGTCCTGTTTCCTGATTCTGCAGATAAAGCTGCTAAGTTCATTCAGCTATGTGATGCGTTCCATATACCCCTTCTCTTTCTTGCCGATATTCCAGGCTTCATGATCGGAACAAAGGTGGAACGCGCCGGAATCATCCGGCACGGGGCCAAAATGCTGTCTGCCATGAGTGAAGCGACCGTTCCTAAAATATCAGTGATTGTAAGAAAAGCATATGGTGCGGGATTGTATGCTATGGCAGGTCCTGCGTTTGAACCGGATGCATGTCTTGCTCTTCCGTCTGCTCAAATTGCCGTCATGGGACCGGAAGCAGCCGTGAACGCTGTGTATGCAAACAAAATAGCGGAACTTCCGGAAGAGGACCGTCCCGCTTTTATTCAGGAAAAGCAGCAGGAGTATAAGGAGAACATTGATGTATACAGACTGGCATCTGAAATGATCATAGATGATATAGTGGAACCGGATGCACTTCGTTCTGCCTTGGCTATTCGTTTCCAGGCTTACGAACGAAAGGACATCATCTTCACAGAAAGAAAGCACGGTGTTTATCCCGTTTAAAAAAAGCCCCTGATCCTTCTTGGACCAGGGGCTTTTTTTATTCTCTCTCATTCAAATGGGAAGCACCGATCTTCCTTATTTCTTCGACCGTATCCGGATTTTCAAGCGCACTCAAATCACCGGATGAATGATTCAAATATGCGGATTTGATGGCCCTTCTCATCACTTTCGCATTTCTCGTTTTTGGTAAATCTTTGACGAAATGCATGCGCTTCGGGGCAAGCGCTTTGCCAAGTTTCCTTTCCATATATAGCTGCAATTCTTCTAAAAGGACATCTCCTTCTTCGTACAAGGGGGACAAGATGACGAAGGCGACAGGCTCTTCTCCTTTGATTGCATGCGGGACCCCGATGACACCTGCTTCACTAACGGCCTCGTGATCAACAAGGACCGATTCGACTTCAGCAGGACCGAGCCTTTTCCCGGCTACATTGAGGACATCATCCGATCGCCCGGTAATGGTAAAATAACCTTTTTCATCTTTTAAAGCCCAGTCTCCGTGGACCCACGTGTCTTTAAAACGGTTCCAGTAAGTGGATAGGTAACGTTTATCATCTTGATAAAAACTATTTGTCATCCCTACCCACGGAGTTTTGATAACCAGCTCTCCTACTTCATTCGTTACAGATTCCCCTCGCTCATTCCATACATCCGCATCCATACCTGGAAGTGCTGCATTGAACGTGACCGGTTGAATCGGCTTGATCAATACATTTCCTAAAATCCCTCCCGAAATTTCCGTACCGCCGGAATAGTTGAAGATCGGTACTTTTTTCTGACCGGCATGCTTAAACAGCCAGTGCCAGGGATCGGGATTCCATGGTTCTCCAGTGGATGCAATGAGCTTCAAAGAGGTTTTATCATGTTGTCGCAGCCACTCTTTCCCGTGCCTCATTAACGAACGGACGAGAGTGGGGGATATCCCTAAGTGAGTCACCTTGTACCGTTCAACCAGTTCCCATAACCGTGAGGGGGCGGGATAGTCCGGTGTTCCTTCGAAAAGGACGACGGAAGCTCCGTTAATCAGGCCTCCATAGACGAGAAAAGGCCCCATCATCCATCCCATATCCGTGTACCAGAACACCGTGTCCCCTGCTCGGACATCCATACAGATACCTGCGTCAAATGCCGCTTTTATCGGAAAACCGGCGTGAGAATGGACAGCTCCTTTTGGTTTTCCAGTCGTTCCTGACGTATAAATAATCATAAAAGGATCGTCTGCATGCATGGGTTCTGTTTTGAAAGCGTTACCATTTTTCCTTAAAGAAGACCACTGTACATCCCTGTAAGGATTCCAGTCGATTTCTATACCTGTCCTTTCTACAACAATAATGTGTTCAAGGGAAGGACAATGATCAGCAGCAAGGTCTGCTTCGTCTTTCATTCGAATCGATTTGCCGCGCCGGAAGAAACCATCCGCAGTAATGAGAGCTTTTGCCTTGGAAGCCTTTAATCTAGACAGAAGTGCTTCTTCCTTGTAACCGGAGAATGCTGGTGAGAAAACGGCGCCTGTTTTGGACAGGGCGAGCATGGCAATCACTGTTTCGGGAATCATCGGCATGTACAGAAGGACATTGTCTCCTTGTGTGATTCCAAGACTATTCAAACCATTTGCAATGCGGTTCACTTCGTCATGGAGCTCTTGGTACGTATAAGAAAGGCGCACACCATCATCACCTTCCCAGTAGAGAGCGACAGCGTTCTTCTTAAAAGGGTTCCCTGCCCATCGATCCAAAGCCAAATGAGCGACATTCATTATACCACCATCAAACCATTTCGGGAACGCAGGACCGGCGGAGAGATCCAGCGTTTTCTTAAATGGGGTGTACCACTCCACTCCAAGCTCGTTTACAACTTCTTTCCAGAACCAGTCGGGGTCTTCTACAGACTTTTGGTGAAAAGAGTCATAATCAGTAAATCCAAGTTTTTTCATCCATTGGAATAACCGGGTAGATTCAGCCTGTGTGGGATCAGGCATCCATACATTTTCGTGCTTGGACATAAGCAAAAACCCCCAGAATTCAGAATTGTCTTTCTTTTTATTATACATGATTAATAAGGGTGGAGGAATGTTTGCGCATTTTTCACAAATAATTCCTTGGAAAAGGTTGAAAATTTCTATCATTTTCTATACGGTGGGAAAAGTCATGGGATATTTATCCACGAATGACAAATGTACAATAAAGGAGAGAGAAAGATGTTTGAAGGAGCAATTACTTTGTTGATACTTGGGGTTGTCGGTATCATCGCCATTATAGCGGGGATCATTACCCTGATTATTTTCCGCCTGCGTTACAAGACAGCGAGTTCCAATGAAGCACTGATTGTTACAGGACCGAAGCTCGGGGACCCGGAGCAGGAGAAGAATGTGTTTGAAGACGATAACGGGAGGTCCGTCAAGATCATCCGTGGCGGAGGCTACCGGCTTAGAATGTTCCAAACCGCAACGCCTATTGATCTTACATCCTTCCAGCTGCAGGTAAACTCAGAAAAAGCTTACACAAAAGAAGGGATTCCGGTTCGGGTGGCAAGTACAGCCGTCATCAGTATCGGAAGCGAACTTGCAATTATGGCCAATTTTGCCGAGAAGTTTTTAGGGAAAAAGCAAAAAGAAAGGGAAGAGGAGCTAAAAGACGTCTTAAACGGACATCTTCGTTCCATCATTGCCTCCCTTCCTATTGAAAAAATCTATAACGACTTCAAAGAAGTTAATACACAAGTGAAGAAAATTGCAGAGTCTGATTTAAAGGGAATGGGGTTCGAAATCACTTCATTCGCCTTGAATGACGTCGAGGATGTAGATGTGGAGAATGGTTACATAGATGCACTGGGGCGTCCTCATATTGCGGAAGTGCAGAAAAAAGCCAACATGGCTGAATCCGATGCAACGAAAGAAACACGCATCTATCAGGCGAAGAATGACCAGGAAGCGCAGGATGAAGAAAACCGCCGTTTGACTGCTGTTGCAGAGTCAAGAAAAGAAAAAGATATCAAAGAAGCAGAATTTGAGAAGGAAACAAACCGCGCCAAAGCGAATGCAGAGCAGGCAGGAGAACTGGAACGTCAAAAGCTCGCTCAGCAGATCAAAGAAGAAGAGCTCCAAGTCCAGTATATTGAGAAAAAACGAGCCGTTGAATTAGAAGCGGAAGAAAACAAACGGAGACGGTCGATTGCAGATGCAGAGGCTTATGAAGTAACAAAACGGGCTCAGGCGGAAGCGGATAATGAAAGAATTAAAGGGGAATCAGAAGCAGAAGTCATTCGTCAACGCGGAATTGCAGAAGCGGAGTCGAAAGAACGAATGGCGAAAGCAATGGAGCATTACGGAGAAGCGGCCATAATGGAAATGCTGATTAACGTTCTTCCAGAATACGCAGAAAAAGTTTCTCAGCCGCTCAGTCAAATCAAAGATATGAAAGTGATTGATATGGGGGGACAGGACAGCAAAGGCGGCACTGCAAAAGTTGCCAGCAGTGTTACGTCTACGATGCTCGGTATTCAGGAATCACTGAAGGAAACGACCGGGATGGATTTGAAGGCGATGCTGGAGAGTTATGTGTCCAGAGGTGCTGTCCATTCCTTTCATAAAGAGGAAGAGAAGTACAAAGAAGCGGCTGCTGCAAAGGAAGAAAGGGAAGACGAATCGAATCAGCCGTCAGAACGAGAGAAGAAAACAGAAGATGATGCAAATCAGCATTAAAAAGAGAGGCGCACAGATCTGGAAAGGTCTATGCGTCTTTCTTTTACTTGTTTTTCCTAATAGATACGTTTAAGGGATAGACCGGTTGGGGTATTATAATTCTCAGGCATATAAACAGCATGGTCTTTTATTTCTTACATAGTTCACAAATACTTAGCCAGTAATTAATTGTTTCAAAATTGAATTAATGGTAAAGTCAAAAACGTAGAGACCTTAGGTGCACATGAAAGGTGCATCGGAAGGTTTACTGCGCAAAAAGGAATACGAGTATGCTAGATGTTACTAGGAGGTAGGATTATGAGAATTATTGTAGCAGGGGGAGACGGTTTTTGCGGTTGGCCGACAGCATTATACCTATCCAAGCAAGGTCATGATGTAACCATCGTAGATAATTTAGTACGCAGGAAATATGACGATGAGCTGCGGTCCAATTCCGTGACACCAATCGCCACTCTGGAAGAACGGGTAGCGAAGTGGAAAGAAGTGACCGGTAAAGAAATCAAGACATTTATCGGGGATTTGAATCATTACGATTTCCTGAGCGAAGTATTCCGTCAGACAGAGCCGGAAGCTTTTGTGCATTTCGCCGAACAGCGGTCCGCGCCTTATTCCATGATTGACCGCGAACATGCGGTCTATACTCAATCAAACAATGTCATCGGTAACTTAAACGTGCTGTATGCCATTAAAGAATTTGCACCGGAGTGCCATCTGATTAAACTCGGCACGATGGGTGAATACGGAACACCGAATATTGATATAGAAGAAGGATATATTGAAATAGAACATAAAGGACGTAAAGACCTGCTTCCTTACCCGAAACAGCCGGGTTCTTTCTATCACTTGTCCAAAGTGCACGACAGCCATAACATCATGTTTGCGTGTAAGATTTGGGGAATCCGTGCGACAGACTTGAATCAGGGCATTGTTTACGGTCTACATACCAAGGAGACGGCGCTTGATCCGCTGCTTGTGAACCGAGTAGACTATGACGGCGTCTTCGGTACGGCTCTTAACCGTTTTATCAACCAGGCAGCAATTGGTCATGATTTGACGGTGTATGGAAGCGGAGGGCAGACAAGGGCTTTCCTTAACATCGAGGATACCGTCCGCTGTGTGGAAATTGCAGCAGAGAACCCTGCTGACAAAGGAGAATTCCGTGTATTCAACCAGTTCACAGAGTGGTTTTCCGTCATGGAGCTTGCGGAACGTGTCCAGCAGATAGCGAAAGAAGAAGGACTGAACACAAATGTCCAACAGATTGAAAACCCGCGAATAGAGAATGAAGACCATTATTACAATGCGGTGAATACGAAACTGAAAGACTTGGGTCTGGAACCGCACCTCCTGACAGATGATGTCATCCGGGGCATTCTTAAAACAGCGATCGAACATAAAGACCGTATTATTAAAGAGAACGTATTGCCGTCCATTACTTGGAAGTAGGGAGTTTTCCGCTTTGAAAATCGCCATTATTACCGAAACATTCCTTCCATCCACGGATGGAGTCGTAACAAGATTAAAGGAAGCAATCAAATACCTGATCAACCAAGAGCATGAAGTCATAGTCATTGCTCCGGATCTTGGAGTGACAGAATATGAAGGGGCGATTGTCGAAGGGGTTAAACCGACAACCATGCCTTTTTACAGATCCAAAGAGTTTTCGCTCCCGCAGCGACGCGTAAAGGATCTGCTTATCAAACATGACCCAGACCTCGTCCACGTCGTTAATCCGGCCCTCGTCGGGGTCTCAGGGGTGTATTATGCGGACAAATTAAACTACCCGTTGATTGCATCCTATCATACCCATGTACCGAAGTATCTTGATTATTACAGGCTTTATCCATTCAAGCCGCTCGTATGGTGGTATTTCAGGAAGCTGCACAACTATGCAGATGTCAATTTATGTACATCGAGAGCGATCAAACAGGAGCTTGACGATAAGAAGTTCCATAACGTAAGTGTTTGGGATCGGGGGGTGGCTGTGGATCACTATCATCCGCGGCATCGGACTTCTGCGATGAGAGAAAGGCTTTCCGACGGTAATACGGAGAATAAGCTTCTTGTTTTCGTAGGGCGACTGGCGCCTGAGAAGGAGATCCATAAGCTGAAGCCTTTACTTGAATCAAGGGACGATATATCGCTTGCCATCGTAGGGGAAGGGCCTGTCAAAGACCAGCTGGAAAAGACGTTTGAAGGGACCAATACGGTGTTTACAGGGTTGCTCCACGGAGAGGAACTTGCTCAAGCGTTTGCTTCATCGGATGCTTTAATTTTCCCATCTGTAACAGAGACGCTCGGGTTGGTTATTCTTGAAGCGATGGCTTCCGGGCTGCCGGTTGTTGCAGCGAAGAGCGGGCCTACCATGGAACAGGTAGAAGACGGCAGAACAGGCCTGCTGTTTGAAAATGAGAATACAGAAAGCATGATCGCTGCTATTAAGCGCCTGGAAGATGATGATCTGTATGAAGAACTGTGCAGCAACGCAAGAGCTGAAGCAGAGAAATACAGCTGGCAGAAACCATCGGAACAAATTCTTGATTACTATTATGAAACGATAAAAGTTTTCAACGAGAACGAAAGTCCATCGTCCAAAAAAACCAAAATGAAAGTCACAGAGTAATACTCTGTGACTTTTTTCATTGAAACTTAGTAGCAACTCCGAACCTGAAGAATGATACAATCAACAACGGAACATAAGTTCGTGGAAATACAAAACAAAAGTCGTTTAAGATTCTAACTTACAACTTAGTAGCAACTCCGAAAGAAAAATATAAAACACTCAATAAAATGAAAAAAGACCCGGCATACGTGAAATAAAAGGCTGGAAAACTAGGCAGCCGAATTAAAACTTTACTGGATTCTAAAGAAAAAAGCAATGAATAAATGAGGAAGTATGAACGTGGATTTTGTATAGCAGTCATAAAGATGATCTATAGACGGAATAACTAATAAGTGCAACGTCATGATCATTGCTTGGTTAACAAGGAACGATCAACTGATTCATGGAAGAAAAACAAAGCAGATGAGTAATACGAAAAAAACACAATATGAACAAATTGTGTGGTTTAACAAAGTAAAACCAGTAATTGATGCAATTTTGGATCTGTACATTTTTTATCTGTATTGTCTCAATATCAAAAGTATACTTAGTTATTGAGACGGAAAGTCATTATTTTAAATGACTCAGTATAATATATATTATGTAAACTAAGAATATTATTAAAATAAGTAAGCGAGTCATTTGTCTTCTCTCTTTGTTGGTTAACTGCTATAAGAATGATTTGCGAACATTTGTTCCGGGGGTGGTATTTTTGGCACTTAGCATCTTTCATTCCCTTTGTTTTTCTACTGGCGATGAAGTACTCTAAAAGAAATCATAAGTTAAAGGAACGATTCCATGAAAAAACGATTGTTATTTTCCCTTTTAGCAGTTCTGGTGTTCATAATTAGATATATTTCTAAGAACCCCTCCAGCTGCTGCCGACTCGATGCTTCTTTGGTAGAACCTGGTGATTTGTTGTTCTCCCCGATTGGTAAGAAAGAATCATTTTATATCGGACATGTGGGCATCGTAACTGGAGATAATCATGTGGTTCATTCTGTGCCTGCAGGAATTATCCGAGATCCTCTTCCGTATTACTTACAAAAATTTCGTGGAATCGAACGGTACAAACCGAAACAAAAAGATGCGGGCCTGCGTGCTGCGCAGTATATTGATACTCACTATCCCAATCATACACCTGCAGACTACACAATCATCACGACTCTAGGAAGCCGAAGTCACCAGCAGTATTGCAGTAAGATTGTCTGGCAGGCGTATTATTACGGTGCCGGGATTAACCTGGGAAGACAGCCGAAGCTCGCTGTTGCTGTTCATCCACAAGTCTTAAAAGACAGCCGGTATTTTCTTCGAATGGAACGTTTGACATAACAAAAACGCTGCTGTGAAGCGTTACACAGTAGCGTTTTTGTTTAACTCGTTCATGAAAACGGTCTCGGGTAGTATTTCTATGGATGCTCCCTGACTTAACAGCTGTTCAGCTCGTTCAAGTTTTGTTGTTTTTTCTCCATTTAAATAGTTATCATACGTTTTAGATCCCACCACTACATAATTGGTTGTTGACTCAATCTGAGGGTGCCAAACGGCTCCTGCACGTTTGATTTGTTCTACTGCGTCTTGTCTTTTCAACCCATTTAATCTCCCTGTAAAAGCAATCGTACAACCGGCATACGGGTGATTGTGATTTATTTCTTTGGTTGCTGCAGCAAATGTATGGCCAGTAGATTTCCTGGCCTTTTTTCGTTTGTTGATCCGGGCCGGTTCATATCCACCGTCGAAAATCATGCCATTTGTTGTCCCCGTCTTTTCTATTAAGTCTTTGAGGTTTACGGCGCCAAGTTCTTTTTTTGCTTCAAGAAGGATAAAGGCGGAGGCTTTAGCGTCTTCCAAGGCATGGTGGTGATGGAAAGCAAAGCCCAGGTGGTCAGCCACGACATTTAATTTGTATTTTGGGAGATCCCATGTTTTTTTTGCAATATTGACGGTACAGTTGTATGCAAGCATAGGATACGGAAGTTGGTAAGCATCGAGCACAGCTCGAAGCACGCCGATGTCAAACGGGGCATTATGAGCGACCACCAGCTTCCCTTCCACCATCTGCTTTATCTCCCTTTCCCAAAGAATGTCGAACGTATCGGCATCAGCTACATCCTCCGGAGTAATTCCGTGTACTTGAATATTGATTGGTGCGAAATAATTGTTCTTCGGTTGGACGAGCCTGTAATACTCCTGAACAATTTCTTCATTATCATACTCAACTATTCCGATGGAACAAACGGAAGAGCGTTCTCTGTTGGCTGTTTCAAAATCGAGAGCGATAAAATTCATAAAATGCTCCTTTATTAACGTTTTACCTCTATCATAAAATGAATACAGCCTCCCCGTCTATCATCAAGCCTTATTGTATAAATTTGACCTTGCCACTGGAGTCTGAATTGTGAAAAATATGGGTGCACACAAACTGAAACTCGTGGAAGACCTGGAGAAACACTAGGCGTCGTTTTGATCGCTTTTGATTCAAAATATAAGAACAAGAAACACGAACATTAGTTCTCCCCTTCGCATTTTTGGCATTTTCGGCATGAAACGAATAAAAAACACATCAAATCGATGTGTTTTTTGTGTTAATTTTTATAAACGCTCCATTTTTGTTCGATCGGTGTCCGCGTTTTCGTTTTTGGTTCGTGATCAAAAAAGCCCATGTGGATGAATCCGACAATCTTCTCTCCCTGTTCGACTCCTAATAAACGACGAACTTTCGGCTCATGAATCTGCGGGTTTGTTTTCCATACGACTCCGAGTCCTCTCTCCCATGCCAGCAGCTGGAAATTCTGAAGCAAGCAGCTGATTGCTCCAAAGTTCTCTTCCCATTGTTTCTGTCGCGGGTCCTCTTCCATAACCGCAATTAAAAAGGCAGTCGGCTGGCTGAAATAATTTCTCCTGTTTTCCTGCATGTCTTTAGGGAATGTCTGAACAAGTGATTCAACAAACCCCTCTTTCTCTTCTTCTGGTATGTAGATAAACCTCCAAGGTTCCCTTAAGCCGTGAGTTGGTGCCCAACAGGCATCATCCAGAAGCTCCTTTACTAATTCCTGAGGGACAGGCTCATTGTTGTAGCCGGTTTTTACTGATCGTCGTTCCCTGATAATTTTTGCTAAATCTGATTTAGTCGTTTCCATTATTGTTCCCCTTTATCTGGTTTATGATAAAGATAATGATAATCCTTCTCAATTATAGTGTCAAGCATCCATTTAACTACTGAAGATACTTAAAGATGTATATTTATCTCCATAAAAAAAAGAACTTCTTTATCCTTATGGATGATTGAAGTTCTTTTTATATTGTTCGGAGTTGCTACTAAGTATTATTCCGAGTGGTGTTTGATGACAGTTTTACCATCTTTAAACTCGATTTTGGACTGTTTCAGCAGCTGTCCCAACGCCCGTTTGAAAGCTGCTTTGCTGATCTGGAACTGATTCCGGATGGCTTCTGGATCGCTCTTATCATTTAGGAACATGACTCCATCGTTTTCTTGGAGAAAATCATAAATGATCTCGGCATCTTCCTTCATGCTTTCCTGCTTCAAAGGTCGTAGAGTCAGATTAATGGTACCATCATCCTTTACGTCGATTACCCTTGCCGTTACTGTTTGTCCAAGCCGAGGCTCTTCCTTTCGCTCACTGGGATGAATAAAGCCTCTGTACCCTTCTCCTGTAAGGACTGCTGAACCTGATTTAGTCGCTTTATACACTCTTGCGGTCACTTCCTGGTTGATCAACGTTTCCGGCGCTTTCTCCAGATCGTCCATGACCTCTTGTTCCGATATTGGTTCTGCTACAAGGCGACCCTTTTTATCGGTTTCCAGACTGACGAACAAATAGTCCCCTTCTTTCGGCCATGCGGATTTCAGTAACGGGAGTTCATCGGAAGATACGAGAATATCCTTACCTTGAAGACCGATATCGACAAATACCCCCATAGGAGCCATGTACTCGACGACTTCTGCCCATCCATAGGAATCCCTTGTGACATCCGGAATATCCATCGTAGCTGTCTCGGTGCCTTTTTTATCCGTGTAAATAAAAGCATCAACGATCTGACCGATTTCCATCTCGCCCTGGATTTCTTCATCAGGTATGATGATTTCCTTCGTTCCGTCAGTGGCCGCAAAACCGCCGGTGATCTTTTTTAGGATCTCTAATTTTTGTATGGTTCCCAGATTTTTATTTTCACTCATTTTATAGCCATCCTTTATAAACATAATACTCCCTATTATAGCTTACCTTACCCCGTTTTAAAATGGGCTCTTTATGTAAACGCAAATGAAAAGAGCGCGGCACTTGCCGCGCTCTACGCTGGTGATTAATACCACCAAGAAGCTCCTACAATAATGAGGAGAATAAACAATACGACAATCAACGCGAATCCTCCACCATATCCTTTACTCATTCCAAATCCCCCCTTTCTACTGTATATGCAGAAAGGGGCGAATTGGTTTGGGTGAATAATAATAGAGGGGTTCCGCGCATAGTTTACATTAGTTCGGCCAACAGTTCATAGGAACGCTTTTTCTTATTAAAGTCATAGATATTGGTAATCACTAAGAATTCTTCCGTTCCGTATTTTTCTGCTAAAAGGTCAAGCTCCCTTTTTACATGGTGAGGATCTCCTATGATGCAGCGACGCCTGTTGCTGCGAATCTTTTCCATCTCTTTCTCCGTGTACGTACGTGCGCTCGCTTCTTCTACAGAAGCGATTCTCGTTTCTAATCCTTTCTCCACTTCAAGAAGCCACAAATCCTGACTTGCTGCCAGTCTTTCTGCCTCTTCCTGCGTGTCTGCACAAACGACGAAAACACAAACGTTTACTTGCGGCATCTTTAAACTCTTAGAGGGGCGAAAACGTTCTCTGTAGGTACGAACAGCTTCCTCCCCTTTATCAGGACTGATAAAGTGCCCCATCGTAAATCCAGTACCATATAACGCTGCGTGCTTCGCTCCACGCTCGCTCAAGCCGAGTACCCACATAGACGGTACTGTCTTCGTGGCAGGGCGAGCTGAAACTCCATAATACTCGTGTCCTTTAGGAATATCTCCATGAAGGAACTGCTGCAGCTCCTTTACCTGCCTGGAGAACGAGTGAAGCGGTTTTTCCATTCCATCCGTCAAAGCAAGCCTCGTCCTTTTTCCACCTCCAGGGGAACGACCGACACCAAGATCGATTCTCTCCGGATGGAATGCTTCCAATACCCGGAACGTTTCAGCAACTTTCAATGGACTATACTGCGGCAGGAGCACTCCACCAGATCCAACCCGAAGCCTTCTCGTAGAAGCCGCGATCTGACCAATTAATATCTCCGGTGAAGATCCCGCGAGGCCATTTGTGTTATGATGTTCTGCTACCCAATAACGGTGATAACCCAGTTGTTCCGTATGAACGGCAAGCTGAATCGTTTGCTGCAACGCTTCTTCTGCTGTCTGCCCTTTTGATATAGGACTCTGATCTAAGACACTCAGCCTCATGTGTGCCCCTCCTAACGGTAAACGTCGGACATAATCTTTTTCAAAATAAAAATCTGTTCCTCAAACAAAAGTTTATATCTCTTCTTCAATACGTCGAACTCTTCTTTCCCATCATCCGTAAGGCTGTACCAATACACCTTCTGACGTTTCCGATCATGTGACTTATAGTCTTCCTTCCGGTATAATAACCCCTGCTCTGTCATTTCATGAAGGGTGTCGAGAAGTGTTGAAGGCGCCGGTACCCAATTGTTGGTCAACTGTTTAAATTCGGCCTTGAAATGCTCACTGATCATCGGTTGACGGAGTTGCAGAAGGTGCATAATATAGAACTTGGTGAACTGAGCAGCACTCATGTTCAAAGCGAATCGCTTCGGATTGTTTTTGTGTGACAATGGTTCCACCTCCATTGATTGCATTGCTTGTTACTATTTTACAATAAATGAGGGGTCTTTTGTCGACTATTACGCACATTCGTTCGCTTATTGTATGTTTTTTTATTTCATTCGGAGTTGCTACTAAGTTTTAAGTGGGATGATTATTGAAAACGAAAGCCGATTTTTCCGAAATTACCGCTGTTCTTTAAATACTCAAATGCCTCAACAGGTTGATCGGGCTTAAACAGCTTGTCTACCTGAGGATGAATGTCATTCTCTTCAATGAATGAAAGCATTTCCCGGAACTCCTCCGCACTTCCCATGGTTGATCCGAGAATGTTTTGCTGAGCATAAAAAAACTTCCGGATATCAATGGTTACTTCATCCTCCGTCGTCGCTCCAAAAGTAACAAGCGTTCCTCCTTTTCTCAGGACCTCCAAAGATTTATGGAATGTAGCCTTGCCGATGCTTTCAATAGACAAATCAATCGTTTCTTCCGCGAGCTCCTCTTTCCAATCGCTTTCTGTCATAACTGCAGCATCTGCACCGATCGCAAGCGCTGCCTCCAGCTTTTCTTTCGAACGGGATGTTACGATAACACGAGCTCCTTTTGCTTTGGCGAATTTAAGAGCAAAGGTAAGGACACCACTTCCGATGCCGGGTAACAACACCGTCTGACCTGCTTTAATTTGCCCCCTGGTCACTAAAGCGCGGTAGGCTGTAAGAGCAGCTAATGGAAGAACTCCGGCTTCTTCGAAAGATAGATGCGACGGTTTCTTTTCTACGTGTGCTTCGGAACAGCAGTAATATTCAGCAAATGCTCCATGATCCGGCAACCCTACAATTTCAAACCCTTCCGGAGGATATTCGCTTTTCTTTTCCCAACCGAGACCAGGATTAATAACTACTTCGTCCCCCTCTCGAAATCGCTGTACATCCTCTCCAACCGCTTCGATAACTCCCGAGGCATCAGATCCGGGAATTAATGGCGCATCCGTTCCTTTATGCCTCTTTGTAACCACAGCTACATCTCTTCTGTTCATACCTGCTGTATGTACCTTAATTAATACATCCTTACCTGTCGGCCGCTCCATATTCATTTCCTTATATTGAAGACCTTCCAAACCATCTTTTCGTTCGTGGACAATTGCTTTCATAATTAACGTACCCCTTTCCGTGTCAAGATGCTATTAGTCTACCAAGAAGGAACCGTGGATCCAACTATATCGACTCCAAAATAAAAAGCCCTTTGTCGGTGATAGACAAAGGGCTTGATATTATAAAAGATAGAAGATAGCTGTAAAAAGAAGGGGCAACACTTCCGTTTTAGTCAGCTAGAACTTGAACTTTTACTGTCTTGCGTCCGAAATCAAGTGCAGAAGCACGATCCTTCATGTAAACATCAATTTTGTTTCCGTTGATTGCTCCGCCGGTGTCTCCAGCAATCGCTGTACCATAACCTTCTACATACACCTTAGAACCAAGCGGGATAACGTTAGGGTCAACGGCGATTACTTTAAGGTCAGGATTTGCTTTCAAGTCGATTCCTGTTGCCGTTACACCGCTGCATCCAGCACAGTTTGCTGTGTAAGCAGTAGCAGAAGCAGTGATTTCTTTAACTACATCATTGCTTGTACCTTTATTGGAAGTGTTTGTCTGAACAGCTTCTTTTGTACTCTCTTTAGGTGCACTTGCCTCTTTTGGTGCGCTCGTTTCTTTCGGCGCACTTGCTTCCGGCTGTTCCGTTGTGCTAGGAGCAGATGCTTTCGGCTGGACAGATGCCTGACCGTCTACTTTGAATTGGTCACCAGGGTAAATGAGGGTGGAAGATAGGTTGTTCCACGCCATCAACTGATCTACGGAAATATTGAATTTTTGGCTAATGGCGAACAACGTATCTCCGGACTTCACTGTGTACGTGGATGCGTTCGAAGATTTAGGAGATGTAGAGTTCGTTGCGTCATTGGATACTGTTAACGTTTGATTAGGGTAGATGATATTAGAATTCAAGCCGTTCCAAGATTTCAAATCATTTACAGATACGTTATGTTTTTGTGAAATACTCCAAAGGGTGTCACCCTTGTTGATACTATATTCTTCGGCACTGACAGATGTCGCAAATGCACCGGTAAGTGCTACGGTAGCTGCAACAGAAAATACGGTTTTTTTCATGAGATTCTGCCTCCTCTTGTTTGGTCGATCACCTTCGTACTTGCCCCGTGATCAGGTCACATTTACAAGAATACCAGAATCTTCATGGATTTTAAGAACAAACAAGCAACAGTTTGATTGCAAAGATAACATCTATATTTCAGTCCCATTACAAAAAGGGCATTCGTAGCATGAAAATGCCAAAAATACCCTCATAGAGCCTTTTATCGACAGAATTTACGGAATATATTTTCTTTTTTCTTACATTATTGATACCACGACTGTAAGAAATAAAACATAATTTATCAAAAAAAAGCACCTGTCTTATTGCTAAGAACAGATGCTTTCTCTCTATTAAGCGTACATTTTTTTAACTTGCTTTTGAACTTCCGCATCTTCCAGAAACTCATCATAGCTCATCTCTTTGTCTACAATACCGTTAGGAGCCACTTCGATAATGCGGTTGGCAATCGTCTGAATGAACTCATGGTCATGGGAAGCGAAAAGGATGGAACCTTTAAAGTTAATCAACCCTTTGTTCAACGCTGTAATAGATTCCAAATCAAGGTGGTTGGTCGGTTCATCCAACAGGAGAACGTTCGAACCGGAAAGCATCATTTTGGAAAGCATACAACGTACTTTCTCTCCCCCGGACAAGACTTTCGCCTTTTTCAACGCTTCTTCTCCAGAAAACAGCATCCTACCGAGGAAACCACGCAGGAATGTTTCTGTTTCATCCTCTGGCGAATACTGGCGCAGCCATTCAACAAGGCTGAGCTCCGAGCCTTCAAAGAATTCAGAGTTATCCTTAGGGAAATAGCTTTGTGAAGTTGTGATCCCCCACTTATAGGTTCCTTCATCCGGTTCCATTTCACCCGTCAGAATTTGGAACAACGTCGTTTTCGCCACTTCATTGGAACCGACGAAGGCAACTTTATCATCTTTGTTCAAAGTGAAGCTGATCCCGTCCAGCACTTTGACGCCGTCTATAGTTTTTGTAAGGTTTTCTACCGTCAACAAGTCATTCCCGATTTCCCTATCCGCTTGGAAAGCGATGTAAGGATATTTCCTTGAAGAAGGCTGAATATCATCCAATGTAATTTTCTCCAGCAGCTTCTTCCTGGACGTCGCTTGCTTCGATTTAGAAGCGTTCGCACTGAAACGAGCGATAAATTCCTTCAAATCGTTAATCTTTTCTTCCTTCTTCTTGTTTTGTTCCTGAGCCATTTTGAGAGCCAGCTGGCTGGATTCATACCAGAAATCATAGTTGCCTACATAAATCTGGATCTTACCGAAATCAAGGTCTGCAATGTGTGTACAAACATTGTTCAGGAAGTGGCGGTCGTGGGATACGACAATGACCGTATTTTCAAAACCGATGAGGAAATCTTCCAGCCATTGAATCGCTTTAATGTCCAGGTGGTTGGTAGGCTCATCCAGAAGAAGGACATCCGGATTTCCAAAAAGAGCTTGTGCAAGAAGCACTTTCACTTTATCAGAGCCCTCCAGCTCACTCATCTTCTTCTCATGAAGATCTTCATCGATCCCAAGCCCCTTGAGAAGGCGGGCAGCATCAGAATCCGCTTCCCAACCATTCATTTCAGCGAATTCTCCTTCGAGTTCCGCTGCACGCATACCGTCTTCTTCGGTGAAGTCGCCCTTCATATAAATGGCATCTTTCTCTTTCATCACTTCATACAAACGGGCATGTCCCATAATAACGGTTTCGAGTACGGCGTAATCGTCATATTCGAAATGGTTCTGCTTCAAGACAGCAAGGCGCTGATCTTTCTTCAGCGATACTTCTCCCGTCTGCGGTTCGATCTCCCCGCTCAAAATTTTCAGAAACGTCGATTTTCCTGCACCATTCGCACCGATAAGTCCATAACAGTTACCAGGCGTGAACTTTATATTGACATCTTCGAACAGCTTTTGATCTCCGAAACGAAGACTCACATTGTTTACATTCAGCATAAATTAATCCTCCAGTGTTAACGTAGTAGACCATTAAGAATTATAACATTCATCCCCTCGGAATGAACAGAAGAAAAGAAAAGCGATTGCTCCATGGCAACCGCTTTTCTTTATGATTGGGATTTATAGTAGAGACTGTTATTTTCCACAACCTGAAGGACTTTGTTTTCTTCCTCCATCGGGCTGCCGCACATAGGACACTTCTTATCATCATTCGTTCTAAAGTTATCTCTCATCCAACAGTTACAATCATCGGATGTACACACCCAGATTTTTGTATCTTCTTCTTTGATTTCAGCCTGGTTTTTTTTACCGAAAGCCATGATGTAGCCTCCTTTAGACTTGAAATGATATAAAAGAGACTGACCCGAAAAGCCAGTCTCTTTATATTTGTGTTTTTATATTTTTGTTACGTTTGCAGCCTGTGGCCCGCGGTTTCCTTCTGTAACTTCAAACTCTACAGCTTGACCTTCTTCAAGAGATTTGAAGCCTTCTTCGTTGATCGCGCTGAAGTGTACGAATACATCGTCTTCGCCCTCAACTTCGATGAAACCGAAACCTTTTTCCGCGTTGAACCACTTAACTGTACCTGTTTTCATAGGGATGGATCCTCCAATATTTCTAAAATTAATATGCGTTCATTCATGAAAATCACATATTATGAAAAGTACCCTAAAAAGGATCACTCTTTATAACATGTATTTTCTTAAATTTGGCAAATGGAAACCTTGTCTAAACTATACTATGACTCACCGGTGAAGTCAAGTATAGACGCCTCGCGCCCCTGCTTATTACATTATATCCATGAAGGCGTATTTTATTCCATTCTTTCTATAATTCCACAAGCAATTCTCTTTCCCGCGTTTCCACTCGGCTGCGATTGGTAATCGTCGGGACCTTGATGGATGATGATCGCCTTACCGATCACATCCTCTACTCGAAAACGATCGGTAAAGAAAATCATTCTCGCTCTGCCTTCATTGGAAAACAGAACTGGAAAATCACCTGCGTGGTTTCCATGAGGCTCATTGTCCGGATTCCAGTGGCCTCCCGCAGATGCAAAAGGTTCTTTGCCATCTCCGATCTCACAAACACCTTTTTCATGGATGTGGAACCCGTGCGGGCCGATTTGTGCTCCGTTCTTCGACGCCTGGAAAGCCGGCAGTCCTTCTACTTGAACAAAAACTTCCACGCCGTAAGGCATCTGATAGAATTGAACCGCCCCTTTTAAGTCCGGAGCAAGTGGACTTGCAAGCAGGGACGCCTGTGCCGTTTCAGATGCATACGTCTGACGATACATGCCTTGTCCCTGATAAGGATGGGAATATGGATACATATATACGTCACCTCCCTTTCCTTAGCATTCTATGCTGATTGATCCATCATCATGAATTTATTATAAAAAAACGGCCCCCGTCAGACGGCAGACCGTTTCTCATTTATTTTAATTGCTTATAAACTGCTTCGAGATGGGCTACATCAATAGGGTTTTCCAACGGGTACAACAGTCGGTCAAAACTATCCTGCGTCTGATGCATCCACTCGCTCTGGAATTGCATAAACAATTGGTCCCACTGCTCTTGGTAATGCCTTGTTACAATGCCGCTTTGGCCACCGATCGAATCGCTTAATGCATCTCTAATATAGGAGAGAAGCGTGTCCCTCAGTGCTTCTTTTTCATTACGTTCGAAGAAGGCTCTCGTGCTCTTGACTGCTTTTTTCGATTCTTTCTCGGCTTGCGGATCGATGTGAAGGTCGGCATGAATGGCTGGGATAGGAACATCCGGCCATTCCGGCTGTTCTAAGTGGATACTTTCTTTGACCTGTTTAAGATCCTGATTAACCTTCATCATGTGGCTGGCAGTTAACTCCCTGAGTGTCTGTTCCATCCGTAGACATACAGCTTTCAGTTCCTGATTCAATTCAAATTTCACCGCTTCTGCATGTTTGCGGTATGCTTCTAAAGCCTGTTCTCTCATATCCTGCCCCCGGCCGTTGATTACGGCAGGATTGAAAAACTGTTTAAAGAAATCGTTGTAATTAAGCAGCATCCGCTCCTGGACATAATGCAGTTGCTTCGCCACTTTATTACGAACCGCCTCTTTCGCTCCAACCGGCTCCTCCTTATGGAACAGAGCCAGCGCAGAAGCCTTTTGTCTTTCCAACAACCGTTTCTCTTCTTTCCTTTGTCCTTCATTCATCCGGCTCGTTGATATAAACGCCTCGACCATCTGCTTAGCTGTTGAAACATCCGCTTCCATCGATTGAATCAAAACGGAAGCAAGCTCTTCATTCAGGAAGCTTCGAAACTTTGCTTCAAAAGCTTCCATTCCAGATGACAAATGTTCCTTCTGTTGCTTTTCTTTCAAGGCGAGCAGGCTTGAGACGGAATAGAGCCGCGGTTTACGGATTTGGAAACCAAGCAGCTGCTCTTTCATATACATCTCGACCTGCTGAAGTTCCTCCTCGGACGCTGCTAAATCTGCCGCATTCAGAAGGAAGAACATCTTATCCATGGCAAAACTGTCCTTCACCCTGCCGAGCTGCGTCAAAAAGGATTGATCCGCTTGAGAGAATGGGTGGTTATAATAAGTAACGAACAAAACAGCATCTGCATCCTTAATGTATTTAAAACTAACATCTGTGTGCCTTGCATTTACGGAGTCTGCGCCGGGCGTATCAACAAGCGTGATTCCCGCCTTTGTCCAAGCACAATCATAAAACAATTCCATGGATTCAATGAAGCAGGACTTCTTTTCATCTGCTACGAAACTTGTAAACTCGTCAAAGGGAGCTTCCATGCGTGTCCCCAAATATTCCCTCATTTCATGGTAGCCTTCCATGAATGCCTCCAGGAAAGAAAGCTGCTTCTGGTCCAAAAGATCGCTCTGCGTCCCTTTCTGCTTTACTTCCTCATATAGAAGATCGAGTGTCTCTCTCTGAAGCCCCATCCGTCTCCTGATATCCGCAAGGTCTTCCATCATCTCTTTTTCATTTTTAACGTACACATCAAGCGTCCGATCAGGTTTTTCTATAGACGGTGGGGAAATCTTATTAATCGTTGCCGTTGTTGGATTCGGCGATACAGGCAGGACCGATTCACCAAGCAGCGCATTGGCAAAAGACGATTTCCCTGCACTGAATGCGCCGAATAAAGCGATGGTAAAGGATCGGTTCTTGAGTCTTTCCCGCTTCCTTTGCAGTTGTTCACGGAGACTTTGGAGTCCATCGAGCGGTGCAATGGCATTAATCGTCCGGTCGACTCGTTCTAGCGTTGCATGCATCATACTGGAGGAAGATGTGCGATCCTGATCGGAAAAATCCTCCCCAGCTTCTGTTTCCTGTCGACTCTTCCGCGTGATCCTCACTCCCGCAGTTTCACCTTTTATCCGCTTCCTTCTGTTCTCTAAATCCTTTTCCACCTTCGCTTCTACACTGGATGTGATACTTCCCGTGAAATGGGATCGAAGGCTGTTTTCATAGGACTCGATTTCCGCTTCCTGCGAACGTATTGTTTGATTAATGTGCTGAATTTCTTCATAAGCGGCAAACGCTTCTTCGTGTTTGTCTTTCCATTCCTGCTGCTGCCTCTTAAGTGCTGCCTCCCATTCCCTTTTCCATGCACCGACATAAGTTTTCATTTCCTGTCGGATATCTTTAGCGATTTGATCTGTATAAAGCAGCACATATGCGCCGGTAACGGATGCACCGCTTTCCACTAAAGAACGAAGTCGCTCCTTAGGATATTGGAAATCCATATCCTGTACCTGACTCACCAATTCTGGTGCACGCAGGCCTTGTGTATCGATGATCGACAGCATCCGTTCCCGCAGAGGCCATTGCAGATTCTCTTGAATGGATGCGTTCAATTTTTCATAAAATGTTTCTTCCCTTCTTTTTCGTTCCTCCTCCGTTTTCTTTCCGGAGAAAAGAAGGCCTACTTTAAAGTTCAGCTGCAGTGCCTCGAGAAAAGCTTCTGCGTATTCCCGAAGAGAACTGGGCATTAAATACGCATTAGGAAGGAAGTTCAAGATACGTTCCTCAAATGTTTCCATTCCTCTGTTTAGAAGGTCTTCTGTCTCATGGAAGATACCTTCGTCCACAGGGCTGTTTTCCACTTGATCCAACAGCGTCTGCTTCCGCTCTTTTAGATCTGCGAGGAAGGAGGAACGTTCTTCCTTATATGTACGAACGCTTTCCTCCATGATCATTTCGGCTTCCTTCACGGCCTGATGAGAACCTTTGGAAGGACCGAGGTCAAAAAGGGCACGGAAATGTTGAGATAGTTCTGCCCAATCACTCTCCGGATGGGACGAATCCCGCATTGTCGTATAAAAAACAGCTTCCGGATGAATCCCCCATGTTTTCAGGGCTGCCTCGATGCTCCGTTTGTAAGATTCGAACGTCAACTCTTCTTCTTTGTGTTTATCGATCTGATTAATGACGAGAGAAAAGGGTTTCTTTCTACGCTGCATTTCGTCAAGAAACTGCAGATTAACTTCAGACTGGACGTGGTTGTAATCCATCACGTAGTACATGTAATCCATTTTATGCAAAGAGGCTTCCGTGATCAGTCGATCGGCATCATTAGTAGAGTCCACTCCTGGTGTATCAACAACAGATACATGGGAGGGCAGTCCTCCTTTCGGCCTCTGAATCGTCAGTTCCTTCACCGCATCTCCATCTCTGCATAAATCCTTTACCATATCCATAGAAATTTTTTCTTCATAACATACAGGATCTTCCTGATCAAAAAATACAATTGTCTTTTCTGACCCCGTTTTTAACCGGACAATGTTTGCACTGGTGGGGATGGGACTGGAAGGGAGCAGTTCATGGCCGAGAAGGCGGTTGATCAGCGTTGATTTACCGGCTGAAAAATGGCCGGCAAAGCCGATTATTGTTTCCTCTTCCTTCACCTTTTCTATCAAGTCCAAGAGTTTGACAGCAGAGGCTGCATCCCCTTCCTGAGATAAATAGTCGTACACATGCATTAGTTGGTCTAATTTAGAATCCGTCATCGTTGTCATCTCCAAACTCCTTTTCCCGTACATTCTCCCATCATTTTACTCTGAAATCGCTCTCTTACTCAAGAGGGAAATCATCGATGTACGGGATGGGCTCCTGTGTATCCAGATGCCCAAGGACTTTTTTTACACGGATTCTTTTACCGTTCATGAATTCTCCAAAGTCGAAAGAAACCCCGCTGGTATCCCCGCCCAAACCAAAACGAACGATTTTATCTCTGGGTTGATAACTGCATGTATGGATGGTTCCGGACCACTGAGAATAGCGTTTTGAAAATATCGGTCCTGTCGTATCGTTCAAAAAGCGGAAGGCCTCTTCTCCGTTCATTCTTTTTTGCGCATCCATGAGATGACCTAGACGCTCATGCGAATCAGATAAGTGCCTTCGGTTTTCATTTTCCAAATGAAGAAAATGATTGGTACAAACTAGTGCCTCATGAATGCGGACACCTCGCGGGGAACCTTCAATTGTTTTAGTCACACCATTGCAATCTGTTACCACGTAATTAAAGGAGTGGCGGTGAGGGAGCCTCTTCAGCATGTCGACGGCCTCTTCTGTCGTTCTGCACGTCTCAAGTATGATTCTGGTCAATGTGCAGCAAATAAACCCGTCACCAGGATGAACACGGTTGACAAAGTTGTAGCCGATACACAATCCGTAGGCGTTCATTCCATCCGTACGACCTAGAATTCTCTGTCCGGGTCCGATGGTGGGAGTCCCTTTTGTTGGAGCATAAATAAGAAACCTGCCTTCATATGTTTTCGGATGATAGTCATAATTTCGTGTAAAAAAGGAATCGCCTGTCAAAATCGAACAGCCGGACTTATCCCATTCCTGCTGCCACCCGCTGTATTCGTGCACGACATCATCCACGGACCATTTAAGTCCCTCTGCGAGACCGAGCAGTTCTTCCCATAAAGGAGGAAAAAACTCATCCAGCAAATGCTTGACCACTGATTTTTCAGACTTATAATGCCGAACGGAACGAGGACGCCGGTTCTTATGGTAGTTCAAAAGACGGGACGATTGTAACCCGCGGCCCTGTTCATATCCGAAATCCCCGTATCCCCCCCGAAAAGCAAAAACGTCCGTATAAATATCCTTCATGCTTTACTGTTCCTCTGCATGACGCCCTGCAATCACGCGATGGAGATCAGAATGATGAAGGATATGGTTATGGTCAACCCCTGGAATCAGCAGGACGTCCAATCCCCACGTCTCCTTCACCCAATTCTTAAGGAGTGGATGAACAATAACCTCATCCTCATCACCGATAAAGATGGAAACGCGATCTTCCATGCCGGAAAACAGATCGTTGACGATCTTCTCCGGAAACCTCGACAGAAGCAGGCGGAAACTTAGTTTCAAACGGTTGCTGTAATGGAATTCATCTGGTATCTCTGCGACATGCGCATCATCAAAGCGGTGTATGTTCATTTTGTGAAGCGCTACGAGAGCAATCATTTTCTTGTCATGAATGACGTAATCGACATCTGTTTCAGGCTTCCCTTGTTCGGTAGCATCGTCATGATAGACAGGAAGGGTTGGATGGAAGAAGGGAGCAATGAATAGATACTCCTCTGCTATATCCGGATGGAGATCCATCAACCTCAAAATATTCGCGCATCCCATGGAGTGGCCTGCAAGCACAATCCGCCCGTATCCCTGCTTCCGAATGAAGTGGATAAAATCTGATAAATCGTCATCATATTGTCCCAAATAGTCAATATCCCCTCTTTTTCCTTTCTGGTCGTATCCTCTAAGGAGGGGCAGGAAGACATCTGCCTTTCGCTTACAGAAAGATGCGAATTTCTTGTGGTGATCCAGTTCAGCTGTGATTCCATGAATCATAATGATCGCTTCTTTGTTACCGGGTGAACGTTGGAATGCTATATAGGGAAGAGAAGAGAAATCCCTTGCCCTGTAGTGGGACCAGGTCGCCATAGTCATGAATGTCAGCTCCTTTTCAGCAAATAATTACGGAACTCTTCACCGCAAACTTCTTCTGCAAATCTCTTTTCTATTTCATCCACATACGAACGTGATAAATACCGCCCGGCACCCCTGTGGATTTCTTTTGCATAATGGAAAGGGGGCGCACTCTCCGGCTGTTTTTCCCTGACTGTGAATGATAAAGCTTCCACTTGGTTTCCGGAAGCAAGGGCGACAGGGAGCACCATCGGTCGATAGCCGCCCCTGTCGACACCTTCCCTCCTGTAAAGGTATTGTCTTGCTTCCTCGTTAATCTCATACACGACACCTTCAACATTGCCTTCTGCTTCTACAAGATCTGCCCTTGCCCCGTCGGGAAGAGGGTATGTGAATCCAAGGCGGTAGCCCTTCGCCGATCCTCTTCCGGTAACGTTTTGAAATAGACGATCGACCCCATGTTTTGCGAATCGTTCATCATCCATACAGGAACCGTAAGCAAAATAATAGCAGGAGCCCCCGTTTACCAACAGGCGGTGGACTTTCCAATTGCCGGATGCTACTGGTTTTCCCAATGACTCTTCAGAAGCGACATAGACATATGCTTCTTCCTTTCCACTGTCGGTCCAGACAGGAAGGCTTTTTCTTATAAAAGTTCCCTTATCCGTTTCCGGATCATATTCCTCCAAAGCATCGAGAGAAACAAGGTCTCTTTCATCGACCTCATACAACTCCCCATATGTCCAGGCTCCTGGCTCCTCCACAAGCAGCGGATAATAGGATTCTCCTTCATATAGCCTTCCGTTTACACGTGCTTCCTTTGCGAGAAGGGGCGCCTGAGACAACACATGATGGTTTTCCATCCCTGTCATCAAGGATCCATAAACAAATACAAGCATGGGTATCCTCTCCGTTCTTTTTTTAGTGTTCAAATGCCCGAAGCACAGCTTTCTCAACAGCGAACGCAGCCATCGCCCCGAGTCCGTTAACATCACATGCTACTTCATCCCCGTGCATGGTAAAAAGCGTATCCCCATCTACATAGGTATGAGAAGGACGGATGGTTCTAGCCAACCCATTATGGGAGATGGATGCAAGTTTATTAGCTTCCGACTTATGTAACGAAGCATTAGTCAGAAGAACGCCGATCGTCGTATTCCCTTGGAAGGAATCAGTGACTGGTACCGTGGAGACGTTATTCATCAAATGTGTTTCCGTCCGCAGAAATTCTCCATTTTTATGCAGACCGGCAACTACTCTTCCCGTGCCTGGGTCAACCACATCACCAAAACAGTTTACTGCGATTACCGCTCCTACTTTCACCTTTCCAGATTGGAAAGCATAACTTCCGATGCCGCCCTTCATGCTGTTCTCTCTCCCAAAGAGCTTTCCGACTGTCGCTCCAGTACCGGCACCGTATCTTCCATTGCTGAAGGGAGGGTTCTCCCACGCTATCCGTGCCGCTTCATAGCCCATGGCTGCATCGGGACGGACAGCAGGTCGGGACGGATCAATATCATATAAAATAGCCCCCGGGACAATGGGGACCTTCACCGGGCCTGTCTCAAACCCAATATGGTGTTCTTCCAGCCACTGCATGACTCCGCTTCCTGCAGAAAGACCATATGCGCTTCCTCCAGCAAGAAAAAGCCCATGTACCTTTTGAACCATATTTTCCGATCGCATTAGATCCGTCTCCCTCGTTCCAGGAGCACCACCACGGACGTCAACCCCAGCGACCGCCCCTTCTTTACTCAGGATGACGGTGCACCCTGTTGTACCGGTGTTATCTTCCGTCTGTCCTATAAAAAAATCGGATACGTTCCTGATATCTATTTCTTTCATCCAGCAACCTCCTGTTGTGTTTCTATTTGATCCTTTCAGGGAATCAATATCACTGAAGCCTGTAAAGAAAGGGGTAAGACCATATGAAACGAAAGAGGCTGACGATCCACGGGAGAGTCCAGGGCGTTGGATTCCGGGCAGCAGCAAAGCAGAAGGCTGATTACCTCGGCATATGCGGGTGGGTGAAAAACCAGCCGGACGGGACCGTCTTAATGGAAGCAGAAGGAGAAGAAGCGGTACTTAACACTTTTGTCGATGAGATTTCCAAAGGTCCGACGCCCTTCAGCTCCATCCGTCATATCGACCAGGAAGACCGGGAGGATTCTAAGCAGCATAACAAATTTAAAGTCATTCATTAAAAGACCGCAGTTCCGCTGCGGCCTTTTTTTCATTATTTCTGGTTCATCGGGCGAACAATAATTTCATTGACGTTGACCGAAGCAGGTTGACTTACCGCATATCCTACAGCTTTGGCAATATCATCCGCTTCCAGCGGCTTCATGCTGCGCTCCTTAAACATCTCAATCACATCCCCGTCTGTAATGTGATCCGTCAATTCCGTTTCCACCGCTCCAGGGGAAATATTCGTGACACGGACACCCGTCTTCGACAATTCCTTCTCCATCCCCATAGAAAGTGCCTTTACTGCATATTTTGTTGCACTATACACAGTACTCGACGGGAAAACTTCATGACCTGCGACCGAAGAAACATTGATAATGTGTCCAGTATTCTGTTCGATCATTGTCGGTAAGGCTGCATGGATTCCGAACAGTACACCTTTGATGTTTACATCCACCATTTGTTCCCACTCGTCCACGTGATCATTCTTGAGAAAAGACAACAGCATGACACCAGCATTATTTATCAGGATATCTACACTACCGAATGTATCCTTTGTCGTTTGAACAAGATTTTCAACATCTTCCCGCTTCGTCACATCCGTTTCTACAACCTTCGCCTCAACTCCATGCTCCGATTCGATAGCATCGGCCAGTTTTTTCAGACGCTCAGATCTTCGGGCAGCAAGAACAACGTTTGCCCCGTTCGATGCGAGTTCATGAGCGATCGCCTTTCCAATACCACTGCTCGCTCCGGTTATGATAACTGATTTTTTTTGTAGATTCGTCAAGATCCCTACCTCCTAAGTAAGTACAGTTCTTTATGTATCTACCCGCATAAAGGGAAAAGTATGCACCGGGAGGTATCAAAAAAACCGCCTCTCTATATAGAGAGGCGGTTCCTGGTTATGTTACTTACTGTTCTTCAAAGAACTTGCGGTTAATTTCGATGTATGGGGTTTCTTCTTCCGGTACCTCGTCTTCAATGTAGATTGCTTCTACCGGACAAACGGCTTCACATGCACCACAATCTATGCAAATCGCAGGATCGATATAGAACATATCTTTCCCTTCCTCGATACAATCAACTGGGCACACATCCATGCATTCTCCCGCTTTTTCATCTTTACATGGGGATGTAATTACAAATGCCATCGATTTTCTCCTCCTTTACGAATAGAGTTCGTGTGCTTATATTACTATATTCACCGATAATGGTTAAGATAAACACCACCATCTATAATAACGATTTTATCGAAAAATCGCAATTCCTGTAATCATTCGACTTTCTTCGCGTACGCGTGAAAAAAAGAAGACGATGCCTGGGCATCAGTCCTCCCATATCCGCTCGACGGTATATTCCCCTCCAAACTTCTGAACGAGGAATACATCCGGGCGCGTCAGCCGCTTCCATTCATAGAATCCAATTTCGCGTTTATACTTTTGAAGAAGTAAAGCGAGCAGATTCCCGTGTGTCACAAGGAGAACGTTCCCACAATCCTCTTGCTCCAATTCTTCGATGAGGGAGAGGACTCGTTTCTTCGCTTCTTTCGAGGATTCTCCTCCGGAAAGCTTAAGTTCAGGATCCTGGAAGGTATCATGCAGAACTTCTTCCCAGTCATTGAGTGGTTCATGGCTTAATACTCGTTCTTCCAACCGTTCGTCGGTTTCCACCTCTAGCCCTTTCTTTCTGGCATAGGGTTTAATTGTTTCAACGGCCCGTAAAAAAGGACTGGAGATGATTCGGTCCACTTCATGACCGGCGCGGTCAAGGAAATAAGCAAGTGTTTGTGCCTGCCTGATGCCCTGTTTCGTCAACGGCGAATCTTCATGCTGTCCTTCTGTCTCACTATGGCGAACGACTATCAATTTATCCATAAAAAACTCATCCTCCCCTTCCATCAGCTTACCTTCATTATCGCCGATGAATCGAGTGTTTACAAGAAAAGTTGGTGAATTGTTTCACTTTATATACGGACTTTCTGGTATAGCTTCATTAAAACAGCAAACCAGTTCCTAACTATGGAGGGAACGAAGTCTGTCTCTCCACCAGATATTAGGATGTCCAGCTTTTTCCTGCAGTATTCTACCGGGCATCATAAAAAAACCAGAAAGGTTTCGCCCTTCCTGGTCTTATCTGTTTATACTTCCTTAAAGTATTCTTTATAAAATCCGCCCATGCGGCCGGAATTATCGATGACAAAATAAAATTCTTCGCTCTCATTTTTGACATCATATACTTTTCCAGGTGTTAATACATTGTGGACGACAAATTTCTTGGCGTCGTTGTGAATACACTCCACCTGTTTTGTTGTTTCGTTTTGTTCCCATGTCTTATGAATCATGATCCAACCTCCTCGCTGCTTGCGTGTCTTCTATCATACAACGAACAAAGAGACTCAACAAGAGATTGTTAAAATGTCCGCTTATACCATTCCGAAGCAGCCTTCACTTCATTAGCCGTCAATTGATGTCCCATCTGCTCCCAATGCTCCTCAACTTCCGCTCCTGCTTCCTCCAACAGTTTTTTCAAATCTTTTGTTTCCTTGGCGGGGCAGATCGGATCATTTTCCCCTGCCCCGATAAATACCGGAAGGCCGGGGTGTTCAGGAAGTTGGATTTCTCTTCTTGGTACCATTGGATGGAAGAGGATGGCTCCTTTCAATGCTTTTTCATAGTGGAACAGAAGACTTCCCGCTATATTCGCACCGTTGGAATAACCGACGGCAATAACCTCTTTACGATCGAAACCATAATGATCTGCTGCTTCATCGAGGAATTGATTCAGCTCTTCTGTTCTAGCGACCAAATCCTCTATATCAAACACACCTTCTTGAAGTCGTTTAAAGAAGCGAGGCATTCCGTTTTCTGTGACGGTTCCACGGACAGAAAGAACCGCTGCTTCCGAATCAATCATCTCAGCTAACGGAAGGAGATCCTGTTCTGTACCACCGGTTCCGTGCAACAATAGCAAAACGTTACCCGATGGGTTGGCCCCTTCTTTATAAATATGTTTTCTGTTCATCATAGTACCCTCCTTGAGTTTAATTTACATAATATAAATACAGTTAATTGTAAGTGTTATTCTTACTTATATTATCTTCAATTCGAGGCAATGTCAAAATACTACATACGTATATGCCTTTCCATCCGTTTAAATAAAAGCGGCAGAACGAGTACAATAGTCAATAACCGAATGGTTTGAAGCGAGCTTACGACGGCAGGATCTCCTCCCGTCTGGCCGGCGGTAATAGACATTTCCACTAATCCTCCAGGCGCCAGAGCAAGGACGGACGTGACAATATCGACACCTGTCCAGAATGAAAACAAAAAGGCAAACAGGATCCCTACAGCGATTATGAAAATAGAAAGAGATAGAAAGTAGAAGCAGCTCTTACCTGCACGGACAATCTCCCTAGGCATGATCGTATGGCCGAGGTACGTCCCTACCATCAGCTGAGAAGCTGAAAATAAAGAGGACGGGAGCGAATACAGGAAGAGCCCGGAAGTCTGAATGGCCCCAATAACAATCATAGGCAGGACGACGAGCCCTGCGGGTATCTTATGCTTTCCCTTCATGCCGATGAAGAATACGAGAATGTAAAAGAGAACCGTCCACAAAGGCCCGTCGACGGAAAGGGAATAATCAACCGCGGCGGAATTTTCTCCCCCCCACATATGGGTGACAAAAAAAGGTATAATGAATAAAACACTCATGAGACGCAGCGTATGAAAGATGGTGACAAGCCCGCTGTTCCCTTGCAGCGATTCACTGATAGCGATCATTGCAGATAAACCACCGGGAGAACTTCCGACCATACTCGTCGTTTTATCCATTCCCGTCCGTTTCGATATCCCCAACCCGATGACGAGGCAGATTCCTATCATTAGAAAAGAAAGCAGCGCATATGGAAGCATATATGGGAAAATACTCGTGAACGTATCGGAAGTAAACGTATGGCCGATTTGAATTCCCAACAGGACAAAGGCAATATCTCTTGCTAATGGAAACGTACTGCTTTCCATATGGAAAAGGGATTTAGCAAACACAATGGCCGTCACAGGACCGAGAATGAACGGAATTGGAATGTGGAGCAGCTGGAACATACAACCGCCTAAAAGAGCAATGGCATAGGTGGAGAGTGAAGGATACCTCATGTTTCCCTCCCCTTTCAAATTTTAAATTTTATTAAAGAGGTGTTTTTATGAATAAATGGCTCTACGGATACGATAAGATGAAAAAAAAGTACAGACACATTCATATCAGACCTTATGAAGAAAAGGATTTCGAAACGTTGATAAACATTCAGAAAAAAGCATTCCCTCCCCCGTTCCCCTCTGATTTGTGGTGGACCAAAGAGCAATTGAGTCAGCAGCTTGCCGCTTTTCCCACCGGTTGTTTATGTATAGAAGTGGAAGGAACGATCGCTGGTTCCATGACGGCGATGCAAGTACACCTGGATGATGACAAAGACCATACTTGGAAGGAGATCACAGCAGACGGCTCCATGGAGACGCACGACCCGGAAGGGGATACTTTATATGTCGTCGACTTGTGTGTCGATCCGGACTTCCGTTCCCTCGGACTCGGCAGACAGTTGACACAGGCCATGTATGAAATCGTTATTCAGTTCGGGCTGACCAGGCTTGTAGGGGGCGCACGGATGCCTCTTTACCATAAATACAGCCACGAATGGACAGCAGAGGAATATGTAAATCTCGTTATAGCTTCTGAGATACAAGATCCTGTGCTTACTTTTTTGTTAAAGTCCGGGCGGTCTCCCATCCGGCCTGTCCCAGGTTATTTGGAAGATGCGGAATCCTGCAACTACGGTTTATTAACAGAATGGAAAAACCCCTTTCTCTGAATTCTTGTAAAAAGGACAGCCGGTATCCTCTAATCAGGATACCGGCTGTCACCTTGTTTGAAGAACTCCACGTTCCAGCATATGAAAAAGTTGATCGGCCAACTTCTTCACACCAAGTTTTTCTCGTTGTGGAAACAGGATGGAATGGAAAATCAGATCCCCGAGCAGTTCTGTATCGACATCATGATTCCAAATCCCTTCCTCTTTACTGGCATTGATCCAATCAAGCATCTTCTTATATGTCTCCATCAAATTCTGATGGACTTCCGTGCGGATAAAGAAAGCAAGGCTTTTATCCCCGGACTGCAGTTCACGGATCATCTGATCGATATGATGAACCTCTGCATGTTCAAGAAGGACGATCAAGAGCCGGTAAAGCTTTTGGTTCGGTGCGATATCCGCAGGGATTTCAGATATTTTGGATTCCATCTCATCCATCATTGCCTTCATATAGGCGAGGATCAGTGCTTCTTTGTTTTCGAAATAATCATAAAAGGTGCTTCTGCTCACATCAAGCATTGTTGCAAGTTTCTTGAAGTGGATACCTTTGATTCCCTCGGTACGCATAACTTCGCCTGTCACCTTGAATATTTCTTCTTGTGTCAGTGCCCTTTTTCTTCCCACTTCCGTTCCCCCTCATCCTTTCATTATACCATTACCCAAGAAGAATGAGGATGGGAGAACAGGATCATCAGCGGAACAAGTGCTTCAAGTACCCATACCCTTTTTCTTCCATTTCTTCTGCCGGTACGAATTCGAGCGCAGCGGAGTTGATGCAGTATCTCAATCCACCCTTGTCCCGGGGACCGTCATCGAAAACGTGGCCAAGATGAGAATCCGCCTGCTCCGATCGAACTTCTGTACGGAACATACCATGGGATGTATCCAATTCTTCTTTCACCTTCTCAATGGGCTTCGTGAAGCTCGGCCAGCCGCAACCGGCATCGTATTTATCCTTGGAACTGAAAAGCGGTTCTTTGGAAACGATGTCAACGTAAATTCCTTCCCCTTCATGGTCATGGTATTCGTTCTGAAATGGACGCTCGGTACCATTTTCCTGCGTCACCATATATTGAATATCCGTTAATTGACTGCGGAGTTCCTTTTTATCCTTCGGAAAGCTCCAATGGTTTTTGATGAAATCTGCTCTTCCGGAGCCTTTTTTGTATCGCTTGTAATGAAACTTGCTCTTCTTGTAGTAGTCCTGATGCTTGTCCTCTGCAGGGTAAAAAACTTCAGCAGGGAGGATTTCCGTCACAATCGGAGCTTTAAACTTACCGGACTCCTCCAAACCTTGTTTACTCTCTTCGGCCAAACGCTTCTGTTCTGCACTGTGATAATAAATAGCTGTCGTATAAGACTGGCCTCGGTCTGCAAATTGACCGCCTGCATCTGTCGGGTCAATCTGCTGCCAGAACAGCTGCAGGAGACGCTCATAAGGGAAGATCTCCGGGTCGTAGGTGATTTGCACAGCTTCCCGGTGTCCCGTTGTCTCTGATACAACTTCCATGTATGTCGGATTTTCCGTATGGCCTCCGGTGTAGCCGGAAACGATGGAGTGGATACCCGGACGTTCGTCGAACGGCTCCACCATACACCAGAAACATCCCCCGGCAAATGTTGCTTTTTCTACTTGATTACTCATTATTAAAAACCTCCTAAACGTAGGTTCATGCTTTTCCTGCATGTTCCTATTCTTTCTAATTCATAAAAAAAAATCAAGTGACACGCACAGCCTAAATATACAATTTAGGCTGTGATGCTCCTTGATCTTCTTGCTGCTCGGACTCTGAACTCCCGAAACTGCTCGATTCGGAAGCATTTGACGTCCCTTGTTTCTCTTCCTTTTCCGGCGATGTTTCTTCTTCATCCGGCTCATTCATGATTTTCATCATATTAATCATCGCCGGGATGTTCTTCAACATCGGTCCGTATTGCTGCATCATCGGAGCCGCTGACTGCATCGCTTTCAACGCGGTCTGCATATAACCGATCCATCCTGCCCCTCCGCTTTTAGCAGCTGTGCCTGCTGCACCTAACGCCTTCGTACCCAAACCGGATCCGCCTCCGAAGAATCCCGGGACTGCAGATCCTGCATTACCCAGGAAACCAGGAGCTCCGAAGCCGGGTGCGCCGAAAGCACGCATGGCCCCTCCAGGTCCCCCTCCTTGGAAAAAGGGTGCTGCAGAACGCATCATATTCGGTTGGACGGCTTGTTGAAACCCTCGAAACTGCCCCATAGGAGGGTATGGTGGTTGACCTGTAGGAAACATATAAACCCCTCCGAAACTTTAGAATACTGTAGCATATGCCCTTCTTTCAATCTGGTTTGGGCTCATGCGTCCGGACAATCGGCTGGAAGCTTCCAATCGATAGGTTCTTCCCCATGCTTTTTCAAAAATTCGTTTACGCGGGAGAATGGTTTACTCCCAAAGAATCCACGGTGAGCCGCAAATGGACTTGGGTGAGGGGAAGCGATCACCATATGCTTCTCTGTATCTATAGAAGCGCCTTTTTTCTGTGCGTGTTTTCCCCATAAAAGGAACACTACCGGTCGTTCTCTTTGATTAAGTATTTCTATGACAGCATCTGTAAATCGCTCCCACCCTATCCCCTTATGGGAATTAGGCTGCTTCTCTCTGACGGTCAGGACATCATTCAGAAGCAGGACCCCTTGTTCCGCCCAATGCAGCAGGCAGCCGTGATTAGGTGCTGGGATGTCTAAATCATGGTGCAGTTCTTTATATATATTCCTTAAACTCGGGGGAATGGTAACATCTGGACGAACGGAAAAACTGAACCCGTGCGCCTGTCCCTTGCCGTGATAAGGATCTTGGCCGAGAATGACTACTTTGGTAGCTTCCCTGGGAGTGAAAGCAAGAGCATTCAATATTTCCGACTTAGCAGGATAGACCCGATGCTCTTTATATTCCTCGTTCAACTTCTGTTTCAGTTGAAGGAAATAATCCTTCTCTTTTTCCTCTTCAAGCAACTCATTCCAATCATTATTTAACATACGTACCCCTCCCTCCAAATGGTGCAGTATTTCCCCGTTCTCTTTTAAGATTTCCCAGTCTATATTTCCCGGGCAAGCGCACGTAGCGACAATAGGAAGATTAAACCGTCGTTCCATGTCATACGCTTTTATTTCGTGTCTGATCCTTTGTCGAATACTTGTTCATTCCGTTACTGAAAAGTGAATTCCAATGTGGATCCCCTTACTCCCGCACGGATTTGCAGTTTGGCAGGAATTTCTTCTTTCAGCTGTGGGACGTGGGAAATGATCCCAAGCAGCCTGTTTCCATCTTGGAGACTGCGAAGGCAGGAGATTGCCTGCTCTAAGGAAATTTCATCCAACGTTCCAAAGCCTTCATCAATGAATAAGGTATCCAGCTGGACACCACCTGCATGGGCCTGCACCACATCAGCCATACCAAGGGCAAGACTCAAAGAAGTTTTGAAGCCTTCTCCTCCGGACAGGGTTCGAACCGAACGTTGTTTTCCTGTATGGTGATCAATTATTTCCAAATCCAGCCCGCTCTGAGCTCCTCGTTTGGCAACTGCGTCACTGCGAATCAGCTGATAGCGGTGATCGGTCATCTGATCCAGGCGCACATTTGCCTGAACAAGGATTTCATCAAGATAAGAAGCTAGAACATAACGTTCAAGAGAAAGGCGGAGATGGTTGTCCCCTTTTGCCAATTGGGCTAGTTCTGCAATATCGTAATACTTGGAAGCCAGTTCTCCTTGGTCATCCATGAGCATATTTATCTTCTCCCGGATTTCCCGGTTCTTTCGGTACGCTGCGCTCCGTTCATTGAAAGCTTCCTGCTTAATGGCAAGTATTCGGCGTTTTTCATCAAGGAGAGACTGGAGCTCTTCCAAATCCGGCTTATGCTTATCAGCAAGGCGTTGATCGAGATCTTTCACACGGTCTTTCACTATGCTTTTCCTCTTCTCATAATCATCGACAATACGCTGGTTCTCAGCTATGAACCCCGGAGAACGCACCGCCTGCTTATATGCTTCATGATCATGGAAAGAAAATTGAACGAGCGTTTGATCAAGTTGTTTTTTCGACTTTTTAACAGCTTTATCCAGATCCTCCAAATAACGCCCACCTTCTTCGACAGCGGTTGTCAACTGCTGCAGCTGCTCCTTCTTGGTGCGGTGTTTCTCCTTCAACTCTTCCCACTCATTTAGAGCTTTAACATAGAGACCGCGTCGGTTCTCTGCTTTTTCTTTCAGCGTTGTGACATCAGTGGATGAGAACGCATAATTTTCTTCCATTGCCTGCACCTTGGAAAGGATCTTGACGTGTTGCTGCTCTTCTTCGTGCAGACGACTTCTCGTTTCTTCCTGAGCGGATCGAAGCTTCGCCGAACGTTCTTCCACCTGTTCCAGTTCTTTTGCCGCTTCCGTCAACGATTTCCACATGGCATCAAGCTCTTCAAAGCGCTGCTCTCCCGCTTTCAGATCCTCTTCAGATTGAATAATGGCCCGTTGAATGGCCTGTTCATCCAGCGTTTTCACATAACCATCCCATTCTTCCATGGCCTTCTCCGTCAGCTGTCTCTGCGCTTCTCCAGCCGATGTAACTGTTACCAATTGGCGCTGCATTTCTTGATAAGCAGCATCATCCTCTTGATAAACTTGTTTCAGGCGGTCTAGCTCTTCCTGAGCCGGGACATTTAATGGACGATCGACCGGGCGGGGATGATCGCTGCTTCCACAAACAGGACACGGCGTGTCTTCTTCCAGCTTCAAAGAAAGAGTGTACGCATGATGATGGCGGATTTCTTCGAGAGAATCCTCGTAAGCCTGCTTGGAAGACTGTTGACGGACCTCTGCGTTTTTATACTGTTTCATGAAAGATTGATAGTTTCTGCGCATCTCCTCAAGTTTACGCCAATGCTCCTGCAATTGCCGAAGCCCATCCAACCGCTTATAGAGTACGTCTATTCGCTGCTTCGTTTCATACCAGGAATCGGACGTTTCCCGCTCTTTTCTTCGTTGATTTTTCAATTCTTCCGCACGGTTTTCGCATTTGCCCAATGCTTCCTTCCGCTCGGCCAGCTTCTTTTCCTTCGTTGCAATGGATGTTGTGTATGCTTTGCTGTCTTCGAGCAGTTTATTATAAATGGCTACATTCTCCTGCTCTTCCACTGCTTGCTCCCAAGAGCTTTTCAACTGTTCCCGCTCTTCCTCTTTTCCTGAAAGCTTGTGATAAGCCTCATCGATCTGATGGAATTCTTCACGAATAGTTTTAAGACTTGCAAGTTTATCTTCATACGATTTCTGCCACTTCTGCCACTCCTCCATCCGTTCCTTGTATTGTTTCTCATAGGGAGTGATCTCGGCGGCTCTTCTTGCGGCTTGCAGCTCTTTCTCTGTTTTTTCCACTTCGCTGTGCTTCTGATCCAGTGCGTGCTTCTCTTCATCAAGCGATGCTTTTTCCTCAAACAATTCCAGGAGCTGCTCCGAGTGGTGGTACCGTTTTTTCCATTCATCGACTTCTATTTCTAGTCGTTCCACCGCTTCTTTTTCCGCAGCGACAAGTGTTTCCTGTTTTTCCAGGCGATCATCCAGGCGCGTATTGAAACGGGATAGTTCCTCGCTTTCATAGGTGGCTTCTTGATCTTCCCAAACGACTTGATTCCGTTCCTGCTCGATCTTCCATTCAAACTGTTTGATTTCTTCTTCCAGCTGTTTGGACTGTGTTTTAAAGTATTCGGTTATGTCATCAAAGAACTTCGTTTTGAAGATACGTTGAAGTATCTCCTCCCGTTCCTTACTGTTCTCGGAAATAAGCTTACGGAATTCCCCTTGAGGGATCATGATCATCTTACGGAATTGTTCATAATCTAAACCGATGATTTCCTCAATATATTCGTTGACTTCCTTCACCTTCGATGCAACCAGCTGTTCCTGATCGTTTGTTAAGAGGAACAGCTCCGCACGAGCCGGGTCTTCCTTAAACCCTTCTCCCCGCTCCTTCTTTCTTGTCTGTTTGGGCATTCTTACCACCCGATAGGTTTTCCCTCTCAGCTCGAAGGAAAACTCCACAAACGTCGGATCATTAGGATGGGCGAAGTGACTCCTCATTGTATCCTGATCCCGGTCACTTCCGCTCGCACGCCCGTATAAAGCAAAGCACACGGCATCAAAAATTGTTGTTTTACCAGCTCCGGTAGGTCCGGTAATTAAAAAGATCGATTCACCGCCGAGCATTGTAAAATCGACCACTTGTTCATTCCTGTAGGGACCAAATGCTCCCATTCGAATAGCTAATGCCTTCATATCAACGCCCCCTGTCCTCCTGTTTCAAGTGCTGCACCGCATCTTCCACCAACCGGCTTCGATGCTCTGATATTTCGTCTCCCTTTATATCTTCATAAAAAGATCGAAATAGATCCTGATACGATAATGTCTGTCGCTTTTTCACTTCATGGAGATCTTCCAGATTCGCATAGGTAAGGGATCTTCTTCTCTCCAAATGAAGTATATTAGGATAAACTTGACGTAATTTTCCCATCGGATCAATCAGCTGGCCGTCATCCAATAATCGAATGTGCAGATAATTCTCTGGGTTTCCTGCCGCCTCTCCTACCATAAGATCTTCGAAAAATCCCTCAACGATTTCAAAATCTCTCTCTGGAACAAGGGGAACTTTAGTAAATGTAGTGTCTCCCGACTCATCCATTTCGACAACTGTGACTGACTTCTTATGATTGGCTTCCGAGAAAGAGTACTTTAGAATGGATCCGCTGTAGCGGATATAATCCCTAGTGATTCGCTGGGATTGATGCAGGTGCCCGAGCGCTACATAAGAAAATCCATCATATAATGCAGCATCGACATATGGACTGCCTCCAATCATGGAGAGCCTTTCTTCGGACTCGCTCTCCATTCCTCCAGCTAAAAAGGAGTGACCTACCCACACGTGCCGTTCCTCTTCGTTAAATCTATCCTTTATATCCTGCACAAGCGCTTCTGCCGCCTGCTGATGAGAATGGATTGTATCATCTTCCAGAACAGATGCCGCTTCTGCCGGCTCGACGTACGGAATTAAGTGAAAATGTACCGGGCCGTGCGTATCGTATAACGTAACAGGCTGTCTGTTCGGCTTCAGTTTCGTATCAAGGAAAAGTCCCTGCCTCCTGAACAGTTCACTACCAAATTGAAGGCGGTCAGGACTATCATGATTACCTGAAATGGCAAGTACAGGGATGCCCAGGTCATTAATTAAAGTTGTCAGGGTCTCGTTTAACAACTCCACTGCCTGCTTTGGAGGAATGGAGCGGTCGTAGAGGTCTCCTGCAATCACCACTGCATCCGGAGCCTCCGTTTTCACTATCTCTATGAATTTAGCGAGAATCCAACGCTGATCCTCCGTCATATGTACCGAGTTTACGATTTTGCCGAGGTGCCAATCCGCTGTATGGATGAATTTCATGCCTACTCCTCCTCCAACATATATTGTTCGTAAAGTCTGTCAAATGCTGATAAGGCAGAGGGGAAAGGAGCATTCCATTCCAAGTATCTGCTGATCTCATCGTACGTCTTCGCTTGTCTCGGAAAACTGTGGTCTTTAAACATCCACTCTGCAAGCTGTTTTTCTTCATTTAAAACCAGGTTACCGCGGTAACGCATCATATAATGGTAAAACGATCTCATTTTCTGTTTCCTCCTCGATCTTCTTCCTTATTTTTATCACGAACGGACGAATTCGGCAAAACATTACGGTTTTTTCCAATAAATTCAGCGACAAAAGAAAAAAAGAACCCCCTGTATATCGAGGATTCTTCTGTCTTATAAGTATGACAACCCTTTACCCGTTGGAATCATCCATAAACGCTTCATGCGCTTCCTTCTTCTTCCTGTAAACGACACGCGATAGGAGAATGCTGATCTCATAAAGAATGATCAGAGGAACCGCCACGACAAGCTGAAGAATGAAATCCGGAGGGGAAATAATGGTTCCGATAATAACCAGTACGAAATATGCATACTTTCTAATTTTGACTAGAAAGCCTGGGGTAACGATACCAAGACTTGTGAGAAACATAACCAGAATAGGAATCTCAAACAAGATGGCAAACGGGATGGTCACACGGAATAAGAAGCGGAAATATCTTTCCACTGTATAGATCTCATTAAACATTCCATCGTTAAGCGACAACAAGAAAGGAAGAATCAGATGGACAAACACGAGATATCCGAATGTCAGTCCTGCCAGAAAAAGAAGGAATACAGCAGGTATGTAGGACAGCGAAACTTTTCTTTCTTTCGGCGTAAGTGCCGGTTTAACAAACAACCACGCCTGAAAGGCTAGAACGGGAAGCGTCCCGATAATTGCAACAATGGTTGCGATGGTAAAGATGATCCAAATGATTTCTCCAGGGCTCGTCATATTCAATTCAAAAGGGAGGTCTTTCACAAAAAATGCCTGAATCGGTTTAACATAGAGGAAACCTGCAATGAAAAAAAGGACGAAGAAGAGAAGGGTCCAAATAATTCTTCTGCGCAGTTCACTCAAGTGCTCCGTTACATTCATCTCTAAATCTCTGTCATATTTCTCTTCAGCCAATTCCATTACCTCCCATACGCGACGTGAAAAAAGATGCAAGGGAGTCCCCTTACACCTTTCATTATTCTTTGCCCGGCTTGTCTGCCTTCTGCTGTTCTCCGTCAGAAAGAATATCCCCTGCCGCTTTCTTAAATTCCCTCAGGGACGAGCCGAAAGCTCTTCCTATCTCAGGAAGTTTAGAAGGGCCGAAAACAACGAGAGCAAGCACAAGGATCAAGATAAGCCCTGGTATCCCTATATTAGAAAACAAGAGAATTCCTCCATCCATTAGACAAAAAGACAGGACCTTTATTTCCCTGTCTTATCGTCTTTGCTCTCCTCTGTAAGCTCCCGTGTAGACTTCTTGAATTCCTTCAATGTTTCCCCGGCAGCCTTTCCAATCTCAGGCAGTTTCTTCGGTCCAAAGATGACAAGTGCAATCGTAAGTATGAGGATCAATCCAGGTACACCTATGCTGGCCATACAGCTTCACCGCCCTCTCAGATAACTTGCATTCTTAGTTTAACCGTTTTCATAAGAAAAAGACAGAAGCGGGAAAAGAAACCGCTCTTTCTTTCATCATACCATGTTCTGGTAGAGATTGTCTCTATCTGCCGGTAAATTTCGAGAGCTCTTTCGCTTGTTCAAACTCATTCCATGTATTCATGTTAAAGAAGTGCCTGTTTAGTATTTCGGGTTTTAATGAGCTGAAATCAGATACTTTCGTATAACCGGTCGTTTCCAGCAGTCCTCTCACGGATCTTCCGCCTTGATGAAGATAGCGGTGAAGTGTATCAAGCATCGTCCTTGGGTAAATGCCTGACATAGGCTGGAGGAGACCGTCAAAGGAAGGGATGACGGCCTTATCTTTTCTCTGCATAAGTAAATGAGTATAAACTTCGGGTTGAACAAAGGGCATGTCGGTTGCTGCTACGATGAACCAATCTTCTTCCCTTTCTTCCATAGCCGCATGGAGCCCGGACAGCGGCCCTGCATCATTCAGGTGGTCCATTACAGTCGGATACCCCGGGTAATCCCCTCGGTTCTGACTGATGACAACAATAGAAGTGAGCCGCTCCATTGTATCAATTACATGTGCAAGAACCGGACGATCTCCAAGGACGAGTGCAGACTTATCCGTCCCCATTCTCGTAGATTTACCACCGTTTAATACGAGTCCGCAAAGGCGGGTCATTTACTCCCTTCCTTTTTCTCGTATGTGCGGAAGTAATAATCATACGGATTCTTCTCGTCTTTCAACCCTTTCGTTTCAGCTACCAATCCCCAATCTTCCAACCGGAAAGCTGGAAAGTACGTATCCCCTTCAAAACTTTCATCGATATAGGTTAAATACATTCGATCCGCATGTGGAAGCATCTTTTCAAATAATACGGCTCCCCCGATGACAAACCATTCTTTATCAGGCTCGTCCCTTTCAAGCTTTAGGATATCTTCCATAGAGTGAATCACTGTGCAGCCGTCCCTGTCATAGTCCGGATTGCTGGTAATAACGATATGTTTACGCTCTGGAAGAGGCTTACCGAACGACTCAAACGTTTTACGTCCCATGATGATCGTCTTTCCCCATGTCATGTCTTTAAAAAATTTAAAATCGTTAGGTATATGCCAAGGAAGGTCGTTGTCCTTGCCGATTAAACGATTTTTATCCATTGCGAAAATGAAAGATATCATTTTTCCACATCCTTTATGTTTTTTAGACAGCTACAGGCGCTTTAATACCCGGGTGAGGCTCGTACCCTTCGATTGTAATATCTTCCATTTCAAAATCGAAGATGGATTTTTTATCCCGGTTCAGCTTCAATTGAGGGAAATCCTTCGGTGTGCGTGCAAGCTGTGTGTCGATCTGTTCTAAATGATTGCTGTAAATATGGGCATCTCCAAGCGTGTGGATGAATTCCCCGACATCCAGTCCACATTCATGTGCAATCAGATGCGTAAGTAATGCGTAGCTCGCAATGTTGAAAGGAACGCCGAGGAAGATATCTCCGCTTCTTTGATACAGCTGACAGGAAAGCTTGCCATCTGAAACGTAGAATTGGAAAAGAGCATGGCATGGCGGCAGCGCCATATTGGATGGAACATCTTCCGGGTTCCAGGCTGTTACGATATGTCTTCTTGAATCCGGATTATGCTTAATTGCTGTTACGACATTTTTAAGCTGATCAATCGTATCTCCTCTTGACGTACGCCATTCCCTCCACTGTTTTCCGTAAACAGATCCGAGGTCCCCGTAAGTTCTTGCGAATGCATCGTCTTCAAGAATACGATCCTTAAATGCTGCCATCTCTTTATCATAGCGTTCCTTGAAGGAATCATCCTCGAGACTCCGACGTCCGAAATCTGTCATATCAGGCCCTTGATAGGCATCACTTTCAATCCATTTCTGAAACGCCCATTCATTCCAAATATTGTTGTTATGCTTCAGCAGATACTGGATATTCGTATCGCCTTTAATGAACCAGAGCAATTCCGATGCAATCAAACGAAAGGGGATCCGTTTCGTTGTCAGCAGTGGAAACCCATCCTTCAAGTCAAACCGCATTTGATGACCGAAAACCGACTTTGTACCGGTCCCTGTCCGGTCCTGCTTTATCGTTCCTTCATTTTTCACCATTCTGCATAAATCTAGATAAGCCTGTTCATTCTTCACCATGTTGATTCTCCTTTTACTCTGAAGCTGTTTCCCTGTTGAATTGATTGATAAACTCTTCCATGAACTGATGCCGTCGATCTGCTTCCTCCCTGCCGGAGGGCGTATTCATTTTGTCTTTAAGAAGAAGCAGTTTCTCGTGAAAATGAGAAAAAGAGCTGCCCCCTTCTTTTCGATAAAGGGGTTGGTTCTTTGCGCCGCCGAACGCAAATGTTCGAGCAATCCCAATCGCACCAATGGCGTCGAGACGGTCCGCATCCTGCACGACTTTTCCTAATAGAGTGTCCGGAGTTTTCCCTTTTCGAAATGATACGGTCTCAATGGCATGATGGATATAAGTGATGTCTCTTTCCGAAAAATGAAGATTCCTCAACAGCTCATCCCGCTCTTTTATCGCATCTTCCTTCGATGCAAACAGCTTGTCATCGCCAACGTCATGAAGCCACCCGGCCACCTCAGAAAGAAATGGGTCCGCGCCTTCCTTCACGGCAAGTAACCTCGACCACTCTGCGACCCTTTGCATATGATTATCATCGTGCCCTGTAACATCGTCATGGAAAAGCCGGAATACAAATGCTTTTATTTCTGTCAGTTTCTCCGCTTCCTTCAACAAAGATCCCCCTTAAAATCCGAATAGATCCATCTGCCTTGGATTGAGATCATGGTATTGAATCTTCAGCAGATCCTGCATTTCTTTTGCGTTATCTGCCGCATCTCCACCGGAATTATTATTAAAAAGCAGGGTGATCTCCGGTGTTTTTTTCTGCAGTTCTGTTATACGATCCGCCCACTCCTGCAGCTCTTCTGCGTTGTATCGGTATAAGAAACGAACTTTCCGCCAATCTTTCCGGCCGTTCTTGTTCCATCCATGAATATTTCGTCCATGGAAGCGCACCAGTGTTTTTTGGGGATGGGTGGGTACAAGCACTTGCGGGACAGAACCTTCCCCCGCCTGTGGTTCATCACAAATGGTATGAATCCACTCTTGATCTCTCATAAAATCCAATGTCTGTGCTTTATACCCCTCTTGGAACCAAGACCGGTTACGGAACTCCAGGGCCAAGGGGTATGATTCCAGCCAGTCACGTATGTATCTCAATTTCCTTATGTTTTCTTTTCTGACATCAAACCAGGGAGGAAATTGGAACAAAAGGCAGTCGATCTGTCCTTTCTCCCACACTGGTTGAATGGACTCTTCGTACCGCTTCATTAAATCCCTTGCTTCCTGCACAGACCTGGATTCCCTGTCATGTCCGGTCAGCTGCTGAAATGCCTTAATAACGAAGGAAAACGAATCGGGCGTCTCCTTCAGCCATTTCTCATACCTTTCTCTGGGCTGAATGGCATAAAAAGCCGTATCTACTTCCACCACCGGAAAGTGAGAACCATATTCCGCAAGCTTTTCTTCTGATCTGGTCTGTTCCGTATATAAAGCCGGATGGTCTCCCCAACCGGTTAAACCGATCTTCACGCCCACCCACCATACCTCCTTTACTCAAGCTTTCTTCACTTAAGACTATCGATATTGTACCAAAAAAGGACTCTTCCTGACTAGAAGAGTCCCGGTACTCCTTAAAACAAACCGGTGATGGTCCCGTTGTCCTTCACATCCATTTGAAGCGCTGCAGGTTTTTTAGGCAGCCCCGGCATTGTCATCACGTCACCTGTCAAAGCAACGAGAAATCCGGCACCCACAGAGGCATGAAATTCTTTCACATGAATCGAAAAGCCTTCCGGCCGGCCGAGCTTTTCCGGGTCATCCGTTAAAGAATACTGCGTTTTAGCCATGCAGACCGGCAAGTTCCCATATCCCAGTTCTTCCAGCTGGTTGATCTGCTTCTTCGCTTTGGATGACCATTCCACTTGATCGGCCCCGTACACGTTAACCGCAATCTTTCTCACCTTTTCTTCAATGCTGTCTTCTATATCATACATATACCTCATGGAACCCGTCTTTGCTGCCGACGCCGTTACAACTTTTTCTGCCAAGTCAATACCGCCTCTGCCCCCTTCTTGAAACACATTAACAAGAGAGACAACGGCTCCTTCATTCTGACACCAATCCACTAACGTATCTTTCTCCCGATCCGTATCTGTCGGAAATGCGTTGATGGCAATAACATAAGGAAGATTGAATTGTTCTATGGTCTCCATGTGCTTCTTCAAGTTCGCAACACCTCGTTTTAAAGCGGCGATATCTTCCGTCTCCAGCGCATCTTTTTTTACTCCACCATGCATTTTCAGAGCTCGGATTGTTGCGACTATGACGACAGCATCGGGTTCAAAACCACCGGCACGTGTTTTAATATTTAAGAATTTCTCTGCCCCGAGATCTGCACCGAATCCGGCTTCTGTAACTACATAGTCACCGAGTTTCGCCGCCAGTCGTGTGGCAATAACGCTGTTGCATCCGTGAGCAATATTGGCGAATGGTCCTCCATGGATAATGGCAGGCGTGTTCTCAAGCGTCTGGACGAGGTTTGGTTTTACAGCATCTTTCAAAAGAAGCGTCAACGCACCTTCAAAACCAAGGTCCTTCACATATACCGGCTGTTTATCGTATGTATAACCGACCACGATATTAGACAGACGCTGCTTTAGGTCTTTTAGATCTGTAGCGAGACAGAGGATTGCCATAATCTCAGACGCTACGGTAATCTGAAACCCATCTTCTCTCGGCACTCCTTTCACAGGACCTCCCAATCCTACTACGACTTGTCGAAGTGCACGGTCATTGATATCCAGGACGCGCTTCCATTCTATTCTCCGCGGGTCAAGGTTGCACGCATTCCCTTGATGGATATGGTTATCAATGAATGCTGCCAAAGCATTGTTCGCGGCCGTAATGGCGTGGATGTCTCCTGTGAAATGCAGGTTGATGTCATCCATCGGAACGACTTGAGAATATCCTCCGCCGGCTGCACCACCTTTTATTCCCATAGTCGGACCAAGGGAGGGCTCCCTTAAAGCGATGACGGTCTTTTTGTTGATTTGGTTCAGCGCCTGACCAAGACCGACAGTCACGGTGGATTTCCCTTCTCCTGCCGGGGTTGGATTAATGGAAGTCGTAAGTATGATCTTTCCATTTGGACGATCAGACAATTTATCGAGCAGGCGGTCGGATAATTTTGCTTTATAATGACCATAAGGCTCCCAATCTTCCTTACCTAAGGACAGTTGATCAATGATTTCATTAATCGGTCTCATCTTTGCTTCCCTTGCGATTTCTATATCTGTTTTCATAATGTCCTTCATCCTTTCCAATAAACGGTTTCGACCTTATTGTACCCCACTATCTACTATAGAAATAGGGAAGTGCTGAAACCTCTTATTCTTCACCCTTCATATAGTCTGAATATTGACGCTTTTAAGTGGATAAGATATATTGAAATCAAGCAAATATACTGAGCGTAATCACAAAAGCAAGGTAGCTCCCATAGAAATGCTTGGGGTTTTATTATTCCCTTGCCGTCTATGTTTTTTTCGTTTGGATATTTGTAATTCCCACGTTTTACGTGCAAGTTACAGGAGGAAGAAGCCTATGCAAAACGGAACAGTGAAATGGTTCAATGCTGAGAAGGGCTACGGTTTCATACAGGTAGAAGGCGGCAGCGATATATTCGTTCACTTCTCCGCCATCCAGGAGGAAGGATTCAAATCATTGGAAGAAGGACAGGCGGTCACATTTGAAATCGTTGAAGGCGATCGCGGCCCACAAGCTGCCAACGTCGTGAAAGCATAAACAGAGCAGCCGAAAAAGGCAACCGCTGACGGTTGCCTTTTTCAGCTGCTTTCTAAAACTTTACATATTGCATTGTCTACCAATCCATCGTATAATTTAGGGCTGTTGGTCTATTACCGCGGTTCGAAACCTCCCGCGATACCAAAACTAAGGAGGAACTAAAATGAGTAACGAATGGATTTGGATAGGCTTTGCCCTTATTAATTTCCTACTATTGATATCTATGTACCGTCTGTTCGGTAAACCCGGGTTGTTCGTATGGATCGGGATGTCAACGGTACTTGCAAATATCCAGGTCGTAAAAACCATCGAACTTTTCGGGCTGAACGCAACGCTCGGGAACATTGTCTATGGGACTGCTTTTCTGGCGACGGATATATTGAATGAAAAATACGGAAGGAAAGACGCACAAAAAGCGGTTTGGATGGGATTCTCCACCCTGATCATCATGACGATGATCATGCAGACAGCACTGCTGTTTGCACCCGGGGAAAATGATATGGCCCAGCCGGCTTTGGAGACGTTATTCGGTATTGTACCTAGAATAGCAATCGGAAGCCTTGCCGCCTATATTGTCAGCCAGTATTTTGACGTTTGGCTTTACTCCAGATTGAAAAAGCTGTTTCCAGCCGATCGTCATCTATGGATCCGCAACAATGGAAGTACGATGATCAGTCAGCTGCTTGATACAGCAATCTTCTGTACCATCGCGTTTTACGGACTGTATCCAGGCGGAATTTTCTTGGAAATCTTCCTGACGACCTATATAATTAAATTTGCAGTGGCGGCGCTTGATACCCCGTTCTTCTATTGGGCTAAGAAGATCAAACCTTCAGAATAGGAGATGTTGCAATGATCGAAGCCTACACAGATGCAGCTTCCGGCGGTGATCCCGGACCGAGTGCCGCAGGGGTTGTTATCAAGAAAAAGAACCAAGTGTACGAGTTTCCTAAATATCTTGGGACTTGGTCCAATCATGAAGCTGAGTTTTTAGCTATCATCCATGCATTAGAAGTATGTGTACACCATTTCCCGGATGAAATCATTTCCATCCGGTCTGATTCTAAGACAGCCGTCGAGACGATTGAGAAGAACTTTACAAAAAACGGTAAGTTTCTTCCGCTCCTTGAACGGATACAAACCCTTCAGGCGTCCTTTCCTTTTGTATTTTATAAGTGGATTCCTGAGAAACAGAATAGAAACGCCGATCGGGTGGCTAAGCAATGCCTGATCCAACATGAGAGTCTGGACCATTAAGGTCAGACTCTTTTTTTTGCAGCTGACCCGCCGACGGAGAGCCGCTGATCAATGTGCCTGTAGGCGTGACGCTTTGTACGGATGGACGGGGCAGCAATTAATTCTAAAATACTGATATAAAAGCTTGGATCGAAATTTTGTTGGACTTTCAGAGTGGTACGTACAGCTATGATCGTCTTCCACTCGGAGGCATTGGTGGAATTCTTTCCAAAATAAATGAAGCGTACGTCTTCATCACTCAATTTGAAGCCCTTCGACCATAGATCTTCTAAGAAATAAGCGAGTGCATGCTTCTTCTCCATAATTCGCTCCTTTTCTTCCTGGAAATCACTATCCTTTGTATTCGTTCGACAATTTCTCTTTTCTTTCTACCAATCATAACAAAAAATAAAAGCCAAGTGGGAATCACCTGGCTGAAATAATTTGATCCTATTCATCTTTTTTATGATTAGATGCAGGCGGTATGGGCCGACCCTTCCACCCAGCCAATACCGACCGTGCGGGCTGAAAACCAATTTCCGATAATAAGGAACACCATCCCACTTCGCACCTTCCTCATTGAAAGTGTTTTCCTTAGTGGGTTAGAAATACAGTGGATCCAATGCCTGGCTGTAATAGTTACACACGCTCCCGTAGAGCCCTTTCTTCCGCGGGAATCCTCACCTGTAAAACAAGCAGGTGGAGAAATGGAAATACGAGAGCTGTTACATACGCTTGAAAAAGGACGGGAATGACGAGCAGTTCAAAAAAGACAATCACGTAATTCGGGTGTTTGATGTACCTGTACAGACCTCTGTTAATTGGTTCTTCGTCCGGCAGTACGATAATTCTGGTGTTCCACCTCTTTCCGAGCGTCCCTATACACCAAATCCGGAGCGCTTGTAAGACGATGAACGACAAAAGTGCTGTAAAGAACAGCGGTCCCGGCTCTGGAGCAGGGGTAAGGAGAAAATCTCCAAGCAGGGAAAGAAAGAATAACGTATGAAGAATCAGAAATAAAAAGTAATGATCCTTCCCCCATTCTTTGGCTCCCCGTTCCATCATCCACTCCCTGTTCCGGTCCGCTATTTGAAGCTCTGCCAATCGCTGAACGACTAAGAAGATAAGAATCAACCATAGAAGCAGTTCCATCTTACACCCACTCCAAACTGACGATTTCCGAACTGAATCCAGGTCCAAGGGAAGCCATAAGGGACTTCACTCCCTTATGCGGTCGATCCTGCAGAACCCGGTCTAGGACGAAGTGAACGGTCGGGGACGACATGTTCCCATGTCGGGCAAGGACTTCAGAAGAATGGCGTAAAACGCTTGGATCCAATCCGAAAATCTCTTGATAGCTCTCCAGAACTTTTCTTCCGCCGGGATGCGCAATCAAAAATGGCAGCTCCTCCACTCTCCAACCGTTCCGATCCAATACTTCCTTTGCATGTCCACTCCAAAAATCTCTAACCAATTTCGGAATGCTTTTATTAAAAATAACTTCAAATCCGGTATCTACAATACGCCAGCCCATCACATCCGTACTATGCTTCTTCGTCTTTGAATCGAATCCGGTTATCTTTGGAACAGAACCTCTCCTCTTCTCATTTAATGTTGAAGCATCCCCGGTCAAGAGAACCGCAGAAGCTCCATCACCAAAAAGTGCGGTTCCTACGAAGTTGCTCACCCGTGGGTCTTTCCTTTGAAAAGTAAGGCTGCAAAGCTCCACGCAAATAACAAGGACGTTCCCTTCCGGGTTACCAAGCAGCCATTCGTACGCCTTCCCCACCCCACTCGTCCCTCCTGCACAGCCGAGGCCGAACAGCGGAGTCCGCTTTACATTTTCCCTCATCCCCATTTCGTTCATAATATAGGTATCGAGCGTCGGCGTTGCTATCCCCGTTGAAGAAACGAATAAGATATGGTCAATCTCCGAGGGAATTACCTTATCCTTCAACAATTCCTTGTTATTCAGACACTTCTCAACCGCACCGATCGAATAACGGAGTGCTTTATCCTGGTATATCTCGTTCCTTTCCTTTAATCCATGCGAGGTACGGAACCAATCGAGAGGCTGAGAAAATTGCCGCTCGGAAATATGAGCGTTCTCAAAAATAGGAAGCAATCGTTTCTTCTCATGGGGTTTCAATGGGAAAAGGTCATCGATCATATCCTGTACCGTACTCTGTTTGGCGGAGTAATCCGCTTCCTGAATACCACTTGTTAGTATGTAAGGCATGTTCTTCCGCCTCCTTTTTTCCTTATCATCTGCAAAAAGGAGAAAAATATTCCATTATTCTTCATTCCTGCGTAAAACTAAGAAAGACCCACCTCTAAAAGCAAAAAATAAATATTAGAATAATCAGTATAGTTTAACATTTTAGCAAATTCTTTACATTTTACTCCGTCTCCCTTAAAATGGAATTTGCTATACATATAGAAAGGGGTAGGTCACATGAAGAAATGGTTATTGGCTTTGGGCTTGACCAGTGCCATCGTCGTTGCAGGCTGCAGCTCGGACGACGAATCGGCAGAAGAAAACACGGATCAGACAGAACAAACAGATGAGAAATCCGGCGATGAACAAGACGCTAAAAAAGCCGTCATCGATGCGCAGATGAACATGAAGGACACGTTCCATCCTTATCAAGAAAAGATCACCGCTTATCAAACAGCAGCATCCGCGGAAGAACCGGATGCCGAAGCAGTGAAAGCTGCCGGTGAAGAAGCAAAAACAGCGGCTGATGAAGCAGCTGAGGCCGCTACTGGTTTTGAAGTAGAAGCGGATGTATCAGATGAGGTGAAGACACAGATTGAAGAAGCTGTTCCATCCCTGCAAGCGTACTACGAAGAAGTATCCAAGGCTCTCGATGAGAGCATCGAAGAAGCAGACTTCACAGCAGCCGATGAAAAAGCAGCAGAATTCAATGAAAAGATCGGAAAAGTATTTGAAGATGCTGGACTTGCAGCACCTGATATGATGAAAGAACTTTCCTAAAAACACACCCCCTGGTGCATCTGAGCACCAGGGGGTTTTTATTCAAAATTGATATATATGTTTATATTTGGTTTCGAGATAACGGAGCAGGTAGTCCGGATTAAGTCCTTCTCCTGTGACTTCCGTCAAAATTTCCAGCGGTTTTTTCATTTTTCCATGCCGGTGGATCTTTTCCTTCAGCCATTCCTTAATTATTCGAAAATCGCCTTCCCGAACAGCTTTGTCAACGTCGATTTCTTCTCTCATTTGCGCATCGAATTGAGCAGCGTACATATACCCAAGTGCATAGGATGGGAAATAACCAAAATCACCGCCGGACCAGTGAATATCCTGAAGGACTCCTTCCGCATCTGTATCCGGTCTTACACCGAGGTACTCTTCCATTTTGTCATTCCAACGCGAAGGGAGATCTTTCGCATCCATATCACCGGCGATAAGGGCTTTTTCCAGCTCATAACGAATCATAATATGAAGGCAGTAAGTCAGTTCATCCGCTTCAATTCGGATAAGCGATGGTTTCACTTCGTTGACGGCAGCAAAGAACGAGTTAAGGGAAAGTTCGCGGAAATTATCCGGGGCATACGTTTGAAATAGCGGATAGTGATTCTCCCAGAACTGTTCACTGCGGGCGATGAAATTCTCCCAAAACAATGATTGAGATTCATGGATCCCCATGGACGTGCCTGTAGCAAGGGGTGTGAAAGATAGATCCTCAGAAATATTTTGCTCATAAAGGGCGTGTCCGCCTTCATGGATTGTTCCGAAAACAGCCGTTCGGAAGTCGCTCTCATCGTACTTGGTCGTTACCCGTACGTCGTTCACGTTCAATCCGATGGCGAAAGGGTGAACGGTCTCATCCAAGCGTCCTGCATCGAAATCATAACCCATCCGCTTCAAAATTTCTTTACTGAACGCCGTTTGTTGATCTTTAGGAAAATGCCCTTTCAATACAGAAGGATCAGGTTGGGCCGGAGCTTCTTTCACACGACCGAGCAGTTCTGTCAACGCTTTTCTTACCTTTGGAAATACTTGATCCAGCAGTTCCACTGTCACTCCGGGTTCATAATTGTTCAACAGCGCGTTATAACGATGTCCATCATAACCCCAATAGTCAGCGAAGGTACGATTGAATTCTACGAGCTTCTCTAAATACGGGAGAAAACCTGCAAAGTCATTCTGTGCTTTTGCTTCGGACCACTTTGATTCTGCCTTTGACTGCAGGGTGACGTAAGCCCGATACTCATCTGTTGGAATTTTAGCTGTTTTATTATACGTTTCCTCCGCCTCTTCCAGGCATTTGATCACAACAGGGTCTGAAACATTCCCTTTAAGCTTATCGATGCAGTTCCGCATTGCTTCGGAGGTTTGAATTTCATGGACTTTCTGCGCAAGAACACCGAGGACTTCCGAGCGGTTATCCATCGCTTTTTTCGGTGCTTTTGTCCGCATATCCCATGCAATTAAACCAATCGCTTCCCCGTAGGAAGTTTGTTCCCTTAATAAATCCATGAACTCATTCACTGTTTCCTTCATCCCGCGACCTCTCCTTTATCGATTTCTTTTACCGAAATACTGATAATAGTCCGTCTTGATGAATCCGTTAAAAAGCTTCCGTCTCTTTGTAGCCGGCTTTCCATAAAGCTTTTCAAAACCTTCATGGGAAGTAAGGATGTACACGCTCCATGATGGATGATCACGCATGATCGAACCGAGATCCCGGTACATCTGTTCTACCTGCTCCTTCTCTCCCATCCGTTCTCCATAAGGAGGGTTGGAGACAATATATCCATCTTCCTGCTTAGGAGAGAGATCACTCATCTGCATTTGTTTCCACGTGATTAGATCACCCAGTCCTGCCTCCATTGCATTCTCTTTGGCGATATCTATCATCTTCGGATCGATATCGGAGCCTGTAATGGAAAGGGGTTGATCGTAGTTCGCCGCTTCTTCAGCTTCCTGAAAAGCATCATCCCATGCTTTCTGCGGGATAAAGTCCCATCCTTCAGAAGCGAATTCCCTGTTGAAGCCAGGTGCGATATTCTGCCCGATCAGTGCCGCTTCAATGGCAATCGTACCTGAACCACAGAAAGGATCTACAAAGGGTTTATCCGGGTGCCAGTTAGTAATTTGAACGAGAGCAGCAGCAAGGGTCTCTTTAAGGGGAGCTTCCCCCTGACCTGCTCGATAACCGCGTTTATGCAGCCCACTCCCGGAGGTGTCCAATGTGAGAAGAACCTCATCTTTATGAATAGCGACCTCCGTCCGGTAAAAGGCACCCGTTTCCTTCATCCAAGAAGAAACTCCATGCCTTTGTTTTAAACGGTCGACCATTGCTTTCTTAACGATCGATTGACAGTCTGGAACACTGTAGAGCTTGGACTTGACGGATTTACCTATGACAGGAAATTCTCCGTCTTCCGGTATGAATTGTTCCCATGGCAATGCTTTCGTCTGTTCGAACAAGTCATCGAATGTAGTTGCTTTGAATCTCCCAACAAGAAGCTTGACACGATCAGCTGTACGAAGCCATAGGTTCGCACGTGGGATTGCGCTTACATCCGCTTCGAAAATAACGCGTCCGTTCTCCACCGTTACTTCGTCATATCCGAGATCCTTTACTTCTTTTGCTACAATTGCTTCCAAACCCATGGCTGCAGTTGCAATCAGTGTGATTTTCTTTTGCAAGTGATTACCTCCTTTAGTTATGTATGAACAGTAAAAAACCCTCCTAAAAAGCAGCGGCTTTTCAGAAGGGTGTATTGTCATCATAAAGCGACCTTTGAATACTCTGTAAGCCATGTTCTGTTCCATAGTACTGCAGACGGTGGTCAACCTCGTACTCCGGTGGCAATCATCTATCTGCCGTCTTACAACGACCTCTCCTTCCGTTTGATTCCTTCCAGAGAGTGCCCCTACCTATATTTGGGTTGCTCGCTCGCGGGGTTTACCTCGTTCCACCCGGCGTATTTCTACGACGGCTCCGTCACTGTGGCACTTTCAAGGTATTCCTTCCGTATCCGAAGACTTAGGAAGTTTCCCTGCCGTTAGTTCAAAAAGAACTACCTTGACTTATGGTTTCGTCAAGCACGAACACTACAGACATTTCAGCCTGTGCGAGCATGGACTTTCCTCTGCATGTAGGACATGCAGCGATTACCCGAGTATTCAAATGTTTGGTTGTGACGTTCATAAGTGACGCACTTGACAAAGTATAGCAGATATTACTCTGTTTGTCATTGGTAATCTTGCATCAATCAGCGTATTTGTTGCCAAAAACCGCTTTTTCCAAATTGGAAACTCGTTTCAAAATATCATAGTTGACTTGGTGATTACCTGTATTGCTTTGTCTTTGGCGGGGCGCCTGTTCTCTTGATGAGAGCTTCTTCAAGCGTTCGTTTTCCTGTTGTAGACGCTCAATTTCCTGTTGAAATCGATCGTAATCCTGAATGATAAGGTCCAAATACTCATCGACCTCTTCCTGGTTGTACCCCCGCATGGAGGTCTTGAAATCTTTCTCCAGTATGGCCTTGCCTGTCAAGTGATATTCTTCTGAATTCATTATCATTTCACCTCTGTTCAGCACATTATATATATTTTTTCAAAAGGTTGGCCAAATGTCAATTTGACTTTATGGAAAGTTTCATTGATTCCAGTAATCCGGATCGCTCATACGCCTTTCCTCTACCGTTTCTTCAAGGTCCAGGGGAGTAATGTAAAGAATTTGATAATCTTTTGTTTCTTTATACTTTTCCGCCGTTTCAAGGAAATAATCAGGACTCCCCTTCGTATCTTCATCGTAAAGAACGAGGCAGCCGTCCGAGTGCTCAACCAGAAACTGATCTCTGGCACGGAACTGATATGGTCCGTCATATCCTTTCTGGTAAAGGGGGCGGAAGAAGTCTGCCAGCATCGTCACTTCTTCATACACTTGCTGAAGATCTTCCGGCCAGCGCTCCTGCTGATTTTCGAACGGCGGGAGGATTCCAAGCCTAATATCATAGCCCTCCTCCTTCAAATCCAGAACAACCTCTGCTGTCCATAGTTCCACACCCATTTGGCCGGAGTGGATCACCCACTCCAGCCCCTCTTCCATATAGGCTAACAATCGTTTACGTATCGTTTCTTTCACAAATTCAATTTTATGGTCGTTGGCTTTAAATATACCAATTTCCATCGGTTTGTATCCTGTGACGACGACAGTCTTCATTATGTACCCTCCTGCATCCGTGTAACCTTTCTCTATTTTAATACGGATATTGGGAAAAATAAAACAAGCCCCGGGTCCCGAGGCTTATTTTATTCTGTTATTCCATTTCAGGACCCATCATCATCGGCATTTGGTTCATCATCGGCATTTGGCCCTGACCCATCATTTGCTGCGGCATTTGACCGCCCTGACCCATCATCGGCATTTGATTCATCATCGGCATTTGGCCTTCCTGACCCATCATCTGCTGAGGCATCATCGGCATCTGCCCTTGACCGCCCATAGGCATCTGCCCCATATCCTGGTTCATATACTCCATCCAGTTATAGTCTGGAGATGACCCTTGCGGATAAGCGAACTCTTGAGTTTGGAAACTGTTCTGTTCGGATACCATATAAGGGAAGTAATGGAAATTATTTAACAAATGATGATTTTGGACAAGCACGTGAGTCGGATGAATATAATCCTGATTTTCTACGAAGTGGTTATCTACCACACATTGTTGAACGGGACATACGATAGGTCGACGGTTGCACGCAGGTTGAGCAGCAGGACCGCAACCGCAGGAACCTTGCATTGAATGATGCATACAGCTTTCACTCCTTGTTCTGTTATTCCTTATCAGCGTATGTCATCATTCCTGAGAACGTACTGGGCGATATCACCATCTATTCCTATTTTATGCTGTGTCCCTTCCTTTTTCCATACAAAAAAAGGGTGCTCACACACCCTTTTGCATCATCATTCTCCGGTTAGATCTGTGGACTGGAACGAAAACGGCAGAATCTCGTCCATTGTAAACGTCTTCGTTTCGCCTCTTAGGTTCGTCGTATAAATCGTAGTATCGGTTGTAAAGAATTCGCTCATTACTTGACGACAGGAACCGCATGGCGGTACCGGACGCTTTGTATCAGCGGCGACAGCCAGTGCCTGAAACCTGCTGTGACCTTCCGACACAGCTTTGAAAATGGCAACCCTTTCTGCACAGCAGCTGACAGGATATGCCGCATTCTCAATATTACAACCTGTGTAGACACTGCCGTCTTCTGTAATTAAAGCAGCACCTACAGGAAATTTCGAATAAGGAACATAAGCATGTTCTCTGATTTTTTTCGCTTCTTCGATCAACTGTGTATGATCCACGTTATCCCCTCCCTTAATATGGGAACGTAATTATATATAAATTTTCTGAATTTGTAAAGCGATTACAAAATAATGGCTCAGCACATCGGCAGGTTAAATAGTTGACACCTGTGTCAGAAAAAAGTTTATACTTAGAATGCATCATATAAAACATAGATTTGGGAGGGAAAAACAAGGTGAAATCTATCCTTACTTACAAAAAGATTGTATGGGTGTTCATAGCGCTTCTCGTTTTCACGGGAATTTTCACTTATCTACAGCTTCCGAAAAGGGAAATTCCGGAGATCAACGTTAATGTAGCATCCATATCGACTGTATATCCCGGGGCAACACCGGAAGAAGTGGAAAGGACCATCACGAATCCTGTGGAAGAAGAACTTCTTTCCATTGAAGGTGTCGATGAAGTAACTTCCGCCTCCACTGCCGGCTTCGGTTCTATAACCGTGACCCTGGCCGGGGATGCGGATCGAAACACGGTAAATTCGAAAATCAATCAAGCTGTATCAGACGTTTCCAGAAGTTTTCCTGACGAAGTTCAAGACCCTTCTATTAATACGGACGTATCCGGCTCAGCAGTGGCTTCTTATCATCTGCTCGCGGAAAATACAGAAACTCTTTACGGTCTCCGCGATCAACTGAATGATTGGGAGGAAGAATTAACATCGATTAACGGTGTGGATTCCATTATGATTAAGGGCCTTCCGGATCAGAAGGTTTCCGTTTCTCTCGATAATGAGCAGCTCGAAGAGAATCAAATTCAACCGTTCAACGTTATTAGTACTATTCAGGAAGAAATCGGTCCTGCAGCCATTGGAACGGAAGAACAGGACAATGAAATCAAACAGCTCATTTTCAACAAATTTAAGAGCGTGGATGAGCTGAATGATCTTGGGGTCGGAACGAACGACCAGGGAGATTCCGTCACATTGTCAGATATAGGCTCCGTATCAGTGGCAAATGAGGATGCGGATGATTTAATTACTTATGATAGTCAATCGGCACTTTCGGTTACGGTAATGGCCGATGAAGGAGTAAACATCTCCTCCGTTCAAGATCAAATTACTGAAAAGTTGGATACCTTGAAAGAAGAGCTTCCAAGCGAGATAACCGTCGATCGTTTTTATACACAAAGTACAATTATCGATGAAGTTTTTAATAACTTAATAACATCCCTTGCTATTTCATTCTTTGCAGTTATCGTCATCATGGTCTTGGGACTTCCATTGTCATCCGCCCTTTTGGTTGCTTTGGCCATCCCCATTTCCATTATCATCGGACTGATTCCGCTGCCTTATGCAGGGGTGGACCTCAATCAAATATCCATAATTGGAATGATTATAGCCATTGGTATCCTTGTTGATGACGCCATTGTCGTTAACGATAACATTCAACGAAGATTCCAGCTTGGAGACGGGCCTTTGGAAGGAACTATTAAGGGTGTACAGGAAGTAGGTAAATCGATCATCACCTCTACGTTGATGATTATTTTCAGCTTCTTCCCGTTAACGTTCATCTCTGGTTCAAACGGCGATTTCATACGTGCCCTTCCTTCTGTACTCATCTTTACCGTCATTGCTTCAACCTTTATCGCATTGACATTCATCCCAACTGTTCAATACGCAAGACAACGGAACAGTAAGAAGAAGACGAAAGCGAAGACGGGACTGCTTGGCGGCCTGTTCAATGGTATGGAGAAAGTTTATGCAGACAAAATCCTTCCGAAAACAACGAAGAAACCATGGTTAACGACCATATCCGGTCTTGTCCTTTGTCTGCTGCTTGCTTTATTGGCTATCAAAATTCCATTTGAGTTCTTCCCGGCAGCCGACCGCCAGGAAGTTACCATTTCCATCGAGAATCAGCAGGGTACACCTCTCGAGGAGACAAAAAATCAGCTGCAATCTATGGAAGAATACTTGGAAAGCAAGGATGAAAATATTACAGAAACGGCTGTTTATGCCGGATCCGGCCTTCCTAATATCTTTAATTCGGGTCTTCAGCGTTCTGGAGAAAATACCGGACAGCTGCTCGTTCGTATTGACAGAGAAAAAACGAGCGCATCCGATTTTATTAAGGAATGGGAAGAACCTTTAAGAGAAGAATTTCCAGATTCTGAAATATTCCTGGAAACGATTGTATCCGGACCACCTCCTTCTCCACCAGTTCAAGTGAAGATTCAAGGGCCGGAGCTTTCCCCACTTGTCGAGGAAGCGAAAAAAGCACGGGACCTGCTTTCGGATGTTGAAGGTGCAGAAATCGCGACCGTCAATGCTGGTGAAGGACAGTCCTTTATTGAATATAATCCGGATCGTGAATTACTCAAAGATAATAACATCACGATCGATCAAGTCACATCGCTCATCCAACTGGCAAATACCGGCGTGCCGCTTGGTACTTTCGACAATGGCGTGGAGCGTCTTCCAATAGAAGTGAAAATTGATGACGGAGTGGCGAACGGCGTCGACTTAAGTGCACTTTCCATTGCCGGAAACACGGCAGGCCAATCCGGACCTCCGGAAACTATATCTCTTGAAGACGCGATTTCTACCGAAGAGGTTGAACAAATCGGAGTAATTCCCCACCTTGACGGTACGAGGACGATTACCATCGAGGCCTATCCGGAGGAAGGAAAGGATCAAACGTTCTCTGCTGGAGCAGAAGACGTGATCGCAAAAATCAAAAAGGAACTTCCGGAGAACTATTCCCTCGTTGAAACAGGTGAATCAGATGCTACAACAGACTTCTTCGTGGAAGTCGCTAAATTGTTTGTTATCGTCTTGTTCCTTATTTACTTGACGATTGCTATCCAGTTCAATTCCCTGTTGATGCCGCTGCTTATTACAGGAACGGTATTCTTGGCGATTACAGGTGCCATCGTAGGACTGTTTGTATCCGGTGAACCATTGAGCTTCCTTGCAGTTCTCGGTATTGTTTCTTTATCTGGAATCGTAGTAAGGAACTCGGTCATTCTGGTCGAATTCATCGAGCAGAACATTGAAAGGTATGGTTCTAGAAGGGAAGCCGCCATCGAGGCAGGAAGGGCAAGAATACGCCCGATTGTTCTGACGTCCCTCACATCGATCGCTGCTCTTGTGCCGATTATCATTACAGGAGACGTATTGTTTAAACCACTCGCGATATCGATTGTCTCGGGTCTGTTGTTCTCGACCATACTAACCTTGTTGCTTGTTCCATCTTTCTATTTGATTATTGCAAAGGTCACGAAAAGAAAGACAGCAGAATAAAATGAAAAGAAGCTCCCGTCCGGGAGCTTCTTTTACATCTCAATCCATATCTGAAAGGAGCATATCCAGTACATAATGAGAAGACTGGTACAATTCTTTATACCTTTTCCTCTCGACATCCAAATAATAGCTGTGCAAAATAATCATTTCGACATTCTCGTGGGTGGATTTCACCTGATTAGGATGAACTGAGGAATTACGGTTTTTAACGAATGCTTCCGCGGCCGCCATCCAATTGCTGGTAAGATCAAACAGAGGTGCGGTTTCTTTCTTAACCATTTGAAAAAATTCGTGGCTCCTTCGATCGACAGGCCCTTCTGTGTTGAGGAACTTTTGGTGAAGTTGGTCGATCATCTCTTTCATTTCTTCTGTATACGTTCTTATTGACATAGGACTCACCTTTTTACATCTACTTTAGCACGGAAGATAATATAGAAGCAAAAATTTAACCGACCGTCCTTTGTTTCGCTTCTTTAGCAGCTGAAAGAAGGTGTGCCCTTTGTAAAGCAGCGCCTGCACGCTGTCTGTTAACCGTCAACTGCATAACATCTTCCCTGACTTTCTCTATGTCCTTCCGATGGGAGACCGTCATCGAAAAGACGATTTCATCCGTCTTCATAGACAGCCGGCGCTCCAGCAAGGCGAACTTATCACGGATGTTGGACAGCTGCTGTTCGAATTCGACCGGTGTGACGACCTGACTTTTTTTCAAAAGAATCTCCTCCTCATTTCTGGTAATAACATTTTCGCCAGGGAATGCATAAGTCCTTCCCCGTTGACAAGACTAGAACTAAAGCTACAAAACAAGCCACTATCACAAGACCCTTCGACACAAAGGAGGTCATGACCATGGCGAAGAAAAAAGATCAAAAAGCAAAGAAACCGACACCTGCCAAAACGGGAAACCCGAAGCTTGAGGGGGAGAATCGTCCGTCCACCTAAGACGTCAGAGCTGCTGCTATGCTATAGCAGCAGCTTTTTTTCAACGATTCCCCCTTAAAACCTCAACCCTTGACGAATAAATTAGATGGGTTTCACGTTTGATGATTCCGGGTATAACATGCCGGTGCTCCCCAAAAAAGCTTGTCGGTTTTGTGAAAAAATGAAACTTTTTTGTTGTTCACACGTCTAACATATTTGAACCATTTTGATATATCCTTCGACCCTTATTTTTGTTATGATACTCTCATGGCTATAAGGAGGGATGGCGTTTGAATTATCCCAACGGGAAGCGCGCTATAAAGCATTCGCTCGCCCCAAAAGGTAAGACGAAGACAGATTTCAGCAACCGTGGGATGTCTTTGGAAGAGGATATTAATGTGACCAACGAGCACTACCTTGCGTCTCAGAAAGCCGTGGTCCATAAAAAACCGACACCGGTACAAATTGTAAATGTGGATTACCCGAAACGAAGCGCTGCCGTTATCAAAGAAGCATACTTTAAACAAGCTTCGACGACAGACTTCAATGGAGTTTATCGCGGGAAATACATCGATTTTGAAGCGAAAGAGACGAAAAACAAAACGTCCTTTCCCTTAAGTAACGTACACCAGCATCAGATCGATCATATGAAGGCGGTTCAACTTCACGGCGGCATCAGTTTTCTGATCGTCAAATTCACCCCTTTGGATGAGGTCTACCTCCTCCCTGCTCAAGATTTATTCGTTTATTGGGACGAGCAGTGGCAAGGAGGTCGCAAATCGATTCCCTACTCCTATATTAAACAAAAAGGAAGCTTGATTCCTTTCCGTTATCAGGCACGGGTCGACTATGCTTCTGTACTCGATAAGCTCTATTTTTGAAATGGAGGAAAGATAAATGTCCAACGACAGCCAATCGCGTTCAGCACGAAGAAAGCAAGCTCAAAGCACGAAAAAAGGAAAAAACAAGAAAACTGGAAAAGTAAAACGTATATTTATGATCCTCTTTACCATCGGCTTACTTCTGGCCCTCGGTGTAGGACTATTATTCAGCTACTACATCGTCACAGCACCGGAACTCGATGCATCGAAATTATCCGTTCCTTTCTCTTCGAAAGTGTACGATCAAAATGATGAACTGGTTGCTGACCTTGCCAGCGATGAAAAAAGAACGAAAATTACTTATGACGATATTCCACAAGTCATGGAGGATGCGGTTCTTGCGACAGAAGACGTTCGCTTTTATGACCATATGGGAATCGATTTCCGACGAATCGGAGGTGCCGTCATTGCGAACATAACCGGCGGCTTCGGAGCACAAGGTGCCAGTACTATAACCCAGCAGGTTGTCAAAGAGTCGTTCCTTTCCCAGGAGAAGACGCTTAAACGTAAAGTCCAAGAGCAGTACCTGGCAATAAAACTCGACCAGGAATACACAAAAGAAGAAATTCTTGAAATGTACCTGAACAAGATCTATTACGGGGACGGAGCCTACGGTGTCGCGGTAGCGGCCGAAACTTACTTCGGCAAAAAAGACTTGAGCGAACTCACGCTCCCGGAAGCCGCTCTGCTTGCAGGACTGCCTCAGCGTCCAAGCGGATATATGCCATACGATCATCCTGATTTGGCACAAAAACGAAAAAACACCGTTCTCAGCCTGATGGTCCAGCACGGAAAGATCACCGAAGCGGAAGCCGAAGAAGCGCGTAACGTGAAGGTGGAAGATATGCTTGTCGAACGCCAGACGGAAAAAGCAACACCTTACCAGGCGTTCATCGACCGCGTGGAGGAAGAAGTACGAGAGAAAATGGATGGTGCGGAAATCTATGAGGATGGATTGAAAATCTATACCACTCTTGATACCGACGCACAGGATAATGTCCAACAAATGCTGAGCAACGAAGGTCCAATCGCGTGGCCGGATGATGAACTTCAAACAAGCCTGGCAGTTACGGATACTAAGACCGGTGCGATCCGCGCCATCGGCGGGGGACGCAACTATCAGAAAGGCGGTTATAACTATGCAACAGATATCAATCGCCAGCCTGGGTCGACGTTCAAACCGATAACGGCTTACGGCCCTGCCATCGAATATGACAAGATCTCTACGTATCACCAAATTAAAGATGAGAAAACCGATTTCGGTAACTGGAGCCCAAACAACTTCGATAATCAATTCCGCGGATGGGTTTCTGCCCGTTATGCTTTAAGCAGGTCCTTAAATATTCCGGCTATTAAAACCCTTCAGGAAGTAGGCGTCGGCAAAGGGCAGGACTTTGCGGAAGGATTAGGCATCGACTTCGGTGAAGATGGAATGGCCTTAAACGATGCAATCGGCGGCGGTAATACCGGCGTCAATCCGGTTCAACTTGCCGGTGCGTATGCCGCATTTGGTAACGAAGGTGTGTATAATGAGCCGTTCACGGTAAGAAAAGTAGAAGTTCCCGGAGAAGGGACTATTGACCTTACTCCAGAGCCGGAATCAGCGATGAGCAGCTACACTGCTTATATGATTTCAGACATGTTGAAAACGACCATGACAGAAGGTTCAGGGCGTGCCGCCAATATTTCCGGGCTCCCTGTAGCTGGTAAAACAGGAACCACCAACTTTGGTGATGTGGCACCTGACTCCTGGTTCAGCGGCTATACGACGAATTATACGATATCGATCTGGACCGGATACGGAGAGGATAATTCACGCGGATTGTCCGATGCTTCGAAAGATATTCCGAAGCAAATCTTTAAACCACTGATGACCGAGTTGTCGCAAGGGGTGGAAACGAAAGACTTTAGTAAACCGGACACCGTTGTTTCCGTCGATGTAGAAGAAGGATCCAATCCTGCACGTCTTCCAAGTGCCTATACTCCGGAAAGCAGAATCGTGACCGAATTGTTCCACGTTGACAATCAGCCATCTAAAGTTAGTAAGACGTTCCAGAAACTGGATTCCGTTAAAGGATTAGCTGGTAAATTCAATGAAGAAACAGGAAGCATTGATCTGAGTTGGAAATATGGAGATGCAGATGGAGTCACCTTCCGGGTCGCAGCATCCATTGACGGCGGAGAGAGCAGAGAACTTACGACTACCGGTGATACAAGTCTGGAGATCACCAATGTCAATCAAGGTTCAAGCTACGAATTCTCTGTTACCGCCATCAGCAGCGATGAGGATGCTCAAAACAGCGATCCTGCTACCGTCCGTGTCGATACCCCTGGTTCCAATGAAGAACCAGAAGAAGAAGCAGAAGAAGAACAGGACGAGTCGCAGGAAGAGAACACAGAAGAACAGCAGGAAGATGATCAACAGCAGGAAAACGAACAAGAAAATCAAGATCAAAATGAAGGCAGTGAAAACGGCCAAGGAAACGAGAGCGAAGACGGTTCAGATAGTAGTGATCAAGGAAGCAACGATCAAGGGAACGGCGGGCAAGGCGAAAATAATAACGGCTCAGACGAGCAGCAAACGCCGGAACCTCCTCAAGAGGAACCACCAGCTCAAGATCAACCGGCCGATCAGCCTGATCAACAGCCGCAGGAAGAACCTGCTGCCTAACAAAAAAACACCCTCATTCGAGGGTGTTTTTTTCATGTTGTGCTTTTTTACGCATACGCTTTTGACCTTCTCTACATAAATCCAGCAGAGGACAGGCTTCACAGTTCGGGCGTTGTGCTTTGCAGTGATAACGCCCGAAGAAAATCATCCGGTGATGGGTATCGCTCCATTCCTCTCTCGGAATTTTACGCATTAACGTCTTTTCCACTTCCAACACAGAATCCTTCCATCTGCAGATCCCAAGCCTTTTTGACACCCTTTCCACATGGGTATCGACAGCGATCGCAGGTTCCCCGAATGCGACGGATGCGACAACGTTCGCCGTTTTCCTTCCTACTCCCGCAAGACTTTCCAGCTCTTTTTGAGTAGGCGGTACTTGACCGTCAAACTGGAGGATGAGTGTTTCGGATAATTTCTTGATGTTTTTCGCTTTATTGCGGAACAGTCCAATCCTTTTTATATCGTCCTGCAGTTCTTCCAGGGAAACATCAATATAATCTTTTGGTGTCTTGTATTTGGCAAACAACCCGGGAGTTACCTTGTTGACAAGGGCATCTGTGGCCTGTGCAGACAAAACGACAGCGACGAGCAGTTCAAACGGATTACTGTGATTCAGCTCACATTCCGCCTCCGGAAACATTTCTTCAAAGGTATCTAAACAGTAACGAATTTGTGTTTTATTCAGCATAACGGTTCTTAAGAGTCCTCCTCCAACCAGTTATAATACAACGATATATCCTTTTTCTTACTTTCCTGCGGACGCGTCTGTCTTGGCTGCTGGCCCTGTCTGAACTGCTTTCCCTGCTCCCTCGCCTGTTCGACAGTCCGAATTCCTTTCCTGTTCCACTCTCTTAGAATACGGTCAATATATTTGAAGTTCAATTTACTCATCAAAACAGCTTCCCGAAGCGCGGCTTTAATCAGTGCGGGTGATTGTTTTTCTTCATCCAGCCATATATTAATGGTTTCAATTTCAAATGGAGACAACGGCCTTCCAAACTCCTGTTCAAACAGCGGGAATATATTTTCATTGTAAGAAGCGGAACTACTCGTTTGGACTTCTCTCGTTACGGTGAAAAGTTTTTCAAACAGCGGTTCCATCGAGTAACTTTCATTCAAAACGTGATCGCTATGATTCTGTTCGATCGTCAGCATCCGTTTCTGGATAAGACTCCGCAATACTTTGGAACAGTCCTGAGCAGAAAGCGTGGAATGATCAGCTATTTCCTCGGGTGTAGGAAATCCGTTACCATCTGCACGGAAACGATGTATCTGCAACAAAATAACAAGTTCCGTTTCGCTTAAGTTCAGCTTCTTATAATGCATCAACAAATGCTTGGGAACGACCATTTGGTTGTCCATGATGTTTTGGAAGCTTTGGTATTTAGCCAAACAAATCCCTCCGATTTTTCGTATATACCTAAATGGAATGAAAAACACCGATCCGCCAGAGGCGAGGCATCGGTGCTTCTTCCACATTTCATGCAGTTCTTAAGGGTAAAGTCTGTTGAGCAGACGCGGAAATGGAATCGTTTCACGAACATGCTCGACGCCGGCGATCCAAGCAACTGTTCTTTCCAGACCCAATCCGAATCCGGAGTGTGGAACGCTGCCGTACTCCCGTAATTGAAGGTACCATTTATAAGCATCATCCGTTAAACCGTGCTCTTCGTACCGTTGTTTCATCAATTCGAGATCATCGATCCGCTGGGAACCTCCAATGATTTCCCCGTACCCTTCAGGAGCAATCAAGTCCGCACAGAGGACAACTTCCGGGCGTTCCGGATCAGGCTTCATGTAGAACGCCTTAATTTCAGCAGGGTAGTTGGTTATGAATACAGGTTTATCATAGCTTTCGGCGATAGCTGTTTCATGCGGAGCCCCGAAGTCTTCTCCCCACTCAATGTCATCGAATCCTTTGTCCTTCAAGAGCTGAACCGCATCATCATAACTGATGCGCGGGAAAGGTGCCTGAATTTGTTTGAGCTTTTCTGTGTCACGCCCAAGTGCTTCCAATTCAATGGCACAGTTTTTCAGCACAGACTGAACAACGTGGGATACGTACTGCTCCTGAACTTCCAGGCTTTCCACGTGTTCCATAAATGCCATTTCCGGCTCGATCATCCAAAACTCAATTAAATGACGGCGGGTTTTCGACTTTTCAGCACGGAAAGTCGGCCCGAAACTGAATACTCGACCGAATGCCATCGCAGCAGCTTCCATGTACAACTGACCACTTTGAGAAAGATAGGCATCCTCTTCAAAGTACTTAGTGTGAAACAGTTCTGTAGAACCCTCTGCTGATGAACCCGTCAGGATCGGCGGGTCGATTTTGACATAACCGTTATCGTTGAAGAATTCATACGTTGCACGAATAATTTCATTACGAACGCTCATGACGGCATGCTGACGTTTGGAACGCAGCCATAGGTGCCTGTGATCCATCAAAAATTCCGTTCCATGTTCTTTCGGTGTTATGGGATAATCGACCGCCTCGTGAATGATTTCGAAGTCCGTTACCTGCATTTCATATCCGAGCGGTGAGCGGGTATCTTCGGCAATCACACCTGTTACGTAAAGGGACGTCTCTTGTGTTAGCGCTTTGGCCTCTTGGAACTTGTCTTCTCCAATATCTGCTTTGACGACAATACCCTGCATGAAGCCCGTTCCGTCACGAAGCTGCAGGAAGGCAATTTTACCACTTGACCGCTTGTTGCTGAGCCAGGCTCCAATCGTTACTTTCTCTCCTATATATTTTGCTGCTTCTTTAATAGTTGTCTTCAAAATAATACCTCCAACATTGCTTTATGATTGATGATTTTCTACGAACCGTTTGATTCGTTCCGCAGCTTTTTCCAGCTGGTCTAATGAAGTTGCGTAGGATAGTCGGACATTATCCGGACTTCCAAAGCCGGAACCCGGAACGAGTGCTACTTTCTCTTCATCAAGAAGAGCCTTCACCCATTCATCCACATTTCCGAAACCGCCTTGCTCTGCTGCCTGTTTCACGTTCGGGAACAAATAGAAAGCCCCTTGCGGCTTCACGCATGTCACTCCCGGAACTTCCACAAGCCGTTGATAAAGAACATCCAAACGTTCTTTAAATGCTTCTTTCATTTCTTCCACCTTCTCTTCAGAGCCCGTGTACGCTGCCAGTGCTGCGTATTGAGCGATAGAAGTCGGGTTGGATGTCGAGTGGGAAGCCAGGTTGGACATCGCTTTAATAATGTCTTTGTTTCCAGCGGCAAATCCGATTCGCCACCCTGTCATCGAATGAGACTTTGACACACCGTTGATAATGACGGTCCGGTCGTATAATGCGTCAGAAATCTGAGCGATGGACACATGTTGCTCATCCGTATAAATCAGCTTCTCATAGATTTCGTCGGAAATGATAAGGATATCGTTTTCCTCGCATACGCTGCCGAGAGCTTCCAGCTCATCCTTGGAATACATCATCCCCGTCGGATTACTCGGTGAGTTGATGATGACCGCTTTTGTCCGTGACGTTATAGAATTCTTGAGCTGTTCCGGAGTTAATTTAAAGTGGTTCTCCTCTTCTGCTGCCACGATCACCGGATTACCTTGTGCAAGCTTGATCTGCTCCGGATAGCTGACCCAGTACGGTGCAGGGACGATTACTTCATCGCCCTCATTCAGAAGAACTTGGAACAGTGTAAATAAGGCATGCTTCGCTCCTGTAGTTACAATAATCTGTTCGTTTGTATAGTTCAACCCTTGATCGCGTTTCAGCTTGCTCGTAATACTGTTCTTCAATTCCGGAATTCCGCCAGCTGGAGTATATTTCGTCATACCTTCGTCCATCGCCCGTTTGGCAGCATCCAATATGTAGGACGGAGTATTGAAATCAGGCTCGCCTGCACCCAAACCGATTACATCGTGCCCTTCTGCTTTTAATGCTTTGGCTTTCGCTGTGATGGCCAGGGTGGTGGATGGCGTTAATGATTGAACACGTTCAGCTAATTGCATATTCTTCACTCCTATTATTGGGTTCGTTTAAAGGCGAAACGTTGATCGAAATTATCGCCGGATAATGTAAAATAGTCGAATACATAGCGGTTCTGCTCATCTATATACGTGAGCTGAAACACTGGTTCTTGTTCTTCATATCCATATTGAATATCTTTGAATTGGCATGATGCACACGATTGCTGCCACTGTTGTCTCATCGCTTCAGGAGATATTTGACCACTCATATCTTCCACCTTCAGCACCTTCTTTTCAGAAAGGTCGAGAAAAGCAAGTTGCTCTGTGCCATTCTCTGTACTTCCCTTTACGATATGGATAGGAATGTTACCGTTGTAGGTTGACACATTCTCCACATTTGCAAGGTCCGTCTCTGCTAATGCGAGAGCTTCCGCCTCTGTCTGACCAGCTTCTCTATCGTGACTGATGCTCGTGTACATCCATACAAGGAAGGAAAAACCAAGAAGCAGAACCACCGCCAGAGCTGTCAGAGAAAACCACACCCACTTAGGTACGGTAAATCGTGAAGACTGCTGTCTCAGCATCGTCATCATCTAAAGCCAGTCCAAACATGAGATTATTTTCTTTTAATGTCCGATTCAAGGTATCGACGACTTTATATAGGTCGTCTGATTTCTGAATCCTGACGGTCGATAATGTTTCAATTTTTTTGTCCATCGTCAAACCTCCATGGTACTTTGTATTACCAGTATTGAATTTCCCGTCTTACATTATAACAGTTTCTATTGATTTGTTCTGCGCTTATTACAACCAATTTTCAATTTTATCAATGAGCTGACGTGTGGATTGATAACTTACCGGCACCTCCGGGAGCGAGTCCAGGAAGTGTTTTCCATATTTGGCCTCCATAAGGCGCTGGTCACAGATGAAGATGATTCCTCTGTCGCTGTCACTTCGAATTAAACGACCGAATCCCTGCTTGAATCGAATAATGGCGTTTGGCAGAGATTTCTCCATGAAGGAGTTTCTCCCTTCTTTCTTGAAACGGTCTTTCCGAACCGCCTGCACAGGCTGATCAGGCGGTTGGAATGGCAGCTTGACCATCATGACGCAAGATAAATCATCACCGGGGATGTCCACCCCTTCCCAGAAAGAACTCGTACCGAGCAGAATCGATTGATCGAACGCCTGGAAGTTTTTCTTAAGCCTGTCACGACTCCCACTCGAAATACCCTGAGCAAAAATCATGAATTCTTCGGGATCAATAAATTCTTTAAGCAGCAGGTAGGTCTTCTTCAACATATCGTAGGAGGTGAAGAGGACAAGCATCCTGCCTTTGGTCACCTGCGCGATAGAATACACGGCTTCACTGATTGCTTCAATGAACGATTCAGGATCGTCTTTTACACTTGGGAAATCGTTCGGTACCATTACTTGAACTTGGTTGCGGTAATCGTAAGGAGAAGGAATCTGGACTTCCATGGTTTCCTTTAAATCCAATCCAAGGGAATGCCTCATATAGTCAAAGGAATGATCGGTGGCGAGCGTCGCACTCGTTAAAACGACACTCTCTTTTTTATGGAACAATTTCCTTTGGAGTAACCCGGCTACGTCAAATGGCTCACTGAAAAGATAGATGGAGTTTGCCGCACCTTCCCCTTCAATTTCAATCCATTTCACTTCGTCTTGGTCCAAGTCGAAATAATGAATCAGCTCTAAACGGACCGTCCTGCACAATTCCAGCTGGGTTTGTATCCGAGTAATGACCACAGGAATGCCATTATCTTCTTTCAAGGAAAGAAGAGTGGCTAGTTTCTCTTCCATAGCTGACATTTGAACGACCATTTTCTGAACGGCAGCAAGAAAACGATGAGACATTTCTTTCGCTGTTGTAATAAAAGACGGCAATGCCGAAGGCTGCAGCAGAAACTGCATTCTTCCTACATCGCTTCTTCCCTTATCGGAGCGCTTCTCTTTTTTTACATTCTGGTGTATATATTTGGACAGCTGACTCAATTCCTCTTTGGCCTCATCGACAGCGTACTGGCCTTTACGCAAGTGTTGAGAAAAGCCGGTTGGAAGCTTCCACGGTCGGTACATGCCCTTTTGGAATATCTCCCCGCATTGACTCAAATGACGCTGCAGTTCTTTGTAATCCATCCGAACTCCGAAATAGCGGTTTGCCACCGACTCCAAGTGGTGGGCTTCATCGACGACAGCGCACGAATATTCCGGTAACACAGGGTCTTCCCTGACCATATCCATACAAAACAAAGCATGGTTCGTAATGATCAAATCCGCTTCCAAAGCCCTTTTCTGCGCCCATTGAAAGAAGGAATCATCTATGTAGCCCAATTGCACATTCTTCGATGACTGCTCAGCGGAAACTTTATGCCAAAACTGTCTTCCATTGGAAGGGAGTTGAATTTCATCTACATCACCAGTGCGCGTCCGTGTCAGCCATACGAGAATCATCCCTTTAGTAAGCGCAATATCATAGTTGTCCTGACTCGAATGCTCCAGTTCATAACGAAAATGAACGAGACTGATATAATGCCCTTTACCTTTATAGAGAACGGCTTTCAGAGGCCTTGGAAACATCCGTTCAATTTTAGGGATTTCATCTTCAAGCAGCTGCTTTTGAAGGGAGGTCGTGTACGTTGTGATGACAACTCGTTTCTCTTCTTTTAAGGCATGAAAGGCAGAAGCAAGCAGATAAGCAACGGATTTTCCCGTCCCAGTCCCGGCTTCTATAATCGCGTGCCTCTTATTCTCCAGCGCACGATAAACGTGGTCGGTCATCTCCTTTTGACCAGCACGGTTTTCATAACCCTGAACGATGCTCTTCAATCCTTCATTCCCTTCGTAGACCTGGTTCTTCCAATTACGGAAATCCAGAAGGCGCGTTCCAGAAACATCGGTGCTCCGCTGCAGCTGTTTCCGGATGGGAATCCCGTGATGGATGTCGAATTCCCGACTAACAGTTCGTCCGTACCGCTTACCTTCCATATATTTTATTAAAAACGGCCGAAAATCACTTTTAAGCTTTGGTTCCACCTTTAAAAGGTGGTCGAGCGTCTTTTCAGGTAAACCCTCCATTTGCCCCAATAAATAGAGCAGTAAATCAGATGTTACCTGAGCATCGGATAGTGCTCTGTGAGGGCGGTCATGCCCTAATCCAAGACGTTCAGCCAGCTGACCCAATTTGAATGTCGGGGATGTGGGAAGCATAAGTCTGGCGAACTCCACCGTGTCGATGATCGGGTTATGTAGTGGCGGAAGTCCGCATCGTTTAAATTCGTCGTTAAGGAAGCCTAAATCGAACTCAATATTGTGCGCTACTATGTAGGCATGGTCAAAAAGAGGATGAATATCCTCTGCAATTTCTGAAAACAGCGGGGCTTCCAGGACATCCTCTTCCTTAATTCCTGTCAGGGAAGATACAAAAGGAGGGATCTCTCTTTCTGGATAAACAAGGGAGGAGAATTCCTCCAACGTTCTTCCCTCTTCCGTGACGACCACGACCCCTATCTCGATAATCCGGTCCCCTTTAGAAGCTGCGTTTCCTGTTGTTTCTAAATCTACGATTGCAAATGTAGTCATGTCATCCCCTACTTTCGTTCACAAAAAGCAAGGACCCTCACCTATCTTAATCGGCAAAGATCCCATGTTCTTCCTGGTATCTGTTCATAAAGGTATTGCCTGTAACGGTGGCTCTTCATCCACTACTTGTTGAATCTGGTTATCCGCATCCATTAACGCGATTTTCGGACGGAAGCTGCTTAGCTCCTCTTCCGAAAGCATCGCATAAGCTACGATAATTACAATATCATCTTTTTGAACAAGCCTTGCCGCCGCCCCGTTCAAACAAATCACACCCGATCCGCGCTCTCCAGCAATTACATAGGTTTCCAATCTGGCTCCATTGTTATTATTCACCACCTGGACCTTTTCATGTGGCAAGATCCCGACGGCATCCAACAAATCATGGTCAATCGTAATACTGCCGACGTAATTTAAGTTCGCTTCCGTTACGCGGGCCCGATGTATTTTGGCTTTCATCATCGTTCGAAGCATGCTCTGTTCCCCCTGGTTCCTGTCCTTATCCCCGGTCCGGTCGAAAAACAATATTATCGATCAAACGTGCCTGGTCATAAAAGACTGCCGCCGCAAGTATAACCTGTCTGTTAACAGCCTTAACCGGCTCCAGTTCCGGATAGGACAATAATTCAATATAATCTATCTTACCACGAGTTCGTTTCTCAAGAAACTCCTGGACTGCATTCAGCACAGGAGCACTTTCCACCTCGCCGTTCAATATCATTTCTTTGCCTTTCAGGAGGGCTTGATAGATAGCTGGGGCTTCCTGCCTTTCCACTTCCGAAAGATTAACATTTCTGCTGCTTTTCGCAAGCCCATCTTTCTCCCGCACCGTTGGAACTGGAACCAATTGTATCGGGAAGTTAAAATCATGGACGAGTGCATCCACCACTGCATACTGCTGGGCGTCCTTCATTCCAAAATATGCTTTTGTAGGCCTTGCAATATGAAACAGCTTTGTAAGGACGGTCACCACTCCGTCAAAGTGCCCGGGACGGGATTTTCCACATAAGACATCCGTCCGTTTTGTCACTTCCATTCGAATGGAAGGTGTTTCGGGATACATGGTTTCCGGGGTTGGCATAAATAACAGATCGACACCGGCTTCTGCAGCCAGAGCTGCATCGCGCTCTTCATTCCGAGGATAACCGGCAAGGTCTTCCGCTTCATTAAATTGAAGTGGGTTTACGAAAATGCTCAACAGGACGATATCGTTTTCTTCCCTTGCCTTCTGCAAAAGACGTAGGTGTCCTTCATGCAGATAACCCATCGTCGGAACGAACCCGATGGTCTTCCCTTTCTTAACAAAACCTTCCACCTTCGACTGCACGTCACTGATTCGATTCAAAACATCCATACTGCTTCTCCTTAATCTTCCGGTAAGTCCGAAACATCCATCGTATATGTATGTTTCTCTTCTGGAAACGTTTTTTCTTTCACTTCCGTCACATAGGAATGGAGCGCTTCTCCAAGAATCTGATTGCTGTCCATATAGGACTTCACAAATTTAGGAAGGCGTGTCACTCCGTACTGGAGCAGGTCATGATAGACAAGGACCTGACCGTCACAATCCACCCCTGCCCCGATACCGATTGTAGGTATGGAGAGTTTAGCCGTGATGAACGCTGCAAGCTGCCGCGGCACGCACTCCAGTACAAGAGCCATTGCACCTGCTGATTCAATCTCCAAAGCTTCCTCGAGTATACGGGAAGCATCCTGTGAATTTTTCCCTTGGACTTTGTAGCCGCCGAGAACGTTGACCGACTGAGGAGTAAGCCCAATGTGCCCGACTACGGGGATTCCTGCTCGGATGAGAAGTTTCATCGCTTCCGACACTTCCCCGCTGCCTTCAAGCTTCAGCGCCTGTGCGCCCGACTCTTGATATAACCGTTTGGCATTTCTCAACGTATCTTCCTTAGAAATGTGGTAAGACATAAACGGCATATCGATTACTTTGAATGTATCTTTTGCACCACGGGCTACGGCCCTTCCGTGGTGGATCATATCATCCATCGTTACTGGAATTGTAGAATCATAGCCAAGGACGGTCATCCCCAAGCTGTCTCCGATTAAGATCATATCGGAACCGGCATCTTCCGCCATCTTAGCGGAAGGGTAGTCATAGCTTGTAACCATGGCGATCTTCTCCTGACTTTTCTTCATCTGCAGAAAATGACTTTTTTTAAGCATGATAACCTCCCTTTCCCCAATGAATTTCAGCGGAATAAAGTTTTTCTTCTTTTCCTTCCTTGTCTCTGGCCAGCAGAGCTCCATCCGGTTCTATGCCGACAAGGACTGCCTCCCACGTCCGCTTCATCGTAGAAATGGTCACATCCTGCCCGATCCGGTATCCATAATGCTCCCACTCTTTTTTGACACGGTCGAACCCAAACTTCAGGAACTCTTCGTATGACTGTTCCAACAAGTGCAGAATATGCTGGATGGTGGTTTGAATGTCCCATTCCTCTCCTGCTTCCACTCGCAGTGATGTCGCTTTATGATGAAGTTCTTCCGGTATTTCTTCCCTACTTTGGTTGACGTTCATCCCCATCCCGAGAACGATATACTGGATTGTATCCTGTTCCGCCTGCATCTCGGTTAGTATACCGGACACCTTCTTATGATTAATCAGAAGATCGTTCGGCCATTTGATTTTCGGCTCAAGACCGGATCGTTCGGCGACCATCTTAGCCAACACGGTTGCTGCAAGCAAAGTCAGCTGTGGTGCCTGTACAGGTGGGAGATCGGGTCTTAGAAGGATACTCATCCATATCCCCTTCCCTTTCGGAGAATACCAATTTCTAGCCATCCGTCCTTTTCCTTTCACCTGCTCATCCGCGATCACAACCGTACCATGAGGTTTTCCTTGTTTAGCCATTTGATGTATGACGTCCTGCGTGGACTCCACTTGATCATAATGATGCAGTTCATGACCAAGCCATTTGGTATCAAGTCCCCATTGGAGGGTATTGCCGCTGATCTTATCCGGCGACGAAACAATTTTATATCCCTTTTTCTGCACCGCTTCAATTTCGTATCCGTCATTCTTCAATTCGTTCATATGCTTCCAAACAGCAGTCCTTGATATGGCCAGCTGCTCGGAAAGCTCCTGACCGGAAATGTAGCCCTCTTTTTGATCCAGCAGACGGATCAGTCGTTTACGGGTGGATTCCATGACACAGCCCACTCCTTTATCGCGTCGTATTCATTTTTCAATTTACCTGTAACAATCTCGTACTCCATCGCTTTCATCTTATCTGCAATCCACGGCCCTCTTTTTTTGTCCGGGAACATTGCAATTAGATCTTCCGCTTGAAAAGCTGCTTCCTTCAGCGTTTTAATTGGGAGTTCTTCATAAAGAGCATGGAGATCGGATAATACCTTTTGCTCCTGTGCCGTCCCCTCTGCCGCTGCCAGTCTACTGAAAGATGGAAACAACTCGAAAGGAAGACGGTACACGAGCCAGGGGCGGATGGCGTTCTGCTCCTGATAAGTGCAAAAAGCCTCCGTCAATTGGTCTGCTTCCCGGCGGATCCGGTTAGAGAGTTTCCACTGTTTGACGAATGTTGCCGGTGTGCATTCTGAAGACCTCAAACATAGAAATGCCGCCAATTCCCCCCAGCTGACAAGCCTGCCTGAAGGGATAATAGTAGAAAGTTCCATACCATGAAGGATTGGAAGCTCCTGCTTAAGGCTGGTACGCTCCAACAGCTGCAACGATTCTTTATAACCTTCTCCGGCGTACAGCTTTCTCATTTCTTCCGCAATTCGCTCAATGGATATGTGACGGAGCATCGATGCTTCTTTCTTCAATGCATCCTCTGTTTTCTTATCGAGCGTATACAAAAGCTGACTGTGAAAACGGGCAGCCCTCATCATCCGTAAAGGGTCCTCCCGAAAACGCTGGACAGGATCTCCAACAGCCTCAATCCGTTTAGCGTCTACAGCTTCTCTCCCGTTGAATGGATCTATTATTGTTCCATGTCGATCCATTGCCATAGCATTAATTGTGAAATCCCTGCGGGCAAGATCGTCGGAAATGGAGCGCACGAACGTCACTTCATCCGGATGCCGAAAATCGGAATAGGTTGCTTCTTTACGGTACGTTGTCACCTCATAAGATTCAGATCGGTAGCGGACGATGACCGTTCCGTGTTCGACGCCGACCGGTATCACTTTGTCGAAAATCTCCTGAATCCGTTCCGGTGGTTCTGATGATGCTATATCGATGTCCCCTACAGGACGACCACTCAAATAGTCCCTGACTGCGCCTCCAACGACATAGGCTTCTCCTCCAGCCGCTTCTATTTCAGCCAAAACCTCGAATGCCTCACGGAAAATAGAATTCCTACTCATCCTTCAACACCTGTTCATAGAGGTTTTCGTACTGTCTAAGTATCGTTTTCGTTGCAAACTTCTCTTGAGCCAGCCGCTTTGCTTCCTTTGACATGGATCGATGAAGCTCGCGGTCTTCCAGAATTCTGTTGGCGAAGTGCGCGATCTGCTCGATATTTCCAAGTTCCGTCACATAGCCGGCTTCACCATGGGTGATCACTTCCGGTATACCCCCGACATTGGTACCGATGCAAGGTACCCCGCACGCCATCGCTTCCAAAAGAACAAGCCCGAAACTTTCTTTTTCTGACAGGAGCAATTTAAGGTCGGAAATGGAAAGCAGGTCACTGACGTTATCCTGTTTTCCAAGGAAAAGGACCTGTTCTTCCAATTCATACTCTCTGACGAGCTGGTGACAGTCGGAATACTCGGGACCGTCCCCTACAAGAAGCAGTTTAGCCGGACGTTCCGCTGCCACTTCAGCAAAGGTGTGTATGACATCCTGTACACGTTTGACTTTTCTAAAGTTTGAGATGTGAATGAGAACGGACTCATCTTCTTTAATCCCATACTGTTCTCTCAAGCCGAAATTGTCTTTTCTATGATATTCCCGTTCATCTACGAAGTTATAGATGACGTCGATATTACGGTCTGTCTGAATCATTTCTTTCGTTTGCTCCACAAGGCTGTGGGAGACGGCTGTTACTCGATCGGACGCTTCAATACCAAATTTAATCATCTGTTTTAAAGCGGAATCAATACCGAGTACCGTAATATCCGTTCCATGCAGCGTGGTAATAATCTTAACATCCCGTTGACACATTTGTTTGGCTAAAATAGCACAAATGGCATGCGGCATGGCATAATGAACGTGAAGGATATCCAATTCTTCCCTGTTTATAACATCGGCCATTTTGGCAGCCAGCGCTAAATCATAGGGTGGATGTTGAAAAACGGGATAATTACTGACCTCCACCTCGTGGTAGTAAATATTGGGATACACCCTGTTCAGCCGGAAGGGGACCTGAGATGCGACAAAATGGATTTCATGGCCTTCTTCTGCCAGAAGTTTACCTAACTCTGTCGCAATTACCCCCGAGCCACCAACCGTGGGATAACATGTGATTCCTATTTTAGCCATTACCTGCTCACTCCTGTTTTCTGTTGTGTTCTATGATGCTTTTCCACTCAAAGTCTTCATGGTCGAGCGCACGGATCATAATGTCTGCCCCTGCTCGGTTCGTTGCTACGGGAATTTGGTGAACATCACAAAGACGTAGAAGAGCGCTTATATCCGGTTCATGCGGCTGAGCTGTCAAAGGGTCGCGGAAAAACAAAACCATATGCATGTCTTCATCCGCAATTTTCGCACCGATCTGCTGGTCGCCACCAAGGGGTCCGGACTGGAAACGTGTAATTTCAAGTCCTGTTTCACTATGGATCTGCATCCCGGTCGTCCCTGTCGCATAAAGATCATGTTTCTTTAAAACCTCTTTGTATCGGTCCGCAAACTCTATAATATCTTTCTTTTTCTTGTCGTGAGCGATCAACGCGATTTTCATCTGTCCTTCTCCCTCTCTTCAGTCAAGTAAATGCTCTAAACCGTACACAAGCATATCCAGTTCCATTACCTTTTCGGAGGCAAGTTTAACACCACTCATGAAAGATTCCCGATGTATGGAATCATGCTTGACGGTAAGCGTCTCTCCAAGCCCTCCAAAAGTCACCTCCTGATGCGCCACAAGGCCCGGCAGGCGCATACTATGTATCCTCATACCTTCAACATCTGCTCCTCTGGCACCAGGCAGCGTTTCCTTTTCTTCCGGATGTCCCTGTTTGTGAGCCTCTCTCACTTCTTTAATGAGCTCCGCCGTTTTCAATGCCGTCCCTGAAGGTGCATCAAGTTTTTGATCATGGTGCTTTTCGATAATTTCCACATCAGGGAAATATTTGGCCGCCCATTTAGAGAACTGCATCATCAAAACTGCTCCAATGGCAAAGTTTGGAGCGATGACCGCACCAATTTTATTCTTTTCTGCAAGCGCCGTAAGTTCGCGGAGCTCCTCTTCCGTGAAGCCTGTTGTTCCTACAACCGGACGTACACCGTTCTCCAGCGCCAGCTTCGTGTGCTTATACCCGTTTTCAGGCGTTGTCAGATCCACAAGTACGTCCGCATCTGTTTCTGCGAGGCAGACGGCCGCATCGGTGTAAATAAGCGCTTCCGATTCAGTCAGTCCTTTAATCTCTTTTACCCGCATGCCGTCATTCTTACGATCGATACAGGCAGCAAGGATGAGCGATTCCTCTTTTTCAATCATTTGCAAAGCTTCTTTCCCCATCTTGCCACGCGGTCCTGCAACGATTACTTTGATTTCATTCATGTCCAGAACTCCCTTCTTTTCTTGTCCATCTATCTTTGTCTCTCGTCTCGATTTTACTCATGGATCGTTCAAACGCTTCTGACAAATCCATATCTAGAGAGTTGGCGAAGCAAGTCAATACGAAAAGTACATCTCCAAGCTCTTCTTCCAGTGCTTTATCCGCTTCCGTCTCTTTTTTTGGCTTTTCTCCGTACCTGTGGTTAATCTCCCTCGCCATCTCTCCGACCTCTTCCGTTAATCGTGCCTGAAGAGCAAGCGGCGAAAAATAGCCCTCTTTGAATTGCGATATGTAACGGTCCACACGTTCCTGAATATCATTCGTCGTGTAATTGCCCATGAAACCCCTCTTTTCTAGTATAAACTCTCTCTAAATGTTAGCCAATAGGACGGCTTTTGACAAATCATTTAGCTTTTCTACAAGACCATACACTATTGCCGGCTGTCGACACTATAACTATAATGGAAAATGGACAGATTTTATGGAGGTGGTCGTTTGAAAGTTTTCGGTTTGCGCTTGAAGAACATCCTGTTTATTTTGATCGGTTCCGCTGTCTTCTCATTTGGGCTGGTCCACTTTAATATTCAGAATCAGCTTGGAGAAGGTGGTTTCACAGGGATTACTCTGCTCCTTCTTTATCTGTTTAATTGGGACCCGGCCGTCATGAATATTGTGCTCAACATTCCAGTCCTTATCATTGGTTGGAAGAGCTTGGGGAGAGTCACGTTTTACTACTCTTTAATCGGTATCGTCGCTGTATCCGTCTTCATTAAAATTTCCCAATTGTATATGATCGATATCCCTTTATCGTCTGATATGACACTTGCGGCTTTATTTGCAGGGGTTTTCATAGGAATTGGGCTCGGAATCATCTTTCGATACGGGGGAACGACCGGAGGGGTGGATATCATTGCCCGCCTGATTAATAAATATTTCGGCTGGAGTATGGGACGGGCAATGTTCGCCTTCGACGCGGTCGTCATCCTTGTCTCGATCCTTACTTACCTGGACCATATCCGCGGCATGTACACTCTACTGGCCGTGTTCATAGGTGCCAGGGTCATTGATTTCATCCAGGAAGGTGCCTATGCTGCAAGAGGGACGACCATTATTTCCGAGAAAAGCGAGGAAATATCGAAACGTGTCATGGAAGAAATGGACAGAGGTGTAACGGTACTGGAAGGCCGGGGTTCATTCTCTGGCGCCAAGCGCGATGTCCTGTACTGCGTCATTGCCAAAAACGAAATCGTACGGTTGAAATCAATCATAGACCACATTGATCCGCACGCCTTCGTCGCAGTCAATCATGTACACGATGTCATGGGAGAAGGATTCACCTTGGATGAGAATAAAAATCCTATTGAATAAAAACACAAAAAACCCCCTCGGGATCCGAGGGGGTTCGTTTTATTCTTCGTTCATACCTACGAACATGAAGACGAATCGCAGCAATTCAGCGAGTGCGACCAGTGCAGCAGCGACGTAAGTCATCGCAGCAGCATTCAATACTTTCTTCGTCTTCCGTTCTTCATCATTACGGATAATGCCGGTGGAAACGAGTTGACTCATCGCTCTATTTGATGCGTCAAATTCGACCGGCAGCGTGACCAATTGGAACAACACGGCAGCTGCGAAGAAGATGATCCCCACAACAGCAAGCTGCATCATACCAAGAAGAAAACCACCGATAATTAAGAAGATGGAGATGTTGGAACCGAAACTCGCCACAGGTACAAGCGCGCTTCTGAAACGCAGGAACGCGTAATCCTGAGCGTCCTGGATGGCATGCCCTACTTCGTGAGCGGCAACAGCAGCGCCTGCAGCGGAACGTCCATGAAAATTATCTGTGGACAGACGGATAACTTTCGAACGTGGATCATAATGGTCTGTCAGCTGTCCACGTACTTCTTCGACAGCGACATTATACAAACCGTTGTCATCTAATATCTTTCGTGCGACTTCTGCTCCGGACATAGCGGATGATGTCGGTACTTTTGAGTATTTTTTGTACGTACTTTTAACTTTAGACTGGGCCCAGATCGGAATGATCAGAATCAGGGCGAAATAAATGAGAAAACTCATGGTTCACTCCTCCATCTTGGATGTATTAGCTTAGGTCAATTTTAGTCAAAATGTCGGACAAAATCAACTGTTTTGCCTTCTAAGGTTGTGTCTATTTTTTGAACGTGAGGGGTGTTTCCGAATGGCGACATAGGTTAAGGTGACAAGGATCGATCCACCGACAACGCCAATCGCAAGCATGAACCCGTCTTCTTTGGGAGACTCTGCTTTTATATAGTTAAGCTCAGCCAACAGCTTCTCCCTTGCCGACATACTCCCACCTGTCATACTGCTTAAGCTGTTGGTAATGATGGAGACGGACTCCTGCCCCAGGATCTCTTCGTAATAAGGACGGTGCATTTCCCATTCATACGTAAGGACAGCTGCCGGAATATTCAGGTCTGAAGCACGATCTGCAAACGAATGAAGTTCTTCCATCATATCCATATCAGATCCGGACTTTTGGGAAGAGAGGGTTTCAAAAGCTTTAACGATCGTTTTCAGTTCCTCAGCGGACATCCTTTTGTTAACGCGATCCAGGACTGTGGACCAAACGAACTGTTCTTCCATAGATCTTGTCTTCATATAGTTTTCCATATCAGCGAAACGGTTATACAAGAGCTCTTCCGCAAGCTCCTCTTTCCCGTCGTAGACTAACCGTTCATACTGCTCCACAAAACCGTCTAAAGAAACAGAAAGATCCACCGTTTTCTCTCCATGAACAGCCACCGGAAATAAAAAGATAAGGGAAGCGATTAATATTATGCTCCATGCCCGTCCCATCCAGCTCTCCCCTCCCACTGAAGTCTTAATTAAAACGTATGTGAGAGAAGAGCTTTTTAGACCGTTGGTTTATGCCTTTGCGTCAGTATGTATGCGAGTGTTATGCACAAAATGCTCAGCCAAAACGTAAAATAGCCAATTTCATTCATATGTTCGACAATTGCCGGATAAATCGGCATTTGTTCAAAAACATAATCAATGACGTCATTATGGAGTGTCCACACAGCGGCGAAAGCCAGGTGTCTGAGCTGAATTGCGTAATACGGGGCATACAGAACTCCCTGAACAGCCATAGCGCTGTGAGAAATGATCAACATATATCCCGTCCACGGCAGGGAACCATATTCCATCATCGTCAGTATATTCATGATGACAGCCCAGACACCGTACTTCATTAAGGTAATAAGCGCAAGGGCCTCTATATACGGGACGTTTCGCCCGAAAAGATAAAACCCAAGAAAAATGGTAAAGAACATACTTGCTGTAGGACTGTCAGGAACGAAAAGCAGGAACTTAGGTTCTGTGATGGACAACTGTGGTTCGTACCAAATAAATCCATAAATCGTTCCGAATAAATTAACTACAAATAAAAGGATAAGAAAAGAACGACTCGTTAATACATAGGAAATAAGACTTCTCATGTTCGTGGTGCCTCCTTACATAGATGAAGCCGCGCTTATATAAGCGCGGCGAAAAGATCGGTTCTTTAGTTATGATTCTTCCTCTGCAGCCTCTTCAGAATCAGCGGATCCTTCTTCTTCAGAAGCGTCATCCGCACCTTCCTCCGACTCCGCTGCATCTTCTTCAGCAGATCCTTCTTCCTCCGATCCGCCGCCTTCACCGGAACCGGCAGAAACGACAAACTCAGCGAGCTGCTGCAGTTCTTCATCCGTGCCGCCGAAAATACCAGCAGGCATTTCGCCTTTACCGTTAACGGCGATGTCTTTCACCTGATCCACCGTCAGCTCCGCATCAATGAGGGAAGGGTAGTTCCCCTGCCCTTGAAGCGCGTCTCCGTGACAGCTCAGGCAGTTCGCTTCGTACACGGCATAGCCCGGATCTGATTTGTCAATCGTTGACTCGACTGCTTCTATATTAACACCATATTTCTCCGCACGCATCTCGTAATCGGCATGCGTAACAGATTCATATGTCAGCCAGAACGTAGCAATGAATCCGATGAGCATCAGCCCGACAGCGATCGGGCGTTTATGTGGACGACGTTCAGGTCCGCGGTCAAGAAATGGCGCGAGGAGCAGTGCTCCGAAAGCAAGACCGGGTATGACGATTGCTCCGATCACAATATAATCTCCGCCTGCGTACTGATACTTCAAGAATTGGTATAAAAACAGGAAATACCAGTCAGGCAGAGGAATATAACCAGCGTTGTTCGGGTCTGCCTGCTGCTCGAGCGGTGACGGGTGAGCAGCCGTCAATATCAAAAAGCCGATAAGGAAGACGGATCCGACGAGCCATTCCTTTAAAAGGAAGTTCGGCCAGAAAGCTTCCGTACGACCGGGATACTCGGAATAATCTTTAGGCAGGTTGGCTTTCTTCTCGGCAGTGACACGTGAATCACCGACAAACTTCATCCCTTTTCCCCTATGCACAGCTATCCCTCCTTTTTAATAAAAAACGTTTATAGTGGCCCTGAAATACCTTGTTTCCGGATTAAAATGAAGTGGAAGGCCATTAATCCGAATAAAGCTGCAGGAAGGAAGAATACGTGAATCGCGAAGAATCGTGTAAGCGTTTGGGCACCGACGATGTCCGGATCTCCCGCTAGCAGTGTGCGGATTTGATCTCCGATGAATGGTGTTGCTGCAGCGATTTCCAATCCAACCTGTGTTGCGAAGTACGCTTTGTTATCCCATGGAAGCAGATATCCGGTAAAGCCGAGGCCAAGCATGACGAAGAACAAGAGTACACCAATTACCCAGTTCAACTCACGCGGTTTTTTGTATGCTCCTTGGAAGAAAACCCGCAGCGTATGTAAAAACAGCATGACGATGACAAGGCTCGCACCCCAGTGGTGCATACCGCGGACAATCTGCCCGTATGCGACTTCACGCTGAAGATAGTATACGGATTTCCAGGCATTCTCGATATCGGGAACATAATACATCGTCAGGAACATTCCAGATAAAATTTGAATGACGGTAATGAAGAATGTCAGACCGCCGAAACAATAAACAAAAGCTGAAAAGTGATGGGCCGGGTTAACGTGTTCGGGTACTTCATGGTCGGCAATGTCTCTCCACAACGGGGTTACATCAACACGCTCGTCCACCCAATCATAAATTTTCTGCAGCATGATTATGAACCCCCTCTGTCTTTTGCTTCGCCCAAGTAGAGCATGCCCTCTTCCACTTTGTGTTCAAACATTGGGAGTGGAGCAGTTGGTGGTGTGCCGGGCACATTGACGCCATCCTTTGTATATCGTCCACCGTGGCACGGACAATAAAATTCTTTCGGATATTGTTCGTTGGAAGCCCAATCCACCGTACAGCCAAGGTGCGTACAAATTGGAGAAAGCGCTATTATTTCATCGTTTCCGTCTCTGTACACCCATGCGGTTTTTTGTACTTCTGATTCATACCAGGCGTCCACTTGGTCAATAGACCATTCGAAACGCTGCGGTTCATTCGTGATATCATCGACGGAAGCAACGGAGATGAAGTCGCCGCTTTCTTTCGTCTTCAGCACAGGATCGATGGCGAACCGCACCATCGGTGCCAGCATTCCTGCCGCCATGAAACCGCCTACACCTGTCAATGTATAGTTGAGAAACTGACGACGGGATACCCGTTTCTTATCACTCATTCCTTTCCCCCCTCTTTTCATCCATGCAACATGGATTTTCCACACCGTTTTACTGACATTTCCAATGATAGCGCAATCTTATAGCCCGGTCAATAAAATATCCAGTCTAGTCAAACTTTTCATAATTGCCAGTCATATTGGATTAATTCATTGATCTGACGGGCTTGTTCCTTAACAAAGGACTGCGTTTCTTTCGATTGGATGTCGCCCTCTTTCATTCCAGGAATCCAGAGCAGCTTTCCATTAAGCTTCGCCTCATATTTTCTCCATTTACTATCAAATGTAAACAGGAAAACATGTTGGAATGGCTGTGTATTAAAATGACTTATCCATTGATTCAGGCGCTCCCACTCGGTTTCATGGGTATTGCTTAAGTAATGATAGTCGGGAGCAAGAAAGATCCGCCCGTGGTATTCTTTCTCTATGAAGTTTGTAAACAGTTGGGTAAGCTCCCTGCGAAAAGCCTGCTCCGTCATCGATCCGTCCGAAGACGGGTCAAATGGAATCAATGGAATAAGGACGGTGTCGATGTACTGCTTTTCCGGTAAGTACTGTGTAGTATCTGCTTTTGTCCAGCGCATCATTCATTCCCTTTCCTAATACTATGTATCTTTTCCTCTATTTTACTATACATCCTGGAAAGCGCAAGCGCATTCATTTTTCAGAATCATATGGAAGTTCCGATCCAAGCAAAAAAAGAGGGGCAGCCGGTGCAGCTCCCCCTCTTTCCTTCATATAAATGTATTTAAATCCTGCTTCACCTGTTCCAGTTTTACACACAATTCCTGAAAGGTTTCTCTCTCCCCTGCGATCAACGCCTGGTCAATGCGATGCTCAATACTTTTTCTGCGGTAGTTGAGCAGGCTCAAGGACAGCAGCTGTTCCGCTTCGTTCTTATCACGGTCGTTTAAATAGTAATCTTTCGGAAGGTACGGATTCTCTTCTAGAACCAACGCATACTTAGAGCATTGCTGAGCATTCTCGAAATTCATTTGAATGTAGACAGGCTCTCCCTGATTCATCCTGAGGTCATGAAAAGATTTCTCGGCATCGTTCGTCATCACCTGACCTTTATAAAAACGGAAAGGCGGGTCCGACACACCTTGAGCACTGATCTCCATCCCACGGGGGCAAAACTTCACTTCCTGGACGAAATGGACACTGGATAAAAGAGACTCATGGTTCATCAAATAATTCAGAATCCAGACGCTTTCTCTCTTTTTTAATTGAAAGTGGTTCAAAAACCAGCGGACAAAATCTTTTTTCTCATCCACAGAAATCGGTGTTTGCATAGGCGCCCCTCCTGCGCTTTATTAATCCATCTTGTTATCGTTCCTTTAACCGCTCCACGAAATCTTCCATCTCTGTATCAGCAGGATCGTGCTTGAGGTATTCTTCCAATACGTTCTTTCCTTCTTCCATTTTCCCGTCTTCCACAAGAAAGTATCCATAAGCCTTCAAAAAGTCCGTGTCTTCTTTAAGGGAAGGATAGGCTTGGTTGTATTGTTCATAGGCATCTTCAAACCGTTCTTCCTCTTCATATGCTTGTGCCAATTCCCATAGATAGTTCGGGTCTTCTTCTCCGAGCGCAATCAATTCATTGATTAAATCAATAATATTTTCATAATCACCGTCGGCTTTATAGTTCTCGATTAAGAATAAAACCGCTTCTTTATATCCTGGGTCGAGAGCGACGGCCTCTCTCATCCATTTATAGCCCTCTGCCTTATTTCCCAGACGATGGGACAATGTGCCTGCCAAGTGGTAGAGTTCCTTGTTGAATTCATCCTTAGCCAGACCTTTTTTAGCCATTTCCAGTGCCTCAGCAGGCATTCCTTCTGCTTCGTAGGCTTGGGCGAGCAGCGGATAGACCGACTGGAAATAAGCGTCTTTTTCAATCAATTCTTCCCAGACGTGGATCGCAATGTCGTTTCGGTTCGCCTGAAAGGCTACAAACCCGTAGCGGAACATTACATCAGGGTTGTCTTCTTCCACCTGTTGGAAAAATTCCAGAGACTGTTCAAATTCGCCGTTCGCTGCATAGGCTTCTGCCAATCTTGTGGCGACTTCAATGTCCCCTATGACAGGCTGATGATGCATGGCATTTTCGTAATAGGGAATACACTTGGAGTATTCACCGTTTGAAAAGGCCAATTCACCAAGAGCAAAATCAATGATTGCCGAGTTGGGTTCCACTTGTTTGGCAGCCAGAAGCTTCTGCTCGGCTACTTCAAAGAGTCCCTGTGCCTGATAAAGATCCGCCAGCTGTACTAACGCTTGTAAATAGTCTTCATCTTCCGGACCGAATTGATTCAGAATTTCTATTGCCTCATCGTCTTCCTCGAGGTCGATATGGATCTCCGCCATCATCACTTTCAGTTCTAGTTCTTTCGGATAGCGCTGAATGAGTTCATGAAGGACCAGTTTGGCCTCTTCAAGCATTCCCCACTGCATGTAAAGCTCTGCAATGGTGAAGCGTTCCTCCTCATCCGCTTCCGGCAGGTAGTTGGTCAGTGTCTTTATCGCGTCTTCCGTCTTATGCGCTTCCATTTGACGGATTGCTTTTTGTATTTCCTCCATGATGACATCCTTTCCATCTCAAACAAAATGCTTGTGAATCTTCACTTTTATATGGGTACCGGGCGTGTGGGGTACAATGTTCTGCTGCACCTGCACCACACTTCCGTTCATAACTGTAACATCCGGAACAGAATCATGATATCGGAAATCATCGTCATCATCAAACGTTTGGACTGATTTCCTATAATAAAGATTGTAATCTGCGCTTCCTCCGGACAATAGATCCCCCCTGAGCGGGTAAATACCGCTGTCTCTAAGGTTTTGTACGGAAACTTCTTCTCCATCCGAGATATCTGTTAATTTAATCATACCATATTGTCTTGTAAGTGAAGACCACAATTCCTCATAGAAATTCGACGCATCTCGGCCTTCTTCGACCATTAATGATAGCGGCATCCGTCTGTAACTCTGCGCTTGCACAATCCATTCCCAACACACGTCAAGCAACTCTTCTCTCGACTTGATTCTGATACATAAAAAGGGGCTGCCTTTTCTTGAGAAAAAGCGGATGACCTCTGGACGCAAAAGCTTTACCGGAACGACCGGGAGCACCATGAAATTTACAGGAAGCTTCCTTAGTTTCTTTAAAAACTGTTCATATTGTACTTTGTAGTGACGTAAGCTAGTCACTAGGTGCTGTGTGAGTAAAAGCGTGCAGCCTCTTTTTATGTAAGATTCTGCGGTGGCATAAGGACTGCTGGACGTCTCGATTCGTTCTTCCCTGTCGATCCGTACACGGCCGGGGGTGATAAGAAAGTCCTTTACATCCAATTGTCGATAAGATAGGGGACCTGTACGGTTCTTTGTGAACTTCGCTTGATTCACTGCCCACTCCTCTTGTTCAGGCGGACCTTTCGCCCTTTTTACGTATCCGCTAAACCAATAAGCTCCCATACGATTCAAACCTCCAACTAGGCTTTTTATATCGTATGAGAGCTATATCAAAACTATGAAGTTAATTTACTTAAGCGACTGATTTAAATGGTCAAAGAAATTCGGGTATGATATATTGATGCAGTCTTTATCCTGAATAGTGACCGCCTGTTCACTTACAAGAGATGCGACAGCCCCCATCATTCCAATTCTGTGGTCCCCGTAAGAATGAATCACTCCCCCGGATAATTTCCCTTTTCCATGGATGATCAATCCGTCTTCCGTCGTCTCAACATCAGCCCCCAGAGTATTCAACGTATCAGCAACGGCTGATATTCTGTCCGTCTCCTTAAAGCGAAGCTCTTCTGCATCCTTAATGATGGTTGTACCCTCCGCCTGTGTAGCCGCGAGTGCAATAATCGGAATCTCGTCAATAACATTAGGGATAAGCTGTCCACCGAGTTCTATACCCTTCAGCGAACCTCCTTTGATGTAGACATCACCAACAGGCTCTTTACCGATATGCGTGTGGACATCCGCCCGAATGTCCGCCCCCATTTGCTGCATGGTTTGAACAATGCCGTTTCTAGTATTGTTTAAGCCTACATTCTTTATGACAAGATCACTGCCGGGCAGAAGGGCAGCTGCTACAATGAAGAATGCAGCAGAAGAGATGTCCCCGGGCACCTTAACATCAGCAGCTGTTGGCTGCTGGTTTCCAGTAATGCTGATTGTACGGCCATCCACCTCTACATCGACACCAAACTCCGGAAGCAGCATTTCCGTATGATTCCTTGTTTCGCCAATTTCCGTCACCGTAGTCTTCCCATCTGCAAGCATGCCGGCAAGCAGGAGGGCGGATTTAACCTGTGCACTCTTAACGGTGAGCTTATGATCATATCCTTGCAGGGACGTTCCATCAAAAGCAAGTGGGAGAAGGCCTCCCTTATTTCTTCCGCTGATCCTGGCTCCCATTTTGCGCAGAGGAACAGCGACACGATCCATCGGACGTTTGGAAAGAGACTCATCTCCAAACGCCGTCGTGAAGAACGAAAGTCCTGCAAGAACGCCGCTCATCAATCTTGCAGTTGTGCCGGAATTGCCAAAGTTGATCGGAACGACCGGCTCCTGCAACGCTGCGATTCCTTTTCCATGGATCGTCAAAGAATCATCGTCCTGCTCAATCTCTACTCCCATATCACGAAATGCCTGCACCGTGCGCAGACAGTCCTCCCCTGTCAGGAAATTAGTGATTTTCGATGTGCCCTCGGCGAGCGAAGCAAATATAACAGAACGGTGGGAAATGGACTTATCGCCGGGGACATTTAATTCTCCGATAATTTTCTTATCCGTCGGTTGTAATTGGATGTCAGACATTGATTTCCTCCTTCACTGCTGAATCATGACTTCATACTGCTTATCTAATATTTCTTTACTTTCAAGCTGCTCCCGGCTTGTAGCGAAACTTATCCGCAAAACACCGGTGATACCTTCTCTAATTTCAAGAATTTGAATGTTCTTGATGCTGATCGCATGCTGGGCAAGCAGACCGATCACATGATAGATAGCTCCAGGACGGTCATGGATATCGACATAGATATCGTAAAAGGACGGAATTGCTCCTTTTTCACGCACAGGCAGACCATCCCGAAACTGCTTAGCATCAAATAGATAGCGGTATGTTTCTTCTTTCTCTTCGTCTGCTAAGTAGTTCCGAACCTTTTTCATCTCCTGAATCCAATCGTCAAGCATCGCGAGCAGCAGGGTTCGGTTTTGAAAGAAAATATCCTGCCAAAGCTTCGGGTTGCTGGAAGCGATCCGCGTAATGTCTTTGAAGCCCCCAGCAGCCAGCTGCTCAAGAAATGGGTGTTTCTCCTGCCAATTTCTCGCCTGATGTACGAGCGAAGAAGCGATCAGGTGGGGGAAATGAGAAATGACTGCGGTCATTTCATCATGTTCCTCTGTTGAAAATGTTAAAAAGCGCGCCTGTGTCTCAGAGAATAAATCGATTAAACGCTCCGCTTCTTCCTCCGTAGCGTGAACGGAAGGCGTAAGGACGTATATCGCATTTTCAAATAAGTGCGGTTTAGCGGCTGTGTACCCCTGCTTGTGGGAGCCCGCCATCGGATGCCCTCCAACAAAAGAGAGGAGCGGATGGTTCAGCTCATTTGCCGCTGCCAGCACTTGATTCTTTACGGAAGAGACGTCTGTCACTAACAGCCTTTTTTTCAGTTGTATATCATTCAATTGTTGAAGGTAATTTATTGTCACGGAAATAGGGGTCGCGAGCACACATACATCCGCCTCTATGGCTGCTTTCTTAAAATCGGAAGAAGCTTGATGGATGACCCCTTGTTTCAGAGCCATATTTAAGGTGGCTTCATCCCCGTCCACTCCTATTAAGAAGACATCGTCTTTCTTCGAAATATTCATGGCGAGGGATCCACCGATCAGGCCCAGGCCGACAATCAGTACTTTCTGTTTCATATCAAACTTCCCCGGCGGTCAGTTTCTCTTTGATCGCTTTCTGAACTTCTTCCATATCTTCTTCTTTACCAATGGTCAGACGGATGGTATTAGGAAGACCAAGCGCTTCTCCGGACCGGACTATGAACCCTTTCGTCAGCAGATGTTCGAACATTTCATCACCACTGCAAGGAAGGTGGATCAACAGGAAGTTTGCCTGAGTATCATAATAGGACAGCCCGACTTCCTCACAGAATTCTTTTAGAATTTGTTTGTTCTTCCTGTTCTCCTCAACCGTTTCCTGAATGAACTTCTGATCATCCAGAGCGATGATTGCAGCCGCCTGGGCCACGGTGGAGGTATTAAACGGTTCCCTTGCCGGTTCCAGACTGCGGATAATGTCCGGGTGTGCCACACCGTACCCGATCCTTAAGCCGGCCAGGCCGTATGCTTTAGAGAAAGTACGTAATATTATAGTGTTGGGGAAACAATCGAGCGCGCTAATAGAGTCGAACGCATCTGCAGCATCCATATATTCAAAGTAGGCTTCATCAATGACGACCAAAACATGATCCGGACATTTTTCAAGAAGGGCTTCCATCTGATCTTTTACAATATGTACACCTGTAGGGTTGTTCGGAGTACAGATCCATAATACTCTCGTTTGTTCATCCACCTCTTCAAGCATGCGATCCAGGTCATGATGACCGTCTACAAGAGGAACTTCTCTTACTTCGGCTCCTTCTATTAAAGCATTATGACGGTACTGAGGGAACGTAGGAGCCGCCATGACCGTATTCGCTCCGGATTCAAGGAATGTACGGCAGATGATTTGGACAATCTCATCCGAACCATTCCCGAAAATCAGTTGTTCCTCATTGACCGCGAGAAACGAAGCAAGTTTTCGACGGATTTCCGCCCCGTAACCATCCGGATAAATCTCCAAACCGGAGATAAGCTTCGGGAGCTCTTTTTCCACTTTTGGAGAAAATCCAAATGGATTCTCATTGGAAGCGAGCTTTACGATTCGTTCGAGTCCGTACTCTTTCTTTACTTCTTCAATCCCTTTTCCCGGTGTATATGGTTTCATGGTTTTCAATATTTCTTTTGCCTTCATACAATCACTCCTCCGTACTCTTCAAATCAGGTCTCAGCTGCTTTGCTTCATAGTGGTAGATATGCCGGATCTCCTGCTGGGTCCGCTCCGTCTCCACCGTCACCATCACACGAATGCACTTCTCAAGACTTCCCGGCACGGGAATCTCTCTCATGCACATGACAGGAACGTACGTCCATCCGTCCAAACGTCGAAGAGCCTTTGCCGGAAATACGGCGTCAATATCATCTGTTACGGTGAAATAGACGGAAGTGACATCCTCTGGTGCTATATCGTTTGAAGATACGATGTCTATCATTAATTCCGCTGCTCGCTCAATAATTTCTCCCGATTCGTTTTTCAACACGGTCGTCGCGCCGCGAACTCCTCTATTCATTTCCAATCACCTCATTCATCCAACATCTCAAAGCATCCATGATTACCTCGTCATCCACTTGTTGAACTACCGGTTGACCGATGGAATCAAGAAGCACAAAATTAATGTGCTGGTGTACTGTCTTTTTATCCCATTTCATGCGATGGACAAGCCTGTCACTATTCAGCGTTTTCAGGATAGAAAGGGGGTAACCATTTGCGTTGAGCCAGTTTACATATTCTTTTTCCGGTAAATCAGAACCAAGTACCTTGCTGCTTAATCGAAAAGCGAAGGATAATCCTATCGCTACCGCCTCACCGTGTGTCACTTCTCCATAACCAAGTTCCGATTCCACTGCATGAGCCAAGGTGTGACCCAAGTTGAGATATTTCCGAACGCCGGCTTCTTTTTCATCCTGCTCAACGATGGACGCTTTGACGCGTATGCCTTTTTTTAAATCTGTTTGAAGCTGAGCTGAAGAGAGGCGGGACACATTTGTTTCAAGCACTTCCTCCACCCATGCTGCATCGCTGAGAAAAGCGTGTTTAATTACTTCTCCATACCCGGAGCGGATCTCTTTCTCCGGCAGTGTTGTAAGAGTTTCCAGATCATAAATGACGTGTACGGGGCTGTAAAAGCTGCCGATCAAATTCTTTCCCTGCGGGTGATTGATCGCGACTTTACCACCGACGCTGCTGTCATGGGCGAGAATGGTTGTCGGCATCTGTACATAAGGAACTCCCCTTAGGTAGGTAGAGGCAACAAAGCCCGCCAGATCACCAATCATCCCCCCGCCGAGAGCAATGATAAGAGCACGGCGGTCCAGTTTCGCTTCCACGCATCTATCAAGGAGATAGCTGTACTGATCCATGCTTTTCGAGCCCTCACCTGCGGGTACAACAGCAGTGTGTACGGATCCGATCGAACCCACCGCTCTTTTAACCTCCTCTAGATACCTCCCGGCGACGGTTTCATCCGTGATGATTAAAACTTGGGAATAATCACCCTCCAGGAGAGTCGTCATCCGATGTCGTATGCCTTCTTCTATCGTTACATCATAGACATGTGTACTGGAATGGATGCGTATGGTGGCCATATCAGAAACTCCTTACTTCTTTACGATAGTCATCGACTGCCCGCTTCAATCGTGGGAAATAGTCGGACGGGAATTCCTCCGTAATTGCTTTTGCCAGTTCGAATGCAACCACATGCTCCATGACCACGGACGCAGCCGGTACCGCACAGGAGTCCGATCGTTCAATGCTCGCGCTGAACGGTTCTTTTGTTTCAATGTCCACACTTTGAAGCGGTTTATATAAAGTAGGGATCGGTTTCATGACACCTTTTACTACAATCGGCATTCCGGTCGTCATGCCGCCTTCAAAACCTCCGAGACGGTTGGTTCTACGTGTGTACCCTTCTTCCTTACTCCAGAGTATTTCATCGTGGACCTGGCTTCCAGGACGGCGTGCAGCCTCAAAACCGATTCCGAATTCCACCCCTTTATAGGCATTGATACTCATGACGCTTCCAGCAATCTTCGCATCAAGTTTACGGTCATATTGAACGTAAGAGCCGATTCCAGCAGGCATCCCTTCTACATACACTTCCGTCACTCCGCCGATGGAGTCCCCTTCCTTCTTCGCTTCATCGATCGCCTGCATCATCTTTTCAGCCGCTTCTTTATCAAAAGTTCTGACAGGGGACGCTTCGGATATATCGCGACGCTCAGCAAGGGTCATCGTTTCATCCACTTCACTTACGATTCCAGCGATTTCACGGACATAACCCGTCACCTCAATACCAAGTTCTTTCAGCAGCACCTTAGCTACAGCACCTGCAGCAACGCGCGCTGCTGTTTCACGGGCTGAAGATCTCTCCAGGACGTTTCGCATATCCCTGTGTCCATATTTCATGCCTCCGTTCAAATCGGCATGACCCGGACGGGGTTTAGTAACGGTGCGGCGGATGTTACCCGTGTCTTCAGGAAGAGGGTCCTCGCCCATGATATCCGTCCAATGCTTGAAGTCATCATTATGTACGACGAGCGTGATTGGTGAACCGAGCGTGTATCCATGACGCACACCGCTTGTTACTTCTACCAGATCTTTCTCAATCTGCATTCGTTTTCCGCGGCCGTACCCGCCCTGCCTGCGAATCAAGGATTCGTCTATTTGTTCTCTTAATAATGGTAAGTGGGATGGAACTCCTTCTATGATTGTCGTCAACTGTTTTCCGTGTGATTCACCTGCTGTTAAGTAGCGCATATATTTATGAACCTCCTGTTATTCACTTTCGCACGTTAAACCGTGTAAGTGTTATGAATTTTAGATACTACTATATCATATGGTCCTGCGTTTGTGGCGAATAAAATGCTTATTTTTTGAAAAAATTCGTAAAACAAGGAGGAAGAACGGTTATTCTGTCGGGATCACTGCTGTTTCTGATAGAAAAACGTATCGTACACCTGAAATCCGTACGATTGTGGAGAGAAGATCTGTTCTGTGCTGCCCACAAAAAAGATTCCATCTGAGTTTAGTGATCTGCTGAAACGATGATATACCTTTTCCTTCGCTTCCTCGGTAAAATATATAAGGACATTCCGGCACACAATCAAGTCAAACCCTTCCTCATACGAATCCGACAGCAAATTATGACTACGAAAAGTCACACATTTTTTTATCGCCTGATCAACAAGGTACTCCGAACCTACCTTCGTGAAGTACTTTTCTTTTATATCCGGCTCTACTTCTTTGAGGGATCGTTCATGATACTTTCCATCCCTCGCCTTAGCAAGAGCGTTGCGGTCCAGATCTGTCGCCAGAATCGAAACATTAGAAAGCGATGTATGCCTGTCTAAAATCATAGCAAGTGTGTAAGGTTCTTCCCCCGTGGAGCAGGCCGCACTCCATATTTTAAGCTTTTTTTTCTTTTTCAACAAAAACGGAATAACTTTTCTCTCCAATACTTCAAACCGTGTCCGGTTACGATAAAATTCAGACACGTTAATGGTCATTCGATCCAGGAATTCATCAAGGAGAGCCGCGTCCTTCTCGAGACTGGAAAAATACGCACGAAACGATGAATGGCCCCGTTTGTCCCTTAGTGAAGTAAGGCGCCTTTTCATCTGCGCTTCCTTATATAATGATAAATCAATGCCGGTCTTGTGATTGATCTGTTGAATAAACTGTTCGTAATCGGTCATTCTTCCAATCTCCTCGCCAATAGGTTCTTCCTAAGGGTACTCTACATAAAAGGGATTGTAAATGTTCAAGAATTCAGAACTTTCCACTTGTTTAATAACACTGGTATCGTTCTCAGATTAAATATAAAAAAAGCCGACCTCTGTATAGGACGGCTTCTTTGTATTCATTCATATACCCAATTTGAGATGTCTTTGTCATAGGAGAGGATTTCCTCTTCCTTGAAGAACAAGCCGATTTCCCGCTGTGCGCTTTCCGGTGAATCAGAACCGTGGATAATATTTTTCCCTACTATCACACCGTAATCTCCTCTTATCGTTCCAGGAGCTGCTTCTGAAGGCTTCGTCGAACCCATCATCTGACGTGCCGTCAAGATAATGTCCTCCCCTTCCCATACCATTGCAAATACAGGACCTGAGGTGATGAAATCAACCAATTCGCCGAAGAATGGTTTTTCCTTATGTTCTCCGTAATGTTCTTCTGCCAATTCAGCGGGGATCTTCATCAGCTTTGCCCCTGCCAATTTAAAGCCTTTTCTTTCGAACCTTGCCGTAATGTCACCGATCAAATTTCGTTGTACACCGTCTGGTTTTACCATCAAAAAAGTCTTCTGCATGACATACACCTCTTTATGTATTATGTGAAAGCGCTTTTAATAAGTGCCATAAAAAAGTCTAACAAACAATGAAGGGAAAGGCAATAGATCATGCCCTTCTTTTTCCAATATACTTGGCGATCCCCTTCAATGTTTGTTTCGCTCTTCCTGCAGGCAGTTTTGCCAAGGATTCATAGGCTTTCTTTAAATAGCGATCACTTATTTCCAATGACTGCTCAATGGAACCGTTTGTCTGGACTGTTTGAACGATTGGACGAAGTTCCTCTTCATTTACATCTTCTTTTTGAAGAAAGGCTTTAGTCAGCTGATCCTTGAAGGTTGGATCCTGCATGGAAAACAGTACGGGCAATGTGATATTTCCCTGAAGCAGATCACTGCCGGCAGGTTTTCCAAGTTCCTCTTCGGAAGCTGTAAAATCAAGAACATCATCTATAATCTGATAAGACATCCCAACATTATATCCATATTCATAAAGAGCTTTTTCCTGTTCGGGCTTTACATCCGAAGCAATGGCTCCAAGCCGACAGCTTGCTGCGATTAATAGGGCTGTCTTCCTTTTGATACGCCGCAGATAAACCCTTGTATTCTGCTCTACGTTATATTTATCCTTGATTTGTTCAATTTCACCAAGGCACAGCTCCACCATTGTCTTGGCGAGAATTTGATGTGCTCTAGGATTGTTCAATTTGGACAAATTCTCCAAAGACCGCGCAAAAATGTAATCACCGGTGTACATTGCGATGCGGTTATCCCATCGCGCTTTGATGGTTGGTTCCCCACGCCTCAACTCCGCTTCATCAATGACGTCATCATGGACGAGGGAGGCAGTATGTATGAGTTCCAAGGATACCGCAACTGCTTTCATCCGCTCGATATCATAGTGGCCGAACTTACCACCTAGAAGAACGAAAACAGGGCGGATCCTTTTGCCTCCCGCCTTCAGGAGTTGGCTTGAAGCCTGTCTTAACACGTCATTGTCTGACTGGATCGTATCATTGACGGCCTCTTCCATGATTGCTAGATCATTTTTTAGAAACGAGTAAATCATTGCTAGTTTCATTGCGCTTCATCCTTAAGTTTGCTTTTGACCCATATGCATGGCAGCGACGCCGCCGGTATAGGATTTTACGTTGACGTTATGAAATCCGACTTCTTTAAACATTGCCTTTAATTCTGCTTTACCAGGAAAATCTTTCGCCGATTCGTGAAGCCAGCTGTACTCCTGATAGCTTTTAGCAAACAGCTTACCGAAAATCGGCATGATGTTACCAAAGTAAAAATAATAAAGTCTTTTGAACACAGGATTGGTCGGCTGTGATGTCTCCAAGCAGACGACCTTTCCACCAGGCTTAACGACCCGGTACATTTCTTTTAACACCTGTCGGTAATCGGGAACGTTCCGAAGACCGAAGCCGATGGTCACGAAGTCAAAAGAATCGTTCTCATAAGGAAGTTCCATTGCATTACCATGCTGAAATTCCACCTGTTTGACCCGGCGCGCAAGCTTCTTCTTAATACCGACCGAAAGCATATTTTCGCTGAAGTCAAGACCGATCACTTTCCCGTCCTTACCAACCGCATCCGCAAGTGTCATTGTCCAATCGCCCGTGCCGCAGCACAGGTCCAACACACAGTCTCCCCGACGCACGTTCATTCTTCGCATGACATCTTTCCGCCATAGCCGGTGCTGCTGGAAAGAAATGATGGAATTCATGCTGTCATATTGATTGTAAATTTTTTCAAAAACGTTGTGTACACGCTCTTCCTTCGTTTGTGGCTGCATGTTCTAACCCTCTTCCGCTGTCTTTCGATGATTAAATTGATGATGAATTGCTGTGTGTACATAATCCTTCAACCAGTTAAAATGAATCGGCAACTGGGAAACAGCCGATTCCAAGCGCAGGACATGACTTTGCAGCATTTGTTCTAAATTGAGGAGTACCTGGCTGTTGCTTCCAAACAACCCGGGCCGCTTCGTAAGTACGTCCATGAGCGGTGAAAAATTCCCTGCCTGGTAACTCCGCTTCTCCTCCATAAGCTTCTTGGCTAAGAGCCAGTCGCCGGCCATATCATTGATTGCCGTCTTCTGCACATACGAGGCAACCCTTTGAATAAGCAGGGACTCTATCTTCTTCACACTTTCAAGGAATTCTTGGAAAGAATCCACGTCTTTGTAATATAGCTCCATCTTCCACTCATTGATTTCCTTTATTGCTCCTGCAAGCGTGTGGATCATCGGGATATCATCGAGTTGGGACAACAAGTAGTAATACAGGCCGCTGTAATAATCTCCCGCAAGCACGGTGAGCTGCCTCGTTCTGACAGTTTCCCTGTCATCATCCTCTTCCGATAATGTGACGAGATCGTGCGTATCAAGGGCGATCTGCACGAGCATGGTCGTTATAATATACTGTTCTTTTTTTACTTCAGAAAGGTTTGTGTGATCCATGATTGACGAAAGAATGACAAGTTTGTCTTCATCGATGGTAGGTTCAGGTATAAAGCGGACCAAATAAGGATGCCGAACCTTTGATGCGATTTTCTGTTTGAGTTCCTTTATATTGTTATCTGCAGAATTCAACGTGATCACCTGATCCCTTCCTGAAACGATGTTGACCCGAATCTGATTATAGCACAAATTCGTCCGTCATCTGTATGTATAGTATGCCGCAAGTGGGTCAATCCGCTTCGTTTGTCATCTCTCCGTGACTTGTCTGAATGACAGCTTTCCCTCTCACTTTCACTGCTGATGTATGTTCTGTAAACTGGGCAATCATAACTTCGCCCTTATCCAGTTTTTCCGAGTGATGGAACCGTGTGTCCGTACCGCGTGTTAAACCGATGACGTTGACACCGTCCTCCAACGCTTTAATAACGAAAAAATCATTGTTTGGTGCTGACATGTTCACGCCTCCTTCTTTATCAATACTATCTCTTACAAGGGGGGCTTTGTCAAAACATCCACCTTGTGGGCGATGAGACCAGATGCCTTTCTTATCTCCATTATGGACAGCCTTTTCTTTTTCTAACGGAATAAAAAGAAAAAAGGGTGCTTATGCACCCTTTCTTCAAGCCCTATGTAGCTGTTTATTTAACTGCATCTTTAAGGGCTTTACCAGGTTTGAAAGCTGGTACTTTGCTAGCAGAGATTTCAATCTCTTCTCCAGTTTGCGGGTTACGGCCTTTACGTGCCGCGCGCTCACGAACTTCAAAGTTACCAAATCCGATAAGCTGGACTTTGTCACCATCTTTAAGTGAATCCATGATAGATTCGAATACAGAATCTACAGCTTGTGTTGCGTCTTTCTTAGAAAGATCTGCTTTTTCAGATACTGCGTTGATAAGATCTGTTTTATTCATGATATTCACCTCCTCCCAAGAAGGTTAAACTCATTAAAGCGACGGAATGCCGCTTCAAATGTTTATTTTAGCGGTCATCTCTTTGATGACATGCCTTATAATAAACGAGTTTTCTCTGAAATTCAATAGACAACCCTTTTAAAATCGCGTAACAATGCGATTTCAGAGCTGAATCACCCCTCACTTAAAGGACGGATTACCATAAATGGATTTTACTAGCAACAACCTCTAAACACTGTCACATCAAGGTTTTCAGCCATTTTTCTATTGTTACATTGCTAAATACGACGCCGATGGAAGAAACTCCTTCCTATCAAAGATTTTTTTCCGAAAAAAAATTAAAAACGGCCCCATCGGAGCCGTTAAAGTATGATCGCTATCATGCCGCCGGAGCCTTCATTAATGATTCTTTCCAGCGTTTCCTGCAGTTTATATCTTGCATTTTCAGGCATCAATGCGAGCTTAGCCTGAATACCTTCCCTCACAATAGAGCTCAGGGAACGACCGAAAATATCTGAATTCCAAATCGAAAGCGGGTCCTCTTCGAAATCCTGCATTAAATACCTTACAAGTTCTTCGCTTTGTTTTTCGGTTCCGATAATCGGGGAAAATTCGGACTGGACATCAACTTTAACCATATGAATCGACGGAGCGACTGCTTTGAGACGAACGCCGAACCTTGATCCTTGACGGATGATTTCAGGCTCATCAAGCCTCATATCCTCCAAGGTTGGCGCAGCGATGCCATAGCCTGTCTGTTTGACCATCTGTAGAGCATCCGCGACCTGGTCATACTCTCTCTTCGCATGAGAAAAGTCCTGCATGATCTCAAGGAGATGATCTTTCCCGCGGATTTCCTCTCCGACGATTTCCTTCAGCACCTGATCGTATAACTGTTCCGGGGCCTGCAGGTCGATTTCTGCGACTCCTTCTCCAAGATCCATACCGGATATATGTGCTCCTGTAATATATTCATACTGATCGAAGTTACCTACGACGGTATCGACATCACGGAGTCGCTTAATATCTTTAACCGTCTCTTCAATCGCTTCCTGAAGGTTGTTTCTCAGCCAGTGCCTATTGTCCAGTACCATGACCCAGCTTGGAAGGTTTACATTTACTTCAAGCACAGGAAACTCAAATAACGCTTCACGAAGGACGCTTTGGACATCCTGTTCCCTCATACTCTCTACAGATAATGCAAGAACAGGAATATCATATTTCTCAGAAAGGTTTGCCCTCAGCTTCTCCGTGTTCGGATGATGAGGCTGCGCCGAGTTGACGACCATGATAAACGGTTTGCCTACTTCTCTTAGTTCATCGACAATTTTTTCTTCTGCTTCTACGTAATCCTGCCTGCTGATCTCACCGATGGTCCCATCCGTGGTCACAACAATTCCGATGGTTGAATGCTCCTGTATAACCTTCTGCGTCCCAATTTCCGCAGCTTCATGGAAAGGAATGGCTTCTTCATACCATGGCGTGTGGATCATACGTGGTCCATGTTCATCTTCATAACCGATCGCACCGTTCACAGCATAGCCGACACAGTCGACCATACGGACACGAATATCAAGGTGGTCATCGATGTTAATCGTTGCCGCCTGATTTGGTACGAACTTCGGCTCTGTAGTCATAATCGTTTTCCCGGCAGCACTCTGCGGAAGCTCATCCAAAGCGCGTTCACGCTCCGCTTCATCTTCCATATTCGGAAGCACTACAAGCTCCATGAATTTCTTTATAAATGTTGATTTACCCGTACGCACTGCCCCAACGACCCCTAAATAAATGTCTCCATTCGTCCGTTTGGAAATATCACTGAAGATATCAACCTTTTCCAAAGGATCCCCTCCCAAATAAAATTTCACCATCATACAAGCCTAGACAATCTAATTCTATGACGTCGCCCTACCGTAATATGCACAAATTCGAGAAGTAAAATGAGAAGCGTTTGGTAAATCATAGATTGATAACTTCGTCGGACCGTTACATATCATTAAGGATGATTTCGTTTAATCATATGAAAAAACCGCTCCCTTATGCAGGAAGCGGTAAGAATTTATGACGGCTGTTCATTCATGAAGACAGGTTCACCGTCTTCAACGGTATATGGTTTGGAGTAGGCGGGCACGAAAGGAGCGTGGTCTGTAAGAAGGTAACGAATGTCATCGCCCGGCTTATAATCCGCTCCTTCGTCCCGCATGAAGCTGTATATGTCTTTACGATAGTCTATAAACACCTTCCCCTGCTCATCTATATAAAGAGGAAGTGTATGTTCCGAATAGGGGCTGTCCACACTCGGCGGCTCCTTTAAACCGAGTTTCTCATGATCGATCTCATATACTCCTTTGGCCACAAAATCACCAAAAGGAGGATACCGGTGACTTTCCTGATAGAACGTCACCTTCACCTGAACGGAACGTACGGTTTCCGTTGTCCTGAGGTCAAGCACCTTCACCGTAGGATCCGTCTCCGGATGAATCAGCACGTACTGATAATGCCCCCCATTCTCAAAAGACGTCCCCGGAAGTTCTCCGATCAGATTCTGTTCCTTCAGCTTCTGGAACTCAATCGGATATTTCTGAAAGACCGGTGTTTCCTGATCTTTTGTTTTAATCGGGAGAAGACCGCTGCTTTGCTCCTGAAAGCTGTCCACTGCCGTCTGGACCATTTGCAGCTGGGCATCGTTCGGAATTTTGTTCTTCTCTAAACGGGATTCCGGATAAAGACAACCGGAAAGGACAAGCAGAACCAAAACGGATAGTGCACCAATAGCTTTCTGTTTCATTACAGCCCCTCCTTCACGCCGTCGGCCCGCTCAGAACAATATAGAAGATGATCAGTCCGCCAAGGATCATAAAAAAGTATGCGAATATGGCAACGATGACGGATACTACACCCTTTAATTTATGTCGGCTCAAATAAATCAAACCTACGGCAAGGAATAGGGAAATAATCCCACCGAATGATATGTACATTTTTAACATGGATAAAGACATAGGCGCGCCTCCTAGCGACAATTGTAACTTTTGGTATTATACCATAATCAGGACACTTCTCCTACATCCTTACAGGTAGCGCTTCCAAACATCTTCATTCCTAAAAAAAACCGGAGCGGTTTATCCGCTCCGGGTGACTAAATAATTCCCTAACCAGCTCATGTGTAATGATTGCTGCGTGTTATCTTATGCATACGATCGAAGGACCGCCTCCTCAGGCGCCCACGGGTTCGTAATTATTTCATAAATTTCCCTAACGTGTTCATATCGAGAGGCATATTCTGCTTCGTGATCGCTTCTACAATCTTATCTTCTTTCTGCTTGGAGATGTTCTTGTTCGCGACCTTCGCCAACTGTCGTACGAGGCGACGGACGGTCTTCTCATCACTGAAGTCCGCATTTTGCACAGAATTTGCAACTTTAAACACATCTTCCGGGTCGATGTTTGCCTTCTTCTTTAAATGGTCGAAAATATTCTTCTGAAAATCACTCATCTATCCTTGACCTCCTCGTGCATTAGGTTCTGTGTAGTATATGCACGGGGGCGGGGATGTGTCAGTGATTCATCTTATCATCAAGAATATTCGTTAAGTCTTCCATCTCGTGGCGGCGGATCCTCGTCATCAATTGGTCAACGACGTCTCCCGGAGCAGCATCTTCAAAGAGCACTTGATGAATTCCAGTCGTGATCGGCATGTCCACCTTTTGGTCAAGCGCCAGCTGATAGGCCGCTTTCGTTGTGCGGACTCCTTCTACGACCATGCCCATCTGCTCAAGCACTTCTTCAAGCGCATACCCTTTGCCGAGCTTATAACCTGCACGCCAGTTTCTGCTGTGAGAACTTGTACATGTGACGATCAAATCACCGACACCGGTCAATCCGGAAAAGGTCAGCGGGTTCGCTCCCATGGATGTACCAAGCCGGGCTATTTCGGCCAGGCCCCGGGTAATGAGAGCTGCTTTAGCATTATCCCCATAACCGAGTCCATCGGAAATACCTGCTCCAAGGGCTATGATGTTCTTCAAAGCACCTCCAAGCTCGACACCAACAAGGTCAGGTGATGTATAGACACGGAACTGCTTATTAATAAATAAATCCTGTACCTTTTCGGCAATTTCCAACTTCTCACCCGAAACGGTAACCGTTGTCGGTTGTCTCAAGCTTACTTCTTCGGCATGGCTTGGACCTGACAGGACTACGACATCTTCATATAAGTGTGCAGGAATCTCTTCCTTGATCACTTCTGAAACACGCTTGTACGTATCCGGTTCTATCCCTTTGGAAGCATGCGTGAGTACGGCTCCCGGTTCCATCACATCTTTCAATTGACGGCACACGTCCCTCATTGCTTTTGTCGGCACGACTAACACAATGTGTCCGGCACCTTTCACGACATCCTGTAAACAGTCGCTGGCTGTGATTGTATCCGGAAGTTCTACTCCTTCCAGGTATCTGTTGTTCGTATGGGATTCGTTGATTTCATCAGCGAGCTCTTTCCTGTGGGCCCAGATATGAACATCCAGGTCGTTATCTGCCAGAACAAGAGCCAGGGCTGTCCCCCAGCTTCCTGCTCCCAATACTGCAACTTTTTCCATCATACCTGCCTCCTTATGGACGATTAGCTACGTTTCCTTGCATAAATTTTAATTGGAGTACCTTCGAATCCGAACGCATCACGAATTCTATTCTCGAGAAAGCGCTCGTATGTGAAGTGCATCAATTCCGGATCGTTCACGAAAACGACGAACGTCGGCGGCTTGACGGATACTTGAGCAGCATAGAAGATCTTAAGTTTCTGCCCTTTCACAGAAGGTGTAGGATTCATCGCCAGCGCATCCACGATGACTTCGTTCAGGATATTCGTCTGAACACGCTTCGAATGATTTTCGCTCGCTTCCAGCACCTTCGGCAGAAGCGTATGAATCCGCTTTTTCGTTTTAGCGGATAAGAATACAATCGGCGCATAGTCGAGGAAACGGAATTGATCCCGCACTTTATCCTCAAATTCCTTCATCGTTTTCTCTTCTGTCTCTACAGTGTCCCACTTATTGACAACAATGACGACAGCTTTTCCGGCTTCGTGCGCATAACCGGCAATTTTCTTATCTTGTTCATGAATACCAGTATCCGCATCAATCAGTGTAAGGACGACATCGGATCGTTCGATTGCTTTCAAGGCGCGCATGATACTGTAGCGTTCTGTTGATTCGTAAACTTTTCCACGCTTTCTCATACCTGCTGTATCAATGATAACAAAATCCTGGTCATCTTTGGTAAAAGGCGTGTCAATAGCATCGCGGGTCGTTCCTGCTATATTACTGACGATAACCCGCTCCTGACCAAGAAGGCTGTTAACAAGAGAAGACTTCCCGACATTCGGACGGCCGATCAAGCTGAAGCGGATTGTTTCATCGTCCACCTCTTCCATCACTTTCTCTGGGAAATGGCTGACGACTTCATCGAGCATGTCTCCGAGTCCAAGGCCGTGTGTCCCTGAAATCGGGAATGGCTCTCCAAAACCGAGGGAATAGAATTCGTAGATGTTTTCACGCATCTCGGGGTTGTCTACTTTATTAACAGCCAGCACGACCGGTTTATTGGATTTAAAAAGGAGCTTCGCCACTTCTTCATCCGCACCTGTAATGCCGTCACGTCCGTTCACCATGAAGACGATCACGTCCGCTTCATCGATGGCCACCTGGGCCTGGGCACGCATTTGAACGAGGAGAGGCTCGTCCCCAAGTTCAATTCCTCCTGTATCAATGACGTTAAAGCGTGTAGTAAGCCACTCGGCTTCTGCATAGATACGGTCCCTCGTTACACCGGGCGTATCTTCTACAATAGATATTCTTTCTCCTACCAATCGGTTGAAGATGGTCGACTTCCCGACATTCGGGCGGCCGACGATCGCAATTACTGATTTTCTCATGAAAGGATCATCCTTTCTCTATTTCTTTTTCAATTATTTCATGTGTACTCAGTAGTAAAAAGCAAAAAATGCCGTTCTTCAACGGGATGGTGTAACAGCCCATCTTCCGAAGAACAGCAGGATGCCATTAACTTTATTATCTTAGCAAACTTTGTGAAAAGAAACAATTCTTTATCCAACCCTTAATGTTTGACAATAATATAGAGATGATCACTCAGTGCATGAGCAATTCCGTCAAGAATTGCTTCCAGGTTGGCAGCGACCGCTTCCATCTCTTCTTTTGTCTCGCATTTGAATACGGCAGCACTTCCCTGCACTTTATCTTCGGATGTGGTAACAGCTGCCAATATCGCTTTCTCTATTTTCATGAGTAACACTCCCTATCTCCGCTTCGTCGGCATTTGTATCGCATTCTCAAGTACCGGTACGGCTGAAATAATTTCTTTCGCCCTTACCGGGTCCTGCTCCTGAGGAAGGATGAAGACACCGATCCTTCCATCATTTAAGTCTCTCTTAATCAACGGTACAAGCGCAGGCGTACCGGAATCGCGGAAAACCCCCAGCGACACGGAAACGTCATGTAAAATCGCCTGACGCTGGCCGAGGTTCGCAATCGTCGACCGGAAGTTAAATGATTTTGGAGTAAGAATAAAACCCATTCCGTATTTTAATATCTCTCTTTGACGCTCTTTGAGTCCGATGTTCATGATATAAATGTTGTCTACATATAAACCGGCACCGTCAAAGGACACCTCTGCCTGTTCAACAGTGACGATATCAGACAACTGGGATCCGCTCATCAACACACTCGACAGGATGAAAACCACCACCGCCGCACCTATCGCGACCCAAACATTAAAAGCGAGGTATCCTAGCGTAACGAGGAAAGACGAGAAGATAACCAGGTAGTTTCTGCTTTCAAACGCAACGGCTATCCCCTCAATATAAGTATTCCCCCTCGGTACAAGTTCATAGGAATCCATTTCAGATAGAGTATTTCTCTCCATATTACGCACTTCCCGAAACTGAGAGGCGGCAAGAGTGAGAAATGTCACAGCAGTAAATTCTTTCTCCATTATGGAAGGTACCGCTATCGTACCAAGAGAAGCGGCGATGAAGCCTAACGACAAATGAATGATTTTTCCATGAAGATAGGTTGGATACTGTCTATAATCTGTTCGCAACATAAAAACACGAAGAGCGGTACCGACGATGATCCCAAAAAGGATGGGATATGTAAATTCGTTCATACAAATGCAGATCCTTTCTTTCGCAGGCTGCGTTTCTTTTTGTTAATCGATTGTTTCATACGCTCCACGCCGTAGATGATAAATAGGATGAATAACCCCTTCATCGTCAGCGTCATCATATTTCCGCTTTCCACCAATCCTTCTTCTGTGTAAAGAGAGAAGACATAGTAACTGAGGAGCGATCCTCCTGCATTCATAAAAATCCACAATCCTATACGCCCTTCTAAATCTCGTATAACAAGACGCAGACTGAAGACCACTCCCGCCAAAAGCAGGGATATCCCCGGAAACACCGCCCAAACCGGGTGTATGATATGAATGATCCACACGGCCGAATAACCAATGCTTGATAGGAGCAGCCAAGCATGCTCCCACTTCTTACGTCTTGTCCGATTCCAAAAATATATTCCAAACAGCAAAAAAAAGCCGGTTTGGACAAAAATATAATCCGTTTCCTGTATAAAAGGAACATTGTAGAGACACATAGAAAGGCACAAAAAAATGTACAGCCTTGGTCTGATGTACGTATTCGCAAAAAAACATGCGATAATTACAACCATCCAGGTTATCCAATAAAACGTTGCCGGCATATGGATCCCCCCTTTATCCCCTTTATTATGGAACAAAATTTATCAGTTTAAACATCAGCCATAACAAAAAAACCCATGACATTGTCATGGGTTTCTCTGATCGTACCAATCTTTTGTTTGACCGTACAAAACGTATGGTTTCCCCTTCAGTTCCTGCGTTTTCGTGCAGTTTAAAAGCATCATTGCCATTTTCACTTCTTGATGAATATGGTCGACAGCTGATAGGAGGTTATCCGGCCCTTCTTCGACTAGAACTTTCAAGAGAGCTCCTGCCATACCGAAAGCTTGGGCGCCGAGAACCAAGGCTTTCGAACCGTCAAGTCCGTTTCTGATACCGCCTGATGCAAACAGATGAAGATCACTGTATCGGGCCGCATTTTCGAGGATGGAAGAAGGTGTGGGAATGCCCCAGTTATTGAAGGAAGCAAACGGCCGTTCTCTGCGCATGTTCTCTACTTTAGAGAAATTCGTTCCACCTCTTCCGCCGACATCGATGTACCGCACTCCCATGTCATAAAGTTTGTCCACCGTTTCTTTGGACATACCATACCCTACTTCTTTCACAATAACAGGAACAGGTGAACGCTCCAGGATTCGTTTAATGTTCACAGAACGCTTAGTGAAGTTGCGGTCTCCTTCGGGCATGATTAATTCCTGTAGGGTGTTAATATGAATTTGAAGTGCATTTGCTCCGAGCATACGGACGGCCTCCACTGCCTGATCGGGAGTCGCTTCACTTCCGACATTAGCAAAGAGAATTCCTTCCGGGTTTTCTTCTCGAACCACTTCATACGTCCGGCGTTCTTCGGGGTTTTTTAAGGCAGACATTTGCGAACCTACAGCCATGCTGATTCCGGCCTGCTTAGCTACGACAGCCAATTCCCTATTAATGCGTTCCGTTTCCCGACCACCGCCGCCTGTCATCGCATTGACAAAAAGAGGGGAACTTAAATTAAGTTCCCCCACTTGTGAAGCTATGCTTATTTGATGAAAGTCCAGCTCAGCCAGACTTTGATGAACGATCTGTACATCATCGAAATGATTGTGAAATTCCCGTTCATGCCCCAAGGCGTGGCGGATATGGTCGATTTTTCTTTCCGATCTACTCATATCCTCACCTGCTTCATTACTTCTTATATTTATCTAGTTTATCACCGATCATATCACTCAGAGAGAAGCCGGAGTTATCGTCCTCTTTCTCATACTGTTGAATATCGGCGCGTTCTTCATCACGCTCAAGCTCTTTCATGCTAAGGGAGAGACGTTTTGCATTTTCGTCAACGTCAAGAACTTTCACTTCGACCTGCTGTCCTTCATCAAGGACTTCATCAGGTGTCCCGATATGACGGTTGGAAATTTGAGAAATATGGACGAGACCTTCCACTCCAGGGAAAACTTCCACAAACGCTCCGAAACTAACGAGACGTCGCACAGTGCCCTCCAATACATCCCCGGAACTAACTTTGGATTGGATATCGTGCCAAGGTCCCGGCTGTGTAGCTTTCAAAGATAGAGAAATCCTTTCGTTATCGCGGTCGACTGAGAGGACCTTCACTTTCACAGCTTGTCCTTCTTCCACAACATCAGAAGCCTTCTCTACATGTTGGTGGGAGAGCTGTGAAATATGTACAAGCCCGTCGATCCCTCCAAGATTAACAAAGGCACCAAAATCTGTAAGCCTTTGAACAGTACCCTCGATCACTTGACCTTCTTCGAGTGACTGAAGGACCTCTTGTTTCTTAACGGATTCTTCTTCTTCAACTACAGCACGGTGGGAGAGGATGACACGGTTTTGTTCACGATCCAATTCCACGACTTTCAAAGATAATGTTCTTCCTTTGTAGTCTTCAAAATCTTCAACGTAATACGTTTCAACCAATGAAGCCGGAATAAATCCACGGAGGCCGATATCCACGACAAGTCCGCCTTTAACGACGTCTTTGACTTCCGCTTCAAAAATCTCTCCGCTTTCGAATTTGGCTTCCAGATCCTGCCATGCTTTATCGGCATCCACAGCTCGCTTCGAAAGGACGATTTCATCATCTTCCACTTTCTTAACCTGCAAAGTCAGCTCGTCTCCTTCGCTGACAGCATCTGAAGCTTTTTCTACATGAAGGCTGGATAGTTCACTGATAGGTACAATACCCTCGACTTTATATCCAACATCTACGAGGACTTGCTTATCTTCAATTTTCACGACTTTACCAGTCACGATGTCCCCTGCAGAGAATTCTTTCATTCCTGATACTTCCTGATTCATTTCATCCATACCAAGCTACCTCCTTCAATTTCCGACACAACCTAAAATACAGAAATGCCCTTTTGTCTAACTTCTAATATTTAGAGCATTTTGTCAAGTGATTACGCCTCATCATTGATGAATTTTATGCAATTGTCTGATTTCTTCCATAATTCGATCCGTAACGACCTGGGCAGAAGCTTTCTTTTCCCGATATTCTGTCATATCAATCGGCTTACCATAAACAACTTTCAGAGGCTTAAATTTCCGGTAAGGACCGATGATGGCACAGGGCACAATGGCCGCCTCTGATCGAAGCGCGAAGAAGCCTGCCCCGGCAAGCCCCTGACCGATTTCACCGTTTTTCTGCCTTGTACCTTCAGGAAACAGACCGAGTGCATTTCCCTCTTTAAGAATATCAAGACCTTTTCTCAAAGCGTTCCGGTCCCTCATGCCGCGCTTAATAGGGAAAGCATGGACTCTTTTCAATATTCCCCCAATGAAACGTTTTTCAAACAATTCTTCTTTAGCCATAAAGTAAATGTTCCTGCTGCTTGTAATCCCAACTACGGGAGGGTCGTAATTGGAAATGTGATTGGCACTGATGATGACAGGACCGTCAGCAGGTATATTTTCCTTACCAATGACTTTAATCCGAAACATCGGATAAAAAATGGCACTGCAGACAGCCTTACCTACTTTATAAAGATCCATCACTGCCTCATTCCCCCTTAGCCGCTTTCTCTTTGACTATATCAAGGATACGGTTCACAACCTCTTCGATATCCATGGATGTCGTGTCCACCTCGACAGCGTCCGCTGCTTTCACCAGAGGGGCGATTTCCCGGTTGGAGTCGATCTCATCACGTTTTCTAATATCCTCTTTCAACTGCTGAAGATCGGATTGGAATCCTTTTTTCAGGTTTTCCTTATGACGGCGTTCTGCACGTTCTTCGACCGAAGCAATCATAAATACTTTTACTTCCGCTTGAGGAAGTACGTGGGTACCGATATCACGGCCATCCATGACGACCCCTCTATCTTTGACAAGCTCCTGCTGTCTTCTTACCATCTCTTCTCGAACAAGACGATGTTTTGCAGCGATAGACACCTGATTGGTGACTTCGTCGGTACGAATATCATCGGAAACATCTTTACCATCAAGGATGACCCTTTGTCCATCCGGGCTCTGAATAAGATTCAGTTCCGTTTCTTTCAGAAGCGCGGTCAAAGCTTCCTCATCCTCAAGGGATACCTTGTGCTTTAACGCTTTCCATGTAAGGGCACGGTACATGGCACCCGTGTCCACATAAATAAAGGACAGCTCTTCCGCCACCTTCTTCGCTACTGTGCTTTTGCCGGCTGCGGCCGGTCCGTCAATCGCAATTGTCATAGTGTTCATACATCCATATCCTCCATCTACCATACTACAATAAAAAACGCACAAGGACCGTGCGTCTTTCTCCAGTTGAGTAAGCGTTCATTCGATTTATTTACAATTAAAAGAATAACATAACGGTTGTAAAAAAATCCATGAATTCTCCATCAAACTCTCTTATCTGTACGAAGTTTCATCTGTTGTTCAAAACAATAACGGATGATCGTCTGACGATCCTGTTCTTCAATATCCGAAAATTCCAATGAAGCCCTTTCCGGGCGTTGATCCGTACCCTCTATTTCCCTTACCAATTCACCCACAGCACGGACGTAATGATAGGATCCCGACTTCATCGGCAGCACGATAGTCATCTCTACAGGACTGTCACTAGGAAATATTTTAGTGGAGGGTTTCACTATAAGAACGCCTCCCCCGCTGATATCATGCGTAACCGTCGTAAACGGGACACCATCCACCTCCACCGCTATATCAACGTTCGCAGGGACGCGGACATACTGTCTACGTTGTACTCTTTTCCACTCCTGTTTATCCGGCAATTCCAAAAGAATGACCGGGATCGTTCTTTTTTCCCTCCCGACTACTGTTGCTTCGAATGAATACACAGCTTGTTGGTTGTCGACAAAGCTTACCTTAAACACAGCTCCCTCCAGGAAAAAACCAGGTCTTCCAGTTACAGAGTGGATGGGGTAGTCAATACAGACGAAGGCTTCTTCTACGTCCACTATTTTGCATTTGAATGTTTCTCCACCGTTGTTTTCCGTTTCAAGGGAAAGCGGAATACCAATGTGTAAAGGATTCATGGATTGCCCTCCGTTTCATGGGTCTTAAGCATTAACTAATTATCCCACGACCATTATAAAAAGGAAAGCATTTAGGTATAAAGATTCATTAAAACCCGATTCGAATAACGGGTTTCACTACTATTATTCTGCGATGTAAAAAAGGACTGCATCTCTGCAGTCCTTTTTTATATGGAACTTATACATCTTGGTTGAATTTCATCTCGGCTTTCTTCAACGTCTCCACTTTTTCTTCCTCTCCGTTGGAAGCGTTAATGAAAATTCGGTACGTCGTCTGGTCCATAGTGGTTAGAAATTCGTAAGTCAGCACTTGTTCTTTTACATCATTTTCAATAACCGCCATATGCTCTTCTTGAATTTCAAGGTTTGGATTTATCTTATCCCTGGCTTCCTCCACCGTAATTTCCGGTTTGTTTACCTCCATATCGGTGTGGTAGTTGAAGTAATCCCTTGCTGACATACCAAGAACTTCTCCATTATCAAGGGCAACTTTGACAACAATAGCATCGGAATGGTACCGGATGTCGTCTTGCGTATAAACAAAGCGGAAGACACCCATTTTGTCGTATTGGCTGCTCTCAATAAGAGTCAGTTCATCAATATCTAATCCTTGCACGTACTTTTTAGCTTTTTCGGAAGCATCATACAAGCTGATTTCTGCTTCTCCTACGGGACGGTTGATCATGATCGTCAGCGGATGCCCGCCTTTCTCTGTTAAATCGATATACCCGTTTTTATTCCCTTTTTGGAAGGAAGCGGTGTAGGTAGGTACTTCTGCCCCCTCTCCGGATTTAGTTACTGTCAGCGCTTGAGGGTCTACCTTTTCCAACCATTTACTTGCCGTGTTTCTCGCTTCTTTTTCGGATATTTCTTCTCCTGAAAGATCAGCAAACGGCTTGTCCCTTGTCGCTTCCCCGAAGCCGACCTGCGTGGTGTCTCCTTCGTAGCTCTCTACCGATTTCTCCACCGTCTTGAAACCGTTCACAATGGTATTGTCACCAACTTCATCATTGGTTGCTAACGCAAGTTGAACGTCCATCCACCTTAAATTATCATTTAAAACAACATTCTGGACTTTTCTCAACTCTTTTTCAATTTCACCTGATTGTGTATGAAGCTGCTCCAACTTGCCGATTTCCTCTTCGCTGAGCGGTTTTTTCTCCAAGTCCCGAACAGCTGTCCGATAGGCAAAATCACCGATATTGTATAAAAATTCTTCGGTTTTATTGAATGGGAGCAGGGTCAAAGGAAGCTGTCCTACGTCTGTATTAGCCTCCGACGAAATCTTCCATATTTCTGCTAATTGCGGAGAAAGCTGTTCCCTGGAATTCATTGCTAAACTGGAGCCGATTTTATCATGTAGTAGGTCTATATTATAGGTCAGATCATGAAAGGCTCTCTGATAACTGTTTTCCGCCTGTAGAAGGACTGCGTTTTTATCCTGGTTTTCTTTATATCCCCATACCCCTACTCCGACTAAGACAATACTCAAAACAATAATAGTTATCCAACGTACCATACTTCCACCTCCTATTTACAGAATATGTGTTTACCAATTTGTTTAATTTGCGGTCTGGACCATATCCAGCTCGAAGTCGCTGTATTAGGGTTGAAATAATACATCGCTTCTCCAGAAGGGTCCCAGCCATTAATGGCATCAAGTACCGCTTCTTTAGCTGTGTCATTAGGTTCCAGCCATATTTGACCATCACTGACCGCAGTAAAAGCGCGGGGTTCGAAAATAACACCGGACACAGAGTTAGGAAACGAAGCACTCTCGACTCGGTTCAATATAACGGAAGCTACGGCAACCTGACCGACATAAGGCTCTCCACGCGCCTCTCCGTACACTGCATTTGCCATCAGTTGAATATCATTCTGTGAATATCCGCTTGGAACGTTGACGGCTGTCTGCTCTGTTTTTTTAGGTTTCGATTGTTCCGGAGCCTGATTACCGTTTGAATCATTTCCGGCTGGTTTCTTTGTCTGTTGAGACTTAGGCGTTCCGCCGTAATGGGTGAATTTATTTCCCTGGCGGATCTGTTCTTTAACAAAACCCTCATCAAAATTACTCGCCTTCACTAATTTATTTTTTACTTCAGGTCCCGCCAACCCGTCGATTTCCATACCGAATTCATACTGAAAATTACGGAGAGCCCAATACGTACCCCAACCGAACACTCCGTCAATTTCTCCATTATAAAAGCCGAGATACTGGAGACGGGACTGCAGTTCAATTACGTCATCCCCTGTCGCTCCCTGCTGTATCACTTGATTAGAGAATGCTTCCACTTGATTTCCTGAGTACACAGGTATCATCAAAAGCGTCATCCCAATCATGATGACCGCTGCTTTCTTCCATACCATTTCATACACACCCCTGTCCCAATAATTTATAGGGGTAGTTTTTGACAGATGTTGAACTTTATACACAGCCTGTGCGATAAAAAAAGAGCTGCCAGGGGCAGCTCAATGATCGATTTCCGGGTATGAAGTATGATGTTGGTTGGCAACTCGGATATGGCGGAAACTGATTATCCATAAGATCACGATGAACGGGGTGATCCAATACATCCATGAATCTCCCTTGATTGTGATGATATAATCATATATGGTATGAAGCATAACTGGAATAAAGAGAGCGATGTACATATATCTGTTTGAATACTCTCCTGCAAATTTGGCTTTTCCCATATAAAAGCCCATCATGATTCCGAAAAGACCATGGGAGGATACCGGAAAGACCGCACGGAGCACCGCAATTTCTATTCCGTTTGCAAACAAATAAATGACGTTTTCGATTGTTGCAAACCCCAGACTGATTGCTACTCCATAGATGATTCCATCATAATGGTGGTCGAAGTCGGAATGCCTGTATGCCACGAACAGAAGGAAGAACCATTTGAAGAATTCCTCAAGCAGACCCGCAAGGAAGAAGGACTTTAGAAAAGGCTCTTGAAACACCCCTTCTGCTTGAAAGGCATACTGGATGAACATCAAAGGGAACACCATAATGACACCGATAACGAACATGCGGAAAATCAGCGGTAACGGTTCCAACTCGATCCGTTTGCTTAAGTATATGAATGTCATGATGGCCACAGCAGGAGATATGGCAGCAGTGAGTATGGCCATTTTATCAACCTCTCTCTTTCTTTCACCTACATTTCATCGTATCATGAAGAAGATGGAAAAGGAATAATTGAATGGAAGTTGGTGTGCTATGAAAAGAATTTTGATCATTCATACAGGTGGGACAATCTCGATGAAAGAGGATAAAGAAACAGGAGAAGTGAATACAGCTTCCAACCACCCTTTACAGGAGATTTCCGAGCTGCTTAAAGATCACGTAGAAATTGAGGATGACATCCTATTTTACCTTCCCTCCCCCCACATTCGACCGGACCACATGTTGAAACTCGGCCGGTCCATCCATGAAAAGATGGCCCGTAAGAATTATGACGGCATCGTGATTACGCACGGCACGGATACACTGGAAGAAACAGCGTTTTTCCTGGACCTTTTCCTGCAGACGAGAAAGCCTGTCGTTGTGACCGGCGCAATGCGATCAAGCAATGAAATTGGCTCCGATGGTTTATACAACCTTTTAAGTGCGATAAGAGTAGCAAGCTGTGACGAAGCACAGGACAAAGGTGTCCTTGTCGTGATGAATGATGAAATACACACGGCGAGAAACGTTACAAAGACATCGACCAGTAATGTGGCGACATTCCAAAGCCCCCAATATGGACCAATTGGAATCACCACCAAACAAGCTGTCTTCTTCCACCATAAAATGACCAAACATGAATCCTATCCGATCCAGAAAATTGACAAGAAAGTCTCCTTGATCAAAGCATTTGCTGGTATGGACGGTTCTCTAATTGATGCCGTTAAGGAAAGCGGAGCTGATGGTCTCGTCATCGAAGCGCTCGGCCAAGGAAACCTTCCGCCCGAAACGGTAGATGCCATTGCCAGGACACTGGATGCAGATATCCCGATTGTCCTCGTTTCCCGGTGTTACCAAGGTATCGTACAGGATACATACGGATATGCAGGCGGTGGAAGGGAACTGCGTCAGCTCGGTACCATATTTGCGAACGGTTTGACCGGACCGAAAGCCCGCATTAAACTGATGGTTGCATTGGAATTGACTAATAACCGGACAGAGCTTGAGCACATGTTCAGCTGAAATCGAAAAAGGAGCCCTGAGGCTCCTTTTTTATTTCTTATTAATGATGGATGAAGCGATGCGACCGCCATGGTGGCGACCGTTCTCAATAAAAATCTCGTTGTTGTTATAACCGGCAGCAATAACACCTGCAATGTATATTCCAGACACATTTGTCTCCATTGTGTCTTCTTGGAAGGCCGGACGCCCTGTTTCTTCATCCATCTCCACGCCCATTCTTTGAAGGAATCCGTGATCAGGACGGTACCCGGTCATAGCAAAGACGAAATCGTTGGCTATGCGTTTCTCTTCCCCGCGGCACTCATAGACGACTTGATCCTCCGTGATTTCTTTTACGTCGGCACAGAATTCCATATCGACGATCCCTTTCCTTACAAGGGCTTCAAATTGTGGTAAAATCCAAGGTTTAATACTTTTTGAATATTCTTCTCCTCTATAAAGGACTGTTACCTCCGCACCGCATTTCTCCAGTTCAAGCGCTGCATCTGCAGCTGAGTTCTTTCCACCGATGACAACGACCTTTTTCTTGAAATAAGGATGTCCTTCCTTGAAATAATGCATGACTTTAGGTAGCTCTTCCCCTTTGACACCCATGAAATTCGGCTGATCATAATATCCGGTAGCAACGATGATGTTATTCGTTTGGTAGACGTTGTTTTCCCCTGTGTTTGTTTCCGCGTTTACAACGAAGCCCGTGCCTGACTGTTCAACCGTCAACACTTTTTCGAAGGTGTTTACGCGCAGATCCTCTCTGTCTGCAACGGCGCGGTAATAAGCAAGCGCTTCGTTACGTACAGGTTTCTGCCTTTCGCTGATGAACGGAATATTTCCTATCTCCAGTTTCTCGCTGGAGCTGAAAAACGTCTGATGCGTCGGATAATGATAAATGGAATTAACGACATTTCCTTTTTCAATAATTAGTGGATCGATTCCATGTTTTTTTAATTCGATGGCTGCGCTCATTCCGCACGGCCCACCGCCTATTATAATTACATCTTCATTCGGTTGTTGCACAATGAAACACTCCTCTTCCAATAACCTGGACCTGATGACACTTAACATAATAAAAAATCTCCTACCATATTATGATAGGAGATTGTTCGATTAGAATCAACCTATATCCATCCTCTGAACCTTGATGCTTCGGCCATTTTACGCACGCCGACCATATAAGCAGCCAGTCTCATATCCACACGTCTCGTCTCGGCTGTACCGTAAACATTGTCAAAGGCCTTCACGATAACCTTATGGAGTTTCTCTTCCACTTCCTCTTCCGTCCAATAATACCCCTGGTTATTCTGTACCCATTCAAAGTAGGATACGGTTACACCACCTGAGGATGCAAGGACATCGGGAACGAGAAGGATGCCGCGTTCAGATAAAATTCTCGTAGCATCGAGCGTCGTAGGGCCATTGGCAGCTTCTACTACGATAGAAGCCTTAACATTATGTGCATTATCTTCTGTAATCTGATTCTCAATCGCTGCAGGAACCAGAATGTCGCAGTCAAGCTCCAGGAGCTGTTCATTGGTAATGGTATTCTTAAACAGGTTCGTTACCGTACCGAAGCTGTCCCGGCGGTCAAGCAGATAATCAATATCCAGCCCATCCGGATCGTGCAATCCGCCATAAGCATCAGAAATACCAATCACTTTTGCGCCACGATCGTGCATGAATTTGGCAAGGAAACTTCCCGCATTACCAAAGCCCTGAACGACTACGCGTGCGCCTTCTACACTGATACCCTTTTTCTTGGCTGCCTCTTCTATACAGATGGTTACTCCCTTGGCCGTTGCGGTTTCTCTGCCGTGTGAGCCGCCTAGCACCAACGGCTTTCCTGTGATGAACCCTGGATTATTGAATTCGTCAATACGACTGTATTCATCCATCATCCATGCCATGATTTGAGAGTTAGTAAATACATCCGGTGCAGGAATATCTTTTGTCGGACCTACAATTTGACTGATGGCACGTACATAACCGCGACTGACTCCCTCGAGCTCCCGGAAGGACATTTCACGTGGATCGCAGATGATGCCGCCTTTACCTCCACCATATGGCAAGTCGACGATGCCTGCCTTAAGACTCATCCATATAGATAAGGCTTTCACTTCTTTTTCGGTGACATTCGGGTGAAAACGGACTCCGCCTTTCGTTGGTCCGACAGCATCATTGTGCTGCGCTCGATAGCCTGTGAAAATTTTGATCTGATCATTATCCATACGAACGGGGATACGGACCGTCATCATTCGTACAGGTTCTTTCATCAATTCGTAAACTTCATTTGGATATCCTAATTTATCAAGTGCTTTCTTGACCACCTTTTGTGTGGACTTCAACACGTCTAGTTTATCATTAGTTTCATTTGCAGAATCTGCTGGCTTATCGGCTACCATCCATTTACCTCCTATATCCATCCATTCGATTAGGGCTCATCTTTCAGTGATTAGTATACACCTTCCACCTGGTTAAGAAAAGATGGAAATACAGCTTTTCTCCTAATTAACCAAATAAAAAGAAAGCGATTACACCTTTTTCTTCTCCGTGGCTCCGGAAAGGTCTACGAACTTCTGAATCAAATCATCATAACTCCAGCCCACCGCCTGGGCAGAATCAGGGAAAAGGCTCGTCGGTGTCATTCCAGGAAGTGTATTAACTTCGAGTATTACCGGCTCATTCCTTTCATTAATAATGAAATCGACCCGGGAGTAGACATCGCACCCCAACAGCTGATGTGCAAGAACCGCATGCTGCTGAAGCTTTTCTGTCAAAGCATCTTCCACTTTGGCAGGAACAATATGCTCACTTCCACCTGGCTTATATTTTGAATCAAAATCATAATAATCATTCTTAGGTATAATCTCAATGACAGGGAGCGCCTGTTCCTTCCCTTTCTTTCCGATAACCGGAACCGTAACTTCCCTTCCACTGATGAAATCTTCCACCAATATATCAGTATCTGACTTTGCAGCCGTTTCAATAGCGCCTTTTATCTGTTTTTCTTCTTTTACAATCGTCAACCCAAGGGTAGAACCTTCCTGATTCGGCTTAATGACGAAAGGAAGTTGGAATTCCTTCTTAATCTCCTCTTCAATCTTATGAAAAAGGGTTGAATCCCTCACGTCATACGCCACACTCTTCGCTGTGTGAAGTCCGTTCAACGAAAACAACTGCTTTGATTTTGCTTTATCCATGGCAAGAGCGGAGGCTAGGACTCCTGAACCTACATAAGGAAGTTCCATCATGTCGAGCACGCCCTGAATTTTCCCATCCTCTCCGAAACGTCCGTGAAGCCCTATGAACACAAGATCTACATCCAGATCAAGGACCTCGTTTATTCTATCAGGAGAAAAATCCACGGAAACCACTTCGTGCCCTTTGTTCTTCAGGGCGTTAATGATTCCTTTACCTGTCGATAAGGACACTTCCCGTTCTCCGGAAGTTCCACCATATAAAACCGCTATCTTCATGCTTTACACTCCATTTCCAACTACAATAATAATAGTTTGATACCGTTTTAATCTTAACACGTCCAACGTGTCTGCTTCTATTAAAAATAAAAAGAACGAAGCTTTTAATAAGCATCGTTCCGACAAATCAGGAAAAATGTATGAATAATGTTTCACACGCCTGACCGTCCATAACCAGCTTCCCGTATTCCATCAGCCGATGGGAAGTAGCTGCAGAAGCAGACGCAAACTCTGACAACAGTGCAATTACCTGGTCCTGATCCAGATGTAAAATATCTTCATCCTGAAGCAGCATATAGTAATTTTCATTATAATAATAAACGCTACCGCCTGTCACGCCCAGCTGATAGAGTTGTATACCGGCCTGGATCACATCCTCGAAATCATCGAAAGAAAACATCATTTCTTTACTTTCGTCCAATGTAACTTTCATTTCAAAGTAATCTTCGTCCTCTTCCAAGTCCAGGGATTCTGTTCTGGTCACGACCACAAGCATTCCCTGCGCCTGTAATAGGTACACCTGAACAAGCAGCACTCCGGTAAGTTCCAAACCGAGCTCGATCCCCGCATCATACATCATGTCACTAAATATTCTGTGTACCCTCGGGAGGTCGTTCCACAGCTCTTCACGTGACAAACCTCTATCCATTAAATCATCAAACGTCAAAAATATCTTAAACTTCTCATTCGTCATTCTTTCCACTCGCACATGATCGCCCCCCTGCCACAATGTGTGTTATCTATATATTATGATGTACGTTCCGATTATGGCACCTTTTTTCAAATTATATCCGGCACAGCAGGAAGGGCCGGCCGCTTTCTCCAGAGAATTCATATCTCTGTTCAATTATCTTTCAGCCAAACCTCCCATGCTTTCTTTGAATTCCCAACAATGAACGGCTCTATCCGCTTCTTATCCAATTCAGAAAGGCGATCATAAGCATACCCGCCGAGGCCGATGACAAGATCAGGGTACTGTTTCTGAAGAGATTCCGCCAAGCGGACGGTTATTGGTATGTTCTTCTTAAGCGTACAGGACATGAACATATATTTAGGCTTAATTTCATCAATCACGATATCAATATCTCCGCCGGCTATACTTTGTCCAAGGAATACAACATCATAGCCTTTACGCTTCAGAAATAAAGCAAAGATAAGCAGCCCTAATTCGTGACGCTCATTTGGTCCGCACACAAGCAGCGCCTTAGGCAGCATGCTGTCCGTCGGTATAGATAAAAGCATCATGCCGATTCTGGACCGGATAAACTGACTCGCAAAGTGTTCGTGCGCACTTGTTATTTTGTTGGCTTCCCACAAATCCCCAATGTTAATGAGGATCGGGCCGATAATATCAATAGCGACTGTTTCCGGAGTAAAAAGACTAAAAGCATGATCGAGATGTTTTTGTGCATCATTCTCACTAAAGGAAAGCAGGGCGTCAAGCAGATCATCTCCGAGCTTTACCAACTGTTTGCTATGATCTCTGTTATCTGTATCCACCACTACTTCCTGATTGCTCTCAAGAAGCGAGACAGCCTGGGAAATGGTAAAACCTCTATCCACTTTCTCCATCAGCCATTTTAATATCCTGATATGCTCTTCTGTGTACAGCCTGTGTCCTGCTTCATTCCGTGAGGGGCGGATCATTTGATAACGACGCTCCCATGCACGCAGCGTACCCGGTTGAATGCCGAGCCGCTGGGAAACTGCTTTTATATTATATTTAGGTCTCGCCGTATCCATCTCGCCCCACCTGTCCTTTTTCTCTATTATATAAGAAGGAAGAATAACGTGTAAAATTTGTCTATTCTCTATATCTTTTCCCTGTAACCCTTCGCAGCAGGAAGAATTTGAATGGAATGCAGCTCCGCTCTCGTTCCGAGTCTCAACGGTAAAGCGGAGGTCCCGTATCCTTCACTGACCAGGTTCATCTGTTCTGCCGAACCTGCCCATCCACCTCTCTTGTATGGACCAAGTCCGAATAGACGAACCTGCCCGCCATGGGTATGTCCGCTGAGGACGAGGGAAAAGCGTGCTTTATTTTCTTCGTGCATCCGATGATACACATATGGATCGTGGATGCAGAGGATAGAGAACACGTCTCCTGGATTCTGTCGAAACGAGCGTGGCCCTGTACCAAGGTAATAAGGATCAAGTCCTCTCAGCAAAATACGTCTCTCATCATTTATTTTTATGACTGCATCCTCATTCGACAATGTTTGGACGCCGAGGGCAGCCAGTTCTGCAATGATTTTTTGACCATGATATTCATGATCGTTGTTACCAGGAATGAAATAAACAGGAGCCCCTGCCTTTTGCAGAGTCTGAACATTCTGGACTAATTTCTCCCTTGATGTTCTCTCATCGACGAAGTCCCCTCCTATAATAATCAGCTCCGGCTGAGGATACTTTAGAAGAGATCGTTCAAGGATTCGTCGATTATGTACATCGGAAAGAAATAAGAGTTCCAAAGGCTTCTCATATGGATAAGCAGCTAACTTCACTTCTTTTCTCTCCAACCGGTCGTTAAAGGCACTGTGAACCATGAAGAGGAGAATGACGACCATTCCTAATACTGCTATAGATAATATCCACCACATCTTGGGTCCCCTCCTCGAATTATGGAAGTTAATCGTATCACAAATCGCTCAAGGATAACATGAAATGGTTTATAAACTTCTCCATGAATCTTCATAGGACAAGTATCCCTGGACATATCTATGAGAGGTAAAGGATGTGATGAGTGGAATGTACACCCCGATTAAATGTTACCAACCGTACCACAGTCCGAATGACCCCTGCCCCCCGAGAGGGTATGCATGTTATCAAACCCCTCCTAATTTGTATTTAGGTTTTCAGCCGCCCAACCTACCGCAGTTCTCTCTGCAGGAGGCACTGTACAAAGGGACCTTATGGCCTGTTCTCTTCGATCCTTACCCTACGCCTCTGCCGCAAGGAGGGAAACAATGAATCAGGCACCTCAAACGGATCCACGTGCCCAAATGATGGAACAGATTCAAATGGTCGATTTCGCCCTCGTCGAACTGACGCTTTACCTGGATACGCATCCGAACGATACCCAGGCGATCCAACAATTCAATCAGCTTGCTGTCCAAAGCAGAGATTTAAAAGCCGCTTATGAACAACACTTCGGACCACTGCGTCAATTCGGCGGCAGCTTCTCCGGATACCCTTGGAATTGGAAAGACAGCCCCTGGCCGTGGCAGGTATGAAGAATAACCACAGTTGGAAGGGTGGGTGGGTCATCCCTCTCCTTTCCAGCGACTTAACCTAAAAGGAGTGGTGGTATGTGGTATTACGAAAAAAAACTCCAATATCCAGTGAAAGTTTCCGAATGTAATCCGAGACTTGCCAAGTATTTGATCGAGCAGTATGGAGGCGCCGACGGGGAATTGTCTGCTGCTCTTCGTTACTTAAATCAGCGGTACACCATCCCGGATAAAGTTATCGGTCTGCTGACGGATATCGGAACGGAGGAATTTGCACACTTGGAAATGATTGCAACTATGGTCTATAAATTGACAAAGGATGCGACTCCCGAGCAGATGAAGGAAGCCGGTCTCGGTGCCCACTACGCCAATCATGACCATGCGCTTTATTATAATGATGCGTCCGGCAACCCATGGACTGCTACATATATAGCAGCAAAGGGGGACCCGATTGCTGACTTATACGAGGACATCGCTGCAGAAGAAAAAGCACGGGCGACTTATCAGTGGATCATTAATATGTCTGATGATCCTTGCCTTAATGACAGCTTGAAGTTCCTGAGGGAAAGGGAAATCATTCACTCTCAACGGTTCCGGGAAGCAGTTGAAATACTGAAGGATGAACGCGACCGTAAGAAGATTTTTTGAGGAGCGACTTAGTCACACAGCAAAAAATCCGGATCACCTCCAAGTCTTCGAGCGAAGACTATCATAAGGTGGTCCGGATTAAATTATTGCAACCCTCTTACTTAAGGTGCTCTGTCCACAGTGACTTTTTGATGCTGGTACTCCGGTTGAGAGGGGTCCAGGATGGAGTGTTCAAACCACTGGTCCCAATACGGATAAGACAGCCATACACAGATGAGTATTATAAATACGAGCAGAAGGAAGCGGATCCATAGGGTACCCACTTTCCACTTTGTTTTGGACTGTTTGGAATCATGGGTATCTCTTCTCGGTGGGAGGTTCAGTACGTCAGGTTCTGTCTCCTGGAACTGTTCCTTTTCCGCATAACTTCTCAATTGCTCCGCTTGATCCTTTTCTTTCAATTTATCACTCACTTCCTCCACCCCATTTGCCGAAACGGATCGATAATGCCAATATTAGATCAATAATAAAATGGGCGGTAATCGTAACCGTGATGCTCCCTGTCCATTCGAACATATAGCCAAGCAGAAAGCTTACGAATAACACAGACAGGAGCAGCACTATTTTATTCCAATAACGAATATGCATCAGCGCAAAGAGAACGCTCGCAATAATATAACCGAACTGGGTATGCAGTACGCCGCGAAACAAAAGCTCTTCACTAATGGCTATAAGCAGGGTCAAAGCCACAATACCTGCTACGGACCTTGTTTGGAATACCTTTACATTAATACCGCCATCATCGTACATCTTTTCAGGTAAACTATACATGAGAATAAAATCGATGAGAAGTATCAGAAGTCCCGGGATGATCCCGAAATAGACCCATGTATGTAATTCTACATAAAACAGCTTCCTCCACTCCGCTTGAAAGGAATCGAAAAGAAAGAAGCTTCCTGCCAACGCGAGAAGGAGAAGGACGAGCTGAGTAAATACTAATTGAACCGTAACTTCCCGATCACTCATTTCATGAATGATTTCCGCCTGGCTTTTACGATTCATGAGACGCCTCTATTTGAAACACGCTTTTCAAACGATCCAACCAGCTGCCGGCACCCAATACACGACTATTCACATTAAATCTAACACTATCTATGTGAAACCCACAGTTATCACAACAGGGCACATTTGGTTCCCGGTACCCTGATTGGAACGGACGGTAAAGACTTTCACGCCGGCAGCCAGTGACGTGCAGCCAGCTCAACATTTCCTTAAGTTTATAGTGCTTATACTCCAGGCGTTGACGTAATATCCGCTTCAACTCGAGGTGAAAGGAAGACGGTACATCGCTGATTCTTTGATTGTTCATCCACCCGTTTTCCTCTAAGTGATACTTTATGAAATTCCATTGTGATTCCGAGAGCTGATAGGCTTCCATCATCAAAGTATCCTCCACAGAAACAGGACGATTCGATGAATGGAGGACACGCTCAATATCCGCTTCTGTCGGGAGCTCACCTTGTATAAGCAGCTGTGGAAGGTGGTGATCACGAGGAGTATGCAGGACAAGACTTACAGAAGCTTCCCCGTCACGGCCGGCCCGACCGATTTCCTGTATGAACGATTCCAGTTGGGAAGGGAGGTGAAAGTGAATGACAAGGCGGATGTTTCCTTTATCCACCCCCATGCCGAATGCACTTGTACAGCATATGACATCCAGCTGATCATTCATGAACTGCTGCTGAACAAGCATCCGGTCCGTTTGATCCATACCACCGTGATAGAAAGCCACCCGCTTGTCAACCCTCTGCCTAAGCTCAACGGAAACTCTTTCCGCCCATTGCCGGCTCGAAAAATAGATCATGGTTGGAGCATGATTACTATTTAATAGACCTACGATCCTGTCCACCTTATCATCCGGTTTCTCATAGGACTCCACTGCCAGACTTATATTCTGTTTATCCATAGGAAAGATTCGTTTTTTCATGTTTGGAAGATTCAGCTTATCCATAATATCCTGCTGTACCTCCGGGGTTGCCGTTGCACTGAGGGCGAGAACGGGTGGATTTCCGATCTCCTCGATCGTCCGGTGCAGTTTCATATAATCGGTCCGAAACTCATGGCCCCATTGAGAAATACAATGAGCTTCGTCAATGACGAACAACGTCACATTCGTGCTGTCCAACCGCTCTTTAAGCCGTTCATTCTGCAACATTTCCGGCGAGATATATACGAGTGAAAAGTCAGAAAGGCGTTCCAATGTTCTTATTTTTTCCTGACGATCCATGAAACTGTTCAGGGCTGTCACATCTTTATAACCGGCTGCCTTCAACTGTTTAACCTGGTCAATCATAAGGGAAATAAGCGGAGAAACAACGATCGCTGTTCCACCTAGCAGCTTGGCAGGGAGTTGATAGCACAAAGACTTACCTGTACCCGTCGGGAGAATCCCAAGAACATTTTCGCCGGCAAGAATATCCCTGATCACTTCTTCCTGCCCCTCCCGGAACTGCCGGAAACCGAAGTAATGTTCCAAAGCTTTAGTCAAATCCAGTGTCGTCATAAAAGCTTCCTTTCTTTATAAAAATGCTGGGCCACTGCCAGAGCAAGCCGCAATTGAAAGTAGTCGTACCTTCCGTCTAACGCTTCCTTTATGCGCTTAAGCCGTTTTGTATCCAAACGTTGTGCGACCATGATAATCTCCTCTACCTCTGCTTTTCTCATGAATGGCTCAAAGCGGAAGGAAGAATCCACCAATGCCGCTTCCACGACATGATCCTGGATGGTGCTCTTCTTCAAACGCCGCAAAGAGACGATGTCGTCCAAACTGTATCCCTGCTCTAAATAATGGTACGTCCATTTTGCTGATTCTGTCACCAAACTTGTGCCGCCGAGCCCTGTTTTACAGGAGGAAAGGATGGGAAAGCGTTCTTCGCTCACCTGATAGAGACGATAGTACATATGCTCAAGACAAATCCTTACGTCCATTTCCGTAATCTTGAACTCCCTGGCAAGCTGTTCCACTGTCAGTCCAATCACTCCACCGCCTGTCATGCGGTATGTGAATATACCAGCTTCCAGACTATGGCAGGTATTCAGTATCACCTGCAGTTCATCGAAGAGGTCATGAGTTGTCCTGGTGAGCTTCCCCTTTTGACCTGCATACATACGCTTCACCCACTGTTGTACCTCAGGATCGTCCACAATCGGCACAAAGGATGAAATAGAAGCGTTTATATTCGTCCACGTCTGTATCAATAAATTCAGTCGCTGACGGAATACATGGATAATGGTGTGTTTTGCCATCCCATCAAATGCAGTAAGAGCAGGGCCGGCATACTCTTCCAACGCTTTCTTCCCATGCACTGTCAAAACGGGATAAGCATCGTTTTCCATCCGGATACAGCCGCCACGCTCCAGATTCCCTATTTCATTATCCAGCGACTCTCTTTCTAAATCTGTATATACGGCAAAATAATTGTCCAGACGATACCCTTTCGCATCCTGCATCGTTTGGGAAGATCGCTTCCCGGTCAGCAGGTGAAAGATCCCGGAAACCGTCCGCTCGCCTCTAAGTTTCTCTATACATGTCAACAGTAAGTATTGAAACACGATTTCCCCTCCTTCCTGTATCCGGTCAGGTGCTTCCTATTGAAAAGTATATAAGCTGGATTTACAATGAATGGTGTACTTATGTAAATCTGTCTATTTAATAATCGTTTGGACAAAGGAGGATTTCACGGTGGCTAAGTTCACTATTGTGGACCAGGATACGTGCATCGCATGCGGGGCATGCGGCGCAGCTGCACCTGACATATATGATTATGATGATGAGGGAATTGCTTATGCAGTACTCGATGATAACAAAGGATCGTTCGAGGTCCCGGAACTGTATGAAGAAGATATGGAAGACGCTTTCGAAGGGTGTCCGACAGATTCAATAAAAATTGCCGACACACCCTTTGACGGAGACCCTTTGAAACACGAATAGTTTGCAGCCCCTCCCGATATCGGCAGGGGCTTTTTTTTTACAGTTAAGTCCAACGGTCGAGAGTCATTTCTGCTTCTGTACGATCCACACTGGTGAAACGTCTTCCTGTATTATAGTCACTAATCCGGTAATGGCCGCTTACAGCGTGCTGCTCCATGACAACACTGCCTTTCTCCTCCAAAGGCTTCCAGTACCATTCCTCTTGGCGAGAAGCTTCCCACTCGTACCGTTGATGCGCAATAGTCAATGCCGTTTCCAGCGGGGAATCACCGCAGGCTGCTTTTAACACACTACTTCCCGGAAATAGTGCGATGACGGCCACTACGGTCGTCCATCCCGCTAAAATACGCCCTTTTTCAATCTGCACGAGCGTTTTTTTCGAGACACCGATGATCACCGCCATTCGATCTTGTGTGTAGCCCTGTTCCACACGTATCAGTTTTATCTTATCGGAGATGATTGCTATCAACTGTTCTTTGTCCATTCCCATCTTCCCCTTTTTGATACTTCCATTTTAACATGATTCATCGCTGTCCACTATCTGCAGGGCTTTGACTATTGACCATCAATTCGGAGCGAGAAGATTAATAACCTCAGGAGTAGGTATAGGGTGACGAAAATCGTAGGCACCTTTCTCTCGTTCCAGGCCGCTGAACTTCACTTCCCGATAACCGGCTGAAAATGCCGTTGCAAGCAAAGCATCCACCATTTCCCTTCTTTCCCTTTCATCCTTAAAGGCATGGTGGTCTACATCAAGATACAAACGCTCTTTATCTTCCTTAATGACGGACAAACGAACATGATCTGGAATTGGAGACTCAAGCTGTGGAAAAGGAGCATTCTTTCCCATCTCTGTAAGGAGATCCGAAAAGTCTGCATCATCATCTGCTTGTACGGGAGTGAGCAGCGATTTTGTGGAAGCATCATAGTGATAAATAAGAAAATAATACGTTTCTTCTGAAACTACAGGCAGTTTATCGGTCATACCATAATTACCGATGGCAACCTGTTTCCCGTCAGAAGTCTTCACATCAACGGAATCTGAGGCATATCCGGATAATTCCCACCTCACACTTTCCACGACAGACCTAGCCCATGAACTCCCGCTGACTTGATAGTTCTCAGGAAATACCGCTCTCGCTTTCCCATTCTCTTCATCTATCTCGTAATCCACTTCAGGAACGGTACGCGGAGAAAGTCCGAAAGTGTCTGGGTCCACTCTCGTTTCTTCGGAAGCGAGTGTGATTGGAATGACGAACTCTCCATTCCTGTCCGGGAAGGCCTGCACCCTCATCCCGGATTTGCGGGTATCTGCAACCAGTGACAGTGTATGTGTCGGCATATCCAATCCAGCTCTTTCCAAAACGGGTGGTAATGGGACAAATTCCCCTTCCCTCGTGTCTGTTTGCTGTGCCCCTTGTTCAGGAAGGGGCTGCAGGCTTTCCTGAACAAACGGGAGAGAGACTGCAAGGAGAGAGAGAACGGTAAGAATAGATAATAGAGGAACAATCCGGTGCCGCTTCTTCCTCACACCACGATTTATCCTTCTTTCAACAGCGCGGTACACCTCCCCCTGCTCCCTTTTGTCTTCCAAAGAAGGTAACTGAGAAAGCCACTGCTTCACATCCTGGTCTGATATTTTTTTCTTACTCAATGTCTCCTCCTCCTTCCCTCGCTTTTTCTATATGGGTTCTCAAGGCTTTCATACCACGATGCTGCGTCGTTTTCACTTTGCTTTCACTGAAAGAAAGAGCCTCTGCTGTTTCCTGAATGGACATTCCCTGCATATAGCGGAGTATGAGCACACTCCTCTGATTAAAAGAACACTTATCCAAAGCTCTGTACATTTCCTTCACCTCTTCGTTCATTACAGCTACTTCCTCAGGCAGAGGGAGACCATCGCGTAAGCTCTCCTTATTCTTCGTCCAATCAAATGTTTCTATAATACGATCCCTTTTTCTCTTCTGCTTCCGAAAATAGTCGATGGCCACGTGACGGGCAATGGAAAGCAGCCACGTCTTTTCTGAGCTTTGCTTTCGAAAGGAATGATAGGATTTTATGACACGTATGTACACTTCCTGCACGAGATCTTCTGCAACAGCACGGTCCTTGACCATATAGATAAGAAATTGAAATAAATCCCGGTGATGTTGCTTATACAGTTCATCAAAGAACGATTTCAAAACAGTACCCCCTGAATCACCTATGTATATAGTCGTAACAAATAGATAATCGTTACACTACCTATACTAATACGAAAAAAAAAGAAAAAGCTACCCTGTTCTAGGGCAGCTTTCCTGCTGGGTCCAATCTATGGTTTGTTAATGGGTAACGTCTGAACAACCGTCCTAATACAGGAGCCATAACAATCAGAAAAACAGTGTTTGAAACCGCATGATTGATGTCCATAGGAATCCCTGCCAGATAATAGGCCCAGAAGGGCTGTCCTGCGACATGCATCGTGAGAGACAGGACAAAGCCATAGAAGATACCACTCAAAAAACCATATACAGATAACAACCATACCGGAAGCTTAGGAAGAATCTTACCTAAGATACCTGCTCCGACACCGATTAAACCCCAGGCTGTTATCTGCCATACGGTCCACATACCCATGCCGAGGAGGAGGTTGGAAGTCAGTGTCGTTACGAAAGCAACCAGTACACCTCCAACTGGACCCAGCCAAAATCCGGCGATGATAATAATCGCCGTTACAGGCTGAACATTAGGAATATTGGCAAGAGCCATTCGGCCCGCAACAGCTAATGCTGACAGCATGGCAATCAACGTCAGTTTATATGTGTTCATAGTTGGTCATTCCCACGCATGATAATCGAAGGTAACCTGATCTCCATCTTTCAATTCATAATCTTCTGCGCCGACTTGACCTTCTTCTCCATTGACAGTGTACATCCATGCTTTCTTTTCATCGCCTCCAACACCTTCAATGGTGTTGATGAATCCTCCGGACTGTTCCACTTTGAAATTGTCCTCCATCACCTGCATCAGATTCGTACCTTCTTCGGCAGTAATCGATTCAGAAGCAATTTCTTCGGCACCATTATCTTGTGAAAGCTCCACCTCTACGGTAATTTCCTGTTCCTGCTGTTCGGTCGTTTCTGCACTCTTTTCTTCATCTTCCTGCGCGCCGCATCCTGCCAAAACACCGACGGCAAGGAAGGCCGCCATCATCAGGCGATACCATTTCTGTAACATTTTTTTCTCCCCTTCTGTCTTTTTGAGGGTTTTGAGTAGCCACAAATAAGAGCCTGCCCCTGTTGGGACAAGCTCTAAGACGAACCAATAGAAGCGGGACTGGCCGCCATTCACCGATCGGTTGCCTCAAATACTCAATCCTCGAAGTATTGAAACGCGAGATCAGGCAGGTCTACTGACTCGTGCGTCATCCTTCCAAGGCTCCTTCCCGTTATCCACAGTGGATCCACCTTTTCGTCGGCACTCACAGTTGCGAGGACAGTTCCGGTTTCCTTACCGGATTCCCATTTTAAGTCTTTCAGACACCTGAATTCTCATTTTATACAGTTCCTTTTTAAGCGTACACGAAACCGTCACAATTGGCAATAAGGGGATTACCCATGAATGAAAGGGATGCGGAAGGTAAAGGTCGTCCCTTCCCCAAGCCTGCTGTGGACGCTGATCTCCCCGTCGTGCCCCTCGACGATGTTCTTTGCAATGGCGAGACCGAGACCGGTTCCTTTCTTATAATCCTTCGTTTTTCGCTTCCTGGATTTGTCCGCCTTATAGAAGCGTTCAAATACAAATGGCAGGTCTTCTTCAGCAATGCCCATACCGCTGTCGTTTACCGAAGCGACCCAGTCATTCCCGTCTGGAACGACCGTCACATTTACTTCTCCGCCTTCTTCCGTGTGGCGGATGGCATTATCAATCAAGTTCGTGAACACTTGTTCAATACGATCCGGATCAAAGGTAAGCCTGCCGAGTTCAGGAGCAAGATCAAGCGTAAGGTTCACCTGTTTATCACCTGCCAGACCACTGAACTTCCGGATAATCTTCTGCATATACGGTCCCATTTCGATCGTATCATGAGCGAGCTGAATATGCCCCGCTTCCATACGGGCCAAATCCAGCAGCTCGTTGACCAATCTGCCGATCCTGAGGGATTCATCATGAATGATCTGAGCCAGCTCGTTTTTGTCTTCTTTAGTTTCTGCAATATCATCCACAATTGCCTCGCTGTATCCCTGAAGCATAGAAATTGGAGTGCGTAGTTCGTGCGAAACATTGGCTATAAAATCTTTACGAAGCTTATTTAGTCTCCGTTCTTCCGTCATATCACGCAGAACCGCGACGGCGCCACGAACCTTTTCCCTGTCATAGAGAGGGGTCATAATGATCACCCATGAGCGACCTTGTACGGATACTTCCACCATGGATTCATGTTCCTCTGTTATAACACTTTGAAAGAGCTCTTTTAAAGGCTCCGGCAGACGAAGCTCCTCTTCCTTATCCCGGGACGGATCCCGTTCGAAATCAGCGGCTTTCAAATACTGCTGGGCTGGAGGGTTCGTTATGAGCACATCTCCTTGACGATTGATGGTTATGACACCGTCCGCCATGGAACGCAGGATCCCTGAGAGTTGTTCTTTCTCTTGATTCAAAGCATTAATATGAAATTTCAACTCTCTTCCCATCCGATTAAAAGCCATGGCAAGCTCGCCGATTTCATCATGCGTTCGGATCGGGATTTTCGTATGAAACTCTCCCTTAGCGAGTTCCATAGCTCCCTTTCTCATTTTAATAAGTGGAGCTGTTATTCTCGTAGACAGGAAAAAGGCAAAAATTGTAGTTAAAATAATCGCGATCCCTGCTCCAAGAAATATGATTTTCGTCGTTTGCTCCGAGGTCTCTTCTACGGTGTCGAGCGATTGATAGACAAAGACCGCTCCAGAGCTATTCTCAAGAGGTGTTCCAACTACCATCACACCGGAGGCATGCTCCTGCATATCTGCAATCTTTTTGACGTCTTTACCATTTTCCATAACGGCCCGAAGTTCAGGGTCCTTCCGAAACCACGCATCATCAAGCTGCGGCATCGCTTCGGATTCACTTTCAGCGAAAAGACTGTCGCCGGGTCCCCAGACAATGACTGCGCTGCTCGCTGGATCTTTAACTAAAATAGTCGATGAAAGCAGAAGGTCTTCATCAGATTCATAGCGGTCGACAACTTGAGAGATCTTGTCGGCTGTCTGAAGCAGATCGCTTTCCGCTTCGAGTATGTGATAGTTTTGGAAGAACTCAAGCAGCAGAATGGTAAGGATAAAAAGGACGAAGCATACAAGCAGGAGGATGGTGAACCAGAGTTTCCCGACAACACTCCGCCAGAACATCAGTCTCCGCTGACCTCGAACTTATATCCGATTCCCCAAACAGTCACAATCATACCGGCAGCTTCCTGAGAGACTTTACTCAGCTTCTCCCTCAGGCGTTTGACATGGGTATCCACCGTTCTTAAGTCACCAAAAAATTCATACTGCCATACTTCCTTCAACAACTGCTCGCGGTCGAAAACCTTGTCTGGTGACTGCGCCATAAAATGCAACAGCTCGTACTCTTTCGGAGTCAGGGAAACTTCCTCCCCTTCCGCAGTCACCCGGTGGGCATCATTGTCGATAGTCATATGCGGAAACACCAATACATTTCTCGCCTGCGTATCTGTTTCCAGGAATTTGGTCGAGGATGCTCTCCGCAACAATGCCTTCACACGCAAAACTACTTCCCTCGGACTGAACGGCTTGACTATATAATCGTCTGTACCGACCTCGAATCCTTGAACCCGGTTGGCTTCTTCACCTTTTGCGGTAAGCATGATTACTGGAGTAGCTTTTTTCTCTCTTAATTCCCGACATACATCTATCCCGTCTTTTCCGGGCAGCATTAAATCGAGTAAAATGACGTCATAATCATTGTTCAGCGCTTTTTGCAGAGCTTCTTCTCCATCCTCTGCTTCATCGATCTCGTAGTGCTCTCTTTCCAAATACATGCGGATCAACCGACGGATACGCTCTTCATCATCAACGACCAGTATTCTTGCTTCTTGTTCCATGTTACCTACCTCCGACTGTATATTCTAAGTTAGACAAAGGGCAGGCGGGACATTTCGTCCCCCTGCCGGGCTTCTCGTTTACGCATACGAATGTAAACCGGATATAATTAAATTCACAGCAATGAGATTAAACATAATAATACCAAATCCTCCGACAGCAAGCCAAGCGGATTTCATTCCCTGCCATCCCCGTGACAAGCGAAGATGCAGATAGGCTGCATAAAAGAAGAAGGTGATTAAGGCCCACACTTCTTTTGGATCCCAGCCCCAAAAGCGATCCCACGCCTGCTGTGCCCAAATCATGGCGAAAATAAGCGCCCCGAGTGTGAAAACCGGAAATCCAATCGCTACGGCCCGGTAGGAAACTTCGTCCACGACCTCAGGATTCACCTTGTTTAACAAAGGCTGAATACTTGCTGCAATCCGTTTTCTCAGAATGATCCGTGCCGCCCAATACACAACAAGACCTCCGAGAACTGCCCAGATAAACGTATTTAATTTCTTCGCAGCGTCTTCTCCTCGCATCCACTCCGGTACTTCAAAGAGCGGCCCGAAATTGTCACCGGATACTTTTTCTCCACCGGAAGGACCAGCGATCGCCGGCATGTAGTAGACAATTTCCTTCACCTGACCCTCAACCGGGGCTTCAAACGTCGTTTCGTGCCCTATAGCATTGAAGGTAGAGGAAAGGACAATAAAAGCGATGGTGGTTGCGATAATATAAATAACAAATTCCAGCCATGTGGTATGTTTCGATCGCCTTGATTGATCGACCTGCCTTATAAGAAATATTAAACCGGCAACAAAGCTGACGGATAAAATCCCCTGTCCAAGCGAAGCCGTCGTCACATGGATGTATAACCAATGTGACTGAAGGGAAGGAACCAGTGGTGATATCTCCGTGGGAAACATACTGGCGAACGCAATCAGAAGCAGCGCGATCGGCAGTGCGAACAATCCCAGCAGATCCAACCGATAGATGAAATATAAAACAATAAACGCAAAGACGAGCATCATCCCGAAGAAGGTGGTGTACTCGAACAAGTTACTTACCGGTGCATGTCCGCTTACCATCCATCGTGTAATGAAATACCCGACCTGAGTCAGAAAACCGATTACTGCGAGGGTGATACCAATATTCCCCGCTAGTTTACTCCGCCCTTTCTTCTTGTCTCTAATCGTTCCTGCAAAGAAAAAAGTTGCGATCAAATAGATAAAAAAAGCTGCATACAGCAAATTGCCGCTAATCGTCGTCAAGTCCCCCATATCCATCCTCCTGACTATCTATGATTTCATTTCATATTGGTCTTTCGGTGATTCTATGTTGGTTCCGTCGATGGCTTTATCGATCTCCATTCTCAAAGCGTACCAGTTTTTGTTTGTATGTCCGGAAACCCATACCCCGTCTTCACGCGGTTGCAGCCAAATACGGCGGTGGTTCCAATACATACCCTGGATGACACCAATCATGAAGATGGCACCGCCGAGGGCAATGAGCCAAAGCGTGTGGTCTTTCTTTACCGTTAATCCGGTGACGTCCCGAACATCGAAAGCTGTAAGACCAAGTTTATACTGATTGTCCCCTCCGGCGTCAATGTTTGCACCGATCCCGAGGAAACTCGTCTCCGGTTCCGCCTCGCCGGGAGGATAAACATGAAAGACAAAAGCAGGGTTTCGTGGATATTTAGAGGCGGACACCGGCTCCCCGTTCTCCATCTCATAATCCGGGAAGTAGTTGGCAATCTCCACACGATAGTCTCCAACTTTGTATTCCGAAGCAGGTGCTGTCAAATCCACAGTGAACTCCCCGTAATTGGTTTCGTCATCGTCTTTATCATGAATCTTAAAGCTCATCTCTTTAAACTCATCCAGTTGATAACTTGCCTGATAAAGCGCATAATCATCGAATTTCAGCGGATTGTTCATCGTAGCGGCGCCTTCTTTCAACTCTTTCAGCTCCGGTTCCGCACCGGTAACACCCTGATTCGTCCGCTCATAGATGACAGCATCTGTACGGAAGGTCTTTGGAATGGCACCTTCCTGATTCTCCAGCGCTTCTTTAAACCTGGCATCTTCCGGATTATCTTTATCATAAGTTTCCAAGGTAAACGCTTCATTTTTAATGTAAAACTGACCATCCGTCCCGTTGATCAGTGCCGTTTCCCCTTCCCGTACCCATATGAAATCATCGACATACAAAGCAGGTACGAAGCGTAAAAGCGCTCCCAGCAAGAAAACGATTAAGCCGATATGGTTGACATAAGGTCCCCATCTGGCAAAGCGGTTTTTTTCAGCGAGCAGATGACCGTTTTCCTCCGTAACCTTATACCGGCGTTTCTTTAAATTCTGCTTGAATAATTCCGTGTCGATATCATCCCGAACCGTCTCTCCGAAAATACGCTGTTTCTTCATGAATAGTTCATGACGTTTCGGTTTCTGTCTCTTCAAGGTTTTATACAATGGGAAGAAGCGGTCGATACTCGCGATAATGATCGATATGCCGATCATGGCAATCAGAAGCATGTACCACCAGGACGAAAATAAATCGTGGAATCCCAGCTGGTAATAAATCTGACCGAACATTCCATATTGGTCACGGTAGTGTGTACTTGGATCTACGTTTTGCGGTATGTACATTTCTTGAGGGAGTATCGTGCCAACGGCAGATGCAATAACAGTAAGGAAGATCAGCCAGACTCCGACTTTTACAGAAGAAAAGAAATTCCAAATCTTATCAATGATCGTCCTGTTGTAGGTCTTCGAACGACGGGCGCTCCCGTCATACCTCATGTTGAGCAGCTCTTTCTGATCATTGCCATCAATATGTTGATTCTTCTCGACAGGTTTTCCGCAGGACTCACATAACACAGTCCCTTCCGGATTCACATGCCCACACTCACAGGTAATTTCGTTCATTAACAAAACCTCACAATATCGTGTAAAATCTACTCCTCCGGCGTAATCCTCTTCAGGTAACCTTCCAATTTATCCAACGTCAATGGACCAATTACCTGTTCTTCAATATCCCCGTCTGGTGTGATGAATAAAGTGGAAGGAAGGGGGTTTATATTATACAATTCCATAACCTGCCCATCCTTATCTCTAAGAATCGGGAAAGTAAGATTATATTGGTTGATAAACTTATCTACTACGAGATCGGTGGAATCGAGATTGATCGCCAATATCTCCACACCTTTTTCCTTATATTCCGGATACAGTTCCTGCATATAAGGCATTTCCTCTTTACAAGGACCACAAAAGGTAGCCCAGAAGTTTATCATAACGCCTTTACCTTCCAGTTCGCTTAACCGGACGGTTTCCTCTGTTCCAAATTTTTTCAATTGAAAATCAGGCGCCTCTTCCCCCTTGGCGATAACTTCCTTATCTTCCTTCCCATTTGCAAAGATGGCAAAGACGACAAGACCAGCCATGACCAACAGCATAAACGAACGAAAGAGTAAGCGCTTTTTTTTCTTGGCCAATGTCTTTTCCTTCACTTTATCCACCCCCAGATTATTATACCATTGAATGGAAATTTTAAATTTGAACGTTATTCAACATTTTTTTCCGCCAGCTGTCTCAGCTGTTTCACTTCATGAGGCTTCAGCGGCCGGTAATCCCCTGCATTCATTCCACGCAAGTCGAGCGAGCCGTATCTTTCTCTCTTCAACTTGTCCACAGGAAAACCAATGGCTTCGAACATCCGGCGCACTTGGCGGTTCTTCCCTTCGTGAAGGATGATTTGGACAATTGCCGTGTTCTTTCTGGAGTCCGTGGATTGAACTTTGGCGTGTACGGCCTTCAAGTAATCGCCGTCTACCTTCATTCCTCTTTTCAACTGCTGGAGCTGTTCTCTTGTCGGAACGCCCTTCGTCTTTGCGATATACACTTTGTCCACTTCATGTTTCGGGTGCATAAGCAAATTTGCAAAATCACCATCGTTCGTAAGTAGAATCAATCCGGATGTATCATAGTCCAGGCGGCCGATAGGAAAAATACGTTCCGTCACTTCCGGCAGGTAATCCGTTACGACCTTTCTCCCTTTATCGTCACTTACACTGGAGATGACACCCCTCGGTTTATATAGGAGATAATAAACAGGCTCTTCTTTGTCAATCGGTACACCGTTCACCTCGACATCATCATTCCTGCTTACCTTTGTGCCGAGTTCTGTCACCACTTCACCATTGACCGTTACTTTTCCATCGGCGATCAATTTCTCAGCTTTCCTTCTTGATGCAATCCCTGCGTGAGCGATCACTTTCTGTAGTCGTTCCATTTCTGCCATACGACCGTCACCAACTTTCTTATACTCGTTTTTCTTTAAAATCCATAGCACGAAGCCACGCTTTTCTAAAGCGAGGCTCGATGATTCCTCTTCATTATACACATTATTGGTATATTTGAACAAAAAAAATCATCCTATCCTTGAAATAGAATGATTACGATAACAATGGAAGCCGCAATACCTACAAGATCTGCCAGAAGACCGACTTTCAAAGCGTCCCCCATCTTCCTGATTCCTACAGCTCCGAAGTAGACGGTAAGGATATAAAGAGTCGTATCCGTACTTCCCTGCATGACAGAAGCAAGGTAGCCGATAAAGGAATCCGGACCGTGCGTCCGAATCAACTCTGTCGTCATGCTTAAGGCAGCGGTTCCGGATATCGGACGGATCAAAGCTAATGGTAATATTTCCTCCGGGGCTCCGATTGCGGAAAGGAGCGGTTCAAACAGGCTGCCGATCGCCCCCATTGCCCCTGATGCCTGGAAAATGGCTATGGAAACCATCATTCCCAACAAAAACGGAAGGAGGGAAATGGCAATGTGAATCCCTTCCTTACTGCCTTCTACAAATACTTCGTAGGATGGAACTTTCTTTATCGTTGCTGTCACCAATACAATAAGAATGATTGCCGGAATCAGCCAGATACTCATAATCGGACCGATCTCTTCCTACGGTAATGGAAATACCGATCGATGACTAAAGCGGCGCAGGTGGATACAAGCGTCGCTAATATTGTAGCTCCTATAATGGCAGTTGGATCAACGGAACCGTATTTCATCCGAATCGCGATCACTGTCGTCGGTACAAGTGTCAAAGAGGACGTGTTGATGGCAAGGAAAGTGATCATCGATCTGCTGGCTTCATCGGAACCGGATAGTTCCTTCAATTCTTTCATCGCTTTCAGCCCCATCGGTGTTGCAGCATTACCCAGTCCGAACATGTTCGCTGTCATATTCGAGAGGATGTATCCGAATGCGGGATGACCGTCCGGAATGTCAGGAAATAACCGTCGTACTATCGGTCGGAACAGCTTCGAGAGCCCTGCCAACAGCCCGGCTGTCTCCGCTATCTTCATCAATCCAAGCCAAAAGACCAGCACACCGGTAAGGCTGAGCGTAATCATCACTGCTTCATCAAGCGTTGCGAAAATTGCCTGATTCACCTGATCCATCGTACCAGCAAAAGCAGCATAGATGATACCTGTAACGGCAAGCATGGCCCAGATTACGTTGACCATGGCGCCACCCCCATCATACGGTCCATGAAACCTTTCAGCTCCTTGAAAAAGCCCTCCTTTGGCTTTTCCTTGTAAACAGGAATGTCTGCTACTGGTTCGTTTCCTACTTTAAATGTTGTCACACCTGCCATATTAGACGATGCATCCTCATTCTGATATCGGTAAAAGACAGCTTTCACGTCTTCTTTTTCATTCAACGTCAGAGGAACAACAAGATCACGGGGTATGTAAAAAGATGTCCCGCCAACTTCAACCGTCCCTTCTTTCTGAAGAGTGACAGATTCAAAGTTTTCAAATCCCCATTCATACATCCGTTCATGATCATTCCAGTCATCCGAGGCTTGAAGGGTGACAGCGATCAGCTGCATGCCGTCCTTTTCGGCACTGGAAACCAACGTCCGACCCGCCTTTTTTGTATATCCGGTCTTCCCTCCGTTTGTCGGGTCATAATACTGGGTTAACAACTTATTTTTATTCATCCACGCATAATCTCTGTTCTTCGACCGATACATCTCACTACCTGTCACCTCTTTGAACGTTTCATTCTTCATGGCGTAAGACATTAAAAGAGCAAGATCATAGGCGGTGGAATAATGCGTCTCCCCATCCAATCCATGGGGGTTCTCGAAGTGACTGTCATTCATACCCAACCACAGCGCCTTTTCGTTCATCATTTGCACAAAACCCTCAACACTGCCACCAACGTGTTCCGCAATAGCAACGGCAGAATCATTCCCCGAACGGAGCATAAGACCGTAAATAAGGTCCTTCAACGGGATTTTCTCTTTCTCTGTTAGATAGATGGAAGATCCTTCGGTATAAACAGCTCTTTTACTTACCGTAACTTTTTCTTCGATGTCTGCCGCTTCAATAGCAATAATCGCTGTTAAAATTTTTGTCGTACTTGCAATCAACGTCGGGTCGTATGCATTTTTTTCATAAAGGACACGTCCAGAATCAGCATCCATCAACACCGCACGCTCTGCGGATACGGAAATGTTCGCTTCTGCATGAACACTGCCTGCCTGATTCATGGATACTATTAAAAAAAGGATAATGAAGAACCATAAGCACCTCTTCAAAAAAAGTTCCTCCCATTCAACGTCGTTTGCTTCACCATATGCGAAAAAGTACAAGCATATTCTTCTATGCAGTAGTAAGAGAGAAGGAAAACCATAAAAAAAGACCACCCAAAATGGTGGTCGGTAATTAATCATCAAAGGGGTTCTCCGGAAATTCATCAAAAAAGAGGTCTCCGCTGCCTGCGGCTTCTCCGGGTTGCTTCAATTCAGCTAAAGGCGGAAGCTGTTCCATGGACGTCAATCCGAAATAAATCAGGAAATCCTTGGTTGTTCCAAAAAGGACAGGACGACCGATCGCATCTTTACGCCCCTTCTCCTCAATAAGGCCTCTATTGACGAGCGTTTGAATAGCCCTATCACTTTTCACACCGCGCAGGTCATCAATTTCGATTCTTGTAATCGGCTGCTCGTATGCGATGATAGCCAGGGTTTCCAGCGCAGCTTGGGAAAGCCTTGTTGAGCCTGGTGTATCCAACAGTTTCTTATAATAGGAGGCATGCTCCGGCTTGGTTGTCAAGTGCAAAGTCCCTTGGGAATCCATAATGGTAAGGCCCCTGTGTTTTCCATTATAATCTTTTTTCATTTCTTCCAATATCCCGTTGACCGTCTTCGTGTCCACTTCCAGCAGTACGGACAGTTTTTTCTTTGTCACACCTTCGTCTCCTGCTGCGAACAAAAGACCTTCGATAATTGCTTTTGTTTCTTCTAACTCCATGGTGCATCCTCCATCTTAAACACAATCAGTTCTTCGAAATGTTGTTGCTGAACACAAACAATATCATTATTTTTCATCAATTCAAGAAGCGCGATAAAGGTAACGACAATGTGCGGTCTGGTTCTCCTCTCGAACAATTGGTCAAAAGGGGTTCCTCCAGAATGCGTTTCGATCTTCGTCAGAATCTCATCCATCCGCATCTGAATGGGGATTTCATCCCGCCTCACTTTTGCTTCCTGGGATGACGGTTGTTTACTCCTGTTCAAAAGACGCCCCATCGCCTGGATCATATCATAAATGGAAGCTTCCCCAGGCTTCACCGTTTCTACTTTCTCTTCCGAAAGATCCTCTGTACGGAGCGGAGGACGTGTATAAATACGGTTTGCATCCAATTCTTTGTCTTTCAGATCTTCAGCTGCCTGCTTATATTTTCGATATTCTATTAAACGTCTCATAAGATCCTCACGCGGATCTTCTTCCATCTCACTCTCTTCGAAATCATCGACAACAGCGGTGTTAGGCAGCAGCATTTGACTTTTAATCGCGAGAAGGGTGGCTGCCATCACCAAGTATTCACTCGCAAGATCAAGCTCCAACACCTGCATCGTGTGAATATAATGCATATACTGGTCTGTGATCTGCGACACTGGTATGTCATAAATATCAATTTCATAGCGGTTGATCAAATGCAGAAGGAGATCCAGTGGACCTTCGAATCCTTCCACTTTTACTTGATAGCTTTTCATCATAGCATTCTTCCTTCACGTTTGTACTTCTTTCCTATCGTATCAAAAAAACCTCCGAATCAACAGACGGAGACAGGGGGATAGTTGCATAACAGATCTCTGTTTCTATACAATGGAATGGAGAATCGGAGGTTTCCACTATGTATCCAACACCTTATGTAAAATTTCTTGCTCATTTTCACGGTACCCGTGACTACTTCGAATGCCACGAAGTACTGGAAGAATATTGGAAAGAGGTCGACCCGAAAAACCGCTCTTCTATATGGGTCCTCTTCATACAGACAGCTGTTTGTATGTATCATTATCGAAGAGACAATAAGAAAGGTGCAGACACCTTAATTAAAAGATGTATTCTTCGAGCAGAATCCGGCCTTTCAGAGATAGAAGAATTAGGCGTGGATGCAGAATCCTACCTGGAGCATCTAAACAGAATCAAATCGGATCTGCAGGAAGATCTGCCCTATCACAGCTGGAATATTCCATTGACGGATCTCTACTTAAGACAGGAAGTGCAGCAGATGTGCCTGGATTGGGGCGTCGCGTACGGATCGCCCAGTGACTTGGATAATGCCCAACTCGTCTATAAACATAAGCTCCGCAACAAACAAGCCTAAGGAATCCAAACGGAAAGGAGGTGCCGTCAGCGGACACCTCCTTTCAAATTTGGGAAGAAGCACTCTCTTCGTCACATTTATCTACAAAAGATTCCGTAGAAGCATCTGCACAAACACGCACCTGCTCTCCGTAATGTGCACGAACGCGCCGGATCATCTGCTTTCCAATACCCATATTTCGATGGGAAGGGTTGACAGATACGTGCTGTATGACAGCCTCATCGTTCTCCAGACGTACGCCGACAGCACCGAGAATGTCCTCTTCTTTCCACAAGAACAAATTCCAATCAGGATTAGAATCGTACTCTTTAATGATTTCCTGAAGAGTTTTCACATCGGATACTTCCGGCATGAAAGAAAGTAAACCCATGGCAATCTTTTCAAATGATTTTTTATATCGAATTAGCATATTAACCCCTCAATTATGAAAATAACTTCCAATTTTGCCGTAGAGGCACAAAAGGTCCTGGAACTACCGTACTTTATAACGGCTGAAATCCGTGTGTTACTTTCAAGCGATAGCCTAACTTTGCCCCCTGAATGATGGCGCCCCAGAAACAGGTGATTACCAGCATCCCTGACCAAAGAAGACAGATAACATAACAAATGCCCTTTATCCCGGTCCATTTTAAGAAGCAGGAAGCTTACAAGCTCATACTCTTGTAATAGGATATAGGATTCTCCATCGATATTCAACCCCCATGCCTGCGGAAGCTGGACCACACATGGCAGCCGTCTGATTTTCTGCCATTTACGGTAAAGGGGATCATATTCGCAACAGCAAGATAAAGGTTGAACCAGAACAGTAAGGACCAGAAAATATGTATACCAAGGAGCGGCCAGACGAGGCCGGCCGCCCCTATGTTGAAGAGAGGTCCACCGAAACTGATCCATCCCTGTTCCTGCCTTGTGAAGGAGGGTTCCCTTTCATTTATAGAGAATGCTCCTTGAAAAAAGAACAGACAAATGACCAGACGAAATTTCCTGCTGCGGACATCTATAATCCGATACCCCCGTCCTAATTGCAAGGTACTGCATTCGGAGCGAAAGGCTAAACCAAAAAAGACATGCCCCAATTCATGAATAAACAAACTTAATGGAGCGACAAGGAGAACCAACAGGAATACGGCAGTGATCATCAATTCATATCAGGTTCTGCAATTATTTCTCTTCGACTCTTACCTTCTGCATTACATCTCCGACGCGGACACGGTCGACGATGTCTACACCATCAATCACTTTACCAAAGACTGTATGACGACCGTCCAGGTGAGGCTGCGAGGAATGACAAACGAAGAATTGGCTTCCTCCCGTATCTTTTCCAGCATGGGCCATTGAAAGAGATCCGCGTTCGTGTTTGTGTGGATTACCTTCTGTTTCACATTTGATCGTGTAGCCTGGGCCGCCTGTACCTGTCCCGTTCGGACATCCGCCCTGAATAACGAAGTCAGGAATAACACGGTGGAATGTCAAACCGTCATAAAACTCATCATTTGCAAGTTTTTCGAAGTTCGCTACCGTTCCTGGAGCCGCCTCTTCATATAGGTCAATCACCATTTTTTCTCCATTTTCAAATTGAATTGTTGCTTTTTTCATTTTCTCTACCCCTTTCCATTTTCGTAAGACAAATCAAGCCGTGTCATCTCTTGGTATGTTTCTCTCCGCACGACCAGCTGATGCTTTCCGTCTTCGACAAACACGACAGCCGCCTTTTGAAAGCGGTTGTAATTGTTTGCCATAGCATAACCATACGCTCCTGTGCTGAAAACTGCAAGCCTATCCCCATGCTCAACTTCCGGCAACGCCACATCCCATATTAGCATATCTCCAGACTCACAGCACTTCCCAGCAATTGAATATTCTTTGACAGGGTCTTCTGTCATGCGTTCTGCCAAAGCAGCTTCGTATTTCGCCTGATAGAGAGCAGGACGGATATTGTCCGTCATTCCACCATCTACCGAGACATACGTCCGTACTCCAGGGACTTCTTTAAGAGAGCCGAGCGTATATATAGTCGTCCCTGCTTCTCCAACAATCGCGCGACCAGGTTCGATCCAGATTTCCGGCATAGGATATTGGTACTGCTTCGATAAATGTTTGACTTCCTTGATCAAAGAATGGGCATATTGATCCAAATCCAGCGGACGGTCCTCCTTCGTGTACTGAATCCCAAAGCCTCCGCCTAAATTAAGGACACTCGCTTCGTAACCGTGCTTCTCTCTCCATTCTTCCAATGTTTCAAAAAGCTTCCTTGTTGCCATTTCAAAACCATTCGTTTCAAATATTTGAGAACCGATATGACAATGCAGACCGATGACATGTATCTTCCGGTGATCCTTCAGCTTTTCGAAGGCAAGTTCTGCCTGCCCGCTGCCAAGATCGAAACCGAACTTCGAATCTTCCTGCCCGGTCAATATGTAATCATGCGTATGAGCTTCAATACCCGGCGTCACGCGAAGAAGTACGTCAATTTCCGTATTCTTCTCTGTCAATATCGCATCAAGAAGCTCCATTTCATAGAAATTGTCCACTACGATGCAGCCGATGCCGTAATCAACAGCCATCTCCAACTCCCTTATGCTTTTGTTGTTCCCATGCATATGGATTTTCCCCACAGGGAACCCGGCTTCAAGCGCCGTATGAAGTTCTCCTTCAGAAACGACGTCCAGGCTCAACCCTTCCTGTCCTGCCACCTGCAGCATCGCCACACTGGAAAAAGCTTTGCTTGCATAGGCCACTTGAGCCGGTACATCATACTCACGAAACGTTTCTACAAATGCTCGTGCATTCGATCTGATTTTCCCTACGTCATAAACGTACAGAGGTGTTCCGTATTGATCTGCCAACTCTTTGACCGACACGCCGCCGATCATGAGATGTCCTCTATTATTCACTTCGTGATTCATCGTATCCCGCCTTTATGTCCGATACCGGATGTGTTTGTTAAAAATAAAATGTCCTTTGACATCAAAGGACATTTTCAGATTTATTTTAATTTATCACATTGCTAAAGAACCGGCAATACGATTATTTTTGTCGCTGGTTGTTTTGCGGGTGAACGACGCTCGGACGTACTTTGAGAGTCGGCATGCTCATACGGAAAACAATCTGCATGGCGGCTTTTAAGTTGAAAGGAAGAAACGGCCATAGGTACGGCGTGTTCAGCGATTTCGTATGGGCCAGCAATAGGATATAGGCCATAAAACCAATCAATAATCCTTTTATTCCGAAGACGGAAACAAGTATGACCAGCGTGATCCTCGCCATTTTATTCGCAACCGACAACTCATAACTCGGTGTCGCATACGAGCCAATAGCGGCGACCGCAACGTACAAGATAACCTCCGGCACGAACATCCCAACGTCGATCGCTATCTGTCCAATCAATACGGCAGCGATCAGCCCCATGGCCGTCGATAACGGGGTCGGAGTATGAATAGCCGCAATCCTCAGCATCTCCAAACCTAAGTCGGCGAGTAAAATTTGAAAAATGATTGGAATGGCGCTTTCTTCATTCGGCCCTATGAATGATAAAGGCTCTGGTAATAAATCAGGCTGCATAACGAACAGCATCCATAATGGAAGTAAAAAAACGGAAGAGAAAATACCGAAGAACCTTACCCATCGCACAAATGTACCAACAGCGGGTGATTGTCTAAATTCCTCTGCATGCTGGACATGGTGAAAGTAAGTCGTCGGCGTGATAATCATACTCGGGGATGTGTCGACCATGATCAATACATGCCCTTCAAACAAATGAGCAGAAGCGACATCCGGACGCTCGGTATAACGCACAAGAGGAAACGGGTTCCTTCCCTGATTAACCAGGTATTCTTCCAATGTCTTGTCCGCCATTGTCAGCCCGTCGATATCAATATTTTGAATTTCTTTCTTTATCAATTGAACGAGACCCGGGTCGGCTACATCTTGTAAATAAGAGAGGCAGATATCCGTTTTGCTTCGTTCTCCGACCTGCATGATTTCATGACGGAGCCGCTCATCCCGGATTCTCCTTCTCGTCAGTGCTGTATTTTCTATGATATTTTCTGTGTATCCGTCACGAGAACCGCGTATGACTTTCTCCGTATCCGGCTCTTCCGGTGTCCGTCCAGGATAAGAACGAACATCCACAATAAACGCTTTCGGCTCTCCTTCGATAAAAATGACGATCAGACCGGATAAAAGCTGCGTAATACACTTTTCCATATCATCGGCTTCTTCCACCTGCTGGTGTGGAATATCGCTTTTAATCCTTTCAAAAATGGACATTTTCTTGTCTGCTGTCTCATTTATTTCAAACAACTGCCGCATCAATTCCACGATAATTGGTGTTTCACACAAACCTGTCACGTAATAGATATTTACTTCATGATCGAAAACGTGAAGGGTGCGGAACCCGATATCAAAGGACTGCTCCACCCCGACACGCTCATTCATAATCCTGCGATTCTGCTCCAGCTTCATGACAATCGGCGTCTTTTGTTGTTCAGGCATCACTTCATCTCCTTGCTATAGCATTATCCTTTCGGCTTAAAAAACACAGCGACAATGAATCCGAACAGGATGGCAGAAGCGATCCCGGCAGATGTCAATTCAAAGATTCCTATGGCAATTCCGATCAGTCCGTGATCCTCCGTCTGCTCCATTGCCCCGTGCAGGAGGGAGTGCCCGAAGCTCGTAATCGGTACGGTCGCCCCTGCGCCGGCAAATTCAATTAAGTTATCATAAAGATCGAAGGCATCGAGGACCGCCCCTGCTACAACAAAAGAGGACATAACGTGTGCGGGCGTCAGTTTAAATACATCAAACAGAATTTGTCCAATGACACAAATGCCTCCGCCCACCAGGAAAGCCCACAAAAAAGTCATGACGGTTCCCCCTTTCCTAATACGACGGCATGTGCGATGCCAGGTATCGATTCTTTCTGCTGAATCATCATCGGGTTCATGAGGGCACCCGTTGCTACAATAAGGACACGCTTATACTTACCTGCTTTTAAATCCTGAACAATTTTTCCGTAGGTAACGACCGCGGAACAAGCGCACCCGCTTCCCCCGGCAAAAACCGGCTGGTCACTGTGATAAACGAGATTACCGCAGTCCTTATGAACATCTGATATGTCGTACCCGTCCTGCTTCATTAAATCACGAAGGATCGGAGTACCGACAGACGAGAGGTCTCCTGTTGCAATCAAGTCGTAATCCGAAGGCATCCTCCCCATATCTTCTAGATGTGTCTTAATCGTATCCCAGGCCGCAGGAGCCATCGCTGAGCCCATATCGAACGGATCCTTGATGCTGTAATCCATGACTTTCCCGATAGTGGCCGCTTCCACCTTCACCTCCGAAGGGACTCTGGAAAGAATGGCCGCGCCGCTGCCTGTCACAGTGAACGTCGCGGTTTTCGGCTTCTGTCCTCCGTATTCTGTCGGATACCTGAACTGCCTTTCTGCTGTACAGTTGTGGGAACTGACGGCCGCCAGCACTTGGTTCGCATAACCGGATTCCACAAGAGCTGCTCCGGTTGCCAGCGTCTCCATACTTGTCGAGCAAGCTCCAAACATTCCGATGAGCGGAATCCCAAGCTGTCTCGCCACATAGTTTCCTGTCACGTTTTGGTTCAACAGATCCCCAGCCAGGAAGAGGTCGATAGCGGATTGATCGACACCAGCTTTCTGAAAGGCTGTATGAACAGCTTCCATCATCAGTTTTCGTTCTGCGAGTTCCCAGTTAGCTTCTCCGCAGTGCAGCTCTTCATGAATAATATCGAATGTTTCTTTCAGGGGGCCTTCCCCTTCCATCGGTCCTACAGATGTTCCGGTCGACTGGAGGTAGACGGCATCATTGAAAGACCACGATTGCTTTCCTGTTTTTCCCATAATGTTTACCTCCTAAAATATAATCGACCACAAATAACGAATGATTCCCAGCACGTAAGCAGAAACGACACCGAAGACGATGACGGAACCCGCAAGCTTAAATAAGTTCGTAGCAACGCCGAGCACCAGTCCTTCCGATTTATGTTCCAAGGCTGCGGAAGTGATGGAGTTGGCGAAACCCGTAATCGGCACGGCAGAACCCGCTCCTGCGAATTGTCCGAGTTTATCATAGACACCAAAACCCGTCGCCAGCGCAGCGAGTAGAATAAGCGTCGCCGCGGTGGGATTCATTGCATTCTCTTCTTTAAAGTCAAACCAATGCACATACATCTGGCTGATCAGCTCACCAAAGACACAAATGAGCCCTCCTACGATGAAAGCTTTGAGGCAATTCATGACGATGGGCGGTTTGGGCTGATACGTTTTACTTACCTTTTCAAAGTTCTTCTCGTTCATCGTTTGCTTTTCCATGATGTAACCTCCTGATGCTCATTTAACGAATATAATCCATTGAAACAAGGAACCTGCTATTTTCCCCAGCACTAACGCCATTAATAACGTAAACAAAAAGCCATCTACTCCTATGCGCTTGAACAACAAGGGAAATACGTTCAACACTTCTGTCAATGCAGCAGCGAGCATCCCGATGAATATGCCATGGAAGAGACCCCAAATTATGATTCCGACCAGAGACATATGGACAGGCACGTCTCCAAAGGATAAATAGATGCCGCAGAAAACACCCAGGATAATAGCGGTCTCGTAAACACGGAGTTTGGATTGCGACCGGCTCAACTGCATCAGCCGGGGAACGATTCCAAGCACCGTCAGAAAAGCGACGAACCCTGTCCCGACCGCGATGCCCGCAGCTAGACCGATCAATATTTCAATGATCCACATCCTGTTTTTCCACCTTATTTTCTTTGATGGCCACATAATGATCGAGGTCTTCCTGATAATTGAAAATCTCCACTTCCATTGGACTCGGTTCTTCATTAAACCGCTTCTGGAACCAGTGGTTGAAGAAGAGGATCATACCGACCCCCAGTCCTATGGAATATGGAACCTGGATCCACAACGGGTGCTCTTCCTCTTCTCCTGTCAACATAAAGTGAAGCTTCTGCTGAACGGATTCCATGCTGACATCGTAGTGAAAGTTCATGATTGCCATCGCTGCACCGATGAATAACAAAATCCAGATTCCTGCGATCAATAATGGTGAAGGTTCTTTCTTTCGATCCTCTACATGGACTACGCACTGGCTCGGTCCAATCATTTCGATCTCAACGTCCGGATTTCCGGCTAGTATTTGTTCGATGACCATGAATGAGTCGATCACCACGATATTCTGATCCTCTTTAGTAACCTGATGAAGTTCCATGTGTTCGACTTCTTCCAAGTGACGTCCGGGACCCACGACCCGCGCGATATCCGAGAGGCGGATGACCGCACCGGGCGGGACATAAATCGACTGCTTCATGCGGATATAGATCGGCGTCATATCATTCGCCTCCCTGGATTGATTTGTTGCACTTATTATGTGTGTGTTGGGTGAAATCATACAGAATCACCGAGATGAGGGTTTGGACAAACAAAAAAAGACTGCACCCCACTGGGTACAGTCTCAACTTGTATCGGTCATCGTTTCTTTCATGTCTGCGAGGATCTTTTTTTCCAATCTCGAGACCTGAACCTGAGAAATTCCAAGACGTTCTGCTACTTCCGTCTGCGTCTGGTCTTTATAGTAGCGGAGATAGATGATCAACCGCTCACGTTTATCCAGTCTGCTCATGACATCCTGCAGGGTAAGGTGGTCAAACCAATTGTTATCCTCTTCTGCAATTTGATCGACAAGCGTGATTGGATCTCCTTCATTCTCATAAACCGTCTCATAGATCGACTGCGGCGAGCGCCCTACTTCTTCTGCCTGAACAATTTCTTCTGTTGTAAGTCCAAGGGCATCGGCGAGTTCATTAACCGTAGGAGAGCGTCCGTTCTCTTTGAGCAGCTCTTCTTTCTTCGCACGCACCTTATGATTAAGCTCTTTCAGACTCCGACTTACTTTCACACTCCCGTCATCCCTGATGAAACGCTGGATTTCCCCGATTATCATGGGTACGGCATATGTGGAGAAACGGACATCATAGCTCAAATCAAATTTGTCGATCGATTTCAAAAGTCCGATGCATCCGATTTGATATAAATCATCCTGGTCATATCCCCTGCGCAAATAGCGCTGCACGACAGACCAAACGAGCCTCGTGTTCTTCTCGACAAGGAAATCTCTCGCCTTATGATCCCCGGACTGACTCTTCTTTATCAAGTCTTTGACATCTTTGTCGGACAGACGTTCCTTTGTCGTATCGCTCATTCGCAGTCCCTCAATTACATAGAGCACGGGAGGAGGTCAATTGTTTCGTCATACGAATCGTTGTCCCCATCCCCGGCTCTGATGTAATATCGACTTGGTCCATGAAGTTCTCCATAATTGTAAAACCCATCCCCGACCTTTCCCACTCGGGTTTTGAGGTGTATAAAGGTTCTTTCGCCATATCGATGTTCTCAATGCCGCGCCCACGATCCTGGATAATTAATTCAATCTCTTCCCCTTCAATAGCGCAGGTTAAAAGAACTTTTTCATCCGCTTTCTCTTCATACCCGTGAATAATTGCATTGGTTACGGCTTCTGATACGACCGTTTTAATATCCGTCAGTTCTTCCATCGTCGGATTTATTTGACTGATAAAAGCTGCTACGGATACACGCGCCAGAGATTCGTTGGCACTGATACTCGTGAATTCGATGGTCATTTCATTTCGCATGATGCCACCCCCAGTACCTCAAGCGCAGTCGCTTCGTCCTCAACATGCTTCATGATTTTAAACATTCCCGACATATCGAACAGTCGTTTCACCTCAGGACGTATGGAACAAAGCATCATTTCATTCCCTCTCGCCTGAACCTCTTTGTAACGGCCAAGCATTACTCCAAGTCCGGAGCTGTCCATAAAGGACAACTTCTCTAAATTGACGATTACATGTTCGACTCCGGGATTCTTTAAATGTGTCTGCCACTTCTCTCGAAGCTGGGTAGCCTCATGATGATCCAACTCTCCATCCAGACGAACAAGCAATACGTTTTCATTCACAGCAAATTGTACACGAAGACTCAAGTGGTTCCCCTCCTCATACGATATAAGAGTCACACTAAGACTTTCGTATTTTCCACCTCTATTTCCTGCATGAAAACAATACTAGCCCAAAAATGCTAAAACCTCTGAAAGCTCGTCAAATTCCTCCAGGAACGCTCCCACAGTTCAAGAATACTCGCTCTCTTTACTGGATCCTTCGTTTCAAGACGCACTTTAGCCACTTCCTTCCCGTCTTTCTTAACGGCTACCCACCCCATGTGCGTCCCTTTATCCATAGGAATGTCGACCTGTCCGCCCTTCTTCAATTCTGTCTGGTAATCGGCTTTCTTTTCATTCTTTTTCTTTAATACAACCACGTCTTTCTCAGGATACAGCTTAATTTGACGCGGTTTCCCTCTTGTTTCCGTCACCACGTCCATTGCTTTATCCTTGGAATGGAGTTTGACAGCTTCATACTGTCCAAAACCATAATCTAAAAGGCTTGTAATATCCGCGTTTCTTTTCTTTGGATTTTCAGCACCCATGACCACCGCAATCATATGCATCCCGTCCCTGGTAGCAGATGCAGTCAAGCAGTACTTGGCCTCTGATGTATAACCCGTTTTCAAACCATCCATGCCTGGATAGGACTTGATCAATTTATTGGTATTAACAAGCCAAAATTCCTGATCTGTACCTTTTCTTAAGTAATCTTCATATATTTTCGTATAGTTCGTCACTTCTTCATGAAGCAGCAGTTCTCTTGCCATGACAGCCATATCATGTGCCGTGCTGTAATGACCCTCTGCCGGTAGACCGGTTGGATTCTTAAACTGGGTATTCTTTAATCCAAGATCCTTGGCTTTCTCATTCATCCGGTCAACAAACGCCTTTTCACTGCCGGCAATTCTTTCTGCCATCGCTACACTGGCATCGTTTCCAGAGGCTACAGCGATTCCTTTCAGCATTTCCTCCACCGTCATTTCTTCTCCTTCTTCAAGGAAGATCTGCGATCCCCCCATGGAGGCGGCATGTTCACTGACTCTTACTTTTTCGTTGAGTTTAATACCACCGGTCTCTAATTCCTCCATGATCAAAAGCAGCGTCATAATTTTCGTCATACTGGCAGGCGGCAGCTGTTTGTCCGCATTTTTATCGTATAGCAGCATTCCGCTGTTTTTTTCCAAAAGTACAGCGGAATTCGCTGATTGAGTGATGTCGGAAGCTGCTTTTTCCTCGGCAAAGGAAACCGTTCCCGGCATGACAGTCAAAAGAAAGAAAACTGCGGCGATCGTACCAATCAATTTTCGCATAAACAAGACCTCCCATTGGCTTTAAGTGCCCCTATTCTTCCCTTACCAGCATCTTCTATACATAAGGGAAAAAATACTGCACAAATACAAACAACGCCCCCGCAGAGACGTTGAAAATAATATGGAAGGTTGTAGATTGGGAAATTAAAGAAAACGTGATTTTCACTACAGAAAACAAAAGAACGATAAGCTGAAAACGATAAAATCCCGGCACTGCCTGCCGGGATTTGTTTTACTTGATGATGTTATGAATCAGCTTTGGTTTAGAAACTTTTTCTTGTGCGATTGTGTACGCTTCCTTCACTTTATCAATGGAGTCTTGAGGAGTTTCAACATCACTCAACAGAACAACCAGGGCCTCTCCAGCTTTTACTGGATCACCAATTTTTTTCTTCAATGTAATTCCTACTCCATGATTAATCTCGTCATCTTTGGTCGCACGCCCCGCACCAAGGTACATGGCAGCAATACCGATTGACTCTGCATCAATGGCAGCGATATATCCCGCTTCCTCCGCCTCGACCGCGACTTCGTATTTTGCTTTGGGGAGCAGATCAAGATTATCAATCATAGAAACGTCTCCCCCCTGTGATTCTACAAGGGTACGAAGGGATTGGAATGCCTTCCCGTTCTCAATATTTTGCTCTAAGGCAGCATAGGCATCCTCATAGGAGGCAAATACTTCTGCAAGAACCGCCATATGGGAAGCGATTTCCAAGGAAAGCTCCCGTAAATCTTCTACTCTTTTACCTTGGAGGATTTCTGCAGCTTCTTTAATTTCATTGGCATTACCCACTTCAAATCCAAGCGGTTGGTTCATATCGCTAATTACTGCGACTGTTTGTCTGCCAAGATTATTGCCGATATCCACCATCTCACGCGCGAGCGCCTCAGAATCTTCCAATGTTTTCATGAATGCTCCGGAACCGGTTTTCACATCGAGCACAATACTATCCGCACCGGATGCGATTTTCTTACTCATAATAGACCCTGCAATAAGGGGAAGGGAGTTCACGGTACCTGTCACATCACGAAGAGCATAAAGCTTTTTATCGGCAGGAGCAAGGTTTCCAGTTTGCCCCGCTACTGCTAATTTATGTTTGTTTACGTTTTCAATAAAGCGTTCTTTTGTCATCTCGATTTCGAGACCCTCTATAGATTCGAGTTTATCCAGCGTACCACCGGTATGACCCAGTCCGCGTCCCGACATTTTCGCAACCGGTATCCCTACGGAAGCTACGAGCGGTCCAACAATGAATGTAACCTTGTCCCCTACACCACCGGTGGAATGCTTGTCCACTTTCTTGCCATCTATGGCGGAAAGATCGATCGTTTCTCCTGAATTTACCATAGCCTGTGTCAATGTTGCTGTTTCCTCCGGCGTCATCCCCTGGAAATAAATAGCCATCGTTAGTGCAGAAGCTTGATAATCCGGTATCTCGCCTTTTGTATAACCATCAACGAAAAATTCAATTTCTTCTTTCGTCAATTCTCCACCATCGCGTTTCTTAACGATCACATCATACATACGCATCTCGCATCCACCCTTTACTTTTTAGGAATTAGAATTATCAGCGGTGCTCTCAACACAGGCAGGAGCACCGCAAATGTTTAAATGCTCTTAAGCCGGAAGACCACGAAGAAGATCTTTAACAAAACCGAGGAAGTCTTCCCTTACCTGTGCTGTCGTATCGATCACTTCGTCATGGGTCAGGGGCTGGTCAAGAATGCCCGCTGCCATATTAGAAATACAGGAAATGCCTAGTACACGCATCCCGGAATGGTTCGCTACCATTACCTCCGGCACCGTTGACATACCGACAGCATCTCCACCAAGTGTACGGAGCATGCGGACTTCTGCACCGGTTTCATAGGCAGGTCCGGTATTTCCGACGTAAACTCCCTGCTGAACCTTAAGATTAAGGCGCTCTGCCGATTGGTGTGCGTGTTGGATCAAGTCACGGTCATAAGCTTCCGACATATCCGGGAAGCGGGGCCCAAGATCCTCATCGTTCGGCCCGATCAGCGGACTATTTCCCATATTATTGATATGGTCCGTAATAATCATCAAGTTGCCAGGCTGGAACGTTTCGTTAATTCCACCAGCCGCATTCGTGACGAACAGCGTCTCAACGCCAAGCTCCTTCATAACTCTGACAGGGAAGGTCACCTGCTGCATGCTGTAGCCTTCGTAATAATGGAAACGGCCCTGCATAGCGATTACCTGCCTGCCCTCAAGCTCTCCAATCACGAGTTGTCCTTTATGTCCGGACACCGTCGATTCTGGAAAATGTGGAATTTCCTTATAAGCGATTGTGACGGGGTTTTGAATTTCGTCAGCCAGAACACCCAAGCCCGATCCAAGAATAAGTCCAACGGTCGGTTGATGAGTTAACTGCTCCCGTATAAATGATGATGCTTCCTTGATTTTCGTTTGAACCATGTTTTCTACTCCCCTTTATTTAATTTCTTTCAAAAAGCTAGTTCCGTATTCCGGTAAGGTAATGGAAAAATTATCAGATATCGTTGCCCCTATATCAGCAAACGTACGACGCTGCGCGATCTCCGTTCCTTCTTGAATTCCCTTATGACAAACAAGAAGCGGCACGAGCTCTCTCGTATGATCCGTCCCGTGATGAACAGGGTCGTTTCCATGATCTGCCGTAATGATCAACAGGTCATCCTCACGCATTTTATCCAACACTTCCGGAAGACGGGCGTCATAGGCTTCCAGAGCTTCTCCGTATCCTTTGGGATCACGACGGTGACCATATTTCGCATCAAAGTCCACCAGATTTAAAAAGCTCATGCCTTGGAACTCCTTATCCATGGAGTTTACCAGTTGATCCATCCCGTCCATGTTATCTTTCGTGCGGATCGCTTCCGTTACCCCTTCCCCGTCATATATATCTGATATCTTTCCAATCGCGATGACATCAAGGCCGTTGTCTGCCATTTCATTCATTACCGTACGGCCGAACGGCTTCAATGCATAGTCATGACGATTAGACGTTCTTTCGAATGCACCTGGTTTACCGACAAATGGACGAGCAATGACACGACCCACCATGTATTTTTCATCTTTAGTCAGTTCTCTGCAGAACTCACAGATTTCATAAAGCTCTTCCGGTGGGATGACTTCTTCATGAGCTGCTATCTGCAGGACCGAGTCTGCAGACGTATAGATGATCAAATCGCCTGTATTCATATGATGCTCGCCGAGCTCATCGAGAATTTCCGTTCCGGATGCAGGTTTATTTCCGACAATCCCACGTCCGGTTTTCTCTTTGATTTGATCCAGTAATTCGTCCGGGAACCCATTTGGAAATGTTCGGAACGGCTGATCGATATACAGACCCATGATTTCCCAGTGTCCGGTCATCGTATCTTTTCCGTTAGAAGCTTCCACCATCGTCGTATAGTGGGCTTTTGGATGATCTACTGGATCAATACCTTTGATTTCTCTGATGTTACTGAGCCCGAGACTGCCCATCACAGGCATTTTCAGCCCCCCCATATGTTCGGCAATATGACCGAGGGTGTCGGCTCCTTTATCATTAAATTTCTCGGCATCGGGAGCTTCCCCGATTCCGACAGAATCCATTACGATTACAAATACTCGCTTGAATGCATCCATTGATGATCCCTCCTAATGTTTAATTTCCCAATTTCAAGAATATTTACCCCACAAATTAAGTTGTAGGATGTCAGACAACTAAAAATAAAAAAATTATCTCACGCACGGGGATGATAAGAGCGGTATACATCCTTTAATCTTGTTTTCGAAACGTGCGTATAAATTTGAGTCGTGGAAATATCCGCATGTCCAAGCATCTCTTGAACCGCCCTCAAATCTGCCCCGTTCTCCAGCAAATGCGTGGCAAACGAATGGCGCAGCGTGTGCGGAGTCAGCTCCTTGTTCACACCCATCTCCCTAGCAACCGCTTTCAGTATCTTCCAGAATCCTTGCCGGGAGAGCGCATTCCCGTGATGGTTCACGAAAAGCTCTTCCGTCTTTTTTTGCTTTATTAACGATCCACGACCAGCTTCAAGGTAATGCTCCACAGCTTCTTTAGCCATATCACCTAAAGGAATAATTCTTTCCTTCGATCCTTTTCCAAGACACCGTACAAACCCCATCGTCAAATGCAGATCACTCACTTTAAGTGAAACGAGCTCCGTCACGCGGAGGCCGGTAGCATAGAGCATTTCAAACATCGCCTTATTCCTCGCAGAAAGCGGGTCTTTCGCATGAATGTTCAGCAATTTCTCTACATCTTCTGAAGAAAGAACCTTTGGAAGCTTTCGTTCCTTCTTTGGAGTTTCAATATGTAAACTCGGATCTTGATCTGTCACTTTTTCTCTAATTAAAAACTGATGAAAAAGACGGATGGAAGAAAGAAACCTGGCAACAGTGGCAGCAGAGCGGTCCTGGTCATTTAAATGATGCATGTATTTCATGATGTGCGCCCTCGTAATCTGCCCCCAGTTCTCCATCCCTTCCCGTTCCTCCATGAACGAACGGTATTGAGTAAGGTCGCGCTTATACGATTGAATCGTATTCGGGGACAGGCCGCGTTCGACAGTCAAATAATGAAAAAAATCTTCCAAAGCGAATTGCATTGTCGATCTACTCTCCTAATTGGAAAAATATCGATAACCGATCCGTCCACGATTGCTCGGCAGGTTGATAGACTTTGACCGCCGCTCCCCCCGGAGGATCATACCGATGCTGCCTTTCGTATTCTCCATGGACCATTCGAAGCGCCATGTAGAATATACAAGTGCAGATGGTAAATACAATGAGGACTTTCAGTAAATCCTTCAGCCCGTGCTGAAATTTAGACATGAATTTCCATCTCCTTTAATCATACCTTGATTAAGGATATGCCTAAATTCCTGCTGATTATACGTAAATAATCAATGGAGACGCCATAGGTAAGAAAACCGTCCTCTTTCCGTTCCATCTAGCACTAACGTACACGATTTCATGCTTTTTGTAAATATAGAATAACAAAATAAAAAGCCACTATGCATACTCATAGCGGCGATTCTATCACTCTTCAGTTTCTGTGCTTGTTGAAACCGCGACTGCTTGTTTCTGGCAGACCCTGCATATACCATGAAACGTTAATCGATGGTCCTTCACTTCAAAGCCCCACTGGCCTTCAATGATCTTTTCCACATCACCGAGCAGGTCTTCTTCAATCTCTTCCACTGATCCACACTCAATACATACGAGGTGATGATGAAAGTGTTCGGCTCCTTCTTTTCTCAAGTCATACCTTGATACTCCATCGCCGAAATTAATCTTATCTACTACTTTTAATTCGGATAATAATTCCAGTGTTCGATATACGGTCGCTAATCCTATCTCCGGTGCTTTCTCTTTTACGAGGAGGTAAACATCTTCTGCACTTAAGTGATCTTCTTCGTTTTCCAATAAAACACGGACGGTAGCTTCCCGTTGAGGCGTCAATTTGTAACTTTGGGAATGTAGCTGCTTTTTAATTTTCTCTATACGATGTTCCATATCGTTCGTCCCTCCCTCGCAATTGCATTCTCATTATAATTCAGAGACAGAACGAGTGTCAAATTATAATGATTATTATCTGTTAACGATAATCATTATTAAGTGATAGTTTAATCATTTATAAATCCACTTCAGTACGTATTCCAACACGGAATTAGATACGAATACCTCGATCAGTGATGCTACAAGCAGAATAATCAGCAAGACTCCGAACAACGCGCTGTATCTACCGAACGCTTTCAAAATAGGTTGGTGCACCTTCCGTATAAAAAGCTGCCTGCACAGAGTCAAGGAGAATATCAATGCCAGCGACCCAGCAATCAGGTAAACGGGTATAATGATCAAATTCTGCGGTGCGATAGAAACAGAAGATATGACAAGCCCGTACCAACCCATCTGATTTACTAGAAAGCCGACCGAAAAACCAATAACGAGTCCTTTGATGAAAAGAAGAACCGTAATGATCGGCATTCCTATTACGGAGATACCGAGAAGGAAGAGCAGCAGCATATACTTCATATGGTATAAGATGCTGTCCTGCCACAGAACCGCTCTGCTCGAACCTTCCACGGACGTCTGCTGCTCGAAAAACTGCTCCAAGTAAAAGAAAAGATCCTGTTTCTGAACAAAGTTCATACTGTTTACGATGACCGCTCCAAAGACCATTCCCATAATGAATAGCACAAAGATAAACACAAATATATTCATGTGTGTCTTGACGTCATTTTGAACCATTCTCACTCCGTGCTGCATCGTCACTTCTCCACCCTTCTGTCCACTCATTCTATGACTAATCTATGAGCGAAAAGAAAAAAGTAGACCAAGGACCTTCTATATTAATGGATCTTTCCGAACTTACCGCCTCCGCCGGCAGCTATATCAAGCTCTCCCTTTCTCATTTGAATGATATAGTGGACGATGGAGGAGGAAACGATTTCTTCCAGTTCCACAGATGGAACGTCATGAATGACGGCCATCTCAGACCCGAAAGCAGCAAGGAGTTTTTCATACGTTTGCTTTCCTATACCCGGCAGCGTTTCCAGAGGCACTTGATACACGTATGGAGGGCGCTTTGTTACCTGTCCCTCGTCCGACAGTTCCTTAATTCTTTCGGAAACACCTTTAACCAGACGGCTTTTTCTGCATGTACAGCCGGTTGCCGTCACCGGATGCAGGCAGTTTCCGCAAACGGTTTTATGATACTTCCCCATTTTCGGATCCATACCATAATTGGCGACGATACGGCGTCCATCTTTTCTATGTAATGCAAGCTTTAATTCTTCCAATGACAATCCATCCATTCTTACCAGTTGATACTCTCTGGCAAGCTTACCAAGAGAATGCGCGTCAGAATTCGTAACATAGGTGTAAGGAGCGAGTTCAGCTAACTGGGAAGCCATCTCCGTATCTGCACTCAATCCAAGTTCAACCGCATCGATTTTATCAGAATCAAGGATCTCTCTCAACGACTTTTTTACACCTTTACCGTAAAGGCTTTTGAATGGAGTGAAAATATGGGCAGGTATAAAAAGGCCGCCATTTTCTCTAACATAAGTCTGCAGTTCTCTCGCTGTACCATAAAAGCGCTGAGAGCTTAAGCTGACATTTTTCATTTTCTTCGAAAGCCATAAGCTGAATCGACGCATCGTATCTATGGTAGGAAAATAGCAGAGAACGTGAATGGGACCCTGACAGGATGCATCATATATTTCCACTTCTGAACCTAAGAGGAGGGTGGTGCTGTCGGAGCGCACTCCCCCTCCGGAAACTTCTTCCGCATATCCCCGATCGATCAAATCTTCCACCTCATCCAAAACAGCGGGTGACTGAGCGTCGATAATACCGATCAAATCAAGGCCTTTTCGTCTGCTGGCCTCCAGGAAAATGTTTGTGAGTGTGAGCGTTTTTGATCCGGTAATTTTAACAGGGCCGCCTTCCCAGTCCCTCCCTATATGAACATGAAGATCGACAAAGTAATCTTTCATTCTTATCCATTCCTTCTTAATTTTAAATAAAGAATCGCATAAGCGGTCTTTGCATCGTGGATCTTCTGCTCCTTCTCCAACTGTTCCGCTTCTTCTACGGTTATTTCCATCAGTTCCACAAATTCATCCACATCCCCTGCAGGCTTTTCATTCAATTTTTCTACACGATCGGTAAAATAGACGTGGACGATTTCATCAGCGAAACCTGGTGAAGTATAAAAGGAAGTGATAAGATTTAAGTCATCGCTCGTGTAACCCGTCTCTTCTTCCAATTCCCTTAACGCGCAGGCCTTCGGATCTTCTCCCGGTTCCAGTTTTCCGGCAGGGATTTCTACGAGGTTCTTCTCGAGTGGTTTCCGGTATTGCTCGACGCAGATCAGTTTCCCTTCATCCGTTAGAGCTATGACCGCAACGGCGCCCGGATGTTTGATCAATTCCCGTTTAGATGTTTTCCCGTCGGGTAATGTTACACTGTCAATATCTAATTGAACGATCTTCCCTTTATAGATTGTTTCTGTTTTATATGTTTTCTCTTCAAAATTACTCAAGATGCTCATCCTCTCTAAACTCTTTCTTCATTTTAACATAGGAAAGGCAGAGACAAAGCATCACAACTACCAGTACTCACAAGAAAGGATGATTCTATGAATAAACGTCAATTAGGGAAAACAGATTTGTATTTATCTGAAATCAGCCTTGGCTGCATGTCCCTCGGAACCGATCAAGCACAAGCAAAATCAATCATCGACCGGGCCATTGACAGCGGGGTGAACTATTTGGACACCGCAGACCTCTACGATTACGGAAAGAATGAAGAATTAATAGGGGAAGCGATCCGTGGACGCCGCCAGGATTTAATTATCGGATCGAAAGTAGGGAACCGTTTTACACCGGGGGAAGAAGGTTGGACATGGGATCCATCCAAAGAACACATAAAAAGCAGCGTCAAAGACAGCTTAAAACGGTTAGGAACGGATTATATCGACTTATACCAGCTTCACGGCGGTACCATTGATGACCCGATTGATGAGACAATCGAAGCGTTCGAAGATTTAAAATCAGAAGGGTGGATCAGGGAATACGGCATATCCTCCATTCGTCCGAATGTGATAAAGCAATTTGCAGAGAAATCCTCGATTGCCAGCGTCATGATGCAGTACAGCGCTCTCGATCGAAGGCCGGAGGAAGAGATCCTTCCCCTGCTCCATGAGTATGAGATCAGCGTCCTGGCACGCGGCCCTCTTGCTAAAGGCATCCTCTCTGACCGTGGAATAGAAAAAGCGCGCGATAAAGCAGGCGACGGCATCCTTGAGTATGATGCTGATGAAGTGATGTCCATCGCTCGTGATTGGAAAAAAGTAAGCAACACTTCAAAAAGTGCGGAAGCTGTTGCCCTCCAATATGTTCTTCATCATCCGGCCGTTACGACAGCCGTATTTGGTGCAAGCTCTGTGGAACAGTTGGAACAGAACCTCACTTTTTTGGAAGCAGCTCCTCTTTCCGATGCGGAGTACAACAATATTCAATCCCTTACAAAAGACATTACTTATCAACAACACAGATAACCATATTTCCCGGTGTGCGCTCTCTTTTGTTTCTGGGCACACACCGGTATTTCATGTGTCTATCTCCATCATTACTTCCAAGTATTCGAAAGAACTCTCCTCCAGTTACCTTGTGTAATTTTATAGATTTCCCCCTCTGTCATTCCTTCCTTCTCCAGTATTCTTAAGATCTTTGGAACACCCGTCACATCATGCATTGAGTATGGAATCCGCGTGCCGTCAAAGTCTGATCCAAGTGCGACGTGGTCAATGCCCATCCGTTCGATCATGTAATGAATATGTTTTACAATTGCAGAAAGCGCTACATCCTGTCTATTGACACCGTCTTCTGTCACCATGTTGGGGCTGGTGCTGTAAGTGACACCAACGAGCCCCCCGCTGTCTTTGACCGCATCCAGCTGCCGGTCGGTCAGGTTCCTGGATATTGGACAAATGGCATGAGCATTTGAATGGGTTGCGACAAGCGGGGCGTCTGTCAGCGTGGCAATGTCCCAAAAACCTTTTTCGTTTATGTGAGATAAATCAATCATCACACCAAGAGCATTACATACCTTCACGAGCCTCCTTCCAGCCTCCGTTATTCCCGGCCCGGTGTCCGGAGAGGATGGAAAGCGATAAGGGACGCCTTCTCCAAAGATATTTTTCCTAGCCCAAACCGGCCCGAGGGAGCGGAGTCCTGCATGGTAATAAACATGCAGAGCATCCAGCCCCTCATCAATCGGCTCCGCTCCTTCCATGTGAAGTATCCCGCCCATCCATTCTCCATTCCATGCTTTATCCAAATCCTCCACCGTTCGAACGGCTTTAAACCTCCCCTCAGAGCAAGCCTCCAGCTGATAAAATCGGGAAATTAACGTATTGGCAATTTTCCAAGCATAATCAGGATCCAAAGAAGCGGGAAAGGATTTCTCATACCCCTGCTCCGTTTTGTAAGTCACCTGAGCAGGATCTGTGTCGGGATTGGGACAGAACACCGCAAAGAAACCTGCCGCAAAACCTGCCGCCATACCCTTTGAATAATCTAAATGGCCGTTAGGAATTCCCTTGAAAAATTTATCCACCCCATCTTCCAGCATTAGCAGGGTATCGTTATGACCGTCGATGAACCGGTGTATCATCCTTCTCCCCGTCCTTTCTTGCTTGATTTGCTCTTCTGTTATCGACAGTAGAAGCTGTTCAGGATTACAGGTTCTTCTCTTTAACATGTACATGCATAAACAGGAGACAGTTTTCACCGTCTCCTGCATTTTTAATATGATTCAGGAAGAAACTTTCTTCTCCTTCATGGAACGAATCAATGCCCTTATTTGACCTCGATGATTAATCTCGTCTTCCAACACATGAAACCATAAATAATAATGATTAAAGGTCACTCCGTTTGACCATACATCTTCTTTGTAAAGCCAGTCATCATTTTTACCCTTGAGGTAGTCCAGCGTCTGATCCCTCGTCGCTTCCAATACATCCAGAAGATCGTCGATAGACATGCCATGCACATGCTGTTTTGCCTTTTCCCCAAGTTCGAGTGCTGCCCCCCACTCTTTTCTTTCCGATTCATCCATGTCCCTCTGTTCAAAACTAATGAGCTGGTGGACATATTCGACAGCAGCTATGTGCGAGAGAAGCGCACCGATAGAATTTCCGCCCTCCATGGACCAATCAAGTTCTTCCGTACTAAGATCCGCTACTTCCTGGATTGTGATCGCACGGGTGTGTTCCAGCATCCAGACGAGTTCACCGACTTTTCCCGTAAACCCTTTCTCCGATTGAACTTGATAAGAAATCATCCAGCTTCCCCCTTCACTAATAACAAAATGTCAAAGGTGGTGTTCATACCCCTTTGCATATATACATATTCGACGTACAGGTACTATAACCTTCTTAAGAATTGGAGAAGGAATCGAATTTTGTAGATATTTTTGTTGTTTAAAATTTCTGAAATGACGGTATATGCTAAGTATTAACAAACTGGACCTGTTTGTTCGCCAAAAGCCACCATACTAATTCCATTACAGGAGGAAAAAATGATGAAAATTAAAGTGGGTATTTGGAGCAAACTGACAAACTCGGACAAAATGACCTTATTGAAAGCAGCAAGTCAACAAGGAGCGACCGTGAAGAGTGCATAAACGGACCCATTCTTCTTCCTATCCCTTCATTCATGCTGCATACATCCAACCATTCAACGCTAGCGGGCCTCTCCCTGAGATATAAGACAAACCATTTGTCTTATATCTTCGTTTACATAATTAAATTATCGTATATTAAAAATCACCACAGTACCCCTTTAAAAAGGTTTCCTGTGGTGAGAGTGGTATGGAAGTTTATAAAAATAAAGAGGATGGAGGGTAGTTCTCTAATGGCAAATCAACGGTGTTTCCCGATGCAAGGTTTGCTAACTGTAAACCGACATAAGGACCGCTGGTCAACCCGGAGGCTCCAAGTCCATTTGCGACTATCAGATTTTCTATCCCGGGAACGTTTCCGAGGACAGGTGTATTCCCCTTGGTAAACGGACGGAATCCGACCTTTGTTTCGACGTGAGCTGCCTCCGCCAGACCCGGAGCCACTCGAAGTGCTTTGTCCAACAATTGATGAACAGCTCCTGCCGTTACGTCTACATTAAAGTCACTGCGTTTTTCTTTTGTTGCCCCGACCACAATCTTCCCTTTATCAAAGGAAAGGATATAATGATTGAAAGGTGGCAGTACTACCGGCCAATTCTCTGTCGCAAACTCAGGCATTTCAAAATGCAGGATCTGAGCTTTTTCAAAATGGACGTTCGATTTAAGCCCTACATCCTGAAAAAGCTGGTTCATCCATGCTCCAGAGGTCAAGAGGTACCTGTCGGCATTAATGGTCCGACCATTGACTTCGACCCCTTCCACATTTCCACTATGCATGAGTAAACGTGCATCTCCCTTTATATACGCTGCCCCTAATTTCACGGAAGCATTCAGCATGGCTTGGGCAACTTTGTCGCCGTTCACTCTTGCGGCACCACTTATATGAAGGGCACGATAAGACTCGGACACCAACGGGAACATCTCCCTCGTCTCTTTTGTTGTCAGCTTGGACAACTCTCCCATCTCTGTTGCTTCTCGTCTGCGTTCAACTGCAAGGTCGTATTTACGATCCAGTTTTTCATCCGTATCGAATAGGTTAATGGCACCTGTTTTTCGGTAGCCGGTTTCTCTTTCTCCGTATTCAACAAGCCGTTCAACGAGCGGTTCATAGTATGCAGCCCCTCGGATAACCAGTTCATACCAGTCCTTGTTGCTTCTATTTGTTAACCAGGGGCAGATAATACCAGCGGCGTTTCTTGTTGCCTGCCCCGGCTCGAACCGATCGATAATCACGACTTCCTCTCCCTTTTCTACTAAATGGAGAGCTGTAGAGGCACCAAGTATCCCTGCTCCTATGATGATATGTTTCATTATTAACACCTTCAAATTAGGATTTTGTATTGCACCTCATTTTACTAGAGAATTCATTAAAATGAAATCCGCCCCTTGTATTTTTCGATCAAGCGGGAGTTATGATCGTCCGCACCATCGACATTTCCACTTTTAAATATCGGCGGTTCCATTCCTCTTGACAGCAGCACATCCATCACATTTGCCATCAAATAATGCAAAAGGGCCGATCCAAGGACAGAGGAGACGGGTCCAAACTTCGTATCCAGGTTCTCTCTTTCTTCCACGGCATCACCAACCGGCACCATAGAATCGACTACGGCATCGACTACATCCTCCAAGCGTTTGCCGGATACATGCCTGGATTCTTGAGAGGAAGTGTAATAGAGCGATTGAATGGACAGAACGAAGGCACCGGATTCTTTAGCAAACATAGCTGCATCAATCGGTGCAGGATTTCTTCCGGATGTGGAAAACACGACCATCACGTCTTTCTCTGTGATGGTCTCCTGCTCTAAATACGAAAGGACAAATCCATCCGTCCTTTCATTATTGGATGACTGTAGTGCCCCTTGGTGCAGCATCAGCGGCTCGATAAAAATCGGTTTGACAGGTACCAAACCTCCAGCACGGTAAAATGCATCCTGCGCCAGCAGTCCGGAGTGACCACAGCCAAACATGTAGATAATCCCTCCGGCCTGTATTCTGTCTGCCAGAGATTCAGACAATTTCTCCGGGATGCCCGTCTGTTCCAAGTCTTTCAGTTTCTGAATTACTTTAAGTAAATAGCTCATAGACCTTCCCTCCTTACGTCCGGTGTATTTCACTGATGAATTTATATCGGTCGGCGCGGTAGGAAGATTTCACCACTTCAAAAGGGGTCCCATTTGTAAGGACACTAAGCCTTTCTATATGAAGAACAGCTGCCCCGTAAGGAATGGCCAAAAGCTCAGACTGCTCCTGATCTGCAGTCGTCGCTTCAATTACCTGTGTCGCTTTGTCGATCTTATAGTCATGATTCTCTTCTATATGTTCATATAAAGATCCCATTACAATCGATTCATCTACTCCCGGCACAAGAGCGATCGGGAGGAACGTCCGTTCAACAGCCATAGGCTTCCCATCAGCAAACCGTATACGCTGGATTTCATAAACTTCTTCTCCTTGTTCCAAATGCAGCTTTCTGGCTATGTCCGGAGGAGCAGGGATGACGGAAAATCCGATCAGTCTGCTCGTTGCTGTCATTCCACGCTTCTTCATATCTTCGGTGAAGCTTGTCATTCCCGTAAGAGGCTGCTCGATCTTTCTCTCAGAAACGAAGGTACCCTTTCCTTTTTCCCGGTACAGAGCCCCTTCATTTACAAGATTGGAAACGGCCTGTCTTACCGTCATTCTGCTAACACCGTACTGTTCACTCAGCTCCCTTTCGGATGGTATCGTCTTCCCAACACCAAACAGCCCTGATTCAATCTTTCCTTTGATATCTTCTTCGATCTGATAGTACATCGGAAGAGGTGATTTCTTATCAAGCATCGTTTCCTTCCTCCACTCCGTATGCTTCTTTATCCAGAATCAGCGTAACATTGGGGTGATTCATAAGAATGGAAGCTGGAAAATTCACGTCGACTTCTCCTTCCAATAAACGGGCAATAGCCTTCCTCTTTCTCTTGCCGGAAGCCAACAGGAGTATTCGTTCACTCTTCATAATGGAGCGGATGCCCATCGTTATCGCATGGGTAGGGACCTCTTCCTTCGTATTGAAAAAACGGGCATTCGCTGTTCGGGTAGAGGGGGTCAGTTCCACCACATGTGTTTCGCTTTCCATGCTGCTGCCGGGTTCATTGAAGCCGATATGACCGTTCTCCCCGATTCCGAGGAGCTGCAGATCAGGGGGACCGATGTCCTCAATTAAGGATTCGTACCGCCTGCACTCCTTATCCAAATCTTCACACGTACCCTTTGGCACATAGGTGTTTGCTTCATCGATATTTATATGAAGAAACAGCTCATTTTTCATAAAATACCGGTAACTCTTTGGGTGTTCCTCATCTAAACCGATATATTCATCAAGATTGATCGTTGAAACCTTGGAGAAATCCACTGTGTTCTCTCCATTTGCACGGATAAGCTCCTTATACGTTCCAATCGGTGTACCCCCTGTCGCAAGCCCAAGTACAGTTTCCGGTTTCTTATCAATTTGATGGACAATAATATCTTTCGCCCGTTCACTCATTTTTTTATAGTCATCGACGATGATCAACTGCACCATTACCCCTCCTGTCATATGCAATAATGCCTTTACAAATTGTCATACTCACCTGTGTTTGGTCATTAAGGAGAACAATATCCGCATCTTTTCCAACAGTAATCGTCCCTTTTTTATCTGCTACTCCTGTTTGTTCTGCTGCATTAAGGGAGGTGATCCGGACAAAGTCATGCCAGCTCATCTTCATGGCTTTTTTTATCTTTTCCGCAGCCTCTTCCAAACGAAGGATGCTGCCGGCAAGGGTGCCGTCCTCTAATCTTGCTTCTTTTCCGGAGACATAGACGGATTGTCCCCCCAGGTCATACGTTCCATCTTTTAAACACTTAGCCCGCATTGCATCGGTAATCAAAATCAGCCTGTCCGGCCCGATCATTTGATAAGCCGCTCGAACAGCTTCCGGATGAACATGAATATAATCCGCAATTATTTCCACTTTCAACCTTTTATCAAGGAAAGCAGCACCAACGATTCCCGGTTCTCTATGGTGGAAACCACTCATCTGATTGAACAAATGAGTGACGTGACTCGCTCCGTGATCTGCAGCTTTAACTGCCTGATCAAACGTCGCTTCACTATGACCAATAGATGCTGTCACACCTACCGAAGAAAGGTGGCGGCATAGTTCCAGCCCAGCTTCTGATTCCGGATCCATTGTGACGAGCCGGATGTTACCACGGCTCACTTCCTGCCACTTATCAAATAATGTGGAAGATGGTGGAATAATGTGCTCCACCGGCTGTGCACCCGCTTTGTTCTCATTAATGAAGGGACCTTCTAAATGAATGCCGATTACTTCTGCATTTCCAGGGGACTGCCCATATTTGATATAGTCTCCGGCGTTTTCAAGCGCTTTTTCGATCGCTTCTTTGGACTGGGTCATCGTCGTGGCAAGAAACGCAGTCGTTCCCTCTTCGGTCAGCTTTAATGCCATACCCTCCAAAGCTTCACGCGAAGCATCCATGACATCGTGCCCGGCCGCACCGTGCACATGAACATCTATAAACCCCGGCACTAACGTGTTCCCTCTTCCATCAATGACGGTTCCTTGAGGAGCGATCGTCCCCTTCTCGACTTTTTCTATCTTACCCTCCTTTATTTGAATGGTGCCGTTATCTATAACCTCGTTATCCGTAACGATTCTGACGTTGTGGATCTGCATGATATCTGTCACGATTATCCTCCCTTACTTTATCGATAAAAGACCTTTGTCTCCCTGCATCTTATCCTCCGTAGCTAAAAGCTGGAATGATTCCTCTTTTAAATTCGTAAATATAATCGGTGTAATTAGAGAAGGTGCGTGCTTAGAGACATAATTTAAATCAACACGAAGCAGCGGCGTTCCTTTCTTCACTTTCTGCCCGGCATTTACGAGACTTTCAAACCCTCTCCCTTCCAGTTTGACCGTATCCAGCCCTACATGAATGAGAATCTCTAATCCGTTATTCATTACGATTCCGACGGCGTGTTTCGTCGGGAAAACTTGAACTACTTCTCCGTCGACGGGCGAGCAGAAAACATCCCCTGCCGGATCCACAGCAAATCCCTGCCCCATCATACCTTGAGCAAAAACCTGGTCGGGAACTTCGGTCAGCGGCAGAATCTTTCCATCCACAGGCATCTGAAATTCATCGGACTCCAGTGTATAACCTTCGGATTCAACCTGTTCCATCGTTCCGGCCTTTTCCTTTTCAGAATCCGATAAAGGAAGCAAGCCGGTCTCTATTTGTTTCTGCATGGCGGATGCCAAGAATTCGACCGTTGTGCCAACAACAACTTGTACATTCGTTTTACCGACTTTCATGACTCCTTTGGAACCCAATCGTCTTAATGCCTGCTCATCCACTACTTCCCGATCTGCCATCTGCAGGCGCAGTCGAGTCGTGCAATAATCGAGCGAGACGATGTTATCTGGACCACCGAGTGCATGAAGATATCGGGCTGCCTTCTTATCGTAGGCGTTCTCTTCCTGTTCTTCCTCCATAATATCCTCTTCGTCTTCCCGTCCAGGTGTCTTTAAGTCCAGTTTTACAATTAGGAAATAGAACAATACGAAATACAGGACGAACATGATTAATCCGATCAAGATCAAAGAAACCGGGTTTTCTGCAATGTTGTAGTTAAGTGCAAAATCAATCAATCCGGCAGAAAATCCAAAACCGTGACGGATGTCAAACGCGTAGGCTAACGCCATAGCTACCCCTGTTAAGATCGAGTGGACGACATAAAGAAGGGGGGAGAGGAACATGAACGAAAATTCAATCGGTTCTGTAACCCCGGTCAGGAAAGATGTAAGGGCGATACTTAAGAGCATCCCACCGACAGCTGCTTTCCTGTGCTTCTTTGCAGCCATATACATGGCAAGACATGCAGCCGGAAGGCCGAACATCATAATTGGGAAGAAGCCGGCAAGGAAATAGCCCGCATTCGGATCCCCGTTGAGAAAACGATTTATTTCACCATGAACCACGGCATCCGCCGCCGTTGTGAATGTACCGAAATCAAACCATATAAATGTATTGATAACGTGATGCAGACCGACAGGAATGAGCAGACGGTTCAAAACGCCATAAATACCAGCACCAATTTCTCCGGCGTTTAAGATCCAGCCGGTCGCCGCATCAAGCGCATATTGTGGATATACCCACAAATATCCGAGTACGAACGATAAAATGACCATGACGAGGGATGTAATGATCGGAACAAACCGTTTTCCGCCGAAGAATGATAAAAATTCAGGGAATTTAACATCATTAAAGCGGTTATACAATAATCCAGCAATGACTCCTGCGATTACTCCGGCAAACACTCCCATATCGATCGTATCATTGATGGCGGTGATCCCGTTTGTCAGTACAAGGTATCCGACCGCGCCAGCCAGAGCTGCCGCCCCACTACCGTCTTTCGCAAATCCCATGGCAATACCTATCGCAAAAATGAGAGCAAGGTTTTCCAGTATTCCATTCCCTGCCGCAGTCATAAATGGAATACCAAACATATCGTCCATCCCAAGCCTGACCAATAATGCTGCTGCAGGCAGGGTGGCAATCGGAAACATAAGCGACTTTCCGATCCGTTGTAAAAAATTCAGCATATAGTAAATCCTCCTTCAATATTGATGAAAACGTTTTATCAAGTAATAAGATATCATCCATTTATATAGTTGTCTATACCAGTTAGCATTTACATACCTTCTTTTTTAAATCGTGCAGAAAATACCATGGTATGATATTTTTAAAGAAAGTTTAAAGGGGGATGAGCCGTGAACAAACAAATGAAAAGCGGCATCGGCCTCATCGGCAGCCTGTTGTTAGTTATGGTCGGCCTATACCGATTATGGACGAACCAACTAGAAGAAATGTCTATAATCGTTGCCTACTTGTTCCTCGGAGTAGGAATAATCGGAACTATTACCAATGGTGTTAAATGGAAAAAACACAGCAGATAATATTCTGCCGTGTTTTTTCTTCATTTATTTTCAAGCTTCAAACACGGATTTTCCTTTTTTCAAGGATATAATCCACTGTTTCTCTATCGGAGTGAACGGAATAACAGAAGTCCTGTTGGTAGGTCTCATGCCCTTTTCCGGTGATAATCACCCATGTACCGCTTTCAGCCTCCAGTACTGCATTCTCAATAGCGATCGTTCTGTCCGATACAAAGGTCCCTCGGTCACCTGCGAAAGTTTCCTGGATCATGGTCACCTCTTCTTTCATTTCACTTACAGAAACACCGTTTAAATCATCCATCGTCAATACCGTTCGATCCGCATGTTCCAGAGAAGCAAGAAGCATTTTCTCCCTTTTAGATATGTCTCTGTTGCCTCTAAAACCGAAGACGTGACATATAGAGGATGCCCCTTGAGCTCGTACCGCTTGTAATGTATGGGAGATACTATCTGCTGTATGAGCGTAATCAATGACGATCGTTACATCAAAATCCGTCCGAATCACTTCGAACCTGCCTTTAATCCCCTCAAACTGCTGTAATGATTCCAAAACAGCATCGGTAGGAATGTCAAGACTTTTCGCTACGGCATAGGCTTGGGCGGTGTTGTATAAGTTGTGCTCCCCCTCCAATGGAGAAGGTAGGACCACATGCTGGTTTTCTTCTCTAAGAAGTACCATGGACGATGCTGGAAGAAGGCTTTCCATTTTCAGAGAACAACCTTGTTCCTGACCAATCGTCTTCAAAGGTTTATCTTCGAAACAGGAGGCAAGCTTGCTTCCCCACGGATCGTCTGTGTTTATAATGGCTGCTCCATTCTTTTTCAGCATCGTAAACAACTTCGACTTCGCCTGAAAATATTCTTCCATTGTCCTGTGATAATCCAAGTGGTCATGGGTGAGGTTTGTGAAGACAGCATAATCAAAGGAGATGCCTTCCAGCCGATACTGCTCCAGACCATGAGAGGACACTTCCATAATAATTAGATCGTCCTCACTTTCTGCCAGCAGCTTTTGTATAGTGGGTGCATCCGGTGTGGTTTGATCGGCCGGAAGCGTTTCACCATTTACAATATTGTCGATCGTCCCGAACAAACTGCAAGTATAGCCATTCTGTTCACAAATATGTTTTAGGATATGACTGGTTGTCGTTTTCCCGTTTGTTCCGGTGACTCCAATGACAGTCTTCTTCTCGGCCGGATATCCGTAGAATGCAGCTGCTGCTTGACCAAGGAACTTCCGGCTATTATCCACTTGGATATAAGGAACCGGAAGTCCTTCCAATGGCTTCTCTCCAACAACTAAGACCGCTCCTTTTTCTATCGCGTTGCTGATGAAAGCATGACCATCCGAATTATATCCGGGCACGGCCACAAACACATATCCTTCCTCCATGGCACGGGAATCGGCAGTGACCCCTTTCACCATGCTCCTTTGTTCTTCCATATTTAGTGGCGCCTGTATAGATGTGTATTGAATCAATGTCTGTACTCTCACTGGCTGCTTCTCCTTTTAGCACGAAGTTTATAGTATCCTGCAGCCTCATTTTAACGCGTTCCCTCCACAAAGAAAGGTGGGTTATCAATATGTAATTTGATTTTAATATCTATTGTAAATATTGGATGAAATTTTCTATACAAGCGAATCACTCATCAAGGATAATGCCTTTTAAAGAACGAGCCTCTTGCGTTAGAGAGGCTCGTTTACTCACGACACTATTCATTAAGTTTGTTTATATTCTATCTTGGAAGGTCGAACGTGACCGTTTCCCCTTTGTACATTTTTTCACCATCATCAGCGATGAACGGACCGAATTCCAGTTGGAAAGACCCGTAAGATTCAAAATCGTCTTTTCTGAAAAGAAAGACGTGGTATTTCTCTCCGGATTCTCCCGCTTCAACGGCTTGCGGATCGGATGGTTCAACCATGCCTTGTGAAAGCACGGAAGCCCGGCCGTCATCTACATTCACTTTAGACCCTAAATTCCATATACTCACAGGTTGATCGGATTGATTATCCAACGAGAGCTTGATGGTGAGCGCAACCATGCCCGCGTCACCAAAGTTCGAGAACCTCGCTTCATTACCAGCAGTCGGTTCGATCTCAGCATACTGGACGCCATCCAGTGTCACTTGGACATCCCCAAGCTGCTTGGATTCGTCGATACCCTCTTCTTCAAATATCATCGTCTTATTCGCAAGGTTTCCTGTTGTCAACTCGTCCGGATATAGATTAGATTCCGCTTCTACTTCTTCTTTTTGTTGTTCACCGTATACGAAATCAAATGTTTCGTTTCCTTTGTAAGAATCGCTGAAGCTGCTATTATCCGCAGCTCCCCCTTCGATCACCAACTTCGGTTTAACACTTTGGAGCACATCGAATTGATCGTTGGTCATTGTGAATGTAACCAGACCTGTTACTTCTTCCCCTGCAGCGTATTTAGAGGTTTCCTCTTCCACTTCCGACTTTGGATACTCATCTCTTACGAAAGTTCTGGAAGAGGTAAGAAAATCTGTCGAGTTCATCCCTTGGAGCCTTAGAAAACTCGGATAATACATCGCTTTATCTTTCGTATTGTTCACTTTCACTTCCGCAACGACAACATAGCCGTCGTTTTGATCATCGAATTCTATGTACATGTCATCGTTCATGTCCGTGACTTTCAGGACCTGATACTTCTCTACAGACACAATGAATCCGTCCATATCGTTTTTGAAACCAGGATCTTCATTCGTATATAGCACTTCAACATCGCCTTCTGATTGTTCGGTGATATTATCTGTCATAACTTCCCCCCCATTGGGCGAAGCTTCCTCCTCATCTGTTGCTTTCTCCTCTTTCTCCTCTTTCTTTTCTTTTTCTTCACCTTCGTCTTTTTTCTTTTCTTCTGCTGCTGTGTCCTGGTTATCTGAAGAACCGGTTTCTTCAGACGAGCCACAGGCAGCAAGGAAAAAAGCCAAGACAGTCATTAGAATAAGCAAATACCTCTTGTGCATGTTCTCAACCCTCTCTCACAGAATTTAATAAAACCTTAACCATATTAACCCAAATATTTGGGTTAATATTTATAAAAGGAATATTTTAGTTATAAATAACCATACTTTGGTAGAAATAAACCAGTAATAATACATTCACGAGAAAAAAGGCCCACCCAATAAGAATCAGTATGGAACCTTCCAAGAGCGCCCTGGAAGATGTTTTATAAATACGCACAAAAAAACGCCCGGAAATTCCGGACGTTTTTCCCTTTAACGATATGGATTTTGTTTTCCAGTACCGTTTGTCTCCCCTTTTTCTCTTCTTAATGCGTTAAGATCTTTCTTATTTTTGTTCTTTTTCTTTTCACCCATAAGATGACCTCCCTTCCCCTTTAGTTTGTCTAAATGGTCGGAAATCAGCAGAACCATTGGATGTCAGCGATTCCAGACACTGACGAATATGACAACCGCTGCAAACACAATGGCGGATATGGATAGAATTTTGATAAATCCTTTCTTAGATAAAGCGTTATTCGTTGTTTCTCGACGAGCTGTCCAATATAGAATTCCAAATGTGACGAGGAAGGCTGCCGGAAAAAACCATTCCATCTCCAATCCCTCCTTTACATCTTTTTGGATAGAATTACCCAGGAAAGGAATACTGTACAAATATTCAACGCAATCAACATCTGGATGACCATGGAGGCCGTAAGGTTAACTCCTGCTTCCAGCAGCGTAAGTAAAGCAAACATATAGATAAGCATGGCAAAAAAAGAATAGAACAATCCTTTATAACGAATCAGCTGCATACGCTCGTCCTTCTGTTTGAACTGTGGGTGCAGATACGCCATGGAAAAACTCATGACCGCCATCGATACCATTAAATAAGCAGGCATGGACGGCAGCGTTCCTGCAAGAACAGATATAAGAATGAAGAACAGCGCCTGTACACTGAATAGTCCACCTGCTACTTTATACGCCAGTGGATAATAATCCATTATTTTTCCTCCTCAAAAATAAATATATCTTCAATGGCAGCCTGAAAAATACGTGCAATTTTAAATGCTAAAGGCAGGGATGGATCATATCTTCCTTTCTCGATGGATATAATCGTCTGTCTGGAAACCCCTAACTTTTCTGCCAGACGATCCTGTGATAATTGATGTTTTTTTCTATAGGCTACTAAATGATTTTTCACAATTACCCTACCGCCCTTTCTATAAAAAGAATAATGTAAAGCCACCTTTACGTCAAGGTAACTTTACATTATTCTTTTCGATTCCCTGAGTTGTTTTTCAAGCAAGCTTTTTGTTTACCATAATTTTTTTATGTATAGTAAATGTGTGGGAATGATTTTTTATCGTGCTTCCTTTTTGCAAGAAGGCTGTATACGTCGTAAAATCAAAAGAAAGGAGGATGAATATGGCACAACAGATAAGTAATAAAATTGCGTACATAACCGGTGCAGGAAGAGGGATTGGTAAGGCCACTGCTTTGGCACTGGCAGAAGAGGGTGTTCACCTTGGCTTGATGGCCCGAACGGAGAGTTCTCTCCATGAGGTGGCTGAGGAAGCCGCGAAGTATGGTGTTAAAGCCGTCACAGCTCCTGTAGATATTTCGGACATCCAAGCGGTCAATAAAGCCGTAGCAACATTGGAGGCAGATTTGGGAAAAGCGGACATCCTTATTAATAACGCGGGGATCGGCTTGAACGGATCGTTCCTTGAGCTGGAGCCTGAAGAGTGGAAACGGACGTTTGAAGTAAATGTCTATGGTACTTACCATGTCACTAGAGCCGTCCTTCCTCACATGGTGGATAAGAATAAGGGAGATGTCATCACGATCTCATCCAGCAACGGTCTCAAAGCCACAGCAGGTTCAACTTCCTACAGCGCTTCTAAATTCGCTGTCCAGGGGATGACGGAAGCATTAATGCAGGAAGTTCGCCGCCATAACATTCGCGTCTTCACCATGAACCCGAGTCTTGTCGCAACAGAACTTGTCTTTGGTGACGAGCTGGAGGAGAAGAACCAAGACAAATTCATGCAGCCGGAAGACCTGGCAGAATTCATTATATCCCAGTTGAAACTGGATCAGCGTATTTTCATTAAACAATCGCTTCAATGGGCAACCAATCCATTTTAAATCAAAACACCTCTCATTTTATTGATGAGAGGTGTTTTGATTTCCCTTTCTTATTCCCGCTTTTCTTATAGGATTACTGATTAAAGACACCGTTTTTCATGGGCTTAATTGTTTTGAAATCACATCCGCGATGTACACACCGGAGGCAGCTGCCTGGGAGAGAGAATGCGTTTCGCCAGAGCAGTCTCCAGCCAGATAAAGTCCGGAAATCTCCGTTTCAAAGCAGCGGTCTGTCGACATTTTCGGTTCATAAAATTTAGCATCCATTCCATAAAGAAGGGTATCCTCATCCATAGTTACACCAGTCCAATTCTCTAACCTTCGGAGCAGCGTTTCCATCGCTGAAATATAAAGATCGGGAACTTCATCTTTAAGAAAACCAGGGTCCGCCGCAAGGGAAGGTTTGACCCGGTTGTAAGTCAATGTTGACGTTGGTTTGTTCTGCCGAAGATCCCCGAGCCGCTGGACGAGAATTCTTTCATCCTTTCGATTAATTCCTCCCAGCACCTTGGATGCTGCTTTCATAGCAGCTTCGTATGTATGGAAATACTGAGGAACGAAAAGGGTGAAATTTAAATTGCCGCTCGGACCGCCTCCCTCGTATTGATTCTGCCCATCTGCCATCGTCCATCCGTGCTGAAACTTTCTAATAATCCTTCCGTCCGGGTTCATGCAGTAGGTCGTAGCCTCCCATTCGTCCGCTGCTATCCTCCATTTTGTTTCAAATGTGCGATCCAGAATGCTGTCTAGCTGGCCACGCTTCATCTCCACTCTAAGCCCGAGATCAAGCCTTGTTTTCAAAGATTTTAATCCTAGTTCCGCTGCCTGATTGAGCATCCAGTCACTTCCGCTTTTTCCTGTTGCAAAAATCACCTTTTTTGTTCGGATGATCCCTTCACTCGTGCGGAGAAGAAAAACGTTCTCATTCGACGTGACCTCATATACATCGGTCTGGAAAGAGAAGCTGATGGATTTCTTCAAGGTTTCAAACATGTTCTGAAAAACACGTTTTGATACTTTTGTTCCCAAGTGCCGGACAGAGGTGGTCAGCATCTCCAGGGAGTGTTCACGCGCCTCTGCTGCCAATTCCTTATTCCACGTGTGATAGATCCTCTTCACGTCCCCACCATAATCACAAAGAATGTCATCAACAGCCTTCATGTATTCCATCGCTTTTCTGGAGCCGATTTTTTTATACAGTTCTCCTCCAAAAGCATTGGTATAATTGAATTTCCCTTCGGATTTTCCGAGACCGCCAAAGCCGAAATAACGATCGCATAACTGACCGCACGTACACGATTGTCCAATCTCCGACCCACAAAAACGATTGGCAAGAGGTTTTCCTTTATCTATTATTTTGATGGATAAAGGGTTTCTTTTCTGTGCCAGACGACAAGCAAGGAAGGCCGCACTTACACCGGCACCAATGATGGTGACGTCATACATCGGTCTTCACCTTTGCGTACACACACGTATCCGTAAGTTTCGATCCATCAACAGATTTGTCTTCATTCCTTAAGATCCCTTCAAGATCAAACCCCAGCCCTTCCGGGACAGCTCTGCTCCGTCGATTGTCGGACTCGCACCGTATTTCCACCCGTGCACAATGCAATCCTCTGAATGCATAATCTGTCAGCACCGATACCGCTTCCCTCATGTACCCTTTACCTGTTGCCTGCTTATCCAACCAGTACCCGATCTCTACTGCCGGGACATTCCAATTGATCCTGTGGAATCCACACGTCCCGACATAGCTGCCGCTTTCTTTCTCAAACAGAAGGTACCGGAGGTTTGTGCGAAGGTAGAATTTCGCACGGGATTCGCGCGCGTTCGCTTCTGTTTCTTCTACTGTGGGAAGCTGCTGCACGAAACCAAGCCAAGGACGCAGTTCCTCTATTGATCTGCGAATCGACGCATTGATCTCAGCCCCGTCCCCTGGTTCAGGTATCCTTAAGATTAACCGATCCGTTTCTAACTTCTCTTTCACATCCACCATTACCGGATTCAAAGTAACACCCCTTAAAAAAGAATATCTTTCACCCGCCTTATTCCTTCTTTCCAGTCGCTTCTCTCACCATAGTTATAAACTTGTCCGGACCACTATAGAAGGCTTGATCTGCCTCAAAACCCATCCGTGAATAAAGACGGATGGCACGCCTGTTAAACGTGGCAACAGATAGACGCAGACAGCTTTCGGAGTCTTTTTCCACCTCATCCAGTACAGCTTTGAAAAACGGTGTTCCTTTTCCCTGTCCCGTCCAGGACGGCTTCAACCCTACTCCAATATCCGTACAACGGCGCTCATAGGCTCCAAAAGGATACCCAGCGGGGACGCGGGCACTCGGACCAGTACAATAGAAGCCGATGAGGTTCTCCCCTACAAACGCTGCCACATAGCTTCCATCCAAACGCTCCTTCACATTTTCTTCGTTTACAGCTACATTATAAAAATCATAGGGCGGCTCATAAGCGAAACGAAGAGATTCTATCGCCAGCTTCTTCGTCATTGGATGAAAAGTGATGGACGTCATTGCAGTAAACACTCATGATTATAGAGATAAGCATAGCGTAAATCGATGAAGAGAAAATGAGTGTCCGTAAGCGGAAAACTAAAGGTACGAACCATTTCCTTCGTTTCAATATCGGAATAAAGGTCGGACAACAGCCCGGTATTCCAAGCCTTCATACGCATAACGTTCTCAAGGAAATATGGACGAAAAGCCCAGTTAGATCCTTTTTTGTGCGGCTCCATCTGCCATTCACTGTCACGCTTCCGAAAGTTGGCAGATACTTGCTGCCCTTCTCCATTACAAACGAACATCCGAAAACTCTCCTCATCAAAAAGATCCGTCACTTCTGCAATGAAAGTATCCGCTTTTTTAGGGCCCTCCCATTTTACCAGCAGTCCTTTCACCTTTTCTTCCCATTGCCTTACAAATAGCAGCCGTTCTTCTATAAGTGTGCGCTGTCTATGGACATATCTTTTTACCTTTTCGGACAGATCGACAGCCAGTGACTCCTTTTCAACAAGGTCAAACGACGGATACGCTAAGTAATACCCTTGGTAGTACCTGCTCCCATTTTTCCATGCGAAATAAAGCTGGAAATCATCCTCTATGTTTTCAAATAAGAGGGCTGCTCCTATCCTGTGGGCCAGCATAGACAAGGAAAACATGACATCCTGGAATTCGTCCCCGTTATGCTTACGGATAATGCCTGAATCTATTTTAAGAATATGCGGCTCTAATTGACGGATTCGGTCAATGTTCGAACTTTTTGCTCCGACGTGGTCTACGGCTACTTGAATACCGTACGTCTTGTAATATAGGAGAAGGTGACCGAGCGTTTCGAAATCTTCATCAAAATCATGCTCCGTCACTTCAATCACGACCCTGTTCAAGTGAAAACCTTTTTGGTCATACAAAAGAAGCGTCTCCAGAAGAGCTTCTCCATCGTTCACGAGGAGCTGGCTGGCATTCCTGTTGATGAACAGCATTCCGTCCTTCTCCTTCTCCAACATCTCGTCCATTGCAAGTTTCAACAGGTGTTGATCGACTTCCTCTTTGAATTCTTCCGGCACATCTTCATCTTGGAAAAAAGGGCCCAATGACTTCCAGCGGTCTTCATCCTGGATACGTCCCAATACCTCATATCCGATCACATCATGATCGATTGCTCCAATCACCGGTTGGAAGACAGGCTTGATATTATGTAAATTCCCAATGACATCGAACGGGTCCATGTGTCCTCCTCCTCTTATCCTTTTCCCACATTATACAACAATTCTGACTATGATCTAGAACATTTCCACCTTTTCTACCCATCTCCCCGCAACCTCAGGGAGCAATCGCAGCGATATTTTCGGCATGCTTTCCACTTTCTAAACAAACCGGCGCCGTATGTGTAAATACAGCAAAAAATAGTTCACCGATCTGGGCATTCGCACATACGTTATCAAAACAAGTGACTTTTGGAGGAGGGCGGGGTATGAAAGAGATGGAATCAACCTGCGTTCGTGTTAAAGAAGTATATGACTGGATGGAAACCCGTACATGTAAAGAATTGGTGCGCCGCGTACTCGTTCCTAATTCCACTTCCGAAGCAGAAGAGTGTATTTGTATTCCTTATTATGTAAGAAATGATTCAGAAGACCCTTCGCCCATTTATACAACCGTCGGTCTTAATGCTGTAGAAAGCTGTTATGCTGTAACCCATACATGCACCGGGAACTGTGAACTGACTATATTAGTCAATGGAAAGGAAGAGACTTCCCTCGCTTCCGGGGATACGCACCTGGCTGAAAAGGATCATCTAGAATCGATCACCATTCTTCCAGATCCTTATGGGCAAGGATGCAAGGGGACTTTGACCTTGGATATTTCTTACTCCGCCGGCTACCCGGCTCGCGAGTTTCAACGGAGAGAGCTCCCCTGTTATTTAACCACCGCAGAAGGAACTATCCTAACGTCTGCTGGTCCAGATACGTTCTACTGGCAGATTGAGAAAACATCCGAACAGCGCTCTTTCCCTTTGAGGGACGGAAGCCGGGTTCTGCTTAATAGAATTTCAGCAGCTTTCCGCACACACGTTACCGTAGATATTTATGATCGTGCTGGTGACGTCGTTACCCCCTGTACCTTCCCCGTAGAAATAGAAGAGACGTACTATCTATGTGCACCGGATGGTTGCAAATTCGAGGGATATGTTACTGAATTTCTTCCCAACGCATACGTCATCCCTGCAGAAGAAAATGGATGCGTATGTCTGGATATCCATCTATCCTTATGTATCTCCCATCACATGAAAGCCTTCGGTGACCGAACAGCAGCTATAAGGGGAGCACTATGTTCACCTAGAGAAGACATTCCTCTTCCATGTACTCCCCCACCTGTACCCATCTGTTAATACGTGCGTATATTTCTATGCGTATTACAAGAAGCATTTGCCGGCTCCCCTAATTCTTAAAAGAAGCTGGCGAAATACTTCTCGTTATACTAATTCGTCATCAATACGGATGATTGTAAGAGTAGCTCCTTGACCATCCTGCAAAGTTGCTGCACCCAGGAGGCCGAATAATTCAAGGCTAATCGTGTCTCCCACATCCAGGGATACTATAATATCCGCATTAAAACTGCTGACACTTAACACAGGGTTGGTCTCAGAGGCTTCCAATGGAGTACCATTGACCGTAAGTCTTGCTCCCAATAGTAATGCAGCTGTTGTATTTACTTTGTAGGACAAATAATAACGCCCGGAAAGTGTGATAGTAAATACCGTGTCTGTAGGATCTACTGTGATATTTTTTACATTCTGTGAGTTCGGTAATGGAACGGTTGTTCCTCCAAGTACCACAGCAATTAGAGCTCCTTCTGTATTAGCCGCGAATCCAGATGTTTCCGTAACAACAGGACCTGCTGGACCAGCGGGTCCTACTTCTCCTTGCGGGCCTGCCTCCCCCTGTGGACCTGCCGGACCTGTTTCTCCCTGTGGACCTGCCGGACCTGCCTCTCCCTGTGGACCTGCCGGACCTGCCGGGCCTTCAGGTCCTCTTAAACCGCGGACACAATCTCCACTTCCATCATAAAAGTTTATAGCCATTACTCTGTTTCTCCCTTCCATAATAGTAAGAATTCCTGCCCATAGCCGGAATTTTTTACACTGCATCACAATTGACTTGATAACGCGGCGTCAAACAAACTAACCCGGAGGAAATATCTCCTTCTTCGCTATCAGGTACAGTGACTTCAATGCGCGTAAAGTTCGTTGCGGTAAAGCTTACACTGCCCCCCGCATATACAATTAAAGGCGTGCCTACCTGCGTTCCATCATTATAAAAAGTGACGCTGATAAACTCGGCAGCACCAGAGTCATACGCAACGAAACCGGAACTAAAAACGTTCACTCCACTTGTCACATATATATCTTGGTTGACTCCCTGCGGCATGCTCCATCCTACGCAGACTTTATCCTTAACAAAATCACAAGATACCGTAGTATCCGTATTGAAACAATCAAAACAATCGGAACAACTCGCCATTCTTTTAACCTCCGTTCGCCATAAATAAGAACTACAGTCATATCGTATTAGTTAATATCTGAACCGGAGACGGCCAATGACTCATACAGGATGAATTTATAGGTATTTATAATTTCCTTTTTTAAATGTACATAGTAAAAAATACCGAGACCTCCTCCAAATATGGAAGAATATCGCGGTTTTATAACCCTTACTCTTTTGTTGTCAGTATTTATTGACCGGAGAAGATGTCAGGGCTCATCTTTTCCGGCAGATAAAAGGCGATGTCAGGTAGAAATGCCACGAATAACAACACGACAACCACCACTGCTATATAAGGAATAACTGCTTTGAACGAACGCTCCACAGGCAGCTTTCCGATCTTCGCAGCTAGTAGGAGACATAGTCCGTAAGGCGGGGTAACCAATCCTACAGCAAGCGTCATAACGGTAACGATCCCCAGCAGTACCGGACTTACATCGAAAGTCAATGCCACGGGAAGCAGGACAGGGATAAACAGAATCATGGCAGGTATGGCATCCATAAATGTTCCAACAAATAAAAAGAAAGCGATAACAATTAACAGGAAGACCCACTTGCTGTCAATGTTGTTTGCGAAGAATTGCTCCGCCCAAGTGGACAACTGATAATAACTCATCAATTCTCCAAGCGCATTTGCAGCTGCTAACGCAAACAAGGAAAGGGAACTTAATGTAAGTGTATCAACAAGAATTTTAGGAAAATCCTTGATTTTCAATGTCTTGTAATAAAACATCCCCACGATAACCGTATAAATAGAGGCGAAAGCTGCTGCTTCTGTAGCTGTAAAGATGCCTGTGATGATCCCTCCAATCAAGATGACAGGAGTCATTAATGCCGGGACCGCATCAAAAAACTGCTTGAAGAAATTTGATATTGAGGCTTTTTGATAGGTCGGGTATCCTTTCTTTAAAGCCAGGAAATAAACAATGACCATCATGGAAATGCCTACGAGGATCCCCGGGATAATGCCCGCCAGGAATAGAGCACCTACAGAAACATTCGTAAGTCCAGCGTATATAATCATAGGAATGCTGGGCGGGATGATAACTCCAATAGTAGAAGAGGCTGCAGTAACTCCGACAGCCGTACCGGTATCATACCCCTGCTTTTTCATATTGGGAATTAAAATTTTCCCAACTCCTGCTGTGTCTGCCTGGGAAGCTCCAGACACCCCGGCGAACAACATAGATACAAGGATGTTGGCATGGGCCAGTCCACCCTTTATATGCCCGACCATGGACAAAGAAAAATCAATGAGTTTCTGGGATATCTTTCCACTGTTCATTAGATTCGCTGCAAGGATGAACAAGGGAACTGCCAGCAGGACAAATGAATCCAAGCCGTTGAACATTTTAACCGGGATGGTGACTTCAGGAATATAAGGGATATTAAATATGCCCACGAGAGCAACGATTCCAATGACGAAAGCGATGGGAATCCCTATGACCATCAATAAAATAAAAATGCCGACTAATAATGGACCGATCATAGTGCTGCCTCCTCTTTGGAGAATTCCTTAATGTTTTTAATAACGTGGCCAAGCGTGTAAACTGCCATCGTAGCTCCCATAACAGGAACGGAAATCCACACATAGCCCATTTTCATAGCCTCTATAGATACCCATTCATAATCCCAGAAGCTGACGGCTGCCTGCCATCCAAAATATACGATAGCTGTACTGAATAATAGAATGATAAGATCATTAATCAAATACAGAACGTTTTTGTATTTCCCTTTTGCTTTCCTTAATAAGAAATCAAACTGAAAATGTTCCCTCCGGTTCACCATGACACCAGCCCCCATGAATACAGACCATATGAAGGAGTACGTAGCGAGCTCTTCGGTCCATATAGCGGAAATGCCCATAAATCGAGTGACTACTTGAATGACAATCGTAACGAAGAAAGTAAGAAGGAACACAACACCGATGGTCAGTTGGACTCTTTCCAGTAGTTTTATCATCTACACTTGGCCTCCCTGATGAAATTAGGAAGCCGGGATCGGCCGGCTCCCTTCCTTTCTATTCCAATTCTTTGATTTGCTTAAGGATATCCTGCGCACCAACTTTATCCGCCGTCTCCTTTTGGATCGGTTCAGCCGCATCCATGAATGGTTGGCGATCAATTTCGTTCACTTCCGCCCCATCTTTTACTGCCTGCTCCTTATACTCTTCTTCCTGGGCATTTACCGCTTCTCTTTCTGCCTTTACGGATGCTTCGGCAGCTTCTAAGACTGCTTTCTTCTGCTCTTCTGAATAGTTATCGAACTTTTTGCCGTTAATCAAAAGAAAACGTGTCGTATAGTCATGGGCTGTTTCAGTAATATATTTACCATTATCTACTTTGTGATGATTTTGCTGCACGAAATACGGATAGGAGTTTTCAGCCGCATCTACAACGCCCTGCTGCATTCCCTGGTACAGCTCTCCCCATGCCACAGACGTAGGAACCGCGCCGACCTGTTCCCAATAATCCGCTACTGCACCGGAGGTCTGTGTTCGATATTTCATGCCCTTAATGTCTTCGATTGTTTTAAGAGGTTTCTTTCCATAGTAATGTCGTACACCCGCCGACCAATATCCCAGCAATTTAAAATCATTCTTTGATTTCTCATTGATGATATCGGCCATTTCCTTTCCTATGGAACCGTCAACTACCTTTTCCCAATGGTCATAATTTTTAAATACATAGGGTACTGCAAAAAGGTCAATCTCTTCAATTCCCGTTTTAGACATAAAGCCGGGAGAAACAAGAACGATATCTGCTCCGCCAAGTTTTAATTTCTCCACCAACTCTGATTCACTTGTTCCCAATGTGCCTGCATGAACTTCTACTTCAATTCCCGCGCCTGCACTTTCAGCCGTTTCTTTGAAAGCTTCCATCCCAATTTGATAAGGGTTTTCCGGAGACGTTTGGTTATGAGCGGCTACGATCTTGATGCTTCCTTCTCCGGAAGGATTCTTAGCTTCACCATTGCTGCAGCCTGCTGAGACAAAAGCGATGATTGCAAAAGAACAAAAAGCCATTAGTAATTTCTTCATTAAATGTCCTCCTCCTATTGGATGCGCTTACATAGTAGAAAAAGATAGATTTATTTTTTTCTTCACCATCGAGACATAATCCTCGGTTAACTGTTCCAACGACGTGTAATCTTCGGTCTTTTGATAGGCAGAGGGTCGGACCAATTGGCTTCCAATCCCGACAGCATCCGCGCCGCTTGTCAAATATTCCTCCATATTCCCGAGATGAATCCCCCCTGTAGCCATAACTTTAATGTCAGGGAACGGACCTTTTAGACTTTTAATATATTGCGGGCCCATAACATGCGCTGGAAATACTTTAACCATTGCAACTCCGTACGTTAGCGCCTGGCTGATTTCCGTTGGAGTGAGGACTCCCGGAACACATAGTTTCCGGTATCGGTGGGTAAGCTTTATTGTGTCGATGTTCAATCCCGGAGATACGATGAATTCTGCTCCTGAAGCAATCATTTCCTTCGCCGTTTCTGGATCAAGCACCGTACCAGCACCAACCAGCATCCTAGTTCCGAACTCTTTCTTCACATCAGCTATCATGGCTGCCGCTCCAGGTGTCTCTGCCGTAATCTCCACTGCTTTTATACCACCTCTAAGCAAGGCTTCCGTAATGGGAACAATCTTATCTCGTTCTACCCCTCTGATGACAGGAGTCAGGCACAGCTTATTTAAGATCTCTTCCTGCACAGTTTCCCCTCCTATTCTAAATTGGCGTGTCTTGCCGCCATTTCTTCTTGATCGCCACCCACTACCTGTATAACCACAGCATCCAAAAAGAGGTGGACGGATTGATCAAACTGGTTACCAAGAGGCTGAATGGTTTCCGGTTCACCCGCGTTTCTTTTCTTCGTCGCTGCAGGAACAAGAACATATGTATCGCACTTATCCAGAATTGGCGCATCCGAATTAGTAGTAACAACAGCGGTTCTCGCTCCTGCTCCAGCCGCCGTTTCCGTATATTGGACAAGACCTGAGGTCGTACCGGAACCAGTTATGGCAATAAGGAGATCCCCTTTTTCGATAGTTGGTGTAATTGTTTCCCCGGTTACATACACTTCAAATCCTCCATGCATAAGCCTCATCGCAAACGCTTTTCCCATTAAACCCGACCGGCCTTCTCCCGTCACGAATATCCGATTTGCTTTGCCTAATTCCGCTGCAAGTTTCAAGGCTTGGTCCTCATTTATATTACGAAGCACATCCGTGACTTCCTTGGCTACCTCAACAATAATTTCCTTCAACCTTCATCGCCCCCTTTATAGCTTCCGCTTCCGCTTTTGGATTCTCTGCTTTCGTTAGTGCACTGCCCACAATGACGATTTGCGGTTCGTACTCGGACAAGGTCTTTATTTTATCTATGCTTATCCCACCAGCTACCGCTATATCAAAGTCTGGATACTCTTTAACTAACGAAAATAACTCATCCATCTCCGCGCCCTTCTTTTTCTGCATATCTTTTCCATAATGAAGACCAACCAAGTCGACACCAAGGTTCGACAGCTCTTTCAGCCTGGTTTCATTTTGAACATTTAACAGGTCCACCATGACTCGCTTTCCGTATATTTCTGCCATTAGAAGAGAATCCTTAATTGTTTGATCCGCAGAAAAGGCCATAACCGTAGTGACATCTGCACCTGCCCTGAAAGCTTGTTCCGACTCGTGCTTGCCGGCATCACATGTTTTCATATCTGCAACCAAAGTCGATTCAGGATACGCGGCTTTTAATTCAGCGAGAAAAGAAACACCGTACTCTTTAATGACACCTGTCCCGACTTCAATCCAGTCCACGTATGCCTTCGTTTCTTCGATAAGATCGATGCAATTTTCTTTGGTCATTCTATCCAATGCAAGCTGTAACTTCATAAGCTCCCCTACCTCTCTATCATTTCTTTCTCCCCAAGCTGAACAAATACATCTTCCAATTCAGGCAATCCTTCATTATCCCCGTGTACACTTACCACCATGGATCCAATGGTATTAGCAAATGCTAACGTTCGGTCCAAGGACCATCCTTGAAGCAGACCATAAATGAAGCCGGCATCAAATCCATCCCCGGCGCCTACCGTATCAACCACTTTGGCTGGAGGTACGGCAGGCATAGTAGCGGATTGATTATCTTTAAACGCATAAGCACCTAAATCTCCGTGTTTTACAGCCACAGTAGTTATTCCATAAGCGGTACACGCAGCGGCAATATCACGTGGGTCCGTCACTCCAAATAACAGTTCCGCCTCTTCGACACCGGTAAGCATGATATCTACATAAGGCAGCAACTCCTTTAAGGACTCTTTTGCTTCTTCTCTGCTCCATAGCTTCAAACGGATATTCGGGTCGAAGGAAATTAATGCCCCATGATCTTTGGCATATGTAATCACCCGCTTCAACAATCTTATGTTTTTTGCCGGGTTGATCGCAGCAAATACTCCTGTTATGTGGAGCACCTTCGTATCGCGGATGAAATCCATATTGAACGTCTGTTCTGTGAGTGTCTGTGTAGGGGAATTACTCCTGTAATAGAACGTGCTGCCACTTCCATCCTCTTTGATCTCCTTGAAATTAATGGAGGTAGGATGTCCGTCCACAAGCTTCACTTCTGATACGTCAATTCCTTCCCCTCTTGCAAAATTGCGAATATACTTTCCGAATTCATCCTTTCCAAGTCGGCTGATCCAAGCAGTTTCCAGCCCAAGTCTTGCGCAGCCAATGGCGAAGTTAAACTCAGCGCCCCCTGCTTTACGCTCAAACGTATGAACATTCCTCAGCGGTCCTTTTTTCAAAGGGTCGAATGTAATCATTGCATCTCCTATCGTCGCAACATCTTTCATTTCCCATCACCATCTCCTTTCCCCTTCTTTAGAGAGTCTCGGATCATCAAAGTCGGCTGGAACCGAAGATCAGACTCCCGTATCTCTTTTTTAGTAATTTGATTGAGAAGCAGTTCCGCGGCCTTTTTCCCCATTTTAAAAGTTGGTTGAGCAACGGTGGTAATGGCCGGAGAGTAAAATCCTGCGAAGGAAACATCGTCAATTCCTATCAACGCCAATTCATCCGGTATAACCACATTCTTCCTTTTGGCATATTTCAAGATTTCGATCAAAACGAGGTCGTTACCGGCCAGGAGAGCATCCGGAGGTGTATCCAATCTCAACAGCTCTTCCAATTGGTCTGTCAGGCCCTGAGGTTCAGCGCTGACAATATAATCTTCTGAAACCGCGATGCCATGGTTACTCATCGCTTCTTTGTAACCTTCGATTCTATCTATCCTAGTAGAAATATGCTCAAGGATGGATGTCGTAATAACAGCGATCCGCTCATACCCTTCTTCTACTAGGTGGTCGACCGCAAGTTTGGATGCTTTTCGATTATCAAGCGATACGGTCGGGATGTGGACGTCGGTTATCGTGCGGTCGAGAAACACGACAGGGTACGAAGCGTCCTTCATTTGTCTATACAAGCTAAGATTGTTCCCTGTAGGGAAAATGATCAGCCCATCCACCTGCTTCGCCCGCAGCATTTCAATATAATGTCTTTCTTTGACAGGATCATCATCTGCGTTACAAATAATCGTATGGAAATCTTCCCCGTGGCAATAGTCTTCGATCGCTCTTGTGACTTCTGTAGTAAATGTGTGCAGGATATTCGCTACAATGACACCTATTGTCTTTGTGGATTTCTGCTTTAAACTCCGCGCTACGATATTAGGCTGGTAACCAAGCTCCTGAATCGAAGCTTCAATTCTTTCCTTTGTCTTTTCCCCCATGTACGTGTAGCGTTTATTCAAATATTGAGAGACCGTGCTCTTCGATACATCTGCATGCTTTGCCACATCGGCTATTGTCACTGTCATTTTATACATCGACTCTTTCTTTTAAGTTTAATAAATCGGTTTAGTAAATCGGTTTAGTGATAGTATAATGCCTTTGTAAGCGTTTTACAATCATTATTTTCAGAAATTTCTACACAGATAACCCATAAAGTTACTATTTTTGTCACGACAGCTGTATCTTCATTAGTGAATTTCTCGGGTTTTTTTAATATACTTAGATTGGACAACTTAAAGAGAGATGGTGAATTTCACATGGAGATTAAAAAAGATTTCAATTACGTCCCTTGGGTCGTGGGGCTTTCAATTGTCATTAACGCCATTGTTGTGGCACTATTATTTGTACCTGAAATAGAAGGCGATACAGGTTTTGATATTACACTGCTTCCTCTGTTAAATGCAGTTTTTAATTCCTTTACGTTCGTTTTTCTATTGGCAGCGTTGTTTATGATTATTCGAAAGAATATTAAATGGCATAAACGGTTCATTTTCGCCGCTTTCACAACAACAGCATTGTTCTTAATTTCTTACCTGACCTACCATTCGATGGCTGAGTCTACTCATTTTGGTGGGGAAGGAATAATCGTACCTATCTATTACTTCATCCTGATCACCCATATCGTTCTTGCAGCGCTGATCGTACCATTAGCACTTGTTACACTATTCCGTGGGCTTTCCATGCGCGTCGACAAACACAGAAAGATTGCCCGCTGGACGATGCCCCTCTGGCTGTATGTCAGCCTGACAGGCGTCATTGTTTACCTAATGATCTCCCCATATTATTAAACGCAAAAAAGATCCAGGAACCTGCAGGTTCCTGGATCTTTTTATGGGTAGGTTTGAGAAAAATTATATCGGGAAAGTATAAAAGTAGTTACATCTATTCTTTTCGTTATAAGGAGCATTCCATGGATATTTTGAAACATATGTTGGAAGAAGGCTATGGTTCCGCCAGGTTTTCCTCTGTCAGCGGGAAAGAATTCCACGTTGACCTCCATGACTTGATAAGCAGTAAGGAGCTCTTTGATAAGATGGAGATTATTCCACGGGCAATTGAGTATTTCCCCTTTGAAAGGGTCCCATATATCGCCCTCAATGACGGGGAACAATCCTACAAAATTAAACTTATTAAATTATAACCATATAAGAAAGCAGACCTTATTCACCGGCCTGCTTTCTTTTTATTTTCTGCTTATCCAAAACCGCTTGACTACGTTGCCGTCCTCTTCCACGAAGTCTTGGTCTTCCTTCCCCCCATTTTTCAAAATAGCTTTCCAAGACCCTGTATTCCACTGATCACATACGACAAGGACATCCGTTATCTTCATTTCCCAGGCTTTCTCCAATGAAAGGCGCAGTAATGTCGTTGCATAACCATTCCTTCTTTCCGAAGGTCGGATACCATATCCTATATGACCGCCTTCTTTTCTCAGACGATCTGTCAATTTGTGGCGTATGTTGGTAACACCGATTATTCGTTCTTGTTTATCCATCATCCAATAGGTGGTGTCCGGTACCCACCCGGGAGGAAGATAGACTCCTCGTTCATTATTTTCCAGGAATTCTATCATCTCGTCAAAAGCATACGGATCTTTCTCTATGACCCATGGTATCATCGTTTCTCCACTTTCCAGCCATTCCTTATAATAATTTATGTAAGCATCCTTCCACTTCAAGGCAGGCTTCACCAGAGTCATTTCACTCATCTTTCCCCATCTCCTTTCACCAAAACGATTTCATCCAAAATTGGTATCCCTGTAGAAGAAAAGCGGGGGATGGATGGTTTTACTAATCTCGCTTTTTCAACCGCTCCTCTAACGACGGACTTCAATCGGAAGCCTCTGCGCTGATAGAAACGGATAGCATGAATATTTTCATTTGTCGTGATTACCTTAATCCTTCGACCATCTGCTACACTCTCGACTCTATCAATCAGAAGAGAACCTATCCCTCTTCCTTCCCTCAAGCTGTCCAGAGATACGATTTCCACTTCCTCCTCACTCTCCACGTATGTGATGAGACCGATAATTTCTGCTTTTTCCCCCACATATGTGAACCCATCTAACTTCCTGCAATCGTAGATCCCGCTTGATACGATCATATATGGACTGTCCCAGTTATCCTTAAAAAAGGAATCCCACTTTCCCTTAGCTGTCTCCTGTTTTTTGTATATATTCATGAAAGTGCTCCGTACTTTCTCATCTACTCCCAATCTCCTTCAGAAACAGCGATTTATTTTTCGGGGATACTTTAATGGACTCCGCTGTTCCATAGTGAATTTCCAGGCGGTCAAAGGAAAGGGCAGGTGCCTGAAGTATATCCTTCACTTCCTCCACTCTCCTGATTTGGTCAAGCGGTACACGCTTCCGGAAAGGACCGTAGACGATTTTCAACTCCTCGTGATCGATGATATATCGTGTCCCAAAATATATCCAGCCGACGAGCGCACTTATAACAACTGCAAAGATCACCTTGGCAATGTAAGAATTCGAAAGGCAGGGAATCATAAATACCCCCCACTCCAGTCCGCCTATCGCATCAATAAGTACCACTCCCATTACCAGAACCAAGAAGACGGATAACCACTTGCTTTTCTTTGACGCGAATCGAAGGGATTGCTGATTGCTCATACCATCTCTCCTTTATGGAAATTTTATACTACTACATTCTACGACCGGACCCCTGCATACGTTTCAAGAAAAACAACCATTTACAAAAATTAAAATATTCGCTAAGATGAAGGCATCCAAGACAACTGCATAACATGGAACTTGCACTGGGGGAGCTGCATTTGCGGCTGAGAGGTTTATCCGACCCTTAGCACCCGAACTAGATAATACTAGCGTGGGGAAGTGCAGCCTGACTCTCGCGATCAGACTTCTTTTTTGGCTTTTCTTTTCGATTGTTGGACTGCATTCCCATGGAATGCAGTTTTTTTGTGTTTAAAAAAGGAGGAAATTATATGACTCAAGTATGTGGAAATTCAAAAATTGCCGGCTGCTCTTTTTCTGTCCATCCTATGTGTAATGACTTTCAGGATATGATCATGACAAGCCTTCAACAGACCGACACATCCAAAGTATGGATGAAAACGGATCATGTTACGACGACGGTTCGCGGACGTTTGGAACACGTCTTTGACGTAGCCAAAGCCGTCTTTCACCATACCGCCGTCACAGGGGTTCATGCCGCATTTCAGGGGACGTTTTCCATCGGCTGCCCGGGCGATTCTACTGGTGATGTGTACCTGGATGAAACATCTAACGTGATGAACAGGAATACAGCAGCTGTCAAACAGGCGGTGGCAGCTAAGTTTTCTCTATACCCTTTAGGTGGAGGTAAGTATATGGAAACGATTTACGAAAAGATTGAAAGGATGAGAGAACAAGGCATTTCTGTAACACCTGACCACTATTCCACCAGGCTGGAGGGGGATATCCACGACATCTTTCACGGTTTGGAAAACGTGTTTAAGGAAACAGAGGCCGGTGGATCCTCCCACACCGTGATGACTGTGAGCATTTCTGCAAACAGCCCATCTAAAAAGGAGGAGGAGGAATGAAGAACTGGAAATTAAAAGAAATCGTCGTCATGTCTGTACTTGCCGTCGTATTCGCTGTTGTTTACTTAGCTTTTCTACCTGTAGGCAAAGTTCTGTCCGGATTAATGGGTCCGATTGGATATGACTTCATATATGGAATATGGTTCATTGTCTCCATTATCGCCGCCTACATACTAAGGAAACCAGGCGCTGCATTCTTATCGGAAACCATTGCCGCCACTGTGGAAATGCTGCTCGGGAATGCGTCCGGACCGATGCTCATTTTGACAGGCGTCATTCAAGGACTTGGGGCAGAGACCGCCTTCGCCATCACCCGTTATAAGAGTTACCAACTCCTTACACTTATGCTCTCCGGTATGATGGCTGCCGTGTTCAGCTTTTTCTGGGAATATTTCCGCCTGGGGTACAGCGCCTTAAGTACGGATTACGTAGCAGCTATGTTCATCATTAGACTTCTAAGTGGAGCTCTCATCTCCGGGCTGGCAGGAAAAGCAATTGCCGATGCCCTTGCCAAAACAGGAGTGCTGTCAGGATTTGCTCTGGGTAAAGAACGTCGTAGGAAGCGGGCGGCATAATGAAAATGATTTTTGAAGTTGACCATTTATCGTTGACTTATGACCAACACCCGCAGCCGGTACTTAAGGATATAAACTTAAATGTCGCACAAGGAGACAGCGTTTTGGTACTTGGTCCAAGTGGCTCGGGAAAAAGTTCCCTGGTGCATTGCCTGACGGGACTTTATCCTGAAGAACTTGACGGCACCATGACCGGTACCGTCAAGATAGCAGGAAAAGATGCGTGCACCTATAAACCGGGAGAAGCAGCAAAAAAAGTAGGCGTCGTATTTCAGGATCCTGAAACGCAGTTTTGTATGCTTACAGTAGAGGAGGAAGTAGCTTTTGGTCTTGAGAATTTAGCCGTACCTCCTTCGCAAATGCAGGATCTTATCGAACAGGCGCTCTCCTGGGTTGGTCTGGAACAATACAAGAAAGAAAAAATCCACGTCCTTTCCGGCGGCCAGAAGCAGAAACTGGCTCTTGCCTGTACACTCGTAATGGAGCCGGATGTGCTGATATTAGATGAACCAACAGCGAATCTGGACCCGGTTTCGGCTAGAGAATTCATCGAGATCCTCTCAGAAATAAAGCGTAAGCGTAAACTGACTTTAGTAGTCATCGAACACCGGTTGGAAGGCTGGCTTTCTCTTCTTACACGCGTAATCGTCCTTGAGAAAGATGGACATATGTTTAGTGAGGGACCACTTCTGGAAAATTTGAAAACCTATGGGCCTACCTTGATGAAAGAAGGCGTCTGGCTCCCCTACTCTGCCCGCACTGCCATGGCTCTTGGATGGAAGGGAAAGCTACCGCTGAGCATAGATGAGTATGTATCGCTGCCAATTCCTTTACCAGCTCCCGAAATAAAAAAGCCGGCGACTGAGGGAACGCTATTGTCAGCAAATAACGTGGCATGGAAAGAAGTCCTTCATAATATCCATTTGGATATCCATCCTGAGGAATGGGTAGCCGTCGTTGGAGCGAACGGAAGTGGAAAAAGCAGTCTTTCCAAGCTTTTAGCGGGTATTATAAAGCCGTCCAACGGAGATGTTGCTTTCAAAGGAAGATCGATCACACGCTGGAAAGAGAAGCTTCTTCGCCGCGAAATCGGTTATGTTTTTCAAAATCCCGAACACCAATTCATAACAGATTCTGTATTTGAGGAAGTGTCCTACAGTTTGAAAGAGCGAGAAATGGATGAACAAGAGACGAAGGAAATAGTCCGGAAGACGCTTCGACTCTGTCAATTGGAAGGCTTGGAACATTCTCATCCATTCCTTTTGAGTCAAGGACAGAAACGGAGACTCAGTGTCGCCACCATGCTCGTTTTGGATGTCAATCTACTTATTTTGGACGAGCCGACATTCGGTCAGGATGCTGGTTCTACCGAAAGTCTTATGCAGATCCTGAAAGAAAAACACGACCAGGGCACCTCCATCATCATGATCACTCATGACATGGAGCTTGTCGACCGTTTTGCAACAAGGACCATCGTTATCCAGGAAGGCGGTATTCAATGGGACGGACCTACGGAAGAACTATGGGAAATAGAATCATTGGAAGATTACCATTTGGAAACACCCCCGAGGCTGAAACTGACATCCTCAAGGGACGCAAAGGAGCGGACTCATGTCTTTTCATAACGTTAACCCGACAGTGAAAGCATTGACGATCCTCGCCGTTGTCTTCGTGCTGGCTTTACGATACGATCCTGTCACCCCGGCGGTTTTCTCTGCTGCAACAATTGCCGTCACTTTTTTGTTCGGAAATGTAAATAAGAAGTTGTATGTGATCTATTTAATGATATTTTCCATCTTCGCCTTTGGGATGTTATGGACAACCATCGCATTCGCGGACGTTCCTGCAGATGCTAAGGAAACGGTTTCCTTGTTCGGATGGGTCGTCCCAAAAGAAGATTGGCTAATGGCATTATCTTTATCCTTCCGCATCATCGCATTTGCATCGCTTTCCTTATTGTTTGTCTTTACGACAAATATGGTGGAGTTTTTATTAAGCTTGATGCAGCAGCTTCGGCTGCCACCAAAACTCGCCTATGGCATTTTGGCAGGCTACCGCTTTCTTCCCATGATGAAGGACGAATTCCAACAAATCCGTGCAGCCCACCGGATCCGGGGCATCGAATACGCTTCCAGCCTGCAAGGAAGATGGATGCAATACCAACGTTATCTCATACCTCTACTAGCAGGAGCCATCCGAAAGGCAGAACGTACGGCTGTCGCAATGGAATCCAAAGGGTTTACAGGTAGTTGGAATCGTACCTTTTACAGACCCATGACTATCCGTAAGAAAGATTGGATGTTTCCGCTCCTCATGACGGCCATCCTTATGGGATCGATTCTCATATAGGTAAATGATCATTCCCACTCCTAAAGAAAATCCGAACGACCAATTCAGGTCTGTTCGGATTTTCTTTAGTGTTATATTTCCTGGTTGGGACATGCATTTGCTTACTCTTCCATGTCCTGTATCCAGTCCGTCATATCGTTTATAATGATGTCCTGCTGCTCCCATACGGTTATTTCAGCTTCCTTATCTCCTTTTTGAGGACCGTAAACACCAAACTGACCGTGATTACCACCAGGTATTTCCTTCCAAGTCGTCTGATTGGAAAGCAGCTGTTTTGTCTCTTCGACCTTATCAAGCGTCGTCAGTCCATCCCTCTCCCCGTATATCGAAAGGATGGGAAAGTCCGTTCCGGACAAATCATCTCCGGCAGGGTAGGAGGCCAGTAAAATTAACCCGTCGACCTCATTCATATTCCTGGAGGCAAAAGATGCAGCTGCGACCCCCCCAAGGGAATGACCGCCAACATACCAGTGCTTAACATTCGGATAGTCATCGATCAATTGCTCTGCTTTATCGCTGTCCAACATGGCAAGATTAAGGGTGACTTCAGGAATTCCTGTTACATATCCATCATCTGCTAAATTTTCGGCAATATAGCTGTATGCTTCCGGCTCTACTTTCGCTCCTGGATAAAGGACGATTCCTCCTTTGACGGCACCTTGCGGAATGTAAGTGATCCACCCATCTATACGGGACGGAATTTCCGTCCTTTCTTTCAATTCCGGAGATGCTTTATATGTCTGCTGTGTCCAAATCAGAAAAGCTGCTACTCCAGCTGCAGCTAAGACAAGAAGACTAATACCAATATATTTCCACCTTTTCTTCATATACCCTCCACCTTCATCTGTACCTTGGATTAATAGAATGATTCTATAAGATATAGATGGAGATTGTCCAGTTGGAAGATGGTTTGATATTAACCCCAATTGGTTATGCTTATGGATGATCCATTATTTTAAGAACCACTGAACAAGGAGCCGCATACGTTTGGTAAGAGATGCAATGAATCATAAAGGAGGTCACCATATGGCTGATATCACCCTTGGAGATCCTGCTCCAAATTTCTACCTTCCCTCTGTAGATGGAAGTAATTTTCTCTTTGAAACACAGCGGAAACACTATGAAGAATCGTGGCATCTCATTGTTTTCTTTCGCGGGTCCTGGTGCCCTGTGTGTATAGAAACCCTTAAGGAACTGGAAGTGTACCATGCAGAGCTTCATAAGAACGATATACAAGTAACTGCCATAAGCGCAGAGCCTTTGAATAAATTGAAAAGAATGAAGGAAAAAGAGAACCTGACATTCCCTGTTCTATCCGATGAATTCTTTTCCGTTCTCGACGCTTTCGGTGTCTACATTCATAAGACAGGAGCCCCCTATGAAGATCACGGCGCGCATGGCGAACCAGCATACTTTCTTTTCAATAAAGGCGGGACGCTTATGTACCAGCAGAAACAGACAGGTCCATTCGGGCGCCCTTCTCCAGAAGCAATCTTACAGACCGCTGCATTGATCCGAAGTCATATGAAGACTACGCCTCCAAAAGAAGAAAGTGGATAATTAATAAATCAACTTCAGAAGCTTTCTGAACACGGAATGAATTAAGCATGTGAATGGTCCAAAAAGAATGCCCATTTTCTGTGCTATTGGTAGGAAGGAAGAGTATCTGGAAAGGACCTCCAATCCATCTGCATCTCTTCCTCACTCAGCAGACATCCATCCAGTTCCTTTTGAATGGTTTCCTTGTCCATATTTGCACCAATGAATACCAGCTCCGTCAATCGATCCCCATGCATAGTATCCCACTCATCATAGAGAGCCGGATCTTCTTCCAACAAAGCAGACTGCTCCTCTGCGGGGTAGGACGCTATCCAGGAACCTGCCTTCTGGATGGATAAAGACGGGCCGGCCTGGGAAAGCAGACCAATGGCTTCATTCCTGGAAGCAAGCCAGAAAAAACCTTTAGAACGGATGACTGTATCCGGCCATTTCTCGAGCCATTGATGGAACCTTTCCGGATGGAAGGGTCTTTTCCTTTTATAAAGAAACGATGCGATTCCGTATTCCTCCGTTTCCGGCACGTGTACTTCATTCAATTCTTTGATCCAGCCTGCAGACTGACTGGCCTGCTCCCAATCAAATGAATAAGTACCCCACACTTCTTTTACATCCAGTTTCCCAAAGGATGTTTCGACAATTTTGGCATCCGGGTTCAATCGACGCAACACGGCAGAAAGATACTCCCTGTCTTCATCCCTAACAAGATCCACTTTATTGACGACGATTACGTTGGCAAACTCGACTTGGTCTATTAGTAAATCGATTACTTCCCGCTCATCCTCCTGACCTGACCCTTCCCCTTTGTCTATCAGTGACTCGCCAGATTGATAATCATGCCAGAAGCGATAGGCATCAACAACTGTGACCATCGTATCCAGTCTGCAGATAGAATTCAAATCAATTCCAGTTTCCTCATCTTTATAAGTGAATGTCTGTGCGACGGGGATAGGTTCGGAAATTCCTGTCGATTCAATGATAATATAATCGATATCCAATTTAGTTAATTTTTCCACTTCTATAATAAGATCTTCTCTTAATGTGCAGCAGATGCACCCATTTTGAAGTTCCACCAATTTTTCCTGCGTGCGCTTAAACGCCCCGTGTTTAATCAAAGAAGCATCTATATTCACTTCACTCATATCATTCACGATAACGGCTGCTTTGACCCCTTCTTTATTATGCAGAATATGGTTTAAAACTGTAGTTTTACCCGAACCTAAGAAACCGCTTAATACCGTAACAGGTACTCTCATTCATCCTTTTCCTTTCTTATAAAGCAGAGATGCGCTCTGCCACTTTTCTTGCACCTGCAATATTCCTTGCAGCTGGACCAATTTCAAGCTCAGCTAACGGACCTGTGACAAAAAGGCCCGATGCCCACGCCAGATTTTTATCGGGTATTGGAAACCCACACGGGGCACAAGGCAGGTCGGCTTGGCATATGGTCTCTTTTAACCAGAGAGGAAGCTTCTGCTCTGATCCAGTAGCAAAAATGCATTCGTTCACTTCGATCGTACAACAGTCCAAGGACAGCTGGATTTCCATCCCTTTATCCTCTACTTTCTCTATTTCACCTGTGTGAACAGTCAGCATCTTCTTTTTTTCCAACCTGTTAGCCTTTATGTGAAGATCCCTTGTTATCGACCCTTTATTACGGGCATGACGGATCATATCTCTTCGCTTTATATAGCAGGTGCTTTCATTAAATTTATTTAAATATTTTGGACCTAACCATCCGGGATCACTGTCAAAGTCCTTGATTCTGAACGGGTGACGTTTGATAAGATGGACCGGCTTCTCTGAAGTCTCAGCAAGCGATGCCGCCAAATGAACGGCTGACATTCCACCACCAATCACCGCCACTTCCCCTTCCTTTTGAAACGTATCGTGGGAAAAGACGTGGACAGGCTTTCTTTTCAACCCCTCCGCCCAGGCAGGTATAGATGGATACTCCGTCGCACCAACAGCAAGAACGACATTTTCAGCTATCATCTCTTCCCCGTCGTCAAGCTGGATCTTCCAAACATCGTTCAGCTTCCAGAGACCTCTTACTTTCCCTTTTTCCCAACACGACTTAAGATCAACAGCATGAAACATATCTTCACAGTGATTATTAAACATTTCAAGCATCGGGCGGTCATATCGACCGACAAACCCTTTCGTATATTCCTTCTGCTTCTTGTATTTTCTCAAGCTGTAAGGGTCGGGATGAAGATGATGAACGGAAGAGGACCGAAGATATTTCATCCCCACTTTAGAAGTTAATGTTTTCCATTTTTCCATTGGATGATCATGCGGGTCGATAATTACTACATCTTCCTTTCGCGTTTTCTCCTGAAGTAAAAGCCTTGTGGCAACGCTGCAACCGTGTACCCCTCCCCCAATAATCACCCACTCAAACATCATTTTCACCTCTTATTCCTCTGTTTTGAGATTACCAGCTTGATTTCTTCACGCCGGGAATCTGGCCTTTATGGGCATAATCTCTAAACGTGATACGTGACATTTTGAATTTTCGCATATATCCGCGGGGCCTTCCTGTGACTGCACACCTTCCAGTCAACCTTGTAGGAGAAGAATCCCTCGGCAGTTTACGAAGGGCCTCATAGTCACCCCTTTCCTTTAGTTCTCTTCTCAAGCTCGCATACTTCGCGACTAATTCCTGACGTTTTCTTTCCTTGGCAATCTTCGATTTTTTAGCCATCCTGTATCTCTCCCTAAAAAGTAATTATTACGATTTAAAAAACGTTAAAAAAAACACCCTCGAGGATGTTTTTTAGTAACGATTACGATTTACATGATATCGTATCGTTCCAATCTTGTAAAGTTTCTTTCCTCTCATGAAGAATACCGTCCTTTCCAACACTACGAAGACAGATCGTATTCCTCACTTAATAGCGAGTGAATGAAAGCGTCGTGACTTTGATCTTCACGGACTAAATAGTTCCGCAGCGTCCCTTCTTTCTTAAATCCGAACTTCTCCAACATACGGTTGGAAGGAATATTATCAGGAAAAGTGACAGCCCCGAGCCTACGTATCTTCAGCTCAAGAAAGGAAAAACGGATAATCTCTTTTACTGCTTCAGATCCCAATCCGAGACGCCAAAAGTCAGGATGAATCTCATAACCGATCTCCGCCCTCATGGCTCTTGGATTCCAATTGTTGAGACCAACTGTACCTATAAATCTTGACTCGTTCTTCACTGTAAGGCCCCAGCGGATTCCCCGCTTTTCCTTCCAAGTGGATTGGAAAGACCGGATGATTTCTCTCGCCTGCTCCGGAGTTTTCAATGCATCCATCCCATAATATTTGGTCACTTCTTCTCTGGACATGATGTCTAAATATGCAGCAGAATGCTTTCTTGATACATTAGTAAGTGACAATCTTTCTGTCTCCAAAATGGGAAATTCCATCTCCATCCCTCCTGATAAAATCAACCATACCACACCCTTAGAGAAAAGAATAAAGAAATTTCGAAAAAATGTTGACGAGGAGTGAAGCGTTAGGTAATATATGGCTACAGTCTTTAGAAAAAGAAAGATCATTGATTTTTGTGCAGCGAGGCGAAGGCTCAGTGGGAGCTGTTCGTGATGGATCTGCCTCTTTTTCACAGGAATGGCGATGGACCTTTATTTCTCCGTCGGGAATTATAATTTTGAGCAGCTATCACTTTTGTTCGGAGGTCTTACCTATGATTGCGAAACTACTGAACCTGGTTGGAGTTGGATCCCCAAATGTTGATCTTGTGTTATCGAAAACGAATTTTCACCCTGGGGATACGGTAACCGGTGCATTCCATTTCCGGGGAGGAATTAGTACACAAACTGTGAAACGGCTTGAATGTGATCTGATGAAGAAAGAACCCGGGGAAAACCCCGTATGGATCCAAGCCGTCACAACCATTTTAATGGCCCGCACGATGGAATCAGGGACCCGTGAAGAGTATCCATTCAGCTTTGAGATACCAGATAACATCGACTGCTCCAATCCGGCTCTGACATATGAACTAAAAACACGTCTTGTTTTTACGAACGATAAGAAAACATCCGATACGGATATGATTCATATCATTCCGAGACACGAATAAAAAAACGCCGTCCCTTTGAGGGCCGGCGTTTTCCGTTATGCGGCTATTTTGTCTTCCTGGTTTTTCTTTACTTTCGATACAGCGTGAATATTGATCAGGATACCCACAGAAAACATCATCATCAATAATGACGTTCCACCGTAACTCACAAAAGGAAGTGGAACTCCAGTGAGCGGAATCATTCCCGTCAACCCTCCGAGGTTTACAGCTGTTTGTATTCCTATCAGACCCGATATCCCTATTGCCAATAAACGCCCGAACATATCATGGCTCTTCATACTAATGAAAAGTCCCCTGAGTACAATCAAGGCAATCAATCCGAGTACCACAGTTACTCCAATAATGCCAAGTTCTTCTGCCACAACAGCCATGATGAAATCCGTGTGTGCTTCCGGCAGATAACCGAGCTTCTGGACACCTGCTCCGAGACCCGTACCAATCAAACCGCCATTATGTATTGCAAGGTAGGAATTGATCAGTTGATAGCCGGAATCATCAGCGTTTTGAAAGGGCTGATAGGCTCCCTCAAAGCGCGACATCTGCTCTTCACTAAGTCCGAACATATACAAACAGACGGCTGTTACACTAGCAAGTGTCAACAGGAATATAAGGTGGGACCGCTTCAGGCCGCTTGACATAATAACTAGTCCGGATACAGCAAGCGCAATAACGGCTGTCCCTAAGTCAGGCTGTTTAAATATCATACCGATGATGAGCATGGTCATGATGATAGGCGGCAGCAATCCGCGTGCAAAATCTTCAATGTAATCTTTTTTCTTCGTGTAAATAGCTGCAAGGTAGATAATCAATGTCATCTTGGCCAGCTCCGCAGGCTGAAAGCGCCCCAAAAACGGGATCGGCAGCCAGGATTGGGCGTTATTGGAAGTATGCCCGATGGCAAATACAAGCAGCAGAAGCACGATGGTCAATAAAAGCAGTAGTTTGAACAACTTCCTGTAATTCCTGTAAGGAAGGACAATTCCGAGGAACAAAGCGAACAAGCCTATTATCCACGAAACCACCTGCCTTTTAAAGAAAAAATCAGGGGTTACATCGTACACCATCACACTACTGACCATACTCGCGCTGTACACCATCACTGTACCGAAAGCGGAAAGGGCCAGAACTGCGAATAGGATGGAAAAATCCATGTTTTTTAAAATCTTCAGAATCATTGGTAACCCTCTTTCATCTGTTCCTTCCCTTAAATTATAAGGCTTATCTTCCCGTAAAAAAAGCATTCCTTTCAAATAACTTCGAAAGTAATTATAATGTCATATAGATAGGCAGGTGTTTTGTAAGATGGTATACCTTTATGTCGGTATGGGTGGTTTTATCGGGGCTGTCCTGCGTTACCTCGTCGGGTTGTTTTTGATGGGGCCGGTTACAGGTTTCCCGTACGCCACGCTTTTTGCCAATTTGACCGGCAGCTTCCTGCTGCCCGTCCTGACGATAGGCTTTTTAGAGAAGCATGATATTTCAAGAGAATGGAAGAGCGCAATTGGTACAGGATTAGTCGGATCTTATACGACTTTCTCGACTTTGACGACAGATGCACTGGCTCTTTACGGAACAGGCGCGTCTATTCTTTCCATTACTTATATTATCATCAGCCTTGCCGGGGGGCTTCTATTATCTAAATTCGGTTTCGAACTCGGAAGAAGGAGGGTCGCATCTTGATTTTCTTAAAAATTTTCTTAGTGGGTGCGGGAGGTTTCCTCGGTGCCATCCTTCGGTATGAGGCAAGCGAGCGTATGAAAGGGTGGATGAATGGGGACTTCCCATGGGGAACGTACACAGTGAACCTCCTGGGTTCCTTCCTGTTGGGATTCTTAATAGGCAGGGATACGCCCCCGTTGGTATTGTTATTCGCCGGAACAGGATTGATGGGCGCCTTTACAACCTTTTCCACCTTTAAGTTTGAGGCTGTTAAATTACTTGCGCAGGAGAAGCGGATAACATTCTACGTGTATCTTACCTTCAGCTACGCAGGCGGCTTGCTCTTTGCGTTTACAGGACTAAAACTCGGGCAATGGTTCGTATACTGAACCTTGTGCCCGAGTTTTTATTCATCAAAATCATATGCCTGGATAATCCGTTTCGTCAATCGTTCGTACCCTTTTTCATTCAGATGAAGTTCGTCACTGAAAATACGTGTCGTTTTTTCTTCAAAAAGATCATTGGTTTCTACAAACGTGATACCTGTATAAGAATCGATCAGACCCTTGCTCGTGCTATTCCATTCCTTAATAATTTCATCTATTTTTCCATTATCCGGGTAAGGGTTATAAAGACCGAGAAAGAGGATGGGAGCATCTCCGTTCGAACCCCTCACCGTTTTCAAGATTGATTTTAAATTCTTTACATAATCCTTTTTACCCGCAGCGATTGCCTCCTTATTGATTTCTGACAAGTCTCCCCCGTTACTTTCAATCAAGTCATTGGTTCCAATGAATAACAGGATATAGTCTGCCTTCTGCAATGACTTCAGAACTTCCGGATCATTCATCTGGGTTAGCATCCCGTCCGTCTGCTGATCAGGAATTCCGTAATTATCTACTTTCACATCTTCTCCATTCGTTTCAAACCACTGTTTAAGGTTTTCCACGTACCCTTGTCCGCTGTCATCTCCAATTCCATAGGTCAATGAATCTCCCAATGCGACAATTCGCTCCTCTTTTGGACCGAACCAATCATTTCCCGCACCTATCAGAATAATAGGGACGAAGACGACTAATACAGCAAGGATGGCCTTAGTTGTTGTTTTTTTCATGACTGCACCTCCGAATCCATGACACGTAGTTTCCCCAGTTACAAAGGAATAAAACTTTTACTGCGACGTTTAGTCAATGATTTTTCAGCATAAACTAAGATCAAATCCGATAAAGGAAGGCGGCAGGAAGAATGAAAGTCGTTTTCATTTGCCTATTGACAGGATTTCTACTTTTAAGTGGATGGATGTCCAGCCCGGAAACAGCAAAAAAGGAAGATAGGGTCCTGAAACAGTCCCTTTCTTCCTCTCCCCAACACGTGGAACAAATCCATATAGGAGTCATTTATCCAAATAATAAGGTCGTGCGCATTCGATTCCATTCCGGCAATCAGCAGTCTGCAGCCTATAGAGACGACCGGAACCTGATCAACTGGAAAGGGGAAGAGGCATGGAGGGAACTCGATGGCGTTCTTGAAAGCCTTATCTTATCTAAAGAATTGGACGAATCCTTCTATAAAAATGCTGTGCTTGAGATGTTTGCGATTTCCACAGATTATAAGGAATTCTCCATGGAAGTGACCTTCGAAGATGGAACAAAACTCAAAGTGGAAGAATAAATAAACTATAAAAACCAGAGAAACTCAGCTCAAAGGCGGTTTCCCTGGTTTTTGAATTGTCGCGCATGCATCTTGGCAAAGGCGATGATACGGCGGTAAACATCCGGATGAATCTCTTTCTTTAAAGGGATATAAAGTTTAGCACTATCCTCGTCAATGATTTTGATCCGCTCTCCTCCCCTTACATAAAGAGTCACATAGAGGAACGGGTCCCTCATTTCAATCTGTCTGAGGTAATTTTTTGGAAACTGCGCGGTGATCAACAATCGATCTTCTACCTGCTTCAAAGAAAGCTGGCTGTGAAACGTTAGATTATTTATTTCTTCCAAGTACAACAAACCACCTCCGCATTTTTACAGAATTTTATTAGGCCTATAATAACATTCCACATCCTCTACTTGAAATCCTACCCTTCCATCTACAGTGACTGTAAAGTTAGTGTGAAGGTTTTCTTAAAACAGGAAAGGGCGGTCTCTGCCGCCCTATTCCTTCTTACTTTAGGTCCTCATTAATCATGACTCCGCGCTTCGCCATTTCCTCGATATACAACGCACCTGGAACGATGGACTCCGGCGGACATACACCTCGCTTGGATATGGCACCGCTTCCGATCATTTGTGCGACAACAGATATCGTATTAGCAGTCGCACGGGCCATTGCTGTCACCTTTGTTTCCGGGTCTTTATACGTCACCATCTCGTACTCGTATGTCTTCTCGACGCCTGCCCTGTTTCCACCAACGCTCACGCGCAGGAGCACAGCATCCTCTTTATCTTTCAAGTCGACTATTGGGTCAATGGACTTTAGTAAGACCTCTCTCGTCTTTATCAGTGTTCCGCCTATTTCGACTGTATTGTCGGCTCCGGTTAAGTTCAAATCTACGAGCAGCTTCATTTTTTCAGCATGGCCCGGGTAGCGGATCGTTTTGTACTCGAGCGTCTCTATATTCGGGTAGGATTTCAACAGCGTCGAAGTCCCGCCCGACGTATGGAAAGCTTCCAGCGGCCCGAACTTTGCGAAATAGATTTTTTCCACTTCTGTAAGGGATTCCACCTCCGTAAGTTTTCCACCACGAATGATTGTAGAAGGATCCGAATAATGATCGAGCAGACCTTCCATGGAGAAGACATGATTATATTCAAGCGGGGGTTCTGGACGAACCGGTATCCCTCCTACGAACAGCCGGATCGAAGACAGGTGATTGAGCTTTCCAGCACCGAATCCGGAGAGAATATTTATCATCCCCGGAGCTACACCTAGATCCGGTATAATAGTCACACCCTCCTCTTTAGCCCGTTCATCAAGTTCGAGCACTTTATCGGTTATGTGCCCGATATGCCCTCCAAGGTCCACCGAATGAACACCAACATCGATTGCTGTCCTCGCTACTATTTCATTAAAAGAATAGAACAAAGCATTGATGACGACGTCATAGTCCTTGAGAAAGGCCGCTAGCTCGTTCGTATTCCCGGCATCGACGACATGAGCACTGATTTTACCGCTGCTCAGCGATTTACAGACCGCTTCTGCTCTTTTAAGGTCGATATCTGCAAGCCCGACCTTCTTCACGCCGGGACTGTGCACTAAATCACGCGCTGCTTCTTTTCCCATTAAACCAGACCCTAGAACAGCTACTCTCATTGTCCCATCCCCTTTTATATATTGATCTTAATCCACGTCGATTTGGGCCCTTTGGAGCTTTCCGCTGAAATCGACATATACGGCTTTCCACTCTGTAAATACATCCAACGCAGCAACCCCGGAGTCTCGATGGCCGTTGCCTGTCCCCTTCGTACCTCCAAAAGGAAGATGGATTTCAGCTCCTGTCGTTCCGGCGTTTACGTAAACAATTCCTGTATCTAAATCTCTTTGAGCCGTAAAGACTTTGTTGACATCCTTTGTAAAAATGGAACTGGAGAGACCATATTCTACACTGTTGTTGATATCAACGGCTTCTTCAAAACTCTGGACAGGAATAAGCGAAACGACCGGTCCGAAAATTTCTTCTTTGGCTATACGCATGTCTTTTGTGACATCTGTGAACAGGGTGGGGGCAAAGTAGTTGCCTTTTTTATGGCTGCCGTTTTCCATAATATAGCCGCCCGTAAGCAGCTTGGCTCCCTCCGCTTTCCCAACATCAACATAGCCTTTTATTTTTTCGAGGCCGGACCGGTTAATAATCGGTCCTACTTTGATCGATTCATCCAAGCCGTTGCCGATGGAAAGCCTGGCAATTGCTTTCTGAAGGCGCTCTTCCAGCTCATTTTTCACCTTCTCATGTACCATCACACGGCTGCACGCCGTGCAACGTTGGCCGCTTGTTCCGTAGGCGCTCCACAAGATCCCTTCTACGGCAAGGTCCAAGTCTGCGTCATCCATGACAATAACCGCGTTCTTTCCACCCATTTCAAGGGATACTTTCTTCAGACGCTCCCCGCATTTCCCTGCAATGGTGCGCCCGACCTGGTTGGACCCTGTGAAAGAGATGACGCGGATGTCCTCTTCTTCGATCATGGCTTCTCCCACTGTCGAACCAGAGCCGAAGACGACGTTAAGTACGCCTTCCGGAAGTCCGCAATCCTCAAAGATCCTTGCCAGTTCGAAAGCCATAATCGGTGTTTCCGTCGCAGGTTTCCAAACGACTGCATTTCCAGCTACAATTGCCGGAAATGATTTCCATGTAGCAATGGCAATAGGGAAATTCCAGGGGGTGATGATGCCGACAACACCGACGGGCGCGCGGACACTCATTGCGAATTTATCCTTTAACTCAGATGGTGTTGTTTGACCGAAAAGTCGTCTTCCTTCACCGGCCATGTAAAAAGCCATATCAATTCCTTCCTGCACTTCACCGCGGGCTTCCTCAATCACCTTTCCGTTTTCCATCGTTAATAATTGAGAAAGACGTTCCTTTTCTTCTTTCATCCTCTGACCGACTTTGTATAGAATTTCTGCACGCTGTGGTGCGGGTACTAGTGCCCATTTTCTTTGAGCCTTCTTTGCAGCCTTCACCGCATCGGAGACTTCCTTGCGCGTCGACAACGGAACATGAACGATCGTTTCGGATGTAGCTGGATTGACAACCGGCACCGCGGCTCCTGACTTGATTTCCTCCCATTTACCACCTATAAAGTTACGCAGTGTTTCCGTTTGAATATGACTCATACTATTCCTCCTCCATATGACGCTCTCTAATTTGGTCGATCGTTGCTCCTACCGATATCCGCTCGCGGTCCTCTTCAATTTCAATGAGGACCGGTCCATCTATCTGCAGGGCTTCTTCCAATACTTCACGGAATCGGGAAGCCGTTTTGACATAAAACCCTTTTGCTCCAACTTTGTTTGCCCATTCATGGAATGGAACTTGTCCCAGTTCTGTACCGATGACTTCACCTGGATAATGCATTTCCTGATGCATCCGAATAGTACCGTACATGCGGTTGTTAAATACGATACTGATGACAGGGATGTGATACCTTACCGCTGTTTCCAACTCCTGCATCGTCATCATAAATCCACCGTCACCGGACAGGGATACCACTTTCTTTGTAGAGGAAGCAAGCTTTGCTCCAATCGCTGCCGGCAGACCATATCCCATAGCTCCTGAAGTAGGGCCGATATAAGTCCGATCCTTCCTGAATTGAAAAAAGGAGTGAAGCCACCCGGCAAAGTTCCCTGCATCATTGGTTATAATCGTATCTTCTGGAACCGTTGCTTGCAGATGACCGATTATTTGACCATTCAGCGTTTCGTCTCTCGACGTAAGCGTTCTTTCATAAACCAACCTTCGTTCCTTCCTCCATTCCTCCCACGTTCTATTAAGAGAGAGAGCATTTAACGAATGTAATGATTCCTTTGCATCCGCTACACAACCGACATCCGGCGCAAAACTTGTTCCGAGAGTATCATAGGATATATCGATGTGTATGAGTTTCTGCCGCGGCTGAATTAAGGAATAATCCTGGGTGGTCACTTCGGAAAGTCTCGTTCCGACCGCAAGAATCACATCCGCACGTTGGACGGTTTCTTTGACACCGCGGTCCAGCCCTAAACCTAAGTGGCCGACATAGTGAATGGAGTCGTTTGGATACACATCGTGCCTCCGAAATGCAGCCAGCACCGGAATATCAAATTTCTCCGCAAATGTTCTTAATGAAGCTTCGGCCCCTGATGCAACGATTCCACCACCGGCAATGATAACCGGCCGGTCTGCCCCCTTCAGCAGATCGAGGATGTCTTGGATTTGACTGTCCGAGAGCTTCGGTTTCGGAATCTTTACAGGGGCCTTTTGAAATACCATGGAGGACGTCTGCTTTAATACATCTTCCGGCAGAGAAAGCACCACAGGCCCCGGTCTTCCTGTCCTTGCAATCCGGAATGCTCTTTGTACAAGTTCCGCTGTCCTTGGAGGCTCACGTATTTCAGCCACCCATTTTGAAATCGGACGCAAAAAAGCCTCAAGATCCACTTCCTGAAAGCCTTCACGGCCACGAAAACCTGAGTGTACCTGACCAAGCAAAACGACCATTGGTGTAGAATCCTGGTACGCGGTGTGAACCCCAATGGTTAAGTTCGATGCCCCGACCCCTCTCGTAGCCAGAACCACCCCGGGTTTTCCGCTTGCCTTGGCATAACCTTCTGCCATGAAGGATGCTCCACCTTCATGTCTCGCAGAGATTAGCTCGATATTCTGCCTCTTCTTTATGGCGTCCATCACAGGAAGGTAACTCTCTCCGGGAACGCAAAACACTTTGGATATTTTCTCCCTGTTTAGACATTCAACGATGGCCTCTGCGCTTGTCATTGTTTTTTCTTCTTTCATACAGATCCCCCCTTCCTCGCTTTCTTCATACGAATGACCGCTTGTTCCAGCCTATCTAAAGGAACAGACAAACTGATCCTTACATACCCTTCTCCACCTTCGCCGAAAGCCGTGCCAGGGGTAATAATGACTCCCGCATTGTCGAGCATCTTCTCACAAAACTCTGCAGATGTTTCTCCCGCCGGTACCTTTGCCCATATAAACAGCGTTCCCTTCGGTTTCAAAGCTCTCATATCTAGAGATTCTAAAGCACCCATCATCATCTCCAAACGTTTTTCATAGATGCAGTTGTTCTTTATAACTTCCGATAGATCACTTTGAAGCGCAGTTGCCGCTGCCTTCTGAATCGGGAGGAACTGACCAGTGTCTTTATTGCTCTTTACTACCGACAACGCCTGGATCAATCGAGCGTTACCTACGACATATCCGATCCTCCACCCCGACATGTTGAAACTCTTTGACAGAGAACCGAACTCGACCGCGACTTCTTTCGCTCCTTCTACCTGAAGAATGCTTGGTGCACGATAGCTTCCGAAAGTAACCAGGTCATAGGCGGCATCTTGAATTAGAAAGATTCCTTTATTACGCGCAAAGGTTACAGCTTGCTCGAATGTTTTCCGTTCCACGGTTGCTCCGGTAGGGTTGTTTGGATAGTTCATGAGCATCAGTTTTAATCGCTGGTCCTCCTGACCAAGGAGCCTTTCAAAAAGGGGCTTGTACCCGCTCTCCTCATACAGCCGGTATTTAATCCCTACACCATGAGCCAAGTGAATGGCGGATTGATAAACAGGATACCCGGGATCCGGCATAAGGACACCGTCTCCCGGGTCGATGACGGCTTCCAGCATATGGGCCAACCCTTCCTTGGAACCAATCAGGGCAAGCACTTCCGTTTCCGGATCCAATTGAACATCATAGCGTTTCTCATAGAAATCAGCGACCGCTTGTCTAAACTCTTCGCAGCCGCTGTATGGAGAATATTTGTGATTCGCCGGTTTGTGGACTTCATCCACCAACCGGTCGATGATGAATGGAGGCGTCGGCAGGTCCGGAGCCCCTATTCCAAGATCAATCACGTCTATCCCCTGCGCCTGAAGCGCCTGCTTCTTCTTTTGAAAAATAGAAAATAAATAGGTAGGTAAACGATCCACTAACTTCGAGCTATGCATCATACCATTCAAACCTCCAAGCGGAACCATAATTGATCAAATGAACTGCCCACTATCTCATTCTATGGTCTGCCGTTCTGATTCATGATCATTGATTTTAAGAATCATAAATAATAGGGGACCGGCATAAATTAAAGTGTACATCCGGACAACTTCCCTCCCTTGTTTCAAGAAATGATCATGTTGTTCCCAAGCCAGTCGGATTCATACTTCGTATGGGTTCTTCTGGCTTTTCCCATGAGGGTACGCCCATATAATCCCAATCCAGATAGGATGTGGTGGTATGACAACCGCACTAAGCGGCATACGTGTGTTGGATTTATCGAGAGTCCTTGCCGGTCCCTACTGCTCTATGATCCTAGGAGATCTAGGGGCGGAAGTAATCAAAGTGGAAGCGCCCGGTGGAAGTGATGACACGAGGACTTGGGGACCGCCGTTCCAACAGGGGGTCAGCGCTTATTATCTCTGTGCAAACAGGAACAAAAAAAGCTTAACTGTTGACTTGAAAACAGCCGAAGGACAAGCAATCATACGGGAGCTGGCGAGCCGGAGTGATGTTCTTCTCCACAATTTCAAAACCGGTTCGATGGAAAAATTCGGACTGGACTATGAGAGTATGAGCGAGCTTCATCCCGCTCTCATCTATTGTTCCATTACAGGTTTTGGAGAAACCGGTCCCTACAGCCATTTACCAGGATATGACTTTATCATCCAAGCCATGAGCGGATTGATGGCCGTTACAGGTACGCCTCAGTCCGGCCCTCAAAAAACAGGTGTTGCAATTTCCGATATTCTCACAGGTCTGTACGCAGCTATTGGAATTCAGGCAGCGCTGCTCGAGAGGCAACACACCAATAAAGGGCAGAAAATAGACTTATCCCTGCTCGACTCAGCGGTCAGTGCTTTAGTGAATATCGGAAGCAATTTTCTGATGACAGGAGAAGAACCGACCCGCATGGGAAATCATCATGCAAACATAGCCCCCTACCAGATGTTCAAAACAAAAGACGGGGAGGTTATAGTTGCAGTCGGTAATGACAGGCAGTTTTATCATTTTTGCAATGCTGTCCAAAAGCCGGAACTCTCCGAAGATCCCCGTTTCTGCACGAATGCTGTCCGGGTTAAGAACAGGGAAGAGTTGACCGCTATTCTGCAAAAAACTATGGAGGAGAAAAAAACAGCCTATTGGTTGAAAATATGCCGGGATTCTCAAATACCAATAGGACCTGTTCATACGCTTACCGACGTTGTGCAGGATGAACAGCTGATGGCAAGGGATATGTTCGTGACTGCGAACCATCCGGCGGCAGGCCCCATTCGGATGGTCGGAAGCCCGCTGAAGTTATCCGGATCATCCTTCCGTGTCAACCATGCCCCGCCAGAACCCGGGGAACATACAATAGAAATTTTAAACATGCTTGGTTACAGCAGAGAAATTATCGATGAATGGAAAAAAAAGCGCATCATATAAGGAGGCTTACTAATGAATTTCGACTATAGTGATGAACAGGTAATGCTGAAAAAAACAGTAAGGGATTTTGTAGATAAGGAAGTTATGCCTTACATTCAGGAATGGGATGCGAGAGGATTTATAGATGCCGGTATCTATAAAAAACTTGCGGATTTAGGTTTAATGGGGGTATGCATCCCGGAAGAGTACGGCGGGAGCGGCATGGATTATAATGCGCTGGCCATCGTCTGCGAAGAACTCGAACGTGGAGACACGGCATTTAGAACAGCTGTTTCCGTACATACCGGACTCAACAGCATGTCGCTGCTCCAATGGGGGAATGACATACAGAAAAAGAAATACCTCATCCCACAGGCGAAAGGCGAGAAAATAGGGGCATTCGGCTTGACGGAACCGGGAGCAGGATCGGACGTGGCTGCCCTTCAAACGACCGCGCATAAGAATGGGGATCACTATATTTTAAACGGTCAGAAGACGTGGATATCCCTATGTGATACGGCTGATCACTTTCTTGTTTTCGCCTACACAGATAAAAGCAAAAAACATCATGGGATATCTGCGTTTATTGTGGAGAGGACGTGGGAAGGTTTCTCTTCCAAAGCGATTAAAGGAAAACTGGGGATACGGGCTGGAAATACAGGCGAGTTGTTTTTTGATGGCGTCCGAGTTCCAAAAGAGAACCTGCTAGGTAAAGAGGGAGATGGTTTCAAAATAGCCATGGCTTCCCTTGATAACGGCAGATTCACTGTGGCAGCCGGAGCTTGCGGGCAAATCATGGCATGCCTCGAAGCAAGTGTTCAATACTGCAAGGACAGAAAGACGTTTGGTAAAGAAATAGGAAGACACCAGCTCGTTCAGCAAATGATCGCCAGGATGGAAGCAGGTCTTCAGATGAGCCGATTACTCGTCTATAAGGCAGGAGAACTAAAAAACAAAGGTGTTCGAAATACCAGGGAAACCTCCCTCGCCAAATGGCAGGCCTGTGACTTCGCAAATGCTGCTGCCGACGATGCCGTTCAAATCCACGGAGCGTACGGCTACTCCGGTGAATATCCAGTAGAGCGGTATTTAAGGAATTCGAAGGCCCCTGTCATTTATGAGGGAACGAGGGAAATCCATACGATCATGCAGGCGGAATACGTCCTTGGTTACAGGAAGGATAAGCCGCTTCATAACAACCTCCCTCCCTATGAACCTAAGATTTGAAGCTAAACACCTGTTCCTTTCCAACGAAAAGTGGAAGGTGTTTCAATAAGGATATTGGGATGAGTCTGTAATTCCCTCATCAGCTTTTTCAGCGCCTGATCCTTTTGTTTCGCCTCAATCATACAGTCTATCATCGAAGTCGACCCATCTACATTTTTTATAAAATTTAAGAACATGTCCCTATCAATGAAATCAGCATGGCTGTTAAAAGCTTTTTCACTTTTCGGACTGGATATATGCATTTTAACTGGAAGCTGGGATCCCCGCCACGTGTCGATCACCCTCGACCAGTGTGACGTCCAATCTTCCCCATCGTTATTAGCCAAATGATGGTGAAGGTCAAACACTTGAGGGATACCCAGCTTTTCGCATATATACAAACAATCGGAAAGAGTGAAGGAAGTATCATCGTTCTCAATCATCACAAGCTTCTGCAGTCCGCTCGGTACATGCGCCCATTGGTCAAGGAACCTTTCCAGAGACTTTTCTTTATCCCCATACTTTCCTCCCAGATGAAGTACACAGCGGTGCATAGGATCGATCCCCATGTAGTGAAGCAGCAGGTAATGGTGCTTTAATACTTCCATGGAATTACGAAAGACATCCTCACTCGGAGAGTTAAGAACGACGAAATGATCTGGATGAAAGTCTACGCGCATCGCATGTGAAATGGCATAGTCTCCAAGCATGTTAAGCTCTTTCTTAATAGAGGAGATATAATCCCAGTCGGTCAGTTCTTTATGAGTAGCAAGGGGAACAAGTCGTGAACTGAACCGGAAAAATTCAATTTGTTCCACGAGGTTATGTTTTAAGATACGCAGACAATTATGAATGTTAGATACAGCGATGCTTTCAAGCTTTCTTAACGCTGCTTCCCGGTCTTTCATCCCAGAAAATCGCTTGAAGGTTAACGTCTGTGACGGTGAAGCATTTTCAAGCTCCAGGCTCATTGCTACGTATCCCAGTCTAAATAAAGTCATGATTTTCTCCTTCTTTTTCGTTAGTTTGGGGTGAAATCACAATTTCATGTACTTTAAATATTGAAACTTCAGCACGCGGTAAACCTGCCCCCAGCCAATCCAAACTTCGATAAGGGTGCATAAGAAAGAGCCGGCAGTATCCAAATTCCTTTTTCCCAATAAAAACCTGCGCCTAGGACGGCAAGGTACGCCATTCCATAAAAATACAAAATAAATGCTGCAATATTTTTTTATTTTTTTAAAAAACAGGGTGGGGAGAGGTTTATGTCACATTGCTTCAGGGTATATACTCACTAAGACCATTGAAGAGGCTCAACCATTGCGAGTTCGTTTCCCAAGGAACGAATCATTGGCGGATAAAGGGAACATCTCCCGTGTATGGGTATAGGCAGAGCCCTGATGAAGCCGAACAGGAAGTGGAAAGAGTCATTACACGCTTGAAGGGAAAAAGCACAACAGGAAACGGATTCACAAGCAAGAATCCTTCCGATCAGCTTTTCACCACAGGATCGCGAACGATTCTGAAATGGTTGGGTCCCTTCAGTGGTCTAAAAAAACCCGGCATAACTGCCGGGTTTTTCATTACTCACTCATCATTCCAATTGTCTTCTCAAAGCAATCTCCGCGAGAGCCTCTGCTCTTTCCATCAATAACCGTCGCATATACCTTTTCAAAAAAAGCACATCGGCAAGCTTACCTATCCATCCGAACGGCGCTTCATATTCAAATACATCCGTCATGATTGTACCGCCGCTTTGTGTATTCTGGAATCGGTGTGTATGTGTAAAAGAATGAAATGCGCCTTCCAGCATTTGGTCCGTGAAATTCCACGGCTCGTTCAATTCAGTAATCTGAGCGGTCAATGACTGCCAAACACCAAGGTGCTTGGCTCTCCACGTTACCTGATCTCCAAGCCCCATAATGCCGCTGGTCACTCCACTGATTGCACTCTCCCGGCTCTTCTTCGTTGTTTCTGTATGTACATCTACATTCCTGGCCATATTAAAGCAAATCTCCACAGGTGCGTGGATGTACTGATGATGTATAAGAACGGGCATCTATTCTTCTCCCCCATAAAAAACCATTATTCTATTTTATTCACACTTTCGAGAGTCGCCTCAATAATATACCTGTCCGGGGCGTCTCCAACGAATTCAAAGGGATAACAAGTAGTAAGCGTCAGGACAGGTTCATCCTTATCAACAATGACAGTGCGATCTTTTGCATCGGTGACCCAAGTCTTGGCCACGCTGTATTCGTATCGCTTGTTTTGGAATTCCACAAATATACTGTCTCCTTCCTCCACTTCACCAAGCCCCGTAAAAACAGTCTCTCTATGGCCGCTCAAAACCGTATGGCGTTGTTCTTTAGGAGTCGTTGTCCATTGACTAACATACATTCCTACCCCTCTTTTCAAGGATTCTTCATCGGCTCCCCAATAAACTTTGAACCCTTTCTCCAGCTTGGGAATGATCACTCTCCCCACTTCATCCCCTTGCTTAAACGTCTCCAGATCTTCCGTATAAACAGGAGGTTTTTCTTTCCTCTCGATTGTTTGTTTTTCCATAGATGGAGCATCTTTGACCTGATCCCATTGCTCAATTTCCTCCAGTGGTACTTCTTCCACCGCCTGGATCGAGCTCCACCACTGGAAGCCGAAAAAGAATGCTATGACAATTCCGGCAGCCATTACAGCAGCAAGTATCTTATTCAAAAGTCGATCTCCTTCCATTATGTATAGAGGGGAAACCGACAAACCGGTCTCCCCTTCCATATTAAGCGTTCTGTTTTCTTCTAAACACCAACACACCGCCTGCAGTTAAAGCAAGAATAGCTCCAAGAAGCGTAAACGCTGGTTCGGATGTAGCCGTATCCGGCATTTCCCCGCCCGCTGCCTCCAAAGGCTCCGCTCCGTTTATTACTTCCTGTGGTATTTCTACGGTCCCGACATTGTTAAACTCGCTGACCGTTGTTTTAGATGACTGGGAAATATTCATCGTTTGGCCTTCCATGGAAAGGCTCATATCGATCATCATATCCACACTGGTTAAATAATGGTTTTCTTTATCTACAGTTATTTTATAGGACACATCATTGATTGTCATCTGATCCTGCAGTTGTTCCATCATTTTCTGCATTTCCCCGCTGTCTTCTCCGGAAGACATATTGGACTCCATCATCTTCATGGACATTTCCAAAAGTTCTTGTCCATCTCCTTCATAAGTTAAAACATAGCCATCATCCGACTCTTCCACACTCATGTCTTTAGCAAGGCCGGCCGCCTGATCCACCTGCGCTTGTGCCATCATCGCATTCTTGATCATGGTACCATCCGTTACTTTAACCCATCCTTCTCCAGGAATTTCTGTAAAATAACCCTCTTCCGATAGATAGGATTCGATCGTCTCCCCATCAAGCATAGTCTGAATATGCATGACTAACGGATTGTTTTGAACATCCGCCGACATTTCTGTCTTAACGGCTTCTTCGCTTGAACCATCCGTCATTTCCGATACGGTATGGATTTTGTAACTATCAAGTTCCATCATAGCCTTATTGGATTTCTTCAGAATCTCCTCTGCTTCCATCTCCTCTGCGGATATCTGCATCGGTAATACGAACAAAACCACCAAAATCAACGACAGACTTACCCATTTTTTCGCCATCCAAACACTCCCCTATCAAATTTGGTGAAAGAGCAGCAGTCATTATGTATGTAAGGGACAAAAGATGCATCCACTTTCCCCACCAAAGTCCCTATTTCCTTATTATTACATCATTAAACATTTTTAGGTGATAGAATGACAAAAAAAACGAAAAACATCGAAATTTCCGCATATTAAAACTTGACTCTGCAATTATTACGTTTAGTTCTATGAAATCGTGGGAATTGATATCTTCAGATATGAATGAGACGGGAGTTCTGCCGAATGGAGGATCAACTAACATTAGATAATACAGAAATATTGCTGCTGGAAAGAGATAAGCATTCCTTGCGATGCCTGAAACAAAAAACACAGGATTCCTCTCACCTGTCGATACTCAATTCGCAGATTAATCTATTAGAGGAAGCCTTATACTTATCTAAGAAGCAAGCCACACAAAAGCGCCGTACTAAAGAAAAATCGGTATAACAGACTGATTTCTACATGTCTTTTCGTGTCAAACCAAGGCTGTCTTCGCTCCGATCTATATAAAGATTCCCTTCTGTATCCAGCTGTGCCGTGACGATTTCTGCCCAGTCCGATATTCCCCTCTCTGCTATCTTATCCTCTATCCATTCCTCACTGTAACCGGTAGCAGCTAAACTGTTAGGCAGAAGATTCCCTTGTATAATAACTACCTGCGGAAAAGATTGTTCGTTTCCCTTCATTCCAATATCCCCTTGAGTCAATGGCGTATACTGTGATTTTCTTAATACGCTCACGGTTCCATCCGTTTCCAGGACTGCGACTTGAACATCACGGAAGTGAAATACGCCACTTTTCCTCAACTCCCCAATCAATTCATCCACCGTGAAACGCACTTTCGCCATCCCCTCCTCTAAAATTTTTCCGTTGTCGATCAGCAGCGTCGGTTCACTGTTCAACCATTTTCTTACACGGAACGACTTGATTGTCCATATATCCATAATCATTACCAGAGCGGAAAACAAAACGAGAGCAGCAATCCCGTGCCATAAAGGGAGATCCGGGGTAAGAAATGTGTTGGAAGTCATAGATCCTAACGTAATACCCGCAATAAAATCGAATAAGGTCAGTTGGGATATAAGCTTTTTACTTAAAATTCTTGCCAGTATATACAATAGGGCAAACATAATAAAACCACGCAAAAGGAAATCAACAAGGACCATAAACACTCCCTCCAATACCCACTCATTCACCGTACAAAAGGAAGAAAGCCGCGGCCTTCTCCCTCCCTCTATAATGGAATTTCCATCTTAAACAGAGATAAAAACCACTCCCAGCAGAAACATCCCCGCTGCATATAAACCGATCCATGCTGATATCGGGAGCGGGAGCCTCAACCAATGAACAGAATTCCTCATCCATAAAAAAAGAGCATAGGACAGGAAAAAGGTAAACAGATAAGCAGTAGAATTCCAGTCCTCTTTAAAGATTCGATCTGCTATATTATGTAAGATCGTAAAAGAAAGCAGAAACAGGAGAAACCACACCTCTTTAAACTTGCGGAAATTTCGAAAAATCATAGTTCTTCCCCTTTCATCAGTTTTTCTTCCTAGCTTGTTTCAATTTCCTGTTCTGCATACATAAAACAAACTATTCTTTTTAAGAAGGTGAATAAGTTGATAGAAAGTCCCTGACCTGAAATAATAAGAGTCACCACAATGAACGGAGGCAGGATTCATGAAAAAATTCATTCGTCCCGACCAATACCATTTCATTCAGTCTTGTGCACATCATTTATATAAAAACAACCTCATCTCGAACGATGCTGCCGTCACCAATGCTTTGAAAGAGATGACCCATGAAAAAGTTCTTGAAGCTTTTCAAAGCCTCACACTGCCTCAAAAGCAAATTATAGATCAAATAAAAAATGTGCAGGATGAAACGGATGCCATCCTTTATTTTTCTCGTATCAAGCAATATGTTAATCCACTTGCAGATATCACAGAGGAAACCATCCAGCTGCTTTTTCCTAAAACAAAGAAATTGACTATTCCAGACCTTAATAAGCTGGAGTGGACGGAACTGTCGTATATAGGATGGAATGATTATGGAAAAGCAAAGAAATTTATTGTTACTACAATCGATGACAGACTGGTTGGTTTATCCGGACATTTCTCATCATCCGCTAAGCATGGAATCTGTTCCATTTGTCATGAACAGGGAAATGTGGGACTTCTTACATCCGTCGTATCACGACAAACAAATGGTGAAATGGTGAGTCGGGGTAACTATATTTGCGTAGACAGTCAAACGTGCAACAAGAATTTGAAATCGAGAGATCATCTGGAAAACTTCATGAAGCGAATGAAATCATAAAAAACCTCCCATTCCTTGGAGGTTTTTTATTTTGACTTTCAAAAGAAAATGCTGTAAATTACAATATGTACGAACGATAAAAGATATTAAATCGAATAACATTCGGTTTTAGGAGTGTTTTTAATGGAAAATGTATTTGATTACGAAGATATTCAATTAATTCCTGCTAAGTGTATAGTGAACAGCCGCTCAGAATGTAATACCTCCGTTACTTTAGGGTCTTACACATTTAAACTTCCTGTAGTACCTGCAAACATGCAGACGATCATCGATGAATCCATCGCTGCGACCCTCGCGGAAAACGGATATTTCTATGTAATGCACCGGTTCCAGCCGGAAACACGGGAAGCATTCATCCACACGATGAAGCAGAAAAATTTAATCGCTTCCATAAGTGTCGGGGTGAAGGATGAAGAATATGAATTTATTACAGGCCTTGCAAATAAAGGTCTTGTTCCAGAATTTATTACCATTGATATTGCACACGGACACTCAACAGCTGTTATTGAAATGATTCAACACATAAAGGAACATTTACCGTCGACTTTCGTTATTGCAGGTAATGTCGGTACTCCAGAAGCAGTCAGGGAACTGGAAAATGCCGGAGCGGATGCAACTAAAGTAGGGATCGGCCCGGGGAAAGTATGCATTACGAAATTAAAGACCGGTTTTGGTACCGGAGGGTGGCAGCTTGCAGCTCTTCGTTGGTGCGCCAAAGCTGCTAAGAAGCCGATTATCGCTGACGGAGGAATCCGAACCCACGGAGACATTGCAAAATCTGTTCGTTTTGGAGCCTCTATGGTCATGATCGGTTCCTTATTTGCCGGGCACGAAGAATCTCCAGGAGATACCATCGAAGTAGATGGAAAACTGTATAAAGAATACTTTGGATCTGCGTCTGAGTTCCAAAAAGGGGAGAAAAAGAACGTAGAAGGCAAGAAAATGCATGTAGAGCACAAAGGAAACCTACAGGATACACTTGACGAAATGGAGCAGGATCTCCAATCAGCTGTCAGTTACGCAGGAGGCACGGACTTAAACGCTATCCGCCACGTCGACTATGTCATTGTGAAGAACTCGATCTTTAACGGAGATAAAGTCTTCTAAAAAACTCAAATAAAATCCATACAAAAAAGGAGCCATAGAGGCTCCTTTTTTTATTCAGTAAACGACCCGGTTCCTGCCAGTGGTTTTTGCCTTATATAAAGCTTTATCCGCGTTCTTGTATAAATCATCCGGCTTCTTCATTTCTTTTTCTAATTGGCTGACCCCTATTGAAATCGAAAGTTTGATTTCATCTCCCTCCGGCAGCACGAAACGGTGCCTTTCCACCGCGGCCCGGATTCTTTCTGCAATTTCCAAGGAATCTTTCCTAGAACAGTCGGGAAGCAGCACGGAAAACTCCTCCCCCCCGTTTCTTGCTATCTGGTCTGTCGGTCTGGCATTTGCCTGCAGAAGCCCACCCAGTTGTTTAAGGACGGCATCCCCGGCGTCATGTCCGTATGTATCATTAACGCGTTTAAAATGGTCAAGATCCATGAGCAGTAAAGATACACCTTTCACTTGATTACCGCTCTTCTTAAATAAATCGTTCAGGGTAAAGTGAAAGTGACGTACGTTGCTTAAACCGGTTAAGAAGTCCGTCTTTGAATCGTTTTTCAACTGCTGAAACATGCGCTTGGAATATTGGATGTCCTGAAAGAAAACTGCTGCAAAAACGCCGGCTGGAACAGCAATAAACCAATAATATATCAACACTTCCCAATATTCCCTATCTCCTCCCATAACTACATACAAATGTGTACTGATGATCAGCAGACTGATGATGTTCAGGACGGATATCTTTTTGGTTGTCCCTAAGGAAATAAATCTGCTGGCAACTCCTACGATCAAACCGAAGATAAGAGTAGTCATTAAAGCGAAAAGCGACGTCTCATCAAAACCGAATAAAAGCCGGGATATGCCGATCAGCGCGGCAGATACCATCGTCGGGACAAACCCTGCATAGTAAGCAAGAATAATGATCGGAATATGCCTGAGGTCGATCATGATATTGTCTCCAACTTCTATAGAGAAGAACATGAGAACCAAGCCTATACCCGCTGCTAACACACTCATAAGACATCGATCCCATCTGCCTGATTGCCTGCCGATCGGTTCTTTAATAATTTTTCCTGCCAGATAGAACCCGGCTATCATAATTGCTAAATTAGCCACTAATTCTTTCAATATATACACCATCCCTGTAATCTCTCCTGTCATCCATCTATCCCTACTACGTGAACACTTAAAATCATCCATCCATCTACCCAATTTTATCACGAGCTATTATAATGAACATATAAAAGTAGAAATTTTTTCCTCTAAGGAGCTGTTTTTTTGAAAAACTTACTTATATTCTTTTTTTTGGCTGTAATGATCGTGACAGGGGGCGTTCTTTTTTGGCAGAATCTCTCAACCGAGCCGGAAAGTAAGCTTCCATCGAACAAATCTTTGAATGAGGAGATGAAGAAAGTGGAACTGGCCTCTGTCGACGACTTGTCTTATCCATCCAAAATAGAAGATAACCGAATGCACGTATATAAGGATGAAAAGTGGGTGCCTATTACCATTAAAGGGGTGAACATTGGTATGGGCAAGCCTGGGCACTTTCCTGGTGAAGCAGCCATTGACGAGGATGAATACCTGCGTTGGTTCCAGCAGATTGGGGACATGAACGCGAACGCCATACGGATTTATACCCTTCATCCCCCGGGCTTTTACAAAGCACTGGCCGCCTATAATGCTCAGGCAGAACAGCCGCTCTATGTCCTGCACGGCGTATGGGTCGATGAAACTCCGCTAGAGGAAACAGAGGATGCTTTTCATAAAGAAATAACAGATTCCTTTCAGAACGAAATGAAGAAAATAGCCGATGCCATTCACGGTCAAGCGGAAGTAAAACCTTCTCCTGGACATGCATCCGGGGTTTATGACATCGATGTTTCCCCATATGTGATCGGTTGGATTATCGGAATTGAATGGCACCCTAAAATGGTGGATTCTATGGATCGCGCGTATCCTGATCTTGGTGACTTCGACGGAGAGTATGTTTTCACTGAAGGCGCGAGTCCGATGGAACACTGGCTTGCCGTCCAACTGGAAACCCTCACAGCCTATGAAAGCGAAAATTACAAAAGCATGCGTCCCATCAGTTTTACGAACTGGGTAACCACAGATCACATAGATCAGCCGGCAGAGCCGTTGGAAGAAGAAGATTTGGCGTCTATAGATCCCAATCACTTTCACCGAAAAGGAGCCGGTACAAAACCGGGAATGTTCGCTTCCTATCACGTCTACCCCTATTACCCTGACTTTATGAACCTGGAAGAAAAGTACACAAAGTATTTGGATCACAGAGGTGAACGTAATAATTATGCAGGCTACCTGCATGATTTATCCGAAGCGAATGATATGCCGGTCCTGATTGCGGAATTCGGAGTTCCTGCATCCCGGGGTCTAACCCATCGTAACCCTTTCGGTTGGAACCAGGGCTTTCACTCCGAAAAAGAGCAAGGGCAGATTGTCAAACGGCTCTATGAAGATATCCTGGAAGAAAATATGATGGGAGGACTTATCTTTACTTGGCAGGATGAGTGGTTTAAACGGACGTGGAACACTATGGATTATGATAACCCGGACAGACGCCCCTATTGGTCCAACGCGCAGACTAACGAACAACAATTCGGACTACTAAGTTTTGACAGACACAAAATTAAAGTCGACGGAAAGAACGATTGGGATGCATCGAAAACGCTCCTTTCCAAAAATGAAGGCAGCCTGCAGAGCTTAGCGGTAGACCATGATGAACGTTACCTCTACATAAAAACCGAGCTTGAGACACTTTCCGATACGTTTTGGGACAATCATCACATCAACCTTTATTTCAGCATAAGGCCGGAAAAGGGCATCGATGTCTTTGGTGACGCATCGATGAGAGCAGACTTCCGCCTGACGATTCGTGGAAAGGATGAGGCAGTCCTCGAAACAGCCGGAGATTATGATCCATTCCTGTTTCACTACACCGAAGATTTGAACATGGTCAAGGTACCGGAGAAAGAACTGGAGGGGAAAGAGAAGATTTTCCGCCCCATCCATCTCGCCTTGAACAAAGGACTTGTCCGTCCGGATACTGGAGAAGAGATTCCATTTGAATCCTACGAAACGGGCGTCTTCCGCTTTGGAAACGGAAATCCAAATGCAGATGATTACGATTCCCTCGCCGACTACTTTTTCACAAAGGATGGACGAATAGAAATCCGTATACCGTGGATGCTCGTTAACGCAAAAGACCCCAGTCAGAAAGAGTTTATGGGGGATATATATAAGAACGGAATAGACGCCTCCATCAAAGTGGACGGGGTGGAAGTTGCTGCCGCGATTACAGATGACAATTCAAACGTAGAGAAATTCCCTGACGGGCCGGCTCTTTACACGTGGGACAACTGGGACCTTCCACAATATGAAGAGCGGCTGAAGGACTCCTACCCGATCATCCAGCAGCTATTTAAAGATGTGAAATAAAACAAAGAACCACAGTAAACCACTGTGGTTCTTTGTTTTATCAGCGCCCCAAGGAAAGCACCGTCTTGGGACTAAGACTCTGCATTGGTTTGAGATAAACCTTTCCGATTCATATCTCCCCAACTTCCTTTTTTCTTACAGATTGCTTGATAAAGGCCTGCGACGCGCCACCAAACAAGCATAGGCCGATACCAGAAACTCTCTGTAAGTGCGTAAAGAAATAACACGACGACACTTTTCAAATCAGGGTACTTGTGATAGGTCCACTCTTCAAGAAGGACCGCCAGTGAGGACAACATGGAACCATAGAATATGGTTAACAGCCCCATAGCAATACTCACTTCAATAGATATAAAGGAAAAAATCAAACCGATTACGATAATGGCATACCCCAGTAATTCGAAAACCGCACTCAACAATTCGACGAAGAGATAATAGGGAAGAGAAAACATTCCAATTCCTTTGTATTTAGGATTAAAAAGCATGTCCCGATGCTTCCATATTGTCTCTGCAAGCCCACGCTGCCAGCGCTTTCTTTGCGCACAAAGAGAGGAAATCGTAGATGGAGCCTCTGTCCAGCATACAGGATCCTGAATGTATTCAATTCGCTGCTTTGAGTTCTCTTCCTTAATAGTACGGTGCATACGAACGATCAATTCCATATCCTCTCCAACTGTATTCGTATCGTAACCACCGGCTTTAATCACCCGTTTCTTTTCAAACACACCAAAAGCACCGGATATAATCAGCAGGATATTTAAACGGCTGAGGCCTAGTCTCCCAATCAGGAATGCTCGAAAATACTCAATGATCTGCATTCGCACCATCGGTTCTCTGGCAAGACCGATCTTTTCCACCACACTTTTCACGATAAGGGATCCGTTGGCGATCCGGACGGTCCCCCCAGTAGCGGTCACCTCCCCGTTTGAGTCAATGATCGGTTTCATCGTCTTAAGTAAGGCATCCCTGTCTAATAAAGAGTCACCGTCGATTGCTGCAAAATAGGGATACTTGGAGAAATTAATGCCGGCATTCAAGGCATCGGCTTTTCCTCCATTTTCTTTTCTTAATAGATAGACATGAGGATAAAGAGTGGATTGATACCCAGCGGTCACATCCTTCGTTTGAAAGTGCCGTCGTGTAGCTAGATTAAACGGCTCCATCTCGAACGTATGGATCATTTTCTCTGCCGTCCGGTCTTTGGATCCGTCATCAATGACGATGACTTCATATTGAGGATATTGTAAAGCAAGCATCGATTCCACCGTATTAAGAATACCCACTTCTTCATTATAAGCCGGCACGAGAACAGATACAGGGAACGTATCTGTATTAACAGCCGTGTCTTCAATCAATTCTTCCCTGTCCAGCTCTTTCTCCTTTTTAATTTTCGGCCCGGCGAGAAGAAATAATACCCCATATAATACGGCAACGATTACCATATAGAGAATGACAAACACCGCAGTTACATCTACGATAACCGATAATATTTCCTGCATCATACGCTTTCCCTCACTTTCATGCTCATAAATTGACGAGCCATATCACGAGCAAAACCATCGGGATGCTCCTCCGCTATACGAGCCAACATATCCTGTCCGGCAGGCAGCTGCCGGATAGCTTGACATGCGGTGTACCGCACCCACCATTCTCTGTCCCCGGTCAGATCATGAAGCGCTTCTCTGCTCTCCTTTACTCTACGCATGCCTGCAAGTCGTGCCACTAACATTCGTTCCTCCCAATAATTTGATTGGAAGAAAGAGGCGATTACGCTCATTTCCACGTCCGCATCCGCATCAGCATAGCTGCGAAGTGCTTTTAAACGTATTTCCTTATCCTCATCCTGAAGCCATCCCTTAATAAAAGCGACATGTTCCTGATTTTTTGTTTCTCCGCAGTAGGTAAGGATTCCAATAATTACATCTCTTTTTGTATCCGCTCCTTCCTCTATCAAATAGATTAATGTACTAAGAAAATCAGCGGGCATACGCCTGAGCATTTGCTTTGCAAGCCTCTGAGTCATGTGTGGAGTTTCAAGAATAACTCGAATGACTCTCTCATCCCCAAGTGCAGCAGCCGTCCTTAGGGTCTGCCGATATTCTTCATCTATTTTTCTTAACGATTGGAAATGTTCCCATACGTCATCCTTTAATTGGGTCATATGAAAGTCTTCTATGTAGAACAGAGTGTTTACGCGCTGAGACCAGCTTCCCTTCTTTAGTAAAAGCTGGTAGGACTGGGCAAGGTGTTTATGAGAAGATTCTTCCACCCGCTCTTCTGAAACAGCCGGGTCCTTGCGATCGACGATATCATTGAGCATTCGTTCGATCAGGTTAACCTTGTCTGTTTTTGACATGATGTACTCCGGCTCTTCCTCCTCACCGGCAAGGAAGGATCGAAAACTACCATAGTAAAAAGCATAAAGATCATTCCGGTGTTCCTGGATCCTCAATCTGTTTGCTTTCATAACCAATAAATAGCAAAGCAAAAAAACTTGAAGAGCAAAAAGGACTCCAACAAGGATGAACACAAGTTGCAGCATCCCATCACCTCACTTGTTAATTATAATGAACATTATACGAATACTTTCCGTGTTTTGGAAGTTAAATACTCGCAATCACGATATAATAAGCTTCATTTCACCCCTTATTACCTAGGTACATGGTAGACAAATGGTCTGAATGTTCCTTTTTTCCATATTGCTATGTTTACATGTATCAGCAATCGGCAATGCACAGGAAGGTAGGCAAGAAACTCAGCATAGGAGGATGTATAATGAACCGATTTACCATACCCCGAGACATATATTTTGGCGAGAACGCATTGGAAGTGCTGAATACGGTAGCAGGAAAGAAAGCATTGATCGTAATCGGAGGAGGCTCCGTCAAGAAGAACGGAAACCTGGATCAAATTGAAGGATACTTATCGGAGGCTGGTTTGGAAACGAAAGTTTTGGAAGGCGTCACAGAAGAACCTTCGACTGATTTAATAAATAAGTATCTGGACGAGGTGAATGATTTTGCCCCTGATTGGATCATTGGAGTAGGCGGCGGTTCTCCGATGGATGCAGCAAAAGCCCTTTGGCTCTTTTACGAACATCCGGATTTGACCTTCCAAGAAGCTGTAGAACCTTTTCAGCTTCCGGAGCTAAGGAATAAAACCAAATTCATAGGCATTCCCACGACAAGCGGAACGGCCTCTGAAATATCCAACCTATCTGTCATTACCGATTCAGAAACCGGCGTCAAATATCCTCTCGCAAGCTTCGAGCTCACTCCCGACCTTGCGATTATCGATCCGGTCATGGTGGAATCCATGCCTAAAGAGGTCATTGCATACAGTGGAATGGATGCAGTGACCCATAGTATTGAAGCCTATGTAGCTAAACCACGGACTACATTCACCGATTCCCTGTCCATCGAAGCACTGGACATATTAAATCAGAATCTGCTGGCTTCTTATAACGGGGAGGAAGCAGCACGTGAGAAAGTCCATTACGCTCAAGCGATGGCTGGTATGGCATTCGCTAATGCTGTGCTGGGGAATGTACACAGTATGGCTCATAAAAGCGGACCTACATTCGGAATCCCGCATGGTTGTGCAAATGGTATCTACCTTCCCTATGTCATCCAATTCAACCGCTCCGTAGTAGAAGATCGATACGCTGCACTCGCTCGACGAATCGGCCTTGTCGGAAGTAACGATAAAGAGCTTGTTGATTCTCTCATTGAGTGGGTCCGGGATTTAAATAAGGCAATGGAAGTGCCGAACAACTTGAAGGACTTCGGCATTGAAGAAGCATTGTTCCATGACCACGTGGACAAAATGGCCGAAAATGCTGTGGAGGATCCGTGCACGGGCACCAACCCGCGTGAAACATCCAAAGAAGAAATGAAAGATCTATTCACCGCTGCATACCATGGCAAAGCCGTTACCGTTTAACACGAAAGAAGCTGCCTCATTGAGGCAGCTTCTTTAATGTTTCATCTCCGCTTCTCTTTCCACACGATCCATGAATTCCCTAACAACACGTGCATTCCCTTTTCTATTGGCGAATAATAACATCAGTTTTGATAAAACGGTGATTCCCTTATTTCGGCCCGAATATTGAAACATCGTTAGCCCGTCTTCGGATTCACTTAGTTGAAAATCAGCCGTCACTTCAAACATACCGCTGATTACAAATTGAATTTTTTTATGTTTCTTTTGTGGAATGTCCTCATATGCGAGCGTCCTTACTTCATAGGATTCCAACCGATCTCCTTCTTTATATGTCTGTTGGTGGACTGCGCCTGCCTCTGTTTCTGTTCCTTTTATCAGCTGGTGTTCGACCACTTTAGGCATAATACGCTTTATATTTTCATCGGAAAACAACACCCAGACGTCCTCGATGTTCTCACGTACCTTCCTTTCTTCCTTCCACTTAATCATGTAAGATATCCCCCTTTGCCGCGACGGGCTCATACAGGTCTACAACAAGCTCTTCTTGGTTACCCCACCGCCGGTAAACTTCCATACAAAAAGAAGTAAAAATCCTTTCGTAGCCGTTTACATCCATAATAGAATGTAAAGTTTCATATGTACGTCGAATATCCACACCTGAGCCCGTATGCGTCATGACGGCGTAAGTCTGGGCTGGTATTGTAAGTACCGACATTCCAGCTCTTTTTTCTCCCGCCTCCTCTAGAGGTACCCCAAGCCAATACCCATCCTCATCCTTTTCGCACGGACCAGGAATGAATGCTCCGATTTGACATGTGGAAGCTGGAAATTCCTTTGAAAGAACACGGGAGGCAGAAGCGATTTCCTTTCCATAAGCAGCTTCTGAACACAGAATATGGAAGCCGATCAGAGTCCGGCTTTCCTCCTTAATATATTTTAACGTCATATCCTTCTCTCCTTTTTTGGATCAGCGGCAGAATAACCGTCCATTTCCAGCTTTTTGTTTCTTGACTCCATCTTTGTTCCAACAATGATAGCGGAGATAGATACAATCACAATGATTGGAACAAGAAGAAATTGAAGCTCGGGGTAAACGATTATGCTGCATAAGCAGAAAATCATCATTGCGACGGGGGGAAAAATATAAGCTTTTGATTCATACAGCCACGCAAACGGAAAGAAATGGCCGCCTGTGATAATAGCAATGGCAAAAGGAAGCGCCCCTGGATCTGAGAAAAATATGTACACGGTGAGAGGTCCCATTATTGCAGGAACAGCTGCCAGGACACCGGAAAGTCCGGAAAGCGGATTTAATTTTCGAAACAGCTCGATACCCATCCATTTAGCAAACAGGACACCGATCGGAAGCAATAACCCGGTGCCGTACAAATAAATGATGGCAAGCAGCTTTTCGTCCGTAATGAAGAAAGATAAAAGAAGCAGGGCCGTCCAGTAAAGGAGTGCACTCCATAAAACAGGAACCCCTTTCCTGTTGTAGTCCGCCAATTCCCTTCTTGCTTGATTAATATCCAACATCCACGCCCCTTTCTATTCCTCTTTTTTCTATTATACCAAAATTATTGTAATTATTTGAAGACTTCTAGACGAGCACACACCCGAATCGAAGGCGACTACATAGTATAAGAGTAGTGAGGCTGGTATTCATTGCCTCTATTCTATTAATGAAGGAGTGTTTTACATGGGCTTCGGATATGGCGGATTCGGCTGGGGAGGTTACGGCGGATACGGATGCGGAGGTTATGGCGGCGGCTGTGGTGGTTATGGCGGCGGCTTTGCATTGATTGTCGTGCTGTTCATCCTTCTCATCATCGTTGGAGTAGCGTACGTTAAGTAAACCATGAAGCGGAGCGGTCTTTACTGCTCCGCTCTTCGACATGCTTCCACACTACATAGGTTAACTATAAAAGAAACAGGGTAAAGGATGTCGTACGTAATAGGGAAGGAGTGTCATTTCAATGACTCAAACATTCAAACTGAATCAGGACGCGCCTGATTTCAAATTACCGAAAATATCAGGTGGCAGCTTCAGCCTCTCCGAGGCGCTGGAATCTCAGGATCAGTGGTACCTGATTACATTCTTCCGTGGTTCCTGGTGCCCTGCCTGCATGAGCGAATTGGATGAATTCCAGGACAGCCTGGACTATTTTAAGAAGCATGACGTCCGTGTGGTGTCAATTACACAGGATCGTGTGGAAGATTTGGAGAAAATGGTGGAAGACCATGGCTTTACTTTCCCCGTTCTGGTGGACGAAGATCTGGAATTCGCATCCTCCTACGGCGTTCATTACCATGACGAGCAGGCTCCCTATGAAGATCATGGTACCCACGGCGAACCGGCTTATTTCCTACTGGATGAGAAAGGAAAAGTCCTATATCAGCAGAGACAGACAAGCCCATTTGGTCGCCCCCATCCTAACGAGCTCAGAAAAACAATAAAATACATCAAAAAGAACTTAAAGTAAAACCACATAACAAAAGGACCCCAAAAGGGTCCTTTTGTTATGTGGCCTGAGATTGTTTGGCACGTTTTTGCTCAAGTGTCTTCTTGAGTTCTTCTTTATGCTTTTCTTCAACGAGAATATACAGGAAGTCTCCAGCATGAATCTCCGTTTCTCCATACGGGGTAATAATTTCATTGTTGCGTATGATCGCACTTATATTAGCTCGATTTGGAAATTGGACATCACGCAGCTTCTGTCCCACAATGACAGACTCTGCATTCGTCTGGTACTGTATCATTTCCGCCTTCGCCTTCCCCATTGATATAAGCTCAATCGAATGGTGCGGGACATCCTTTTTCGGCCCGACCAACTGCATCTTATTGGCTACATAATTGATGGTTGATCCTTGAACCAGTGCAGAAGTCAGTACGACGAAAAATACAAGATTGAAAATTCCCTGGCTGTTTTCCAAACCATCGACAATTGGGAATGTTGCAAGCACAACCGGTACAGCGCCCCGCAACCCTGCCCAGGAGATGAACAGCTTTTCTTTGACCGTATAATTCATTTTGATCAAGGAAAGAAAAACCGCCAGTGGTCTTGCGATAAGGATAAGAACGATGGAAATGAGCAAGCCGTTAAGGATGATACCGGAGGAGAAAAGCTCCTGCGGGAATACGAGCAGCCCGAGGATTACGAACATGAGAATCTGTGCCATCCAGGCAAACCCTTCATTAAATTGGAAAATGGAATAACGATAAGTCAATTCACTGTTGCCAATCACTAATGCTGCCACATATACAGCTAGGAACCCACTTCCTCCTATATAGGCCGTCACGCTGTAGGTCGCAAGTGCAAAGGCAACCGATAGTACCGGGTAGAGTGCACTAGAATCCAGTTTGATTTTGTTGATGGACAGAGATGCTAATTTTCCTAGACCGACACCAAATAGAATGCCGATGCCCATCTGCAGGAAAAATTCCGGAATCAGTATCCAAATGGAGGTCCCTTCTTGGGTGATCAGTTGAATGAGGGAAAGGGTCAGAAATACGGCCATCGGATCGTTTGTTCCTGATTCAGCTTCCAATGTTGCTCCCATTTTAGCTTTAATATTTCTTTCCTTTAAAGAGGCGAATACGGCTGCAGCGTCTGTAGAACCAACGATGGCACCGAAGAGAAGACTTTCCAGCAGAGTAAAATCGACAAGGAAATAAACAGCTATCCCCACCATCAGGGAAGTGAGCAGAACACCAATGGTAGCGAGAGACAAAGATGGCAGCGCAACCGAACGGACCGTCGCCCATTTTGTATGTAGACCACCTTCAAAGAGGATGATTACAAGTGCAAAAACACCGATGGTCTGCGCGGTTTTGGCATCATCGAAATATATAATCCCCAGCCCGTCGCTTCCGAACAGCATCCCCACCATTATGAAAAGAATCAGAGCAGGTATGCCCCAGCGACTGGAGAATTTAGCGACGAGTACACCGCTGAAAAATAAAAGAGCGGTTAATAACAGGATGGTATTTGGTCCATAAGAGTCAAAAAACATGGAATTTTGGATGCTCCTTAAAAGGTCATATAGTAATTGTGGAAAGAAAGAGGCAAAAGAGATGATACATTTAGATTATCGGAATTTTTTTATAAAATCAAAGTAAATGCTCAACGTTTCACTCTCTTTTTCGAAGCCACTTTTGAATCCAAATCGCCGCCTGGGCCCCTTCCCCCATGGCTACCGTCGCAAGCTGAGAATGAATAGATACATCGCCTGCAGCAAACAGACCCTCAATATTAGTAGCGGTTGTTCTTGTATCCGTCATTACCGGTCCGCTGCCTTTCACAATGGCTCCCAGCTTTTCTGCAAGAGCCGTCACAGGGCGGCTTCCCCCCAGGGCAAGAAATGCTTTTTCCGCTCTCAATACTCTCCCTGAATCCAATTTCAATCCTGCCATTATTCCATCCTTCTGCTCAATTTGGTCTACTTTCCCTTGTATGACAGGAATTGCTTCCATTCTCGATAATTCTTCAAAAACCGGTGATATTTCCTTTGATAAGTGATCAATGACTATTAAGTCTTTCGTCCAATACATAAGTGTCTCGGCCATGCGGGCTCCTGCGTCTCCTGAGCCGATGACAACCGTCTTTTTGTTAGTGATTTCATACCCGTCACAATCCGGACAAACATATATAGAACGACCGAGGCATGGAAAGAGACCGGCTATATCGGGTAAATTATCTTCCACTCCCGTGGCGAGCAAAACAGTTCTTGACTTATATCGTACCCCTTCTCTCGTCTCCACTTCGAAACTCCCTGACTCCTGACTTAAGGATACGGCCATGGTTTCCTTCCGTTCTACACTGTAACGTGCAGCCTGTAACCACCCATCCTTTCTTAATTCCTCCCCACTGATCCCCTCCGGGAAGCCGAGAATATTATTGTATTGCCGGCATAAGGAAGATCTTCCACCGCCAGCATCAATGATTAAAACTTTTCTTCGGTACCTTCCCAACATGATGCTGCACTGGAGGCCGGCTATGCCGCCTCCTATTACGATACAATCATACATTCCACCATCTCTCCTTTTTCTTTTTAACGTTCCCGGCAGCAATCCATTTTACTCGGTTTGTACGAATAGAGGGATTCCCTCCTTTCAATCCATCCGGACGCCCTTTATAATGAGAAAGAATGAATTTTAACTAAAGAAAAGGTGTTAACAGATGAGTTTACTCACAGTAAAGAATTTAAGTCATGGGTTCGGGGACAGAGCAATCTTCGAAGACGTATCCTTCCGCCTGCTTAATGGCGAACATATAGGGTTGATCGGTGCAAACGGGGAAGGTAAATCAACCTTCATGAATATCATTACCGGAAAACTGGAGCCGGATGCCGGCCACATTTCATGGGCAAAACGGGTCCGGATCGGTTATTTAGATCAGCACGCCGACTTGGAACAGGGAATGACCATCCGCGATGTCTTGCGGACCGCCTTCCAATACCTGTTTGATATGGAAGAAGAAATGAACAGCCTGTTTGCAAAAATGGGAGAAGTGGATCCTGAGGAACTGGAGAACCTTCTCGAAGAAACAGGTGTATTACAAGACGCATTGACAAATAACGATTTCTACACGATTGACGCAAAAGTGGAAGAAGTGGCTAATGGACTCGGTTTGGATGAAATAGGTCTCGACCGGGATGTGCACGATCTAAGCGGCGGCCAGAGAACGAAAGTGTTACTTGCAAAGCTTCTATTGGAGAAACCGGATATCCTTCTTCTTGATGAGCCAACCAACTATTTGGATGTGGAACACATCGAATGGTTGAGGAATTACCTGATTGAATATGAGAATGCATTCATTCTCATCTCTCATGACATTCCATTCCTGAACAGCGTGGTTAATCTCATTTATCATATGGAAAACCAGGAACTTTCCAGATACCCTGGTGATTATGATGAATTTGTTCGTGTATATGAAATGAAGAAACAGCAGCTTGCCTCCGCCTATAAGAAACAGCAGAAGGAAATCGCTAACTTAAAAGACTTCGTCGCACGTAATAAAGCAAATGCCGCAACAAGTAAGATGGCAATGAGCCGCCAAAAGAAACTGGATAAAATGGATGTCATTGAATTGGATGCCGAAAAACCAAAGCCGAAATTTGACTTCAAACAGGCTCGCACTCCCGGCAAGTATCTATTCCAGACAAAGGATCTCGTCATCGGCTATGACGAACCTCTATCACGGCCTCTCAACTTATCTATGGAACGAGGCCAGAAACTTGCCCTTTCCGGTGCTAACGGAATTGGAAAAACGACCCTCCTGAAAAGTATTCTCGGAGAGATCAGTCCTGTTTCCGGATCGGTCGAACTCGGCGAGCATCTTCATATCGGTTACTTTGAACAAGAGCAGAAAGACATTGGCAGTCAAACGTGCATCGAAGAAATATGGGAGGAGTTCCGTCACTTCACTCAGTATGAAGTAAGAGCTGCTTTAGCAAGGTGCGGACTCACCAGAAAACATATCGAAAGTAAAGTTCAAGTGTTAAGCGGTGGAGAGAAAGCCAAAGTCCGACTCTGCAAGTTAATCAACAAAGAAACGAACCTGCTTGTACTTGACGAACCGACCAACCACTTGGATGCCGATGCTAAAAATGAACTGAAACGGGCATTAAAAGATTATAAAGGAAGCGTACTCCTCATCTCCCACGAACCTGAGTTTTATCAGGACATCGTCACGGATGTTTGGAACTGCGAAGACTGGACAACTAAATTATTTTGATTAGAAAGAAGCTTCCTTTAACAAGGAAGCTTCTTTCAGTATTTGGAGAAAGTTTAAGCGGTCAGGAAATTCAATCCAAAAACCATAACCAGGTTCACCAGCCGTCTCCTTAAAACTTCTTTAACAAGCTTCATTTCTTCACCTGTCAAACCCGGAACCAAGCATATAAGAGGAATGGTATAAGGAATTTGTGTTATATTACGTATGCAAATTCCAAGGAGGGATACTACCATGTCTGTACATGAAAAAAAGAAGCAACAACTGTTAGAAGCAGCACACTTCCGCTATGCGACAAAGAATTTCGATCCAGATAAAAAAATCTCCGATGAAGACTTTCAATTTCTTTTAGAAATCGGCAGACTTTCCCCAAGTTCATTCGGGTATGAACCTTGGCGTTTTGTCGTTGTTGAAAGCGAAGAACTTAGACAGAAGATTAAGGAGACTGCATGGGGCGCATACGGAAAGCTGCCGGATGCAAGCCACTTTGTCCTTTATCTTTCCAGAACGGGAAAGGACACACGATTCGACTCGGATTATTTGAAAGATCAGTTAAAGACAGTAAAAGGTATGCCGGAAGAACATGCTCAAAAATTCATAGGCAGAATAGAAGAATTCCAGAAGCAGGACTTCCAATTAGATACAGATCGCGCCCTACTTGACTGGGCAGGTAAACAAACCTATATTGCATTGGGAAATATGATGACAGCAGCGGCTGAGATCGGAATTGATTCTTGTCCAATTGAAGGGTTTCCGATAAAAGCAATGCACGATCTTCTTGAAGAAGAAGGACTTCTGGATAATGGAAGCTTTGAACTGTCTGTCATGTGCGCTTTCGGTTACAGGAACGAAGAACAACCGAAAAAAACACGCCGCCCAATCGATAATGTCGTAAAATGGATCTAATAAATGTTACAGGGATTTTCCTTATGTAGGAAAATCCCTGTTTACTTTCTCCCTCTCTTAACAAAAAACTCAACCAAATGTCTCATTGACGGTTAAAATCTTATAGTTGTATCATACAAATATAAAGTTGTAACATACAACTATTTATTCAAGCATGCCGTTGAAAAAGTTTCTTTACGGCAAATCAACCAGCTATGAAAGAAGGTTACATCATGTGTGGAATTACAGGATGGGTCTCATGGACCCGTTTATTAGAGAATCAAGAGAAAACACTGAAAGAAATGACAGAATCCATTACTCACAGAGGACCGGATGCCGATGGTTTTTGGCTTGATGGACAAGCCGCTTTCGGTCATCGTCGTCTGATTGTCGTTGATCCGGAAGGCGGCCTCCAGCCAATGATTTACGAAGCAGACGGAAATAAAGTCGCCCTTTCCTACAACGGGGAAATCTATAATTTCCAAGAGCTTCGCGAAGAGTTGACAGTGCTTGGTCACACCTTCCAAAGCTCCTCCGATACGGAAGTCCTCCTCCATTCCTATCTGGAATGGGAAGAGAACTGTGTCCATCATCTGAACGGGATCTTCGCTTTCGCTATTTGGGATGAACGCAAAGACCAACTGATGTTGGGACGCGACCATCTTGGCGTAAAACCACTTTACTTCGCCAACAGGGATGGAGAAATTATTTTCGGATCCGAATTGAAAACTTTATTCGCTCACCCTTCCATCGAACCTGTTATTGATAAGAACGGTTTATCTGAAGTATTCGGTCTCGGGCCGATCCGCACGCCGGGACAAGGTGTCTTCAAGGATATCGAAGAAGTACGTGCCGGCCACTACGTTCTTTTTACGAAAGATGAGCGTCACACGGAACGATACTGGAAGTTGGAAAGTAAAACACACGAAGATGACCTGGATGAAACGGTCGAGAACATCAAGTGGTATTTGGAAGATACGGTAAACCGCCAATTATATGCGGATCGACCTGTCGTCTCTATGCTGTCCGGCGGCCTGGATTCCAGCGGATTGACAGCCATTGCATCTAAACAGCTGGAGAAGACCGGGAACACACTTCATACGTACTCTATGGATTTTGAAAACAGCGACGACAGCTTTGCTCAGGATTTCCTGCGCGTAGACAAAGACGAGCCATGGGTCAAGAAAGTAGCCGAACATGCAGGTACAAACCATGAATCGATCATCCTTGACGCTGAGTCTCTTGTGAACAACTTATTAGTTCCGATGAGAGCAAGAGATCTTCCGGGTGTCGGAGAAATTGAAACCTCTCTTTACCTCCTTTTTAAAGAAATGGAAAAAGACGCAACGGTTGCTCTATCCGGTGAATCTGCGGATGAGGTGTTCAGTGGGTATCCATGGTTTCATAAAGAAGAATTTCTTGATGCAGACACGTTCCCTTGGTTATTGAACATGCAGGGGATATCCGGCATCCTTTCCGACGATATGAAAGAAAAATTAGACATTCCCGCCTATCAAAAAGCACGCTATCAGGAAGCACTCGAAGAAGTGCCGACGCTTGATAGCGAAACAGAGACACAGGCAAAACAAAGACGTATGTCTTACATGTTCATTACACGCTTTCTCCCTTTCATGCTGGATCGAAAAGACCGTTCCAGTATGATGACAGGCTTTGAGGTACGCGTTCCTTTCTGTGACTACCGACTTGTAGAGTACCTATGGAATGTACCGATTGAAATGAAGAACGTAGATGGAATAGAAAAAGGAATTCTGCGCCGTGCCCTTGCCGACTATTTGCCGGAGGATGTACGATACCGCAAAAAGAGTGCCTACCCAAGTACGAAAGATGAAGAATATTTGGCAGGGGTGAGAAACTGGATGCTTAGAATCCTTGATGATCCTGATTCTCCTGTCCTTGCCTTTATCGATACGGATAAAATTCGCAGCATTGCAGAAGAAAAAGCGACGGATATCGATGCCAATGCTGCTAAATCTCTATTCGACTATTTGATTCAGATCAATGAATGGATGAAGGAATACGACATTAAAGTAGAACTATGAAGAAGGAAAATCCCCACTGCTTAAGCAGTGGGGATTTTTAGTAAATTATTGATAGTTAATGATGGACGGGTTCGGATCCATTTTCAATACTTCTTCTGCGGTCAGTACCGGCTCGTCTTTCTTATAAAAGACTTTGAATCCACCATATTGAACGGCCTCATTCCGAACAAATTTGCGGTATAGACTCATCTTCGTTCCAGCGGCTCCCCATCCGTCATAGTTTAGCGCAACTTCGACATTATCCGTGGGCTGGATAGCGTCCTTATTAGTCAGAGCCTCGTCCATAAACTGGTGAACAAGTACGATTTTATCAGGGAGATTGTTCTCTTCCACCATTTTCGATATGTATTCTACCGCCTCCTGAACTTCCGCACCATCGACCTGTCCCAGGTTAATTCCGGGTGTTTCTCCTTCAGCAACGTGGAATTCCGTATCAATTGCTAAATGTACATTCGGCATTTTAAGCCATTTCTCTATCAATTTCACTTGGTTCATAACCGAATCTGTGCCAAGTTGCACATCAAGCATTAATAGTGCATCGTTCTCTTCCGCCAGTTCTGCATAACGGTCAATATCTTCCGGAGAAGTCATGTGAAAATATTTTCCTTCTTCGCCCGGATTACGCTGTGCCACCGTAGTGATCAGCTCAATCATTGGTATGGCCGGCCGCTCAGGATCCGCATCGGAATAAGCCTGTGTCTGCTCCTTCAATTTGCTCATCAGTGCTTCCGGCTCCATTTCTCCAAGAATACCCATATTCTCAGAGTTTGGGTGACCATAGTAAGCTACAATTCTATGATCTTTCAACGGTCCATCCGATTTATCTTCTGCACCCTTAACAAGCGTCTGCCCTACAGGCACCATACGTTCCCGTTCGCCGCCATGCGCCTGAACGGCCGGCATCTTCTCTTTCTCCTCTTCGGTGAGACCATCAGCAATCGGCTCGGACCCTTCTGCTGGTTCCAATGCCTTGTAAGGAGTTTCAGGTTCTTCCTCTTCCGGCTCCGCTTCTTTCTTTTCAACTTTCTGGTCCGTTTCCTCATCGGCCGTCTTTTCGTTATTCGTTGATGCCGTATCTTCCGAGCACGCAACAAGGAAAAATGCAACGACAGCCAACAACAAAAGCATACTGAATTTCTTCACTATTTGTCACTTCCTTATGTAATTTGTTCCAAAAACTTTCTACATTTTAACACAGGATGAATTATTTTGTGGCTGGTATTTGAAATTGAACAGAAAGTCTCATCTATATTCCCCCTTCCTAATTCAACCAACTCTACCCTTCACAACAGTGCACAAAACAAAAAGAAGACGTGTCACGCCTTCTTTTCCGAATAAATGTGCTGGTCTTCACAGAGGATACAGGATTCAAACCAGCTGCCGCTTATAAATTTCTTCCTTAGTACGAAGATCGACTGCGTCAACAACCATTTCCAAAACAGCATCATCTTTCATTGATTTCTGCCCCCACAACCTTATGTAATAGTCTGAACGATGATCGTGGAAAGCAACCTCTACATTTCGAATGCCTTCCTCTTCCTTTATTATACACTCCTTAAATTCCATAACCTCCCGGGGCTGACTTAATAAATATTGGCGCAAGACCGCTTCTAACTCTGGAAAAACGAGTGCTCCTTCCACCAACACTTTTTGCTCGAAATCATCCCATTGATTAAAATGGTGAACAGTGATTTGATCCATAAAACTGACCTCTCCTTTCTGCTGTGGAAAACTGATTCCCTTAACGGACGATAGGCAAACCTATCCCTATATAGCTCCATACCTAGTTATATCTAACCTCTATAATGATCAGATAATTAAGAAAATTCGTTCTGGACTGCATTACACCAGCAGAAATGGCATGTGTTTTATGGATGACCACATCGTATCATACAGGAAACTCTAATTTGGACAAAGATTTATTGTAAGATTTACTCACAAAAATATAGCACATTTTGTAAATAACTGTTGTAATAATAGCATAGCTAACGACAGGATCTTCTCCTTTTAGTTTAGACATTTATCCTATCAGACGTGAGCTAACACCTATCCGTACTTGGATGAGTCTATTACACTCACAGGTTCATCGGGTGACTGCGGATAAGGTATCCTCCTTTTACCCTCGATAGGCAGCCCTCCAACCGAATCGATGCGAACGTATCGAAAAAAAGCAAAGACACAGCTTCACCCCTGCGTCTTTGCTAACTCTTTAACTATTTACTTCTCTTCTATTCTTCCCGGAGTAGAACCAACCGCCTATTGCCACCCCTAATAGAACCGTCCAAAAAGTGATGGTCCAGGCCGCTCCATGTGCAAAATGCTCGTCGAGAACACCAACTTTTTCATGAGAAAGTGTAATAACAGCAAGTTTCACACCAACCCATGCGACAATAAGGTAGGCTGTAGTTTCCAGAGACGGCCGCTTATCCAGCAGTTTAACAAACCAGGTAGCAGCAAATTTGATTAAGATCAATCCTGCAACACCGGCGGCAAGTACAACCAAAAATTGACCGCCGTCCATTCCTCCGATTTCCGGTAGGGGGGTATTAGGCAATGCTAATGCGAGAGCCACAGCAGCAAGAATAGAATCAATAGCAAACACTAAATCCGCTGCACCAATTTTTAAAACCGTCGGCCAGAACCCTTGTCCGGAAGACAACTCTTCCTCTTGGTCTTCTTCTTTTTTACCAATAATATTTTTCAGACCTAAGTAGATGAGGTACACAGCACCGACAGCCTGAACCTGCCAAACGTTTGCAATAAATGAAATAACAAAAAGTGCGATAAACCGGAAGATAAAGGCACCAATAATTCCATAGTTAATGGCCCGCTTTTTCTGATCATCCGGCAAGTGTTTGGCGATAACGGCAAGCACAAGGGCATTATCCGCAGACAACAAACCCTCTAAACCAATGAGGATAACCAGGGTCCAAGCATATTCTATCCATAATGAGTCCATTTTTCCCCTTCTTTCCTTATGCCCCACATAAAAAACCCTTGCATCGTTTGCAAAGGTTCAGCTTTCTGCACGTATCCGCATTCTGCATATGTCTTATGAAAATGGCAGGACTCTGTGGGAGCATGCTCCTTTGATGAATATAAGAACTATATCAACAAAGACCTGGATGGTCAATTCGAATCTTCACCATTACCCACGAGCATTATTTAGAAAATGTTATTGTCAACCGTAAATTCAAGGATGACAGCCGGACACAAGAGATAGGACTTATCGAATGGACCTGGATGCTGGCCGCTCCCGTAATCGTATGTCGCTTGACCAAGGCGGTATCCTAACCAGGGATATAAGTCTCCTGCTCGTGATATTAAATTCTTTCACTTTTTGATCACCTCTTCTCTTTAACCATATGGTCCGTCCATTCAAATGGTTGAGCTTTTAAAAAAACCGTTTCCCGAGGTCAGGAAACGGTTTTCCTCTATTGAATCTGGAGGGTCACATCATCTATATGAATGTGATGCACTTCCGCAACGTCCCCCATCAAAAGCTTAAGGAAAGTCGTTTTCTTTTAAGACGAAATCGATTTCGTAACGGAAAAAATTTTACCGGTTAAACGAATTATTCTTAATGGTTTCTTTATACCAGTAAAAGCTGTCTTTCTTCGTTCTTTTGAATGTTTCAAAGTCTACGTGAATGATCCCGAACCGCTTATCATATCCTTCCGCCCATTCAAAATTATCCAGGAGCGACCATACAATATAACCGGCGATCGGAACTCCGGATTGAATGGAACGATCCAGTGCGGTCAAATGCTGCTTTAAGTAATCAATCCGCTCCTGATCATGAACTCTTCCATCCTTGACACCGTCATTGTAGCATGCGCCATTTTCCGTAATGTAGATAGGAACATTCCCGTAAGTTTGATGAATATCCGTCAATGCTTTATGAAAACCTTCTGCATAGATCGGCCACCCTATATCCGTTCTTCTTTCATCAAGAGGAACCTCCTCTACTTGAAACATCCCGCCATCTTCATGGTAACGACCGAGACTCCCTGTGTAAAAATTGATTCCCATAAGGTCGATAGGCTGGGCAATGGTATCCATATCCCCTTCCATCAACCGGAGATGTGCCCCCTGTTCAGCGAAAAGTTGGACTAACTCTTCTGGATATGATCCTTTGAATACAGGATCCATGAACCATTCCTTCTGCCACATCATCCCGAGCTTACAGGCATGAACATCCTCCTGTTTCCTAGTATATGGTTCAAGCCAGCCGATATTTGGAGCGTAGCCGATTTCCCCGTCCGGAACCTCTTCCCGGAATGATTTTACCGCTTTCCCATGTGCAAGAAGCAAATGGTGAGAGACATCCACCGCCGCCTGCAGATCTTTTTTCCCGGGAGCATGTACACCCAAGAAGTTAGAAAGAAAGGATGCACACCAAGGTTCGTTGATTGTTAACCACTTCTTCACGCGGTTTCCGAATAATTGGAACATGCATGTCGCATATGTATCGAACGCATCAACGGTAGATCTGCTTTCCCATCCGCCGTTTTCCTGAAGATATTGAGGAAGATCCCAGTGATATAGGGTGACCATCGGCTCTATACCTTCTGCAATAAGTGCGTCAACAAGGGAAGCGTAATAGTCGACCCCTTCTTTATTTGGGATTCCTGTTCGGTCTGGAAATATCCGCGACCATGAAATGGAGAAACGGTAAAGATCGACGCCTAGTTCTTTTAAATGTCGGACATCCTCCCTGTATAAATGGTAGCTGTTACATGCACGGTCACCGGTGTCCCCGTTTTTTACGTTGCCTGGCGTATGGGAAAACACATCCCATATAGAAGGGGTACGGCCTCCTTCTTCCACCGCACCCTCGATTTGATAAGATGCCGTGGCGGCACCCCATTTTAAGCTTTCAGGAAACTTTATAGTTGTCATGCTATCCCCTCCATAAATAATGACTCAACGTTCGATTGTCGTTGCCCGCGGTACCAGTTCAGGGTCTACTTTTACTGCCTGAATGGCATGATCTGATTTCATTAAATCTTCCAGCATATATGCAGAAAGTTTTCCAAGTTTCTGTTTATCCTGCTTTACAGTGGTAAGCGGCGGATCACTATACCGGCAAGCCTCGATATCATCGCAGCCGACCAGCTGTATATCATGAGGTACGGAGAGTCCGTGTTCTTTTATGGCTTTTAAAGCACCAAGAGCCATCATATCAGAAGCGGCGAATACGGCTTCCGGAAGCCTTCCTCCATTCAGAATCTTCTTCATCGCGTCATACCCGCTGTCTTCAAAGAAGTCCCCATAATGGATCCAGTCCTTCTCTACGTTCAGACCAAATTGGTTCATAGCGTCCACGAATCCGATATTACGGATACTGGATACTAAAGAGTCTTGTTTCCCTCCGATGTAAGCAATATTCCGAACCTGATTTAAATACAGATATTCCACTACATTAAAGCCGATTTTTGCATTATCTGTCATGATGTAACTGGAACGGGGGCCTTCCAATTTTAAATCGATTCCGATACAGGGGATGTCGCTTGCTGCGATCTCGTGGACCGCATCTTCAATCTCATCTCCAGCAATAATCAAACAACCATCGACATGGAAGTGTTTGCATCTTTCCAAATACTTGCTCTCCCCTTCATAAATCTTTTCATTTGAGAAGAGCAGTAAATCATACCCAAGGGCGCCTACCGTTTTCTTAAAAGAGTTGACGACCTCGTTAAAGAAAGGGTGCTTGAAATCTACGTTGATTTTCCCCGCATAGATCAGACCGATCAAGTTGGATTTCTTTGTAGCCAGTGATTTGGCTGAAAAAGTGGGCTGATATTTCGTATCTTCGATGATTTTAAAGACTTTCTGCCTTGTTGAATCACTGATGCCACCGTAATTATTAATAATTTTTGATACAGTAGCCGGTGATACACCGGCCATCTTCGCGATATCCCTGATCGTTAAATCCATGGTTTTGTATTCTCTCCTTAGACACTTTCCTGTAAAAACTATGTTTCTATTGTATCAACAATTGGAATATTTAACATATGGATCGATTACTTTACCGATCCTTCCGTGATACTGGATATAAACCATTTATTAAAGATAAGGAAGATGATGATCAACGGAACGGTCGCCCAGAATACGCCTGACAATAACATACCGAAATCCACCCGGAATGCATTGTTCAAGGATGCCAGAGCGACTTGCAGCGTGTAAGAAGACGGGTCTCTTAAGACGGTGAACTGCCACAAAAACTCTCCCCACACAAGAGTGAATACGATTATTCCAAGTGTAGCAAATGCCGGTTTAATAATCGGAAGGACGATACTTCGATAAATACGGAAGTTTGAGCAGCCGTCCAGTTTCGCAGCCTCCATAATTTCATCCGGAACCGATTCACTGATATATTGGCGCATAAGGAAAATGCCAAGCGGATTTAACAGAAACAATACACCTGCACCGAACAATGTATCTAACCACCCAAGCTGCGACACAAGGTAATATTGAGGGATCAATCCCAGTTGGGGAGGGATGACCATCGTCAGCAGGATACAGATAAAGAAAAAGTTCTTGCCCGGGAAGTTGAATTTAGCAAACGCGAAGCCTGCTAAAGAACTGATTATCAAGACAGCAAGCGTAACAGTCGTACATAAAAGGATCGTATTCCACATCGCTTGAAAGAATGGAATGGTATCCAACACTTTGGTAAAGTTTTCGACCAGTTGATCCCCTGGTAACAGTGTCGGAGGGATCGAGTTATAGGCAGCACTCGGTCTCGTTGCCATAACAAACATCCAATAGAATGGAAAGAGAGACAGCAAGGATGCCAAGCTCAGTAATATATATATCGGGACTCTTCCGCCTTTCCCTTCTGCCGGTTTTCTCATTTAAGACACCTTCCTTTTCTTCTCACGATTGAATCCTGAGGTTAACCACGTATTGATGGCTGCTGCTGCAATGATGATGATCAGTAAAAGGACAGCCGTAGCCGATGCTGTACCGAAAGAACCCAGATTAAAAGCATCCCTGTATAAGTACATGACCACTGTCATCGCTTCATCACGACTAAAGGCAGAAGATCCTAGGAATACTGTCGGTTCTGCAAAAAGCTGCAGGGCACCAACCGTAGACATAAAGACGGTTAACAGAATGAACGGTTTCAGCAATGGAATCGTAATATGGAAGAATTGCTGCACCTTCCCTGCACCATCAATGGTGGCAGCCTCATACAGATCCTTTGGAATACTTTGCAGACCTGCCAGGTAAATAATGGTGTTATATCCTACCCATCGCCAGAAAACCATCAGAGCGATTGCGATCTTCGCCCCCCATTCCGATGTTTTCCAACTTACAGGATCGATACCGAAAAGACCGATAAAGTAATTGGCAAGAGCTGTTTCGCTGCTGCTGAAAAACACACCGAATACGAGCGCAACCGCAACCATAGAAGTGATATACGGCATAAAGATCGTCACCCGGAAGAAGTTAGTGAACCGTATGACGGCAAGGTTCAGGAAGTAAGCAAGAATGATACCGACAATCAGCTGTGGCGCAGTGCCCATCAATCCAATAATTACTGTATTATAGAGTGACTTCCAAAACAGCGGATCCTGTAGAACAATTATAAAATTGCTCATTCCTACAAACTCCATTTCACCCAGACCATTCCACTTTTGAAAAGCAAGAACGATGCTGAAACCTGCAGGATACAAACCTATAATGCCAAATATGATAAAAAAGGGAGCGATATAGAAATACCCGGAAAGCATATCTTTCTTCTTCTCGGACATGTGACTCGTCTTCGCTCGGGAGACTCTCTGTTGCTTCTCCACACTCTCCATCCAATTTCCTCCTTCGTTATGTAAGGCAGGCTGAACAAGTGCTGTCCAGCCCGGCCTCCTTCATCGTTTCAAAAGATCATTGATCCGTTTCACGGCTGCATCCCATTCTTTCTCCGGATCAGCACCTTCCTGGACATTCTTCAGGGCTGTAAGCACTTCGTTGTTTACGGTCACATATTTAGGACCTTTGTAAACTTCTGGAATTTCCTGTGCTGCTTCAGCGAAGTAAGCGGCTGTATTTTGCCCTCCAAAATATTCGTCCTCATTATTGGTGAACGCTTCCATTTCATACGTATCCGGTGTGGATGGGAATAAACCGCTCTCCGTAAAGGATTTCATTTGATTTTCTGGTGATAACAACCATTGAGCGAAGTCGTAAGCTTCCTCCTTATAATCTGTTTCAGCCGGCATCGCTACGTAGGATCCGCCCCAGTTACCTGCAAACTGTGTAGGCATAGTCGTCACGCGCCAATCCCCTTCCGCATCGGGTGCATTTTCTGTCATGTATCCTTTCAACCATGCAGGAGCCAATTCTGCTGCAAAACTCCCCTCATTTAAGGCGTTCGCCCACTCAGGTGTCCACATATCAAAATTAGAGACAACCCCCATATCATTTAACTCCACTGCATAATCATAAGCCGCTTTGACACCGTTATCGGATTCTTCAATAAGAAGTTCGCCATCCCTGTTGAAGTAGCTGACCTCGAGAGCGTCCATGTTGGCACGGAATGCCATTTCCATACTATCGACCATCGGTTTATTGGTCTCTTTCCATACGGTCTCTGCTGCTTCTTTGAATTTTTCGGGAGAATCGATCATGGCAGTCACTTCATCCGGATCCGTAGGCAGACCTGCTTCTTCAAAAATCCCGGTATGATAATACATGGCTTTCGGGCCGATATCCGTAGGAAGTCCAAACAAAAAATCTCCGTCGCCGTTCTCTGCCATCTTCCATTTCCAATCTAAGTATTTGCCTTCCAGATCTTCTGCGCCTAAATCATAAAAATTGACGAATCGATCCTGCGCTTCCCTATAACGGTCCAGCTGATCGATTTCAATCATTGTCAGATCCGGTGCGCCGGTTCCAGCGGATATAGCTGTAAATAAGCTATTATGATGGTCTTCTAACTCAGAGTTTTTTATGTTGATTTTCACGTCAGGGTTCTCTTTTTCATATTCTTTTGCAAGATCTTCATAATTGGTTGCACCAAAAACCCAGAAATCAAGGGTTACTTTACCTTCTCCCGAAGCAGAATCATCTCCTCCACTGCACGCATAAAGAAAAGTAGTCAACAATAATAACATTGCAATCATCCAACTCTTTTTCAACTTCATTCCTCCTCTGAAATGCCATTAACGAAACCGGTTTCGTTAATGGCCAAAAAAAATCAATTGATCACTCGTGATATTTTGATTATATCTAGCAATGTATCCGTTTTCAATATAAATTTCAGAATTTTACTCACATTTTATTAACATATAAGGAAATCGGTTTCCTAAACAATGTTTAACCTTCTCCTTGTCTGCATACAAGACAAGATGATCCTTCCTCTTCCATGCCGGCATCTTTTTTTGCAGAAGAAAAAATGTATCACTATTAATGTTTTCGTTTAACCCCCCATTTACTACCATGACAAGACTGATAGTACTAAAGAATGAATTTAACATACAAAGAAGTAATTTCCTTTAACTTAGGGAATAGAATAAGTGAAACCTAAATCAATCAAGGGAGGAATCGCCACATGATATGGATGCTTTTGCTGATTCCGTTGGTATGCCTGATTGGAATTGCTTTATATTTTGATAAATCAAAGAAGAACAAAACAGGTGTGGATAACGAAAAGACGTATGAGGAAATCTATGAAAATAAAGGTGCCGCTACTAAGTCCGCAGATCCAAAATATACAAAGAACTTCTAAATTGATATAGGAAAGCCTTTCAGAATTTAGTTTCTTACTAAATAGGGTATAAATGGCTTCACCATTTACAGTACACTGCAGGGATGGTCCCGAGGGCCTCCCCTTTTTTTTGTGAAAAACCGCACCATACCTCCCCGCCTATGTTTGTAAAGTACAACTATTTACTTTATGATGGAAATCTGATAGATTTGATTATTATTGTTAAACACCATTACCAGGAGGTTCATGATTTACATGAAAACTACCAATCCATTAAACAAAGGCTGGGTTTTCTTCTGGACCGCAGTAATATTACTGTGGGCAAAAACCTATTACGCCCTACAAACAGCATTTACGTTAGATATTGAAAACGGCGCACAACAATTCATTCTGATCCTTACACCAATCAGTTCTATCTTATTCTTTTTCAGTTTTGCATTCTTCTTCTCACCAAAGAGAAGAAATAAAGCATTTATGACCATTTACTTCTTAATGTCATTCATTCTTTATGCAAACGTCGTGTATTATCGTTTCTTTAACGATTACATCACCCTTCCTGTGTTGATGCAGTACAAGAACTTCGGGGATCTAGGAGGCAGTGCTCAATCATTGATGCACGTTTCTGATGTACTGTACTGGGTTGATTTCGTTCTTCTAATCGCATGGTTGGTAGCGAAAAAGACCAATCCGACGATGCACTTTAAGAAAAGAACCGTCGCTATGCTTTTTGCTTCATCCATAGGCTTTGCGGCAGTAAACCTGTCCATGGCTGAGGTTCAAAGGCCAGAACTGCTCGTACGTACGTTTGATCGCGCAAAACTCGTCAAACTGCTAGGAATCTACAATTATCACATCTATGATTCTGTGATGACAGCTAAAACATCGTCCCACCGAGTTCTTGCAGACAGCAATGAACTTGTTGACGTCTTGAACTACGTCAATTCCCAGCAAGGGAAAATGGGAGCGCACGGAGAGTTCTTCGGAAAAGCGGAAGGAAAGAACATTGTACTCGTTTCGCTTGAGTCCACGCAGAACTTTGTTATCGACAGAGAATTAAATGGACAGGAAATTACTCCTTTCCTTAATGATCTCAAAGATGACAGCTTCTATTTCAGCAATTTTTATCACAATACCGGACAAGGGAAAACCTCAGATGCAGAATTCATCATTGATAATTCCCTGTATGGACTGCCGCGAGGCGCTGTCTATACAACGAATGCAAACAACGAATACAATGCTACTCCGGAAATTGTAAAAGAGCACGGGTATACACCTGTGAGTTTCCACGGAAACCACTCAAGTTTCTGGAACCGTGATGTCATGTATCAAAACCTCGGGTACGACGAATTCTACTCGAAGAAATATTATGATGTAACAGATGAGAACTCCGTCAACTATGGTTTAAAGGATATTCCATTCTTTGAACAATCCATGCCTTTACTCAAAGAGCTGGATAAACCGTATTATGCAAAATTCATAACGATGACGAACCACTATCCATACATTATGAACAGCGAAGACATGAAGATGATTGATCCGGCCGATACCGGAGACGGTTCTGTTGACCGCTACTTCCAAACGGTTCGATACGAAGACGAATCTATCAAACGGTTCTTCGAATTGATGAAGGAGCAGGGAGAATACGAAGACAGTATCTTTATCCTTTACGGCGACCACTACGGAATATCCGAAAACCATAACCGTGCTATGAGTGAAATCCTTGATAAGGAAATTACTCCGTTTGAACATACACAGCTTCAGAAAGTTCCTTTGATCATCCATATTCCTGGAATGGAAGGAAAAGAAATGGATACGGTTGGAGGAGAAATCGATTTAAAACCTACGATTCTCAGCCTTCTCGGCATAGAGGAAGAAAATGATGTTCAATTCGGTACCGATTTGTTCAAAGAAGATCGGGAAAGTAAGACAATCTTCCGTGATGGAAGTGTCGTTACAGACGACTATGTCTATGCTGCCGAAGGAGACCACTGTTACGACAAATCGACAGGGGAAGAAGTCGACGGGGAAGCATGTACACCGTTGAAAAAAGACGCTCAAACGGAGTTGAATTACTCTGATAAAGTTGTTTATGGAGACTTGCTGCGTTTCTTAGATGAAAAACAAAATCAGAATACAGAGAAATAACCAAAAAAACTCGGCTGCGATGCAGCCGAGTTTTTTAATTACCCCAATTGTGAGTGCCTTCTCGCTTTTTGCAGTAAATCATAATCATTCCATGGCGGACTTGATAACCTCAGCAGCAGAACGATTATCACTTAATCGAGGGCTTTGTCCGGACCACAAAGACATGTACCTCGTATCCCCATTTTGAGCGGCTGCCGATCGAATCGGCTTCGTCAGGGAGTTCTGAAGTGGATACGGGAGGTGTGGCTTCCCTTCCATATGGCGTATAAACGCGTTCTCTATCCCCCTTGCCGGCTTTCCACTGAAACTTGCCGTAACTGCCGTTTCCGTCTCTCTTGCTCCCAAAATGGCTTCTTTGTGGCGTGGATGTGCTCCACTCTCTTTGCACGTTACAAAAGCAGTCCCCATTTGTACTCCAGATGCTCCCAGGGCCATTGCAGCACGGACTCCCCTACTGTCCATAATTCCTCCTGCAGCAATGACAGGGATTGTTACTTGATCGACGATTTGCGGTACGAGAGAAATCGTACCGATCATGCCTCCTCTTTCTGATCCAAGAAAGGTTCCTCTATGTCCTCCTGCTTCACTCCCTTGAGCAACGACCATATCCATTCCGCTTCTCTCATTCAAGACTGCTTCCTCCACATTCGTGGCAGTTCCAATTAATTGAATTCCCTCCTGCTTCAGTCTTTCCATTGTTTTACGATGAGGGATACCGAACGTGAAACTTACAATTGGTACGTTTTCTTCGATTAGGATACATACCTGCCTGTCGAAATGGTCCATGTCTGCTTCTGGAATCGGACTCACCTCCACCCCCAGTTCACGTCGATATGGTTCCAGCCATCGTTCTGCCTCCTCCATCTCCGCCTTGCTGTATGTTGGGTATTCCGGCACAAACAGGTTTACGGCAAAGGGACGATTTGTCAGCTGTTTAATCCGCTGAACAGATGTTTTCAAAGCCTCCCCGGTCATATAACCTGCCCCCAGACTTCCAAGCGCTCCGGTGTTGGAAACTGCAGCGACCAGCTCCGGTGTTGTCACCCCTCCGGCCATTCCTGCTTGTATAATCGGGTAGGTCAAACCTAATATCTCCTTCATATAATAACTCCTCTCTATGATTTAACATTGACATATCATCAGCATATTACCGTCCGGATCCTGAAAACTAAAGTAATGGCCATGTTCAATGGAACCGATCCATCCTGCTTCCATTTCCTGTACTTGAAGGTAAGCCTCATGGATGTCATTTGTATTCAAATGAAAGACCGGATTTTTATATATCGATTCCTGATTGTATCGTTTGCTGTCCAATACAATATTTACACCTGATAAAGGTAAGATATACAAATGATCGTGAGGAAATTCTTCTTTATACGGAACAGCCAACAGCCTGGAATACCACATGGCTCCCTGTCTGATATCCTGCACGGGAATGAAGACCGTTCCGATTTCCGGAAGAATCGCACCGTCTTTTTTTATATCTGTAGTACTTTTCTTGTCCCCTTTGGATAGCTCTTCTGATGCATGACCTGCCATTCGAACCACTCCATTCCTATGTAATGAGTTGCTTTTCGAAACTTCAAGCATATCTTCCTGTTGAAATGAATTGATTCCAAAGCTCGACACCCCTATAATTAGGAAAAGAAAGGATTGTGAGGAATCAACATGCTTTACATACGAAACATCGAAACAATCATTGAGGAAATCTATCAAGAAAACCAGTTGGATTTACAATACGAAGTCAACAGCACCCTGCCATCACCGATGAGCTTCAATGTATCCACCAATACGCTTGCTTTCAATTACCTTCAAGTCAATGGATACATGAGCAAAGTAAAAATTCAGGAGTCAGAGGAAGACTTCGTCCGAATCATGATTTACCGTGAACTTGGCTATTATATTACGTTTAAAAAGCATCGGCCGGATATGCGCACCCTTCTATACGGCGGGGACGCGGAAGTCGCGGAGCTTAAAGCAGAAATAGAAACGAATGCATGGGATTACGGACGTGAACTCGTTCCTGACCGTCTGAAACAATCGTATGATATCGTACGAGAAAGGGACGGCATGCTGCTAAATGGCCGTTTATAATCGAGAAATTACCCCTTGACTGTTTTTTCTTTTCCCCTTCCTTACATTCGTGTTCGTTAAGGAAAAACCTCCATGTCTGGACCAAAATTTCCTATAAATAAAGAAAGGATCACCGCCGAGGGGTGATCCTTTCTTTATTTTACTGGAATCCAGATTTCTGAGTAATACGAGTCACTGGAAGGATCTCCGTCCGGATAGACTTCCATTTCCGGTCCATTTCCTTGTGTAAATCCGCTGGAAGGAAACCATTCCGAGTAAATTTGTTTCCAAACCTTCTGTATGGCACCCGGCATGGAGCCATGCACTTCAAAAACCGCCCATTTCGATGCCGGTATTTCCAACATATCATACGATCCATCAGGTTGTTTCCCTTGATAGGAAGCCCCGATCCAATAGTCGATGGATTCGCCATTCCCAATGGTACAACAAACCCCGATAAGCCCTTCCATTACTCCATCATTCCAATCATCCAGATCATCTAATACACCATCCTCATTAAACTGCCGCCACATCTGTGGAATTATTTTCAAGTTCTCTCCTTCTTTGCAGGAGATCCGTTCTTTCCTTCCCATGATTCTGATTGCTTCTTTTTCCATGATTTGATACTTCATCGGCTCTACTCCTTTCAAGGAAACTTGAATAACCAGGCGGTTATAGAATACTAAGGATCCATTATAGTTTCGCGCATCCCGTGGTGACATGCCATGCTGTTTACGAAAAGCTTTCGAGAAAGATTCCGGAGAGTCATATCCGTACTTATAGGCGAGATCAAGGACTTTCCTTCTGCCTGCCATCAGCTCTCCCGCAGCAAGCGTCATTCTTCTCCTTCTGCAGTAGTCCATGACAGACGTATCTGTCAAGATCCGGAATAGGTGCTGGAAATGATAAACAGACATGTGGGCTTCTTTCGCAACATCCTCTATACGCAGTCCTTCCAATAGATGTTTCTCCATATAATCAACAGCACGCTGCATGGAATCGATCCACATCCGAACTTCCTCCTCTCTTAAAAAATCATATCAGTTATTCCTTCGCCCTTCCTGTCTGTTTGTGCTTTTTCAGGACAGATAAGACGTTTACACTCCCAAAAAAATCCATAATGGATAAATGTCAAAAACTTGTCGTTTCTTATGGTTGCTTGTCAGGAATGCTTTCCGTAAAATAGTTGAGTGGGAGACCATTACCGAATGTATGTATCATACAAGCACAGGCAAGGCTGGTAGAAGACCCTTTGTCAGCCGCAATACCTGTTTTAAACTTTACCAGCATGCGACGTGGTCCGCCTGTACGTAACCTTGACATTAATTAAAACTGGATTTAACATACCGTAGAGTGTCATTTATTATCAAGGTCGGATCGATAATCTAGTAACAGGAAAGAGGAGAATCATGGAAAGGGAAGATATTCGGACAACAGAGAAACAGCCTCTTACAGACATTTTAGCGAAGACTGTAAAAACAGGCATTATCAAGTCTAACCTTGTCCCGATGTTCGCCGGGCTTACATTAGCATTATACACGTATGAATACGGATTGTTGGAAAAGCTGCCGGAGATAATTTTTGCCTTGATCGGATCGATCATGGTGATGGGTGCTGCCGGAGCGTTCAACAACTGGTATGACCGGGACATTGATGCCATTATGGAAAGAACGAAGACAAGGCCGACTGTAACCGGACAAATTAAACCGCGCCAGGTGCTCTGGCTTGCCAGTCTGATGGCCGTTTTAGGAGTCATCATTTTATCGCTTGCTACTCCGCTCGCAGGATTTCTCGGTTTCCTCGGGTTGTTTTTTTATGTCGTGCCATACACTATGTGGACGAAGCGAAGAACCATTTACAATACGGAAGTTGGAAGTTTGTCAGGAGCAACACCGCCTTTAATTGGTTGGGCGGCCATTTATCCGGACATTACACACCCGGCAATTTTAGGACTTTTCGTCATCGCACTTATTTGGCAGATGCCGCACTTTTACTCTATAGCCATTAGAAAACAGGAAGAATACACGGCTGCCAAGATACCCATGCTGCCAGTGGTGAAAGGTGCACGCCGTACTTATATTCAGACGAATATCTATTTAGTTATACTGATCGGCACAAGCTTTCTTTTAGGAACGCTCAGCCTCGGCCTTCTCCTCGTGTCTCTGCTGCTTGGTATAGGCTGGTTGGTGCTCAGCCTATACGGATACAGGAAGATGGATTCGGAGAAATGGGCAAAATATATGTTCATCTATTCCCTCATCCACATGACTGTATTGTTCACTACCGTCATCATCTACTCCCTTATGGGTGTGTTGTTCGGCTTATAATGTCAAAAGCAGTATAAAACACCGCCTTAACGGCGGTGTTTTTATTTATCACTTTTCCCAACGGGCAGATGATTGATGCCGGCCGTGTGCTCCACATCCATGACAAAGGCTATCCCCCGCCCCGGCTGATTCAGTTTAGCTCCCAATTCGATTGATTTCAGAACGGCATCTGTTTTTTCTTTTTCAATCAATGTCAATATGACTTCCTTTTCCGGCTCAATCAACATATTAAACAATCGTGCCTTTTCATGAATGCCTGTTCCACGTCCGGAAAGGATCGTTCCTCCTTCGGCACCTGCCTCCTTTGAAGCTTCCACCACTTTTTCTGCATCTCCCTTGTTCACTATTGTTACGATAAGATCGTAAGCAAGCGTCTTTTTCACCATTGGCTGAGCCACTTCCTTCCCTCCATCTTCCTCCTCAAGGCCTAGACCGACCATATGATTGATTCCGCTTATTCTCTTCGCATCAATAACCATCCCTATTCCGCTTCTCGGTTTTTGTAATTGGGCCGTTCTCTCAATGGCGTTCATGACCTTCGGGTAAATGGAATCGGATACGAGTGTCAATATAATCTCCCGTTCTCTTTCTACAGGAATACCAAGGAAGCGTTTTTTCTCGTCCGTCCGAAATCCCTTGCCAAAGAAAGTTGTACCGCCCTGCGCCCCCGCGAGAGTAGATGCATGAACAACTTTTTTCGCCTTTTCCTTTTTAACTATCGTAATAATGAGCTTCTGACCGTCCTTCATCATCCTGATGCTGCTCCTTCCGTTTGTAAATCATCCCTAACACCAAGACAGACAGGATGGGTGCCAGAGCGACGAGAGCAACCATTCCGAATCCATCAACTAAGGGGTCTCTTCCTTCCATCACGGTAGCAATACCAACAAATAAAGCAAGGACAAATGTCGCCGTCATAGGTCCTGTGGCTACACCCCCGGAGTCAAAGGCGATGGATGTAAACGTTTTCGAAGAATATTTTACTATAATCAGCGCTAAAATATAGCCCGGCACAACAAAAATCCAGATGGGTATGCCGAGAATGATCCGGATCATGGAAAGCGCAATGGAAATACCCACCCCGAACGACAAGGTGTATAAGAGAATTTTTTGTGGTATGTATCCGCCCGACGCCTTTTCTACTTGATGGGTCAGGACGCTTACCGCCGGCTCTGCATAAATCGCTACGAAGCCGATAACGAAGCCGATCGGGATAAGCATCCAACGATGGTGGATCGTGGCAAGCTTTTCTCCCATCATCGTACCTGCAGGCATAAACCCAATGTGGACCCCTTGCAGAAAGAAGGAAAGCCCAAGGAAGGTGAGAAGAAATCCGACAGCGATGTCTTTCATTTTGCTCCAGGATAGCTTGAGGAGAAAGAGTTGAAATAAAACGAAAAGGACTAATAACGGAATTAGAGCCACGGCCACGTCCACTAATACGGTTCCGAATCCGTGAAAAACGTCGGCAATCATCATCCATAAATCACCCCAAGCAGCAACACAGAAAGAATCGGCCCTATGGAGGCAAGGGCAACCAGTCCGAAACCGTCCGTTGCCGAGGTGCGTCCTCTCATGACCGTAGCAACCCCCACTCCAAGAGAAAGAATAAACGGTACAGTCAGTGGTCCCGTCGTCACCCCTCCGGAATCAAACGAAATCGGAATGAAAGAAGGAGGAGTGAATAATGCCAGCAGAAACACAAGCCCGTACCCCGGGGCTAACAGGTATGTAATTGGTACATGGAAAATGATGCGAAGCATAGAGAGGCCAACAAACAGGGCCACACCAAGAGCTACGGCTACTATGAGGATATTCCTCGGAATGTCACCTCCGGATACTTGATCGACCTGTGTAGCGAGAACGCGGACATCCGGCTCCGCCACGGTCACAACTAAACCGAGGATGAAGCCAAAGCCTACGATTACCCCTACCTTCTTTGTTTTCGACAAAGCAGAACCGATCCACTCACCAACAGGCAACAGTCCGATCTGCACACCAAGCAGAAAAAGGATAAGACCAATGCCTACAAAGACGACACCAGCGAGGAATTGAAAGAAAACTTCCATAGGAAGCCAGATGAGGGAAAACTGGAGAATGGTTACAACCAAGGTTATGGGAAGAATCGACAGAGTCACTTCCATCACGGTCTCTTTAATATTGTCCATCGCAAACCTCCTTAATTCCGAATATTCAGTAAATTAACGGCGTACGTTTGATAAGAATTTATCTTATTATATCATGAAAAGAATGGAAACATGACCGGATATACTAAATACCTGCCTATCGATGGATAGGCAGGCGATTTTTAAATGCAGTAATCATAGGGATGAAGAGGCGGTTCTGCCGGATACAGCCATGGAGAGTGATAAGCAGGGTCGATCCAATGCCATGCTCCGAGCGCTGCTGCACATGCATCCACCGTGTGGGATTCTTGAGCAAAGCTTTCGGGAATACCGATTAACTGCTGGCTTTGGAACCAGCGGAGAAGCTTACTGCGAATCTGCAAATCCTTTTTATATTCCAGTACTTCGGAAAGACTGGTTCCCATTCTCGATCCAATGACCGCACCGGGGTGAACTTCTACCAGGTGGACAGGGTATGCTGTCTCTGCTGTGGTTATTTCTCGGGACAATCGAATGCCCCTTAATGTAAGGTAGACCATTTTGGTCATGGTAGGAGCCATAATGGATCCCGGTTTCATCCCTAAACTTATTATGAAACGTTTCAATTCTTTGTCCTGCTTCCTCTCTCCTCCACCGTCTTCGTACGAGAGCGGTGCGTCCATCCCAATCACTACTTCCGCATGTTCCGATTTTTCTTCAATAAAAGCAAGGATTTCTTCATCTCCTGCCGGCTGTATATGTGTGTGATAATCCAATGCCTCTCCTTTTCTCTCAAAACAAACCAATACCGTATCCTTTGTATTGCTCGGACCGGATAAATCGATTCCTATAAAGTACAAGATCCTTCCTCCTCTTTAATCTCTTCATTCAACAGATCGCTCCCTGCGCCGCGAATACATATTCTTCGAAGCACCACAGCTCCGCTGAACATAATGATCGTCCCCGTCAGTACGGCCAAGCGTACAGATCCCCACTCCGCAGCAATAGATATAAAAACGGTCATCATTATGATGAGGACAGCTTCCATCATGCTGTACACACTGGCAATACGTCCCATCATTCTAACAGGAACATGGTTTTGATAAAACGTGTAAAACCCTGTGTTCGCAAAAGCTAAGGAAAAGGATAGAATAAAGAAACCGGAAGCTGCACCTACAACAGTCGTTGAACATGCATAAAGCAGGTACCCGGCCGACACGAAGAGAGGGCCCGTGCTTAACAAAGAAGACGCCTTCCATTTGTGCGTATATCCGGCGTTACACAGAGATCCAACAGCTATGCCCACTCCTGCAACACTTACAAGCATCCCGTAAGCAGCATCGGATATATGCAGAACATCTTTCGCAAATACCGCTTCCAGCGAATCGACGGCTGCCGCCATCACCATCATGAATTGAAACCAACCATAGATGAAAAAGACCCCCGGAACATGACGGCTGAAGCGGATAACCTCTCTCCAGTCCTCATGGAACATCCGAAATGTAAGACGATGCTCTGCAGAATCATTTTCTTTTACAGAGACATCAGGGAGCAGTAACATCAATAAACCAGAGAGAAGAAAGGTACCTGCGTTCACATAAAAAGCCGCCTCAGGTGGCCAAAAAAGTAAGATCAAACCGGCAGCTCCCGGACCGATAAGAAAACCGCCGGACATGACGAAACTTTTCCAAGCTTGAAATTTCTGCCTGTCGTCCTTTGGTATAAGCAGTGTTGCATAAGTAAGCGAGCTTGGTTCAAAGACAGCGCTTGCCATGTTAACGAAGAAGACAATCACATATATGGCAGGAAGCTCTGTCAGAAACGCCAGAATCAGGATAGATGCCCCTCTTATAAGATCGAGGAAGATAATCATGTATTTGTGGTTCCATCGATCAATCAAAGTACCTGCCCAAAAGTTGGTCGATAAGCTGGCCAGTGGTTTCAGAAGATACAGGGCTGCTACAGCCATCGCCGATTCGGTTTTTTCGAAGACAATCAAGTTTAAAGCGATCAGGTAAATCCAATCACCGAGGTTGGAAAGTCCAATCGTTGTCAGATACAGCTTATGGTACCTTCGTGTAAAGGGAACGCGGCCGCTCTCCATAGAATTTCCTCCTTGTCTATGGTTTTTTAGAGAATAAAAAAAGAACCTCCTCTCCAAGACATTTGTCTTGGGGACGAGATCCTTATCCTCGCGGTGCCACCCCAGTTTACCGATACGTCACCATACCGATCTTTTCAAGTACGACAAACTCTGCGTTTGCTTATACCCCTGCTCTGTAACGGGAGCTCCCGTCTTATCATCCCCTGTATGGTTCCGATAAGAGGCTCGGAGATTTGGTTCAGAAGATATCCGCCTACCCCATTTCCAGCTGCAGGGGTTCTCTGTGAAGCATCAGCTCTTCCTACTCTTCTCTTCATCGCCTTTACTATTTCTAATATTATCCACATAAACATAGTTTTTGTAAAGTCCACCTATTTTATTAATTCGTCACGAGCCGTACCCGGTTTCCAGAAGGGTCCAAAAACATGGGGGTATCCTTGCCTGTAGAACGGTATCCGAGCGCATGGAGACGCTCCGTCGTTTCATCCACCGCGCTGCGTCCGGGGAGCACAAGATCGAAATAACGGAGACCCGTTGAAGTGGAAGACGGTGCCGGCGCCCCTTCTCCTTTCCATGTATTAAGACCGATGTGATGGTGATATCCGCGATCGGAGAGAAATAAAGCCTGTGGAATGGAATCTGCAACGACTTGAAATCCTAACCCTTCTACATAGAAAGTCCGAGCGTCGTCTAAATTCGATACATGGAGATGAATATGTCCGATCCGTGCTTTCTCAGGCATCCCACTCCAGTGTCCGTGCCGTTCACTTAATAAGCTTCCGGCATCCAATGGTTCCGTCGTCATACCGACTCTGCCATCCTTCCAACTCCATTTCGCGGATGGACGATCATGATAGACTTCGATACCGTTACCGTCCGGATCTTCGAAGTAGAGGGCTTCACTTACCAGGTGATCGGCACCGCCTTGTTGGATACCCTCCTTCATCAAATGGGCGAGCAATCGCCCAAGATCGCTTCTCTCCGGAAGCAGAATGGCAAAATGGTAGAGACCCGCTGCATGTTCATCTTTAGGAACAATTTCGTTATTGGTACGGATGCTCAGAATACTGTGTACGCCATCTGCTGAGAGTTCCACGGTCTCCGGATTTTTCTTCTGCACTTTCAAGCCAAGAACAGCTGTATAAAATTCGAGAGATCGGGTTATGTCTTTCACCTGAAGTACGACTTTATCTATATGAACGGCCGGGTTACTGAAGAAATGATGTTCCAATCCTCTGCCTCCTTTTTCCTACCAGTTTACACGATAACCATTGCCTGACAAGAAGGCACTTTCAAGTAACTTCGTATCCTTCGAGATACTATGCGGCAGGCACCTCTTTATCTAATCCCTTGTTTTGAGAGCATACAGACAAACCTTTTTATTATTTACGACGACGTCCTGTTCATATACCATGCCTATCTTTTCTGCTACGGATATGGATGGTAGATTTTCATGATGAATGAGAGCTATCAAGCGACTTATCCTTCGTGCCCTCCCCCGTCGAACGAGGCTTTCGGCAATTTCCGTCGCATATCCCTTCCTCCAATACTCTTTCCAAATCCAGTAACCAACTTCCATCTCCTGTTGTCCTTCGACGACCTGTGGAACCAAACCGGCGTGACCTATTCGTTGTCCTGAATCTTTATGAAGTATAATCATCAGTCCATTACGCTCATCCTCAGCATACGCCCGCATTATCCATTGGAGAAACCTGCGGGTACCATCTCGATCTTTCGTTTTCCCGTCTCCTATGTAACGCATCATTTCCGGTGCTTTTAACATATGGAATAAAAAATCTTCATCCTCCTGAGTATACGGCCTGAGAATTGTACGAGTAGTTTCCATGGCTTCTCCTCCTTTTCGGTTAAAAAAAGAGACACCTCCAGTGCCTCTTTTCATGTTTCAATATATTTATGATAAAGCAATTGTGCCTTCTCTGCATCCTTCACCCCGTGAATAAGGGCTCTCCCATCCTTGAACAGGACAAACCGGTAAGTATCGACGGAAAAAGATATCAGATGGCTGTTTGCTTTCCAATCGGAAACGCGGGTGGACAACCTTCTGGGCAGGTTTTCAAACATACCGTCTTGGGGCTCGATCGGTCGGACTTGAACCGTATCCCGTCCACAGAGAACGGCTGTTTTCATCTTTTTCCGTTGGATCAGGTATGGGTAGGAGGCTGACTCCGAACAGGATGGACATTCCTCATCGGACAGACCATCCAGAGAAATCGATGCGTGCTCCCCTTCCCATACATTAAAATAAATCCATTCTCTATTCGGTATTTTACCGGTCAGATATTGTAGAGCCAATACCGTTTGATAAGAGGCGGTCATTTGTACGGCGGGACCGATGATGCCCAGTAAGTCACACGAGCCTCCATCTGTGTCGATATAGTCTTTCAAACACTGGAGACAGGGAGGTTCTTCAGGATTGATAAAGGCTGCTCCTCCGCTTGCTTCCACGCACCCTCCATAAATCCACGGGATGCTGTGTTTGGCAGAGACATCATTAATAAGAAAACGGGTATGGAAATTGTCTGTAGCATCCATCACCAGGTCGACACCTTCCATAAGTTTCTCTGCGTTTCCACTATGAAACTCCTGGACGATTCCTTCCACGGTAATACAAGAATTGACTTTGCCCAACCGCTGTTCTGCTGCTTTGGCCTTGGCGTGTAACGCCCGGACGTCATCCTCTGTATAAAGATGCTGCCTTGTAAGGTTGCTCCACTCTACATAATCACGATCAACTATCGTCAATTTTCCAACCCCTGCCCTTGCAAGCATGTCCGCAGCCGCGCAGCCCAGCGCCCCGGCTCCAATGATCAGCACATGTTTATTCGCCAGGGAATGCTGACCATTCTCACCGATTCCTTTAAAACGCATCTGCCTTGAATAACGATCATTTATCACTGGATCATCCCTGCTTCCGGGCTGCTTGCCGTACCATACTGCCGTTCCTCCGCACGGCCTGCTTCATACCCAAACCGACCCCCTTCTACGGCAAGCTTCATTGCTGCTGCCATCTTTACTGGATCGCATGCTCCTGCTACAGCCGTGTTAAGAAGTACACCATCCGCACCGAGTTCCATCGCCCAGGCTGCATCTTTCGGACTTCCGATTCCCGCATCAACAATGACAGGAATGTCCGACTGTTCTATGATAAAACGCAGATTCAATGGATTTACAATACCCTTCCCCGATCCGATAGGGGAAGCACCCGGCATAATGGCATGCACCCCGGCCTCCTCCAGCCGTTTCGCAAGGACGACATCATCAGAAGTATAAACAAGCACAGTGAAACCCTCCTCCAGCAATTGAACCGACGCTTTCATCGTTTCAAAGGGATCCGGCAGCAGCGTTTTATCACAGCCGATTATCTCGACCTTGATCATATCGCATAATCCGGATGCTTTCGCTAGTCTGGCAATTCGAACCGCTTCCTCTGCATTCTTCGCTCCGGCCGTATTTGGTAGCAGGGAATACTTCTCTAAATCGATGGACTCCAGGAGGTTCGGTTCCTCTTCATTAAAGATGTTCATTCTCCGCACAGCGAAAGTAAGTATTTCCGTTCCAGATGCCTCTACCGCTTCTTTTTGCACATCAAATGACGGATATTTTCCTGTTCCTAGCATCAATCTCGATGTGAATGTCTCGTTATTAATCTTCATTTTTCCTTCATCCTCCTCCTACGAAATGAACGATCTCCACGCTGTCCCCACTTTGAAGACGCTCTTTATCGTATTCTTCTTTATTTAGTATTTTCCGGTTAAGTTCCACAACAGAAAATCGTGTCCGAATATCTAATTGTTCCAGGAGATCAGCTACGGTGCTGTCTTCTCCTCTACATTCCACCACTTTCCCATTAACGTGTATGTTCATAGACTCCTCCAATCTGAAATCTTGCCGGTGAAAACAAACCCTCATACTTCTTTGCAAACGTGCCTTTCTCAAACAAGCTCTGAATCAGTTTTCCTGTTGCAGGAGCAAGAAGGATGCCGTTCCGGTAATGACCCGTTGCAAAGAAGATGCCTTTCTCTTGTGGATGCTCTCCGATGACCGGGCGCCCGTCCGACGTACCAGGCCTTACTCCGGACCACCACTTCTCAAGCGGCTCCTCTCTAAGCGCCGGGAAAACGCGAAACACCTGATCCATCAAGTCGGCAATTCCGCCGGCAGAAGTCGATTCGCTGCCATCCCCTTCTCTGGAGGTGGCTCCAATAACGATGCTTCCGTCCCTCTTCGGTACGACATAAAAAGAAGGAGAGAAGTAAGTTTCCTGAAACAACAGGTTCCTCGGTTTAATAGAGAAGCATTCCCCTTTCACTGGAACCATCGGGTTTGGTAGGCCTGTTTCCCTGAACCATGGTCCACTGTCTGCCCCGGCAGCGACGACGATGCGCTCTGCGAAGATCTCTCCTTCATTCGTCGTCACCTCATATCCTTGTCCGCTCTTCCGTATGCGGATGACGAAGCACCCATCCTTAACGGTGCTTCCGAATGACCGTGCGCCTCGCTTGAACGCTTCAGCCACTTTTTCCGGTTTTACGTTGCCGTCCTCCCGCATCCATAAAGCCCCGGAGGACTTAACCCACGGATGACGGATTTTCATCTCTCGATCGTCCAGCCAGGAGAGAGAGGGAAAAGATTGCTGCTTCTCCTGCAGTTCTTTCGCCTCCCTCTCATCCAAAGCGATTTGGAGCATACCGTTTGTAGTCAGCTGAATGTCGATTCCGGAACACTGATACAATTCTGTATGCAATTCGTTATACATATCTCTGCTCTTGACACAAAATTCATGGTACAGTCCCGGCGTCCGGTTTTCCGTGTGGACCCCCAGCATCCCTGCAGCAGCCCCGGTCGCTCGTCTGCCACCTGTACCTTTATCCAGCACACACACATCGGCCCCTGCCTTACTAAGGTGATAAGAAATAGAATGACCGATGATGCCCCCACCAACGATTACCGTATCCCAATGGTTCTTCATGAAAGAATCGCCTCCCGATAATTTTCTGCTGCCGAAATTGGATCCTCCGCGTCGAAAATACCCGACTGCACAGCCACGCCTGCTGCTCCTGCCTTCCGCAACAGAGATATATGCTGTGGCTGAATCCCTCCGATAGCGAAAACAGGAATAGCCAACCCTCCGGTAAGCTCCATCAACGAGCTTATCCCCCTGGGTGGCGCGTTCCGCTTACTGTCCGACTGAAATATATGACCGAAGAGAACATAGTCCGCGCCTGCCCTTTGTGCTGTTCTGCCTGATTCCAAACTGTGAACGGAAACCCCTCTAACCTTCCCTGTTCCTACCTTAAGATCATCCATACACCTCTCTGGATAATGGACGCTTCGATCCGTACGATCTGCAATTCCACTATGCTTGTGAACCGTCCACTTATCAGAGACATCCATCAAGTCTCTAAATGCAGCTTCATAATCCACCAGAGACTTTGAGTTATCTCGGTAAATGACAGTGTCGACATACGGATCAATGGCTGGAATTATACTCTTCAAGGTGACGGGATCCATCTCGTCTTTTGTAACGGCTAAAAGCTTCATTGCTTTGTTCCCCCCAATAAAAAATGCCACTTTCCAGAAGGAAAGTGGCATACTTGAACATACGTACACGTGAGTGCAGCGTGATTGTTTAGATATAACCGCCACTTTCCTCCGCTGGTTTGAGCCAGTTCAGGTTCAAAGAGTCCCGAAGTATCACTTCGATCTCAGCCTTTTCTTAAAGGCACCCCTAGTGCATGTGCTTATTGATTTTGTAATGCATGTGTTCATCCTACAATACATTGAAAATTTCGTCTACCATATTTTTGCAAGGTACTCCGTCATCTTTTCCTGAATGCTCTCCGTTCTGCATAGGTAACGCACGTCCGGCAAACGACGACAGCCCTGCCTTCATCATTGTAATACCGCGATGGATCTACTGGTTTACGTCCACATATCACACAACGTTTCCTGCCAAGCCACCGGTTCAAAAAATTTTTCATTATGCTTCGTCCCCCTTATCTTCTCTGTCTTAAAAAACACCCATATCCAGTTATAATATACCAGTATTTTAGTCCCGTAAATAATAGAGAAACAAAACATTTTGAAACACGAAATAATCTTGTTAAGATATGCTATAGGATTTTCCTAAAGAAAGAAGGTAAACGATATGACGAATACATCTTTTTCCGATACAAAAATATCCGTTCTTGACCTTGTCAGTGTAAAAGAAGGCAGGTCTACGAAACAGGCTTTTGAAGATACGATAAGCTTAGCCCAACACGCAGAAAAGCTCGGTTACAACCGATACTGGATGGCAGAACATCATAACATGCCCGCCATCGCAAGTTCTGCTACGGCTCTCGCTGTCAGTCACGTCCTTCACCATACGTCTGAGATCCGCGTTGGTTCCGGGGGTGTGATGCTTCCAAACCATGCACCACTGATTATCGCCGAGCAGTTCGGAACGCTGGAAACACTATTTCCGGGACGAGTCGACCTTGGACTTGGCCGTGCTCCGGGTACGGATCAAATGACGGCAAGAGCGATGCGGAGGCATTTGGAGAGTGATCCAAATGAATTTCCACAGCAGGTAGACGAACTTAGGGGATACTTCCGGGGGGATAACCCGGTCCATGCCTACCCAGGAGAAGGAACAGACGTGCCGATCTGGCTGCTCGGGTCAAGCGGGTTCAGCGCACAGCTTGCAGGACAGCTCGGGCTGCCGTTCTCGTTTGCAAGTCACTTCTCTCCGAACAATACACACGGAGCACTGAATCTTTATCGTGGAAGCTTCAAGCCATCTGGTGAGCTGGAACAACCTTATGCCATGCTCGGCGTTCACTTGATTGCAGCGGATACCGATGAAGAAGCGACAAGGCTTGCGACTTCACTGCAGCAACAGTTCTTGAATCTCGTGCGCGGCACGACAAAACTGCTGCAGCCGCCTGTAGATGATATAGAACAAGTTTGGACGTCTCAAGAGAAAATGGCCCTTCATCAACAGCTTGGCGCTTCAATTATCGGGAGCAAAGAAACCGTTAAACGGAAGCTGGAAAAATTCCAATCCGAAACACAAGCGGACGAAATTATGATCACCTCTCCGATCTATGACCATGAAGCACGTCTTCGTTCCTATGAAATCGTCTCAGAGATCATGAAAGAAACCAATAATCATTGATGTATAGAAAAAAGCCACGATTATTATATAATCGTGGCTTCTTTCTATACCTTCCAAAGCTTCTCTATAATTTCCTCCTGCACCCTTCTATGGCGTTCACCTGTCAAAAGACTTACCAGGACATAGATGACAAGTGCCGTAAGAACAGGCAGAATGACGGTATGCATCCCAAAAGGGTTATCCCAAAAACTGTAGATAATGATATAGCTGCCAACGCCGGTCAACATAGAAGCAAGTGCGCCGCTTGCGTTTCCTTTTTTCCAATACAAACCGAGCACGACCGGCCAGATGAACGCGGCTTCAAGCCCGCCGAAAGCGAATAAGTTGAGCCATATTAATAATTCCGGCGGCTGTATGGCCATAGCAAAGACGAGTATTCCGATCATGGCAGTTACTCCGAAACTTATACGCTTTACTGTAGAATCGGAAGCATCCGGCTTTATATAGTTGATATAGACGTCTTTAACGACCGCAGAACTAACCAACAGCAACAGCGAATCAACGGTGGACATGATCGCGGCCATTGGAGCGGCAAGCACAATTCCTGCAAGCCACGGCGGCAATACTTCCATTGCTATTCTCGGCATAACGGTATCTCCTATTTCTATACCAGGCAAAACGGCGCGGGCAAAGACTCCTGTTAAGTGCATGCCAAGCATAATGACTCCGACAACGATGGTGCCGATGATTAACGCCCGATGCATCCCTTTTGAGCTCTTATAGCTCATTGCTCGGACAGCAACCTGCGGAAGACCGATGACCCCTATCCCGACAAGTACCCAAAAAGAAGATACATACGCCGGTGTCAGGGATCCATCAGCTCCATAAGGTGATATCAAGTTAGGATTTTCCTGAGCCAGATCGTTGATGATCGCTTCCACGCCGCCTCCTGCGACGATCGTACCGATTAAAATGATGACGGTACCGACGAACATGACAATTCCTTGAACCGTATCGGTAATCGCGACCGCACGAAACCCTCCGATAATGACATAGATGAGCACCGATACGGCGAACAGCGCCAGTGCCGTTGTGTACGAAAGGCCGGTCATCGTTTCAATAAGACGCGCTCCCCCAACCCATTGGGCAGCCATTGCCGAAAATAGGAAAACGATAATACTGAATGCGGCAATCAGCACGACCCATTTGCTGCGATACCTTTCCTTAAGAAAATCAATCAGGGTAACAGCCCGGATTTTACGAGCCATGATGGCAAATTTCTTACCTAAAACGCTCAGCACGAAATATCCGGTGGCTAGTTGGGACATCGATAGCAGCACCCAGCCCAGCCCCATCGTATAGGCAACACCGGGGCCCCCTACAAAACTAGATGCACTCCCATAAGTTGCTGTCATCGTCATGGCGAGGATAAAACCGCCCAGTTCTCTACTGCCAAGAAAGTATTCTTGAAGGAAGTCAGATGCGGTCTTCATTCGTGCCGATGCATAAAAGCCGATAAAGAATATGACGGCGAGAAAAACGAGGAGAGGTAGTACGACTTCCCAATTCATTCGTCTCCCTCCTCATCCAGCGGCACCTCTATAAAGAAGTAGCGCACAGCAAAGATCACGACAACGAATATAAATCCTGTTACAGCAATACAGCTGTAGAAGAACCACGCCGGCAGCCCCCATATATATTGATAATCTTCGACCGGTTCCGCCCCCAGCCCGTAAGCGAAGCCGAACCACAGGAGGAAGTTTACAACTACGATGCCGATACCAATCCATGCTTCACGGTTGGCAATACGGTACCGCGGATCATCTTGTTTGTTTCGATTTTGTTCCACTTTCCCTTACCCCTTTCTGACCATAAAGACGGCCAGCCTTGTTATGTATCGTATGGACAAACCCTTTTATAGCTTATTTTATATAAACGATTATGTCCATCCATCTACTTATCATTTCCTCCTATTACCAAACTGGAGATGAACGTGGTAAGAATACGACGGGACACCCGACGAAGCTTACCACCGTTCCCCCTTATAGAAACATACCCGCTATGCTTGCTGATAGAAAGTTAGCTAGAGTCGCCGCCACGACAGCCCGGAGACCCAGCCTCGCAACATCTTTGCGTCTGTCCGGAGCGAGACCGCCCAAGGCCCCTATCTGTACCCCGATTCCGGAAAGGCTGCCGAACCCTGTCAACGCAAACGTCGTTACAATCTCTGCTTTCTCACTCAACTGTTCCTTGACTTCCCCGAGACTGGTGAATGCGACAAATTCATTGGCGACTAGTTTCTGCCCGATGAAGCTTGCAGAACGGACCGCCTCCTCCCAAGGCACCCCAATTACGAATGCCATCGGTGCAAAAAGATAGCCAAGAAGCTTCTCAATCGTAATGGAAATACCGAAAAAGCCGCCGACATATCCGATGATCCCGTTCATCAGTGCAAGGATAGCAATAAAGGAAAGTAAGATAGCCCCTATATTCAAGACAAGCTTTAAACCTGCTGTTGCACCGTTCGCAATCGCATCGAAAACGTTCGCTGAATCATCATCCTCCGGCTCCACTACTTCTGCTGTTTCTACTCTGTCCTCCGTCTCGGGGACGATGATTTTGGCGAGAACCAATGCAGCTGGTGCTGCCATGAAAGAGGCTGCCAAAAGATAATCAGCACGAATTCCGAGCAGCGTATATCCAACAAGCGTTGAGCCTGCGATGGAGGTGAACCCGCCGGTCATGACTGCAAAAAGCTCTGACTTCGACATAAAAGAGATGAACGGACGGATTAGCAAAGGTGCTTCCGTCTGTCCTACAAAGATATTTCCAGCTGCATTGATGCTTTCGACTTTCGTTGTCCCAAGCAGCTTCGAGAGCATGCCGCCGATCCATTTAATGACCACTTGCATGACCCCCAGGTGGTAAAGAACAGCAATCAAAGAACTGAAGAAAATGACGGTCGGAAGGACTTGGAAAGCAAACATCGTTCCCATGCCCTCATGATCGATAAGCGGGCCGTAAAGGAAGGAAATCCCTTCTGTTGTATAATCGATCAACGTGCTTATACCAGTGGACATGGCGTCAAGGACCGCACGGCCCCCACTGGTCTGAAAGACAAGAAATGCGAAGAATAGCTGCAGGGAGATGCCGACACCGACGGTTCTCCAATTAATGAGGCGTCTGTTTGTAGACAGAAGCACCGCTAATGCTACTACCGTCAGCATGCCCCCGATTCCCCATAAGATTTGATTCATGATGTTTCCCACTCCTTCTATGGTGTGTACGTGCCTTTTGCAAAAATACCATCATATCATTAGAAGAAGTAGTTTTCCAAGAGGGGAATGAAAAAAGCATGCTCCAATAGGAACATGCCTTTGTTTATCCTTGCCGGGCAAGGTCTGTTATGTAATGGAAGAATGGATCACGATCCACTTCATAAACGAGAGAGACGTCTCTTCCATCCTCCGCAATCTCTGTTTTCCCCTGACTGGCTCCGGACTCGATGACAATGCTTTTCACAACCTTCTTCTTGACTAAATCAGGCTTTCCAACGGTCGCTGTCGTAAGTACGTCCCAAAGGAAATACGTTGAATTCGTCTGGAAGTGGACAAGCGGGGGAACCATCGCATAGCATTGACCCAGAAAGTCGATACCGATATCCTCTCGTTTGGAAGCCCAATCCTGTCGAACTTCCGGCGTCAGAGGAACCATATTTGTACTTTCAAGCGCAACTAAATCAATGGGAATGGAACTTTCCCAAACGCGGGCGGCCGCCTCCGGATCCCAGTAAGCATTCCATTCCGCCGTTCCATCATGTTCCGGTTCTTCCACATTACCTTCCTCTAGAAACGTCCCGCCCATCCAGACTAACCTTTCTATGTTGGATTCGATTTCAGGAGACAACTGTAAGGCTCTTGCAAGATCCGTCAACGGTCCAATGAATACGAGCGTCACCGGCTCATTGCTCTCTGTCACCTTATCGACCAAATGCTCATGAGCAGGGACACCCACAGGCTCCGACTGCCTATCCGGATACTCGTTTAATAACGGTAGGGCATCTACGTAAAAAGCGTGCATCCGCCAATCCTTCGGAAAAGGATTTTTCCCGCGTGAATTGGAAGCAGCAACCTCGACCTCTTTCCCTTTTCCAAATCGGCCGATGATTTTTCTGCTTGCATAAACGGCTGGTTCCAGGTAACAATCTGCCGGAATGACTCCGACTCCAAGAAGATCCACTTCTTCCATCTGTAAAAGTAAAAACAACGACACCAAATCATCCACGCCGCCGTCATGATTTAAATAGACAGGCTTTCCCATTGACTCTCTCCCCTTCTTCTACAACAAATTTGCATCCTACCTGCTTATTCTATCAAAGGTCAGAAGGGAAAGCGAACCATTGTCAAACGACTCGGAATTCTCTGTTTAAGTGGAAAAAAGTTCGCCTTCCAACGCTTGTATGTAGCGATCAGCGGACCGTTGTACGACTGCATCCGCGTCTTTCCTTACGGTCTTATGAAAAGCGTTATATAGACGAGTGAACCTCTTTCCTTCGATTCTATCCACCATATGTCTCACTATCTCTGCAGGCAGAGGAATCAAATTAGGATAACTGTACATGAAGCTGACCCAGTTTGTATCTTGGACGACTTGAATGATGTCGCCGGAAAGAAGGACCCCGTCCCCTTCCAATCCGTGCTCCCAGTGCAGAACGGCTCCTCCTTTGAAATGACCGCCCAGCCGGTGAAGCGTAACTCCCGGCTGTAAAGAGTACACTTCGCCCTCCCATAATTGAATGGCATCACCAGGTTCCATCACCCAGTCAGCATCATCGGCATGAATGTAAATCGGAGCCTTGAACGCTTCTGCCCAGTCTAATTGGCGGGAATAATAGTGAGGGTGAGATAAAGCGATCGCACCCACCCCGCCAAGGGCGTCTATCTGCTCGATCGTCGCTTCATCCAAGTAGGTGATACAATCCCACAAGACATTATACTCTTTACCCAAGACGAGGTAAGACGTCTGTCCAATACCGAATGACGGAGCCGTCGTAATGCTGTAAAGTCCTTTTTCCACCTGCTTTATCTCATTACGGAAGACTCCGCCGCCCACCATGTCTTTATGCGTCGTCCATTGCTGTCCATCCGGATGGACATACTGCCTCTCCTCCAAACAAATCGGACAATATTCGGGCTCTTCTTTCTGTTCCGGATACTGAACCCCGCAAGTAATACAAACAAATTTACTCATGCTCCCCCTCCTGTTCAACCATATTTTACCTTTATTAAACAGAAGTGTCTATTCAACTTTCTATGAAGAAAAAAAAAGAACCGGCCGCTTTCCTCACGACTGGTTCTTTGCAGCTTTATTCCGCTGTCTTTTGTTTGTATATACGGATGACTTCCTGAGCAACGGCATGGTCTTCCTCTAAGCCGCTCACTTCTTCTAAAACAGCCGCTACCCCTTTGTCACGAATCATATTCTGCATTTCCACCGCTTCTGCATCCTCCGGATAGTCAAACTGGAGCGCTGCTGCAATGGCTTCTGCAATCATGGTATAGGACAACCCAGCTTCCTCCGCACGGACAGCGGGCCGGATCAATCGGTCAGCCGGTCCTAATTTTCGAATAGGTGCTCTTCCTACACGGGTTACCTGATCATTCAAATAAGAATTTTGGAAACGTTCAATATTCTTTTCTATATAGGCTTCATGTGCCTGTTCTTCCAACCCGTATCGATGTATGAGATAGGCTCCCGTTTCTTTCAACGTAGCATGGACCTGTTGTTTGATAGCCTCGTCAAGGAGAGTTTCATGAATCGTTGCTTTATCCGAGAGATAACCGAGATAGGCGATAACCGCATGTCCGGTATTCACAGTGAAAAGCTTCCGCTCAATGAAAGGATCGAGTTCGTCGACGATGGTCATTCCTTCCACAGAAGGAATGGATGCTGGAGCTTCTACCACCCACTCATAATAAGGTTCAACTAGGACATCAAGAGAGCTTTGGTCCTGAATCGGTACAATCCGATCCACGGCGGAATTGAAGAAGTACACCTGTCCTTTAAGACTTGCCTTCTCCTCCTCGTCCAGCTGTTCTAGAATGTGGCGTTTCAAGATATCCGTCGCACCGATCTGGTTCTCACACGCAATGATATACAGCTTCTCATCCGACTCCTTCGTCCGCTCGACAATTCCTTTGGCAATGAGAGGGGCAATTCTTGGTAGAATGTTCGGACCGATGGCCGTTGTAACAAAGGCAGCTTCCGTAATTGCGGCTACCACCTCATTCTCCTGGGTTCTGTTATTAAGGCCGGATACGTTATTGATCCGCTCCGACTCCCCACTCTCCGAGGCCATTTTCACGTCATAACCCTTTTCCTCGTTCAATCGATCTATTACTGTATCTGCAATATCAACGAATGTGACATGGTACCCGGATTTAGCAAATAGAGCTCCGATGAATCCACGTCCTATGTTTCCTGCTCCAAAATGGACCGTTTTACTCAATGTTATCATTCCTTTATTAGTTTAGTTTGAAGATAGTCTAAGAACAACTCCTCCAATTTTTCCATTATCAACGCATGATTAGATGAGGAAAAAATCATCATTGATGTCTGATCCTCAATAAGCCCGGTGCTGATCATGCTCAATATCTCCTGCTCCCTATTGCTCAAATCTTCCGGTGCAAGCATGAGTAGTAAACTCTTCATTGCAACCCGACCGCCGTCCATCCCTTTGACGACCGCCGGCTTATCCATATGCGCCACCTGAAACGTCAGCTCTTTGACATTAGCATCACGGCAGTGGAACAGCCCCATACTCGTAGCGGGAATACCGAGTCCACCCATTTGTTCCCGTTCCCTCAACCGATTTATGACTCTATCGGGATAGTCCAGAATTCCGTCCCTGTCTGCTTGTATCACCATTTCTCGCAAAACGTCCCAGTGGCTTTCCGCTTCTTTTTTCCTGAAAACACGGAAATGGTGAAGAATGGAATCCATACTCCGGTGAACATCACGAATTTCTTGAAGAAGTGACTTTACTTTGGTCTTCACAGGCGGCGACGGCTGTTCTTCCTTAGCAGCCGTGCTCCACTCTGCCTTCGTCGTCAATTTATCCACATTATTTTGAAGATACGCTTGAATCACATCAATATCCTCTTCCTTCAGCAATGGATTTGTCAATATATACTCCACTCCTGAAAACGGAAGTCTGACCGTCGAGATGACAATATCATATCGGTTTAGATCTGCATTTTGAAAATCATGAATGGATAAAATATCCACGTCCTGAATCATCGGAAGTTCTTTTTGGATTCTGCTGGCAAGCATTTTGGAAGCCCCGATTCCCGTCGGGCAGACAACTACCGCTTTAATTCTTACCCGCTCCTCTTTCATGACGAGGGCGGAACCGAAATGGAGAACGATAAAGGCAACCTCATCATCTGGGAATTCCATGTCTTCAAATACCGTTTCCAGGCTTCGTTTGACCGCCATGAACAAGACAGGGTACTTTGCTTTTATTTCTTCTTTCAATGGATTATATAAATCCATTTGCTGCTGCAGCCGGAAGATTGAAGGTCCCATATGAGCAACAAGCCCTTGGAAAAGAGAAAAATCATCAGTCATATCTTCATGGAGATTTAATGAAACCTCCCGGATCACTTTCCTGATCATATGGCTGAGGAGAATTTTATCATCATAGATTTTCTGATCGCTCTGAACCTTAGAACCCTTAAGTACAATCGTTAAATACTGGATATCTTCTTCGGTCATCGTTATGTCTTTCTCGAACAACCTGCTTTTTATCCTCTTCACTACCCGGTGTTCCGCCATGGCCTCTTCATCCATGTCTATCGGTTCCAGAAGGTGACCTTCCTGGGTTCTTTGAATGGAAAGACATAAATGGATAAGGAAGCCGAGGTAATCCACATCCACAAGTTTCCACTGTTCTTCTTCAAACGGAACACTTACCGCTTCATCCGCAAGCAGCAGGTATCCGGCATGCAAATAGCCGAGCACATCCTCTCCTCCGTGCTTTTCTTCTTTCAAAAGATAAAACTGCTCCATGATCTCTTCATAGAAATAGGCGAGAATAAAACTTGCAAGAGCCTGACGCATGCTTGTTTCTGATGCCGAAAGCTCCAAGCCGACTCCCCTTTTTTTGGAGATGGCAATCGTGAATTTCTTCAACCAGCTCTCCAAGTCCTCCAAGTGGGCATCCAGAGTTGCAATACTCACCCCAAGTTGGTTGGAGAGGACTTGTTTCTTGAAAGAAGGCCCTTCCCGGAACAGTATGAGAAGAAGTTTCAGCTTTTTTTCTTCCGGGGTTTCATCGGTCGTATGGACGGCGGCGAGGTCCTGAATGAGCTTATAAATGTGTTCATTCCTACCATCAATAAATAAACCTTCTTCTTTTGTCCGCTTCAATGTCAAATGGTACGTTTGAAGAAGCTTTTCAATAGATTTCAAATTTCGTTGAATTGTCCTTCCGCTTACCTCAAGCGCTGCGGAAAGAGAATAGACAGTATGCTTTCCTGATGTTCTTACAATTAAATCGATGATTGCTTTTTCCTTGGATGTAATAAACATGCGATCCTCTCATTTCTTTAAAGGTGCCGGTTAATCTTGTCCATCCATGCAAAGAGAAAGGCGGAAATTCCGCCTTTCTCAAATGTCCATCAATTGCTGCTGATAATATCCTTCAACTCTTTAGCGGTTTTAGCCTGAACCATGCGGTCAACATTGTCCTGTTCCGAACAAATAACAGCAATGCCTGACAAAATTTCCAAATGCGTTCCGTCTTTTCCGGCAATACCGAAGATCAGCTTCGCCGGTTCTCCGTTAAAGTCAACCCCATCCGGGACTTGAATAACGGTAAACCCTGATTTAATGACAGCTTTCTTCGCATTTTCCGTACCATGAGGAATAGCTACATTGTTACCCATATAAGTAGAAGTAATGGTTTCCCGCTCCAGCATAGCTTCTACATAATCGTCTTCCACACAACCGGCCTTAACGAGTGCTTCTCCAGCAAAACGAATGGCCTCCTCTTTTGTGGAAAAGTGCTGGTTTATAAAGATGTTCTCCTCTTTCAAGAGCTCCTCCTCTTGACCGGAAGTCTGTTCTGTCTTTCCATCATTTCCAGCAGCCGGCTCTTTGTTGTCTACCTTGTCGCTGGTGTCTTTCTTCAAGCTCGTAATCAGTTTCTCATATTCCGGGCTTGATAAAAAGTTATCTACGGAAATATGATGAGCGGATGGAAGCTTGCTTTTGGCACGTGGTGTCAATTCTTCCTGTGTAATTACGATTTCCGCATCCGAAGGAAGATTGCTTATTGATGTGTTCGTTACTTTGATATCAAGATCGGCTTCTTTCATCTTTTTACGTAAAAGAGAGGCTCCCATTGCACTTGATCCCATACCTGCATCACAGGCGAAAACAACCTTGCTGACCTCTTGAGGAAGGGTACCCTGATTCAATTGTCCGGAAACAGAGCTCTTTTTCCCTTTCATTTCTTCCATCTTCTTTGTAGCTTGATCGATATCCTCTTCTGCAGCCTTACTTGATTTCAATATGACGGCCGAGACGAGGAAAGAGACGGTTGTCGCTACCAGGATAGCGGCAATGTTTGCCACGTACGACACGCCCTGCGGAGGTGTGACGGCAAGAATAGCGAAAATACTACCAGGGGAAGCTGGTGACACCAAGCCTCCGTTTAAGAGGACCAGCGTAAAGATTCCGCTCATGCCTCCCAGAATTACAGATACAAAGAGCAGCGGCTTCATCAGCACATACGGGAAGTAGATTTCATGAATACCGCCAAAGAAATGGATGATACCTGCTCCAGGTGCCGACCTCTTTGCTGTACCTTTTCCAAAAATCATGAAAGCGAGTAAAACACCAAGACCCGGCCCCGGGTTTGCTTCCAATAAGAACAGGATGGATTTTCCGCCTTGTTGAACCTGTTCCAGCCCGATCGGAGAAAGAACGCCGTGATTGATGGCGTTATTTAAGAACAATATTTTTGCAGGTTCTATGAGAAGACTTGTCAAAGGAAGCAATCCTGCTCCAACCAGCCAGTCCACTCCTGCTACCAGGACTTCTGTAAAGGCGTCAACGGCCGGACCAATACCGAGATAAGCAAGGATGGCCAGCAGGCCACCGAGTATCCCTGCGGAAAAGTTGTTGATGAGCATTTCAAATCCTGCCCGAATTTTACCTTCGATCATCTGGTCGAACTTCTTAATCACCCATGCTCCGAGCGGCCCCATGATCATAGCACCCAGGAACATCGGTGTTTCCGGTGCCCCGACGATCACTCCCATCGTTGCAATGGCACCTACCACTCCTCCACGTTGATCATGGACAAGCTTACCGCCTGTATAACCAATCAATAGAGGCAGCAGATAATAAACCATAGGATCCACCAGATTGGCAAGGCTTTCATTTGGGATAATACCAGTAGGAATAAATAAAGCCGTAATTAATCCCCAAGCAATAAAAGCGCCGATATTAGGCAATACCATTGAACTGAGGAAGTTACCAAACTTCTGAACTTTTACTTTAATGTTTGATTCTGCCACATTCCTCTTCCTTTCATAAATCGTTTATCGTTACATGTTTTATGATAGGATAGCGCTTGCATATTCACAAGAAAGAGGAAAACCAACTTTGTCACCCGGCGGGTGACAAAGTTGGTTTTCCTCATATACTTCTTTTCCACTTATATAATCATTCGTCTTCGCTCAGCCTTTTGAGGGTGTGGTCTACCTATAAAAAGGAAGACCGCTCTGCCTATTCACAAAGCGGTCTTTATCTTATATAAACAAGGGAACAAGCAGACCGGCAAGAAGCAGAATCAGCGCTCCTCCAAGACGGGAAGAAATCTGCGCAAAAGGCATAAGCTCCATACGCTTCGAGGCAGAAAGAACAGCCACATCTCCCGTACCACCCATATTCGCCATACACAGACCAGCTGTAATGGCGGATTCTATTGGATAGAACCCGACCAGCTTTCCAAGCAGACCGGCGCCGATGATCGCACCGAAGACTACCCCGAAGACAGTTAGAATGTAAGGAAGTGTCAACGCTTCGATGACAGTATTTAAATCCGTATAAGCGATACCGATTCCAAATAACAGGGCAAGCGTCCAATTGGATGCAACAAATTTATACCACTGACTGGCACCGTCCAGGACCGTTTGCGGAATGACATCCGCTATTTTCGCTACAGCTACCAGGATAATCATTAACGCATATGGATGAAGAGGAATGAAATCGCCAAGAAGCCCCCCCAGAGAGAAGAATGCTATGGCAGCAAGCATTCCGACACCCATTTTCTTAATGTCGTACGTATGCTTTTCTTCCTTTATTTTGAAACCACTCATCAACTGTCCGTTACCGCTTAAGGAAGGAACCTTTCGACCGAGCATATCCAGCATACTGGCAAGGACGATAGCAAAAACATTGCCCAGAGCGAGTGCGGGAACAAGCATGGAAATATAGTATCCCGGGTCATTTCCCATCAACTCCGAATAAACCTGACTCATTGGCACAGCACCTGCTCCCATACCCCCGCCCATGATCGGCATCGTAATGACTAGTACCGCATCTCGAATGGAAAAACCGGCGATCGCACCAAGCAGGCCGGCAAATAATGCTGCACCAATCAAAGAACCGAAGATCGGAACGAAATAACGCAGCCCGACTTTAACAAGTACCTGCTTATCCATACCGAGAATACTTCCTGTAATGAGTGCGGCGATGTAGAAATTAAGAAAACCGCCATCCGTCATGAACGTGGTCATGCTGTCGACCGAAGCCGCCGGGAGCCAGTTCATATAGACCATAAATGCTGCTCCGAAAATGGCTACGATCGCTCCCCCGCCAAGGAACGTTTTAACGATCGGTGTATGGTCGCCGATCCAACCAAGCAGTTCTCCGAGAACGATCATGAGGAGAAGACTGCCGATCATACCACCGGGAAGATTACCAGTATATAAACTAACCAACGTGATTACAGCAAAAATTCCGAACCATACTACCGGTAACCCGAAGATTTTCGGCGTTCTTTTCTCCTGCTTTAATTCCGTGACATTTCCTGTCTGCTTTTGCTCATACATATTACCTGCTGTTTGCGCCATTTCACCACTCCCTTTATAGTAAGCGTTTTCAATTGTTGAACCTATCATAAGAAATTCTGTTATTTATGAACATATTGTGAAATTAATTTATTTATTGAAACTAAAAAAAGCAGCTGCGGAAGCTGCTTTCATAAGTATGGATGGAGGACATGATCCTGCCCTTCTTTCGTCTGATAGAGATATATCGGACGCCCTACACCGTAACTGAGCGTCTCCTCCAGGTATTGTATTCGACTCAAAAATTTCAAATACTTACGGATCGACACCCTTGAAATGGCGGTTGCATCCGAGAGATCTTCCGTCGAGAAGGTTTCCCCCTTTCTAGCCTGAATTGCTTTATGAACGCGGTGAAGCGTGTTCTTCGTCAACCCTTTCGGGAGTTCTGCCGGAAGAGGAGACGCTTCCGACGAAGGCCGCAGCCATGAATCCAGATCTCTTTGACTCATATGGTCTTTCTGAATCCATTTACTCCGCCGCCCTTTATATCGCAATACGGCCTCTTCAAACCTTTCAAATTCAAACGGCTTGATCAAATAATCAATGGCACCATAACGCATTGCTTTTTGTATATGTTCCCTGTCGGACGCTGCCGTTATCAGGATGACATCGACATTCGCATTACGGTTGCGAATTTCTTTCAACAGTTCCAAACCGTTCATTTTGGGCATGTATATATCCAGAAGTACCAGATCAACCGCTGCATCTTCCAAATATGGAAGAACGTTCTCACTTTCTTTGATGACTTTTACCGTCGTAAAACCTTCCATTTGGTGGATATACTGCTTATTCAATTCTCCCACCATGGGATCGTCTTCCACGATCAGAACTTTAATCATGATATTTCCCTCCTGGTTCGTATGGCAGAAGCACCGTAAAGGTCATGCCGCCCGAATCGTTTCTCTCCATTTCCAGCGTACCACCTTCTTCTTCGACCGTTTTATTAACCAAGAACAGGCCGAAGCCTCTGTGGAATCCTTCCTTGGTTGAAAAACCCTTCTCCAGAATTTTATTTTCAGCTCCCCTTGGAATCCCTGTTCCTTGATCTTCTACAGCAGCCTCCAGCAGGCCGTCGATATAAGAAAGGAAGACGCGGATCCGTTTACGACCGCTGTTTTCGGAACTTTCGATTGCGTTATCGATTAAATTACCTAGAATGGTAATTAATTTGTGTGAAAAAGCCGGATCTTTAGATGGCGGGATCTCCGTCTCGCACTCGATGGTCATTCCAACCTGCGCTTCCCTCGCATAACTGATCTTGCCGATAAGAAAACCTGCCAAGGCGGAATCTTTAATATACTTCGTCACATGACCGACCTCATGCGCCTGATGCTCCACAAGGGTTCCGATGAACTCCTTCAACCGTTCATATTCTCTCATTTCGATTAATCCAAGCAGGACGTGCAGTTGATTCATGAACTCGTGGGACTGGGCTCTCAGCGTGTCTGCATAGAGCTTAACGCCGGTCAGTTCCTCTGCCAGCCTGTTCACTTCCGTCTTGTCTCTGAACGTCGCAATGGCACCGATCACTTCCTCTTGAACGATTAACGGGACCCTGTTTGTAATAATGGCCACCCCGTTGATTACCTGCTCTTCATCCAATTCGCCCTCTTTCGTACTTAAAACCCGCTCCAAAGAAGTTCCCGGCAGAAAATCATGGATGACCATCCCAATCGGTTCTTTGGCTCCCAGACCCGCTTTTCGAAAGATCCGCCGCGCCGACTCATTGACGATCACAATTACTCCATCATGGTCAATTGCAATAATACCTTCTCTCACCGAGTGAAGCATTTGGTTACGCTCTTCATGAATTCTTGCAATGGCATAGGGCTCCAGTCCGAATAAACTCCGTTTAATATACCAAGCCAGCAGAAAAGCACCAGCGATACCGATCAGCACACCGATGATCGATCCAATAAGAATCTGCCGCTGGTTTTGATGAATCGATTCTTCCACCGCCTCAAGAGAAATACCGACGGACACCGCTCCGATTTGTTCGCCCTTTCTGTTTATTACTGGAGCAAAAGCGCGCAGCGACTGCCCGAGTGTACCTTCCGACTTCGATACGTAAGTCTTCCCTTCGAGCACCCTTTGCTCATCTCCTCCTTGAAACGGCTTTCCAATCAAGGATTGGTTTGGATGAGAAAGGCGGATCCCGTTCATATCCATGACAACAATAAATAACACGTCAGAAGCTTCCTGTACCGACATGGTATATTCCTGTATATCCATGTCCGCTTCCCCATTCTCCAGTTCCTGCTGAACCAGTCTCGACTGGGCCACTGTCTTGGAAACGATCCCGGCCTTTTCTTCCAGCTGGTTCTCTATGTCACTGCCGGTCGACCGGGTAATTAAGAGATCTGTTATCAACAAAGATAAGAGCACGACCAGGCAGACGAATATCATAATAATCGTGCTGAGTTTCATGCGTGGTTTTGACATAGGACCCCCTCATTTCCGACCTAAGTTTAATCGACTTTCTATATCATACCAAAAGAATACTGGGATGAAACCAGGAGGACCGTCAAAAAAACACCGGTTCCTGTTTTCGGAACCGGTGTACGTTCTAATTTATATGCTTTGTTTCAAGCCTGTCCACTTTTCCTTCCACCGCTCCTCCTCCAAATAAGCGGGCAGCATTGGAATGAAATATCGTAGTTATCTGTTCTGATGAAAGGATCCCCTTCTCAAGGAGCTCCGGGAGGATATTTTTAAAGATATGATCAGGATGCCAATTGGCAAGCAGGGATTGTAAAGTTTCCGGAAGAACGGGCTCCCTTCCCCACCATGTGTTTACCGTATCGTGAGCAAGAAACAACTGATCTTCATAGCCCATGCCTACAAGGGCCGTTAATACAGCAAGCCTCTCTTCATCTTCCGGTGCGCCAACAATGCCTTGAAGTCCAAAACGGTCGAGTGCCACATACGCTCCCTTTTTCAATACTTGTAAATGCTGATTTAAGTCACTTGTGCCACACATATGACCAATGACGACCTTCTCCGGAATCGCGCCCTCGTCTATCAGGAAGTTTATCTGCTCCGGTCCCATCGTTCCCTCCTGGGTATGTGTCAAAAGGACAATCCCCGTCTCTTTTTGAACCCGCACCGCTGCCCGGAAAAACATTTGCTCATACTCCGTGATCCGGCCCTTGCTTGATGCCAATTTAATAATTCCGGGTTTAATTCCCGTGCCTTCGATCCCTTCCGTAATCTCTGTCATGAACATACTATAGATATCTTCTTCCGCTGTACCGAGCTGTTGTCGAAACTGGAAGTAAGGCGTTGCTCCTTCTCCTTCATAATAAAACCCCGTCGCGCAGATGATATGAAGGCCTGTAGCTTCAGACACCGCTCTCAACAACTTCACATCTCTCCCGCACTCATTAGGCGTGGGATCGACAACCGTTTGGACGCCGTGTTCCATCATCAAAGCCGCCGTTTTTATGCCCTGTGCTTTCTTCTCGTCAAAATCGAAGCCGCCAAGTGTCAAGTCCCCGTGAAATCCAGGATATCCGAAAAAAAAGTGCTCGTGAATCAACGTTTTACCCAATTGATCCACATGTACAAGCCCTCGTACCGTCTCCACCTTACTCACTTTTACTCATCCCCTTTACATACTAACTGGTTGGTATGTTCGTGGTAGTATGCATTAAATATAGTATAAGTAAAGAAAGGAAACAACGTTTATTTGAATAACCGAACAGCACAAAAAGGTTTTTGTGCTGTCAATCTTCCATATTGGCAAGTCTTTCGTAGACATCGTTCAAGTTGGAATATCCCTGCCCTTGAACGAGCCGCGCGCTTTCCACCCAAATTTCCGCTGCTGCTACCGCATCGTGCAGGGCATGGTGCCTCTGTTCATTCGTTATACCATAAACGTCACAACAGGCATCCAAACTAAGTTGGTGTTCCTCACTAAGGGTGAGTCTCGTCAGAAAAGAAGTATCGACGAGTCGATGCTGAAACTTCTTCTTTAATGCAAGCCACGTGGCATGCTGCATGAACTGTTTCTCATGGGATGCATGATGCGCTACGAGTACATCATCCTTAATATACGTATAAAACTCTCGAAGGACCTCTTGGAGAGACGGGGCGCCATGGATCATTTCTTCCGTAATTCCCGTAAGCTGCGTGATTTCATCCGATGGCGGAACCTCTGAGGAGACGAGGGAATAGAAGGTATCCTCCTTCACTACCTCTCCTCTTTTGACCTTTACGGCGCCGATGGACAGGATGCGGTCCCCGTTATATGGATGAAATCCGGTTGTTTCTAAGTCAAAAACTGTAATCGGAAGGTCATTAAACGGAAGAGAGAGCACATCCTTCTCTTTCATTTGACGCTCCAGATTCCTCATATAGGCCACACTCGTCGGATCCTTCTCATTCAAGGAAGAGAAACCGCTCCCCAATCTCCCGGAAAGATCCTTTACGAATTGAAAGAAGGGGTTCATACTTATCCTCCTCCCCTTATGTGGTGCCGCGTTTCTGACACCAACTGCTTCCCATGCTTCATCCATCGCTTTAACAACTGTTTTTCTTCTTTATCCAAAATAGAAGGAGAAATCAGATGTACGTTTTCATAATGATCCGCATCCCGACCCCATTGAATTCGGTATTCCAACAACTTCCGAAAGTCATCTTCATATTCGGAGAGGCTTGGGTAATACGATAACAGCGCACGGAATCTCTCCAGGGTGGAAGGTGGATAGATGCCTTCACATAGTGCCAGAATTCTCAAAGCGTTCACATAAGGAAAATAAACGGTTTCTTTCACGTTAATTTTTCCTTTTCCCTCCCCTGTCTGTTCCGTCAAAAGCTGACCAAATACTCCTGTCCCTTTTTTCATGAATTCCATATTTTCATACAAGCGTTTATAAAGGTGAGGGGCCTTTTGCAATTGTGAAAACGCATGGGCCTTTACCTCTCCCAACAGAACAGGATCCCCATGCAGCACCCTCGAATCAAAAAATATTGTAAAATGGCGCAGTGTCTGCCAATCTTCCGCTTCGAGCCAACTGCGAATTTGTTCCTTGAACCGAACTGTACTTTGACACCATAGCGGATTGGAAGCCATGACTTCTCCTTCACACCGATCATAACCAACAACTTCCAACCCACGGCTCACTTCTTCTCCAAGACGCAGGAAGTACCCCTGTAGATGGTCCTCTCCTGAAAAAAGAATGCCGTGATCCTGATCGCTCCAAACCGACTGCTCACCTCTGCCGGCACTACCCATTAAATAGAAAGCAAAAGGAGCAGGGGGATCACCCTGCTCTTTCGCTACCTGCCGCCTGGCCAGACGAAACGTCCTTGTAATCAAACGATCATGAAGTGCGTGCAGTTCCTTATGACCATAAAGAACAGACTGCAATCTCATCTCCCGATACTCTCTTAAAGCTTCATAAGTATCCAACATCGTATCCCTTCCCGATTCTTATTTAAGCACCCGTTTTCGGAGGTGTCAGGTTCTCTGGATATCCATATCCTCCATGCTCACTCAAGTCAAGACCCATAATTTCTTCCTCTTCCGTTACGCGCAAGCCTCCCATCGATTTATCCATGACCTTCAGGATAATATAGGAAACGATGAATGCATAAAGTCCACAGCTTACGACACCTAAAAGCTGGACTCCAAGTTGTTCAAACCCGCCGCCGTAAAACAACCCGGGGCGCCCGACGGTCGCCAATTCCGGAGTAGCGAAAAGACCGTTGGACAACGTCCCCCATACTCCGACCGTTCCGTGAACAGAAAGAGCAAAGATAGGATCGTCAATTCTACGTTTGTCAAAGAAACGCATACTGAAGAATACAAACGCACCGCCAATCAAACCGATAACGACAGCCGCCCATGGCTCAACAAAGGCACAGGAAGCCGTAATGGCGACCAACCCTGCCAATGCGCCGTTCAGCGTTGTCGGCACATCTGCTTTACCCGTGATCACCCACACCATCAGCATGGCTCCAACCGCACCTGCCCCAGCTGCAAGCTGCGTGTTCAAAGCAACATATCCGAAGAAAGCATCTGCCACCCCGAAGGTACTTCCCGCATTAAATCCGAACCATCCCACCCAAAGAAGCAGTACCCCAAGCGCCGTGAATACTTGGTTATGTCCCGCAATTTCATTGGATGATCCGTCCTTATTGTATTTGCCGATCCTCGGTTTAAGGATCATCGTAGCCGCAAGCGCGGCCATGGCACCTGTCAAATGGACGACTGTCGATCCTGCGAAATCCTGCTTTCCATGCTCGGCTAGCCATCCGCCGCCCCAGATCCAGTGAGCAATGACAGGATAGATGATAACGGAAAACAAAACAGCGAATATGACATAAGCGATCAACTTGGCACGCTCAGCGAACCCCCCAAAGGCAATAGTCATAGCAATGGCCGCAAAGGCGAGTTGGAACATGAAATCAACCGAACCGGCAAGCCCCTCGCCCATCGTTGTGGCATCACCGAAAAAGAAATCAGAAAATCCAATGATGGCATTGCCCTCACCGTAGATAAGACCGTAACCGACAGCCCAGAAAACTAAAGAAACAATCCCTACAGTGAAAACTGTTTTGCCAGCAATGTGTCCCGCGTTCTTCATTCTCGTTGAGCCTGCTTCCAGTAAAATGAATCCTCCCTGCATCAGTAATACGAGGATTGTACAAACGATGATCCATAAATTATTCATAAGAAACGTTGAATCCATCAGCCCATCTCCTAATGTTAGATTTTATTACATTGTATGTTAGTTAAGAGTTTAGCAAATACTGAAAATTTTCACAATACCTATGTTAACTTTTTTTACATGACCTTAAAAAAGAGACAATTTCGTTTTATTCTTAAAGAAAACGGACGATTACAGCACGATTTAGAGGATACGAGAAATAGGTCGTCGAGGTGCATAACCATCTCCTGTAAAGCTTCCCTACGTGATTTTGCCGTTTTCTAATCTTATGTTATGCTCTTAAATGTCGCTCAAATTTACGAAAAAATAAGTATGTCAGGCATCATGAATAGACACTGGTTTTCTTTATACCTAAACAGGGTATGAGGAAGTTTGAAGCGTCTGCTTACATACACGTATGAGGTGAAAGAAGTTTGAAAAATGTATCTAGTGTATTTTGGTATGGCATCGCCATCTGTGCGCTTGTCATCATTTGGGGGGCTGTCGGCCCTGAACATTTACAACATGTAACAGAATCAATAACTGCGTTTGTTTCCGATCGTTTCGGCTGGTATTATCTACTTCTCGTCGTTTTGATTTTAATTTTTTGTGTGTACCTTATTTTCTCGAGGTTCAATACGATTAAATTAGGAAAGGAATCAGACGAACCCGATTTCAATCTTCCGACATGGTTTGCTATGTTATTTAGCGCAGGGTTGGGAATGGGACTTGTGTTCTGGACGACCGCCGAACCCATTTCCCACGCATTCATCAACAGCCCGATTGCGGAAGAAGGAAGTGACGAAGCGATTAAGCAATCGCTTCAGTTTTCGTTTTTCCATTGGGGCATCCACGCCTGGGCGATTTACGCCTTGACTGCCCTCGTCCTTGCCTACTTCCGTTTTTACAAAGGTTACTCCGGCCTGATCAGCCCGACGCTCATTCCTCTCTTCGGTGAAGAACGAATGAACGGACCGCTCGGGAAGGCTGTGGATACGATGGCTGTTGTAGCTACTGTCGTAGGGGTCGCAGCCATACTAGGTTTCGGTTCTGCTCAAATCAACGAGGGACTCGCCTTTCTGTTCAACGTTCCGACCAACTTCACGGTACAGCTGATTATCCTTACTGTATCAACAGTCCTGTTCCTTGCGTCAGCATGGTCCGGTGTAAGTAAAGGAATCAAATATTTGAGTAATGCCAATATGGGACTCGGTTTCCTACTTATGATCATGCTGTTCATCGTTGGTCCGACCCTGTACATCCTGAATATGTTTACTTCTTCTATCGGGAGTTATATCGCAAATTTCGTAGATATGAGCTTCCGGATCGCTCCCCTTGATGAAGACGGCCGAAGCTGGATTAATGACTGGACTCTCTTCTATTGGGCATGGTGGATCTCCTGGGCACCATTCGTCGGTATATTCATTGCCCGTATATCTAAAGGAAGAACCGTTAAAGAATTCATGCTTGGGGTTCTACTCGTCCCATCATTGATCTGCTTCATTTTCTTCACCGTGTTCGGTGTTTCTGCATTGAACCTGGAGCAGTTGGGCATAGAGAAAATCTCACAATTCCCAGTTGAAACGGCGACGTTTGCAACGTTACAGCATTATCATCTCGGTACAGTTATGTCATTCCTTACACTGTTTGTCATAGCAATATTCTTCATTACATCCGCCGATTCAGCGACATTTGTCCTGGGGATGCTTTCTACAGGGGGATCCATGAACCCTCCGGGATTCGTCAAAATCCTTTGGGGTGTTTCGCTGTCAGCGATGGCAGCCATCATCGTGTATTTCGGCGGAACACAGGGGCTGCAAAACGTCCTGATCGTCGCTGCTTTTCCATTCTCCATTATTCTTATGTTAATGGGCGTATCTTTCTATAAAGCAATAAACGCTGAAGTAAAAAGAAAGAAACGAAAGAGAAAACGCACCCATAAAAAAGAGCTGTCCTAATAAGGACAGCTCCTTTTTTTCAGTATTCTACTCTCCTAAACAAGGCTTGGAGAGGCGGTTTGTTTCCTGCGGTACATAGAACCCTTCTACTTTAAACCCTTTCCGTTCCAGGAAACGCACGGCCAGGTTCCTCTCCACCTTATCCGCGCAGATCAACACAACGCGGGTCGACGAAATATTCGGGTAATACCTTCGCAGATACGCAAGCGGGAGAAGCAGCGTGCCGTCGCACGCCTCCTTGGAGGACACTTGGTAATCCCTCGTATCCACGACGATGACTCCCTTTTCAAGTGAGGAAGAGGGGTGCCTGTTGAAATCCTTCAAGCCAAACACAGGTAAATAGCGCTTGGAAAACAGGATTAGGATCAATAATGGAATAATGACAGCTAATATCATACAATCACGCCTTTCCATCCACACACTATATACCCAATAGGGTAATGAAGTCAAAGAATAGACACTCCCATGATCCATCTATTCAAATGAAGTCTGCAAAAGACGAAAAGAGTACCAGCTTTATGCTGGTACTCTTCTTCCATTCATCTGTTCCCGTCTTCGAATTTTTCTTTATAAGCTGCGAGCGCTTGTGATATCGTCTCTACAATAGACGTATCATTATGAAATGCCAGACGTCTGTACTCTTGAAAATCTTCCGGATAAATACGGACAGATTTATATTGCTGCTTTTTCTTCCCCATCGCCTGACTCATTTCATCAGTGGACTTTTCTTCCTTATCCGGCATTTCCTATCCCCATCCTTTGTTACGTATCCCCTGTATCTATCTCTCCCTGAACATTATACATTATTTGTAATAAATGTTAAGTAAATATGGATGAAGGGTTACTTATTGTCTTTCGTTTTATTCTCAAAATCAAATTTTATCTTGTTCTTTTCATCCAGAAGCAGCGCTGCATTAAATTTTTTCTTCCCTTTGAAACCCTTCAGAACTCTCGTCTTCCGTTTCTCGCAGAGCGTTTTAATCATATGCTTTGTAAGCGTCTTTCCGGCGATCCGCTTGGGAAAAGAAAGCTTACATCCCTCTTTGTAGGCGGAGCATCCGTAGAACCGTCCTCGATCCATCACGCCTCCCTGCTTACAGGCTGGACATTGCGCGATGGCTTCCCCCGTTCTTGTTTGAGCAGCTGCGCGTACTTTCACTTTTTCTACTTGACCCGGCGTTTCTTCTATAAGCTTATGAATGAATTGTCCCGTCTGCTTAAGAAATGAGTCACTGGAACCTTGTCCGTTCCCGATTTTCTTCAAATACGTCTCCCACTTCGCCGTCATGGCCGGACTCGACAATAATGTACCGTCGATCGCTTCGCAGAGCATACGGCCTTTCTCTGTAATGCTGACGATGTTCTTCTTCACTTCGATGTACTTCTGTACTTTAATTGTCTCGATGATCCCTGAACGGGTGGCCTCTGTTCCTAGCCCTTCCACCTCTTTCAAAATCTCATGATCCGCTTCATCCTCGATATACTTTCCGCACGTCTTCATCATGTTGATCAGCTGCCCCTCGGTGTACGGCTTCGGCGGCTTCGTCATTCCTTCTTTAATATGTACAACAGCTTCCACGCCTTCATCCGGCTTTACAGGCGGGAGGATGTCCTCGTCGTTTGTTTTCTTCCCAGTCGGAAACAATTCCTTCCAGCCCTTCTGTACTTCTACTCTCCCAACGGAGGTGAACAGCAGTTCCTGAACTTCCGTCTTAATCGTTGTCTCTTCATAAATATAATCCTCATGAAACATGGCGAGTGTCGTCAGGACTACTTCTTTGTATAAGTTTGTCTCATCGCGTGTGAGGCGTTCTATAGCAGACGCAGTCGGCACCTTCTTCGTGGGGACGATAGCATAGTGCTCCTGTACTTTTCCATCATCGACGTACCGCTTCTTTGGATAGGTAGAGGACGGTTGGAACGTCACTCCCATCGACTGCTGATACCCTTCCAGATTATTGCGCAGGTAACTGAACTCACTTTTTGTTATGTGCTGGCTGTCGGTTCTCGGGTAGGAGACCAGCTTCTTCTCATACAGCTTCTGCACGGTCTTCAACACATGGGAAGGGCTGTACTTCCATTTTCGGTTCGCCGTACTCTGCAGGGTCGATAAGGAATGAAGCTTCGGAGATTTAATATGTTTTCGTTTTTTCTCCACCGTCTGCACGCTTCCTGCTGCCCGGGCACCTTCCTCGATGTTATGTTTTATTAACAGCTCCTCCACGACATCTTTCTTATCTGCTTTAACCTCAGCCATCCCTTTATAAGTCCCCTGCCGGGATGTAAAGGTCCCTTCGAGCTGATAAAAGGGGGTAGAAACGAATTGCTCTATCTCCATCTGCCTTTGGTAGATCATATAAACGGTCGGGGACTGCACCCTTCCGATCGAGAGACTTCCGGCAAAACCTTTTTGCTGCATTAAAAGAGAAAACAACCGGCTCGCATTAATGCCGACGATCCAGTCGCTGATCTGCCTTGCCTTGGCTTCCTGGAACATTAACAGATCCCGTTCGTTCGACTGGAGGTTTTGGAATCCTTTCCTGACTTCATCTTTCTCCAGGGAATTGATCCACAAACGCTTAATTGGTTTATGACGTACCCCTGTGAGACGGAGTATACTGTAAAAAATATTCGATCCTTCCCGATCGACGTCCGCAGCATTAATAATCATGTCCGCCGCCTGGAACCAGCTCTTCACCGCCCGGAATTGAGCGCTTTTTCCTGCCTGTACCTTTTCACGGAAATTATCAGGAATGATCGGCAGTTCGTCCAATTTCCACGTTTTCCATTCTTTCTTATAATCGTGGGGTTCCTTTAATTCTGCAAGATGACCAATCCCCCAAGTGATAACAGCCCCTTCCGGAAAAATGGGGTCCGGTTTTATGACAATATGGGTTTTCGTTTTTTCTTTCACTTGAAAGGCGTCTGCATATGCCTTCGCCTGGGAAGGCTTTTCCGCCAATATAACTACCGTGTTCATGAATGTTGTTTCCTCTCCTCTTAGCTGATTGGTCCACTCTGCTTTAAGTATAAAACTTCTTCCTGTATAAAACAAAAACCCCGCGGAACGGGGTAGGGAAAGCACCAGTTAATAAAACGCGTGGAAGGCCATGGTTTCATTTGTGGAAGGAGGCTTCTCCCCGCTCTCTTCCGACTGTGCAGAAGCAGCCAAGGTAAACACCCTTGGATATTCCATGACTACTCCACTTTCATCGACAAAAATCTTTGTTTCATATTCTCTGCATTTATACTGGAAAACCCGTTCTCCGCCGTCAACGCCTAAATACGTGTAGGTCTGGAGTACAGGCGCAGCCTCTTCTTTCCACACGTCGATATATACCATCTTAAACGTCCGCTTCTGCCCGATCTCCCACGACACCCGGTTGATCGGAAACATGTTGGATAAAGGGGTGATGGACAGATCCACATTCGTAGCTCCATCCATATTCTCGTCATAGCACCCATTCACATACCATTTATCTTCCTTCTCCGTCTGGACGACAAACGGCTCCTCCCTGTCCTCCTTATATATTTTCACCTTCTTCGTCTTCCAGTCGGATCCGAGCTTGATCGAATATCTGATTCGTACAGGACGCTCTTCACGGACCAGCAGGACCGTCCCTTCCGCCTGCATGTAATCTTTCTGATGCTTGATCGTCACAAATTCTGCTCCCTGGTCTTCAAAATTAGTCCACAACAGCTTTTGTTCCATCCTATCCCTCCTTCGATTTTTCAGCTTTCATCCAACGCTTCACTTATTCCTTCCCCTGCGAAGAAAACAAAGGAATAAATGGGACATAACCTCCTCTGCCCTTTTCATATCCTTGGATAAACGGATAAGAAAACGCCTGTTCCTTATTCTTTGACATTCGTCATCGAGTGCAAAATAACCTTCCTTTTTTTACATGAAAAGGAAGGTTTCGCGGATACTATATAGTATAAAAAAACGGCAAGGTAAGAGAGGAGACGACAGGCATGCTGGACGGCGGTCGCTGGTTGAAGAAACAATTGAAGCAAACGCTGAAAGCGAAGGGCGTCAGTCACCCCTTATCGATGAAGGATAAAGAGATCATCGAAGCCATCCGGAAAGAGACGGTAACGGCGAACCGGAACAACTGCACCAGAACTGCAGCATATTTCCAATATTATCGAAACAACCCGGAAATGCACTGGTCCCTGCTCGCTCACCTTGTTTCCAGAAATGCAGGGTGGAACATGACGGACCTTAAGGGGGAATATCTCCCTGTATTATTATCAGGAAAAGAACAAGTCGATTTCTTCGTGTTTTTGGAGCGGGGAAACTGGCTTATTTTTCAGGATGCTTATCCGCAATTGCTGTTGTATCAATACAGCAGGCAGATCGGCAGACCTCTCTTCCACCTGCTCGCTCCCCTCGGAATTTCTGCGTTCATGCTTCCTTTTTGGGAGAAGTTCTGGGACGATGGGAACAGTGAAAGAATCACCAAAGCCCTGATCGTTAACGAGCAGATGTATATTGAGGAACGTGTCGTCCAGAATCATCAATATATGCAGACCGTGACGGACAAAGTCATGTTTAAGCTGCAGGACATTCTTGACTTTAATCACATCCTATTCCCTTACGAGACTCCGAACCAGAAGAAAACAAAGCTGATTGGAGGAACGGTTCATCACTTCTCTGCCGTCGATGCGCGTGTCTTCTTCGGCAAGTCTTTATACCATACTCTTTTCTCTGTAAAGTCACGATTGGAGCAGATTACAGCGTGGTCAGAAGCACATGTGCATTCCGGATCACGAAGCGATTACTGGCCGGACTTGTTCAGCCTTGTAAAGGAAACACCACCAGGGAAGGTTCATGAGCTGTTAGAAAGTCCATGCAGAAGAAAGCATAAGGGTCCTAAAATATACAGCCCTCCACTTGAGCAGGCATGGGAAGACTGGACACATCAGGAAGCAGAGCCTGGAGACTGGTTCCGAAATTTAACCACCCTTCGCTGGATGAAAGCGAAAACAAAAGAGTTGGACGAGGACATCGAGTCCAGCTATTGTCGAACGATTGAAGAGGTGGAGATGGCTGTCACTGCCAAAAACACCTTTAAGAGGGAGGAAGAAGCCTGATTTGCTTCCCGCCCCCTCCCTCACTTATACTCTCCACTCCCACTCCATACATCAATCCTGTTACCGTCCAAATCGAAGAAGATAAAATTTCTGCCCGGGTGCCCCCTGTCTTCCAACTCCCCAACCGAAACGCCCGCGGCGATTAAACGGGTTCGAAATTCCTCCAACTCTGTGACCCCATCCACTTCCAGCGTAAGAGACGGACGCACAACTCCTTCCGCGTCAATAAAATCAGACGTCTGCCCCGATGGAGAACGTACAAGAAAGAAGCTCAAATTGGCAAAGTCGAAGATCGCTTTATCTCTATCCACAAAATGACTGCGGATGCCCACCTTCTCTTCATACCACTCCTTCGCTCTCTTCACATCACAAACTGGTAAATAAATGGTTCCCACTCGCATCCTGCCCTTCAAAAAATCACCCTCCTCTTCTATACAACCTTAACGAAGCGCTCGGCACCTAAAGCCTAACATTCACTGCCCTTGTCGCCATCATCGTCTTGATGTAAGAATCGACCAGCCTCCCGTCCCCGAAGTTGTCTTCATACATATCCGTGATTACGAAGCCGGCATCCATCTGTCCCTGGAGCTGGTCCTCCAGCGTATGGCCGAATTCGAGCGCTTCGCCTTCTCGTACTTCTTCCTCCAGCGGAGAATATGGAATCTTATGTACCACTTCCAACTTGCCTGCCGCTTCTTTTTCCTCATCGAACAGATATAGCACTGGATTCATAAACCCGGAGATAAGCACCCCTTTTTCTTTCAGTACGCGGGAGGCTTCCCCCCAAACGGGACGAATGTCAGGAATAAATACATTAGACACGGGATGGATGATCAAATCGAACGTTTCATCACGGAAACAGGACAGATTTGTCATATCCCCTTTCACTGTTTGCAAAGAGAGCGATTCGGCTTTTGCAACTTTACGATCCTGCTCCAGCTGCTTCTCCGACAGATCGAAAACCGTGACGTCTGCTCCTGCGGCTGCAAGTACCGGGCCCTGCTGCCCTCCCCCTGAAGCTAAACAAAGAACCTTCCGCCCCTCCATGGAAGGTGGGAACCAGTTTCTCGGTATTTGCTTATCTGCCGTTACCCCGATCGACCAGACGCCTGCCTTCGCTTCTTCCACAGTAAGAGAGGAAACCGATGCTGTGTAGCGGACTCCTTCCTCAACCTTCTTGTCCCATGCTTTGCTGTTATGTTCTGTTACATGCTCCACGTTCTTCCCCCTCTTCCTCATTTGTATGTAAGAATGACATCGATACACGCTTTCCAGACAATCCGTCAAGCTCTCTAAGCAGCGTTTCCCTATCCTCTTTTTTCATATTCTCTAAATATATTTCTTCTTCTTCTCTGTCTTTTCCTGTTTGTAGCACGAGAATTTCTCCGTCAACCAGCTGCATCCTTGTAATCTCTTCAAAGGGAACAGAGATATTCCTGTCGATCCAATTAGCCCGGATCTTCAAGTGGTCTTTCCCAAGGGAGACATATACCCGTTCCGGCATCTTTCTGTAGTAAATGAATTTAGCGATTCCCAGCACAAAAAGAAATCCACTCGCAAGCATATAGAATGGTTCCACCCTGTCGTGTACGTATAATGAAAAAACTACGGTCAGCATGACGCCACCGATTTCCAAAAAAGACTGGTTCGATTTCTTGATCCAGGTTTCTCTGTTACTGTAAAGAAAACGCATCGCACGCATCCCCCTTTTCTTTTCTATACGGGTGACGGCTGATCATCGTTTCAATTATCCGAATTGTCTCCTAATTTAAATCAAAAAAACCCCCGGAGTTCTACTCCGAGGGCTGTCCCTATTATAAAAATATAAAATAAAGCAGAAACAGAAAAGCGAGAACGTACATAATCGGATGGACTTGTCTCCAATTTCTGTTCGCAATCATAGCAAACGGGTAAAGAATAAACCCGAGCGCAATCCCTGTCGCCACACTGGACGTGAGCGGCATCATAATGATCGTCACGAAGGCAGGGACAAAGATTTCAAATCGATCCCAGTTGATTTCCTTCACTTCTGTCGCCATCAATGCCCCGACAATGATGAGAGCCGGAGCTGTGACTTCCGGCGTGATGACGCCGAGAAGCGGGGAAAAGAATAAAGCAATGAAGAAACAGACGGATATGACGACACTGGTGAAACCGGTCCGTCCACCGACTGCAACGCCTGCTGATGACTCGACGAAGGACGCCGTCGTGGAAGTACCGAAGACCGCTCCCGCAACACCAGAAGTGGAGTCGGCGAGAAGCGCACGACCGGCATTGGGAATTTGGTTATCCTTCATAATTCCCGCCTGGCTCGCCACGGCAATAAGGGCACCAGCGGTATCAAAGAACGCCACGAACAGGAACGTGAAGATGACAGCAAGAATTTCAGGCGTCCAAATATTCCCGAGGTTTTCAAACGCGACACCGAACGTAGGCTCAAGACTGGGCACCTGTCCGACAATTGAATCCGGAACAGCAACCAGTCCCGCAAGCATCCCGACGATACTCGTGATGACGATCCCGTAGAAGATGCCTCCACGCACACCACGGACCATCAGCATGAGCGTAATGATGAACCCGAAGGCAGCAAGGGCTGTTGTAGGTGTTGTGAACTGACCGATCGAAACAATCGTCGATTCCGCCCCGACGATGATGCCGGCGTTCTTCAAACCTATAAATGCGATGAAGAAGCCGATTCCTCCGGCAATAGCATGCTTTAAATCCTTGGGAATAACGTTTATAATTTTCTCACGGATCTTAAAAAGACTCAAAATAACGAAAATGACACTGGCTACGAATACCCCTGTCAATGCGATTTCCCAGTCAATCCCCATTCCGATAACAACAGAAAAAGTAAAGAAAGAGTTCAACCCCATACTCGGAGCGATTCCTACCGGGAAATTCGCCAGCAGTCCGATCAACAGTGAACCTACGATGGCTGACAGGGCAGTCGCCGTAAACAGCGCCCCTTTATCCATACCTGCCTGGCTCAATATGGTCGGATTAACGACCAGAATATAAGCCATGGACAGAAACGTTGTAATTCCAGCCATGGTTTCTTTGCGGTAGTTCGTACCACGGTCCTGGAACTGAAAGAAGTTTCTCATGATGTACCCTCCTATAATGCAACAAAAAAAGCACCGGTCCCAGCACCAGTGCTCATCCATAGGAAAAAGGAATCAACATTCACTCTTCCCTGTAGACAAGCTATTTCCGGTAGCTGGTAGAAACGCTCAGGCCATATTCCTGAACTTATACAAGGTACTTCATGTATCAATTTATAACGAGAATCATAACAACGAAGGGGCTGTGGGTCAATCGTTTCCGTCGAAGTCCGGGAATTCCCGCTTTTCTGACTACGGTTCATCGATCTCCTTCCAATGAAAAAAGCCCCCGGGATGGGGACTCATTTTTTAAATTTCTTCCAATCCATGTCACTCTCGTTGAGCAGCTCTTCAAAGCTTTTGTTCGCTTCTCTTTGTTTCCGTTCAGCGATCCGGCGTTCCTTCTCTTTCGCTTCACGGATCTCCTCCTGCTTTTTCAGCTCGGCCTTTTTAGACTCCAGCTTCGTCCAAACATCGGCACCAAGCTGATCCGCAAGTGTTCCACTCGTTTGTTTCTTCTTGCTCATACCGCAGCTCCTTTGACCGTTTTAATCGGGATGATCGGATTTAGGATACCGTCCGGGCTGGACAGGCGGAACGTTCCCTTGGCAAAATCCAGCTTCATTTCCTGCTTGAAAAAGACAGACTGCTGGTCGTCGATGACGACAGGATACGCTTCATTTTCCACTTCTTTATCCGTATCGTACCGTTTATCATCAAAGCGGATCATAGGAAGCCCGTTCACACCGCAGCCGCAGCCTTCGGTATCATAAAACAGCCGAATAATCGGACGCTCCGTTTCTTCCATCCGCTTCAGTTGTTCCATTGCTTCGTCTGTTATCCTTAATTTCATCTTTCATCCCTCCTGTTCCTCTATTTTAAAAAATCCGGGACGTTCGTGCAATCGTTCTGTTTCTCTATTCTGCATAGTGACCTCCGACAAGCCGGCTCCGATGGCGGGCCGTGCCCGCATCGGTCCATGACACGGCCCGCAGCAGCATATCCTGACCGTACCGCTCCCTTATTTCATCCATTACATACCCAAGATCCCTTTTCCTGTCCCGGGCGTGCTGAAACAAATCAAGCTGGATGTCCGAGTCTTCCGTTATATTCCCAAGAGAAATGGAAATCTTACGTACGACCCCGCCGTTATAATAGCGGCTGAACAAGACGAGACATGCCCGGTAAAGGTCCATCGTAATACTCGTCGGATGCTCGACGGAAACCGACCGGTGGAAACCGGACCCGCCTTCCGTTTTGCTGTAGCCGATACCGAGGGAAATCGTTCGTCCCGCATGCCCTTTCCGCCGGGCGCGACGGGCGACTTCCTCGCACATCTCCAAGATGACGTACTTAACATCCTCGGGCTTATGATAATCCCTCAAGAGAATCTGACTCTTCCCGTAGCTGACCTGCCCCTGGATGATCGGTGCCCCGGGATCGGACAGATCGACACCGTTTGCATGGTAAAAAAATTGATTGCCCATGACCCCGAACGCTTTCTCCAGCTGTTCCAACGGAAACTTCGCCAGCTGGCCGACAGACCAGATCCCCATCCGGTTGAGCCGCCGTTCCAGACGAGGACCGATCCCCCACATCTCGGACAATGGTGCCACCGGCCACAGCTTCTCTCTGAAGTTGTCATACGTCCAACGGGCAACACCCTTTTTCTTCGCTTCCAGATCCAGGCACAGCTTCGCAAGCAGCATGTTCGGACCGATGCCGATCGCTGCATCCAGATGGAACGTTTCCTTCAGCTCATCTATAATCATTTGGGCAGTTTCTTCCGGATTGCTGAATCTCCCTTCTCCGTTCCCCACTTCAAGAAAGCTTTCATCGACGCTGTAGGTGTGGATCTTCTCTTTCGGCACGAATTTATGGAACAAATCCGTCACTTGCGTGGAAATCTCTAAATAGGTTTTCATTTGAGCGGAGACGATGACGATTTCCGGAACGGAGGGAATTTCGAACAGGCGGCTGCCTGTTCGGATGCCGTACTTCTCCTTCATAGCGGGCGTCGCCGCCAGAACGACACTTCCCCTGCGCTCCATATCTGCAACGACCGCGAGCGGACATATCAGCGGGTCGAGTCCCCGCGCGACAGCCGCGCAGCTGGCATAGAAACTCTTCATATCGACACAGAGGATCCCCCGGTCTGGATAACTACCGTAATCGATGTTCGGATTTTTCATACCTGCTCCTCCTTTTCCTCTACATACTATTATGCGAATATATGTTCGCATTTGCAAGTGGCAATTACTGTTAGAGGAAAACTGACAAAAAAGAAAAAGTCCCCTTTCCTGCAGAAGGATAAGGGGGACCTTTATGAGAAACCATTACTTTTCCCGGCTTCTATGTACCTTTTCTGCCCGGGCCACGCTCAAAAACGCTGCGATTTGAGCAAGCACAAGGTAAAAGACAAAATACTCACTGGAAAGGACGGCAGATAAAACAGAAAGAAGACTGAAAAGGGACGCCGCACAAAATCCCGTCTTCTTATCTATCCCTTCAGCCATAGTGACCGATCCACTTAAGCAAAAGCACCCCGACGCATGTGACGACCGCCCCCACTGAAAATACGAGCAGCATCACCCGCTTGCTCCTCGTTTCCCACCAGGCTAACCCGGCGGTGGCGGCGGTGAAGAGCATGCCGAAAAGAAACGAAGCAAATGGACTTGTCGGAATAATCCAATCGTACCAATGAACAACTCCCATCGATTCAACCTCCTGCCATCAATCGTACCGATACTGCTCCTTACAATCATATACCTGCTTAGAGAAGCGAAACCGTGAGGACCGCAGCAGATAAAGTACCTACAGCTGTAAGAATGATGATTTTACGGTGACCCTGCCTGTCCGAAGGTTTGAGCAGCTCTTTTATTGCTGCTGCCCATATCCAGATAGATGCGATAGCAATCATCCCCATATTTACTCTCCATCCTTTCCTCGACCGTCATTCCAACGCCTCGGCAATGGCAAATATTTCTTCCTTTGTCAGCTCCGGATCTTCCACAAGGAGCGAATACCGAAGTCCACCTTCTTCCCAAAGGAGGTTTGTAATGACATCTTCCGTAAAGACGCCCTTCGTCCCTCGGACTTCCACTATTTCTTCCCCGCTGAAACCGGCAGAAAGGTTGTCTTCCGGAGCTTCAAAAGAAGTCAGTGTGAACTGCCCGTATCCATCTTTGCTATAGGATTGATTCACCTCGGTACGCTTTAGCTCTTTGCTGGAGAAACGATCAACAGCTGTTAATTCATAGGCCTCATCCTTGACCTTCAAAACAGGCTGACCGTAGATTTCCTCTGCCTCTTCAAGAGACGTCTCCTCCGTTAAACCGAGATCATCCATCTCTTTCACCTCGACACCCTGAGGAAGGTCCATCGTAAAGGTACGGTCGTCGAAGGAAGGGTCCACATCCAATTCCGTCACCGTATATTCCGTCTTAAGATCCTCACTATGGGCGACCATTTTGATAATGATCCAATGCTTATCGGAAATCCAATACTCCTCGTTCCCGCGGAATCCCCCGTCCTCTTTCGGCACGGCTTTGATATGGTACGTTCCAAATCCGTTCACTTCTTCCTCCCCAATGAGCTCGACGTCATGGGTTTTCCTTGTCTCTTGAAGCATTTGCTGCAGCTGCTCCCGTTGAGACTCCCCGGAAAGCATTTGTTCTGTCCCGGGACTGTCTATGGTGAATGCTTCTCCCTGCTCTTCCGAATAAAACATAGTTGTCTTCCCATCATTCAACGACTGGACAGCACCACCCTCCGTATCTGCGATGACCTTGATCCGATTATTAGCAACATCCGACCACTGTTCCATTGTAGAGCGGTCAATGGTATCGTCTCCTTTTTGGACATCCATCTCCATTTTCATATAATAGCGATCCAACTGATCTTCTTTTTCGACCGCATTTGCTACAATCTGATCCGGCGAGTACGCTCCGCCCGACTCAGCGGAGCAAGCCGATACGAGACACACACCTGCTGTAATGACTCCAATTAACCACTTCCTCACGTTTAACCCTCTCCTTCATGTACTTGATTGAACAACATAGCAATGATCATCCCGCGCCCGGGCACGGACCAAAGCTTCATCTCTCCTTCATGGCTTTCCGCAATCATATGGGCGATGCTTAATCCAAGCCCCGATTGTTTGCCGTCATCCGACGTCCGGGAAGCTTCTCCTTGATAAAATGGCTTGAGTACCGATTCCAGCTGCTGTTCCGCAATCGCCGGCCCTTCATTCTGTACAAGCAAGAGCGCTCGGCCCTTTCTTTCCTGGAACATCTCTTCTGCTGCCTCCGGGAAAACCCACCCGGGCAGCGGCTCCTTTTCGCCAAGGACGGCGGCAAAAATGGTTTTTCCCTCCGGCGTATAGCGCAGGGCATTGCTCATAAGATTATCGAGGTAACGAATCATTTCCCTGGCGCTCATCCGCACCGTTCCTTCGATTCTCTCTTCTTTTAGAAACAGGACTCCTCGGGCACGGGCCATCTCATCGTAGCCCTCAAACAACATATCAAAGAATTCTTCTGCATCCACTTCAGGCCGCTCCATCTCATAGCTGCTGGACTGAAACTTGGCGAATGTCGTCAAATCCTCAATCAGACCTTTCAAGTGATTGGATTTACCTGCGAGGATCTGCAGGTATTCTTTCCTTTCCTGTTCCGTCAACCCTTCTCCCTGCAGAGCCTCCGCATAGGTCTGTAAAGATGTCAGGGGCGTCTTAATATCGTGGGAGAAAGAAGCCATCATGAGCTGCTTTTCTTCCTGCTCCCGGACGGTTTCTCTGTTGGCCGCTTCCACCTGCTCCTGCATGCTTTCGAAATGAGTCATTAACTGGCCGAGCTCATCCTTCTTCTTATCCGGGAAACGCACCGTCGTCTGGTAATCTGCAAAGCGGTCCATACCAGAAATTAAACGCTTTAAGGGAAGGTTCCACTTGCGGTGCAGCATCCAAAGCACCCCGGAGTAAATGAGTAGAAATAAAACCCCGGATAATGCAAGAATACCGATGCGCCTGTTCTTCACACCTTCCACCCATTCCGAACGGTCGATCCGGATGTCATAGATCCCTTTTATCTCCCCGTCAACGAATACCGGCTTTTTTACGGAAAGGGACTGAAAAGATAAGTCATAGTGATAAAGACCCTGCAGCAGCGATTGACGGGGCTCGATCCGTAAATCATTGGATTCAGAATTATAGACCATCAACCCATCCGATCGAAACAGCTTAACGGCTACGTCGGAATCATTCGTCACCGCTTCCCATTCTCGATTAAATTCTTCGCGTGGTCTGCGCTCATACCAGTCCACGGACTGTAATGATGCTTCCAGTTCATGGATACGCTCTGTTAACTCAAACGTATCCGCCACCCTTTTCTCATGGTTCCATTCCTGCACCCAGAGAAAAAAGCCATACGCGCCGGCGAGCGGGAGGATCATGACGAGCAGATAGGTAATCATCAGCCATGTCCTTATTTTCATGAGAGGACTTCCCCGATAAAACGATAGCCGGTTCCCCAGACGGTCTCGATCCATATCGGTTCTTTGACATTTTCCCCGAGCTTATTTCGAAGACTCTTGATATGGACATTGATCGTGTTATTACCATTAAGCTCCACCTCTCCCCAGATGTGTTCGTACAGTTCCGCTTTGGTGAAGGTACGAAGCGGATGTTGAATGAACAACCGGAGCATCGCGAACTCCTTAGCCGTCAGCATAACTTCCTTCCCTGCCACTTTCACCGTCCTCTTCTCCACATCCACTGCAAGCTCACCGGAGTACAAACACTCCCGTGACAGTTCCTGTTCCGGGTTTCTGTAGCGGTCATACCTGCGCAAATGGGACTGGACTCTGGCTGTAAGTTCCATCAGACTGAAGGGTTTGGTAACATAATCATCCGCACCGAGGTCGAGGCCTTTGATTTTCGATTCTTCTTCCTGCCTGGCACTGATGATTACAATCGGCAGATCGCTTTTCAGACGGATGTTTCTGCAAAGGCTGTATCCGTCCATTTCCGGAAGCATCAAATCGACCAGTATCAAATCATACGCCTTATCGTGAAAATCCTCCCATCCCTCCTGTCCAGTCGAAGCCCATGTCACCTCCATCCCCTGCCGTGTGAAATGGTCCTTTACGATTCTCGCAATTTCTTTGTCATCTTCTACCAGTAAAATAGCAGCCATTCTGTTCCCCTTCCTGACACTTTCATTGTAGACACGAATCCGGTACACGCACCCGATTTAATAAATCCTTTATTTTATCCTTCTTCAGCTTCTGAAACGAACGAATGGAATAACAAGAAAAAAGCTCCCGCCCCTCCGCTGCAAACGGAAGAGAGGAAGCCATTATTTCTTCTCAAACTGCTTTTTCATCACTTTCTCGATCGTTCCCGGTGACAGTGCATAGAGTTTGCTTCCTGCATTCATCCAGGCAGGCATATTAATTTCCCGGCATTTGGTAAACAAGTGGTCGACGACGGTTCTAGCGACATGGTTGGGGTCAAGCATCATTTGTTCGACCGCCTTCTGGTAGGTACCCGCCGGATCCGCCTGTTCGAAGAAGTTGGTCTGGACAGGTCCAAGATTGACGGAAGTGACGAACACTCCCTTCGGTTCCACCTCCATGCGCAGCGCATTCGTAAAGCCAAGCACAGCATGCTTTGTCGCTGCGTAGACCGACGATTTCGGTGTCGCCATTTTCCCAGCCTGGGAAGCGATGTTGACGATATGCCCCTCCCCTTTTTGAAGGAAATGAGGCAGCAGCTGATGGGTAGAACGGAACAAGGAAGTCACATTTACCGCAACCATCCGTTCAATATCCTTCCACTTCGCCTGTTCCACCAGATCGAAAACGGCCATCCCTGCATTGTTTACCAGTGCATCGATCGATCCATGGTCATAGCAGATCTGGTCGATGACATCTTTCCACTCGGCATCCATCGATAAATCTGCCGTATACCACGGGCATTCGATAGAGAAAGATTCCTCAATCTTCTCAGCAATGATCCGAAGTTTGTCGGTTGACCGGGCGACAAGAATTGGTACGCCCCCCTGCATGGCCGTATGGATCGCTATGTATTGGCCGATGCCGCTGGAAGCTCCGGTTATCAGCACTTTCTTTCCTTTTACAAGTTCATTCACAAGATCATTCCTCCACTACATATCGTTTTCGTCCTTCTGTTACCTGTGTCTTGACGTCTCCATGATGCTCCAAATAATCGAGCTGGCCAATACTCTCCGACATCGTAAGCCCGAGCTGGGATTCCACATGTTTCGGAAACAGCCGTTCACACACTTCATATGCCGTAAGCGGTACTTCCCTTACCATTTCTTTCACCTTTCGTGCTCGTTTCTCCTGCTTTTCCAGCCTCTCTTTGATCAAAGGGGCGTGACCGTCAAAGATCTTCCCATGCCCCGGGTAAATGGAAGTAATAGGAAGATCAAGCAGTCGCTCCAACGATTCCCTGTACTGCAGAAGTGGACGAGGACGTGGATCCCCGTCACAGAAACCCGGCTCAAGCAGAGGATTGGAGGAAATGTGAGACAAAAGAAGATCGCCGCCGATGAACGCCCCGTCTGCTTCCCGTAAGAAAGAAAGATGACTCTGGGCATGCCCCGGTGTCTCTAATGCCTTCCAATTGTCATGACCAGGAAGCGTATCCCCCTCCTGCAGAGTGCCGGTTAACGTGCCGCGGGCGGACCATTTCAAGGATTTACGCAGCCCTTTAAGCATCGGTAAAAACCTCTCCGGAACGCCGGATTCTATATACATAGCTTTGAAAAACCTCTCATAACGCTGCAAGTAGTCTTCCTCACGCTCCAGCCAAGGCTTAAGTTTAGGGTGTGCTATAATGGAGTCGAGTTTCGGAAAGCGCTCGATGAGCCCCATATGGTCCGGGTGGTGATGGGTGAGGATGACCTGCTCGATATCCTCCGGTGCATATCCCAACTCTTTGAGCCGCTCTTTCAAAACCGTCCAGGCCTCTTCCGTTTTCACACCCGCATCTACGAGTGACAAGCGGTCTCCTTTCAATAAATATATGTGTACATCACCGACCGCATAAGGCGTAGGTAAAGTGATTTGTGAAATGGTATCTTTTAACGTACGCATATCAAACCCCTCCTAACTGAATCATCATTCATTTCTATTGTAGCATGTTTATGTATATTTTTCCCTTGTGTAACAATTCGTAATACTTCTTGAACTCAAAATGTTTTTTCTAGTGGCACTTTTTCCAAATGCCTTCAAATACAAATAATTATTTTATATACTTTAACGCGTTATCGTAAATAAATAATACCACAGTAAAAAGTAGGAGGAAAAAAATGGACCAAACAGAAAAGAAAGGGCTTACGATGCGGATGCTTGACGGAATCGAGCGGATCGGCAACAAACTCCCTCACCCTGTCACATTGTTCGCAATTTTTGCATTGTTAGTCATCATCGCTTCGTGGATCTTCTCTTCCATGAACGTGGAAGTGGAAGATCCGGCAACAGGAGAAACGCTTCAAGTCGTCAACCTGCTGTCAGGCGATGGGATTCAATATATATTTGACAGCATGGTGGAGAACTTTGTAGGTTTCGCTCCGCTCGGAACCGTCCTTGTCACGATGCTTGGAATCGGTATCGCGGAACGGTCCGGACTTATAAGTGCCATGCTTCGTGGTCTCGTCACATCGGTACCGCGGTCTTTGATGACGGCTGCTCTCGTTTTTGGAGGAATCATGTCGAGCATGGCAGCGGACGCCGGGTATGTCGTTTTGACACCGCTTGGAGCCGTATTGTTCGCAGGTCTTGGACGCCATCCCCTTGCAGGACTGGCAGCTGCGTTCGCCGGTGTATCTGCCGGGTTCAGCGCCAACCTGCTCTTGACATCCCTTGATCCACTGCTCGGTGACCTTACTATTCAGGCGGCAGCTACGATCGATCCTGAATACGCAGACACCATTCTTTATACGATGAACTACTACTTCATGATCGCTTCCGTATTCGTCCTGACAATAATCGGAACAATCGTAACGGACAAGATCGTCGAACCGAGGTTAGGAACGTATAAAGGAGACATAGGCGAGGACGAGGCTCAATATGTCACTCCTATCGAGAAAAAAGGAATGCTCGGTGCCCTCATCGCTTTCATCGTAACGATCGGACTTTTGTCCCTGCTCGTCTTACCATCATGGGGGCCGCTTCGTGATCCTGATGACTTTCTTGCCTCTCCGTTCTTCCAAAGCCTTGTACCTGTCATTTTGATCATGTTCATCGTACCTGGTTATGTTTATGGACGGATTACGAAAGAAATCAAGAACGACAAAGACGTTGCCAACCAGATGTCCGATACGATGGCTTCGATGGGGATGTATATCGTACTCGCTTTCACAGCCGGTCAGTTCGTCGCATATTTCAACCACACCAATCTTGGGAAAGTCATCGCCGTAAGCGGTGCAGAATTCCTGGATTCTATCGGATTCACAGGAATCGGTTTAATCATTGCCTTCATTTTCGTAGCAGGGTTCATCAACTTGTTTATCGGAAGTTCTTCTGCCAAATGGGCGATCATGGCTCCCGTCTTCGTTCCGTTAATGATGAACCTCGGATATTCCCCTGAGCTCACGACATTGGCATACCGAATTGCTGATTCAACGACAAACATCATCTCTCCGTTGATGCCGTATTTTGCAATCGTCATCGCTTTTGCACAGAAATACGATAAGAAGGTGGGAATCGGAACATTGATATCCACCATGCTTCCTTATTCGATTGCTTTCTCCATCATTTGGATCGTCATGCTGCTGATCTGGATGTTCATTCCAGGCGCGGAAATCGGCCCGGGTGCCGGCATCTATTATAATGGATAAACCACAGGAAGAAAGCGCCGGAGAATAATCTCCGGCGCTTTTTTATTACCTCTATCTACTATTCCTGCGTTCGAAAAAGTTCATGGATCGTATGAGTCAGAATCACCGGAAGTTTTTCAAAGCTGTAGCTCAATTCCAGCCGCTCCGTCCATTGGTGCGGATCCCTGCCGAGCGGACCAACATTAAGGATCGGCATCGTGATCATTTCCATCGCCTCTGCCGGCCATTCAAATCCATTGCCGTGAATCGGCATCTGTTTCGTAAGGTCCTGAAGCGAACTTGCCGTCGAAGCTGGTCCTATGAAACTTAAATCCGATAACCCCGTGAAATATTCGACCATCTCCAACTCTTCTCCATAATGCTCCCTGGCATAATCCATCGCTGTCTTCGCCGCATGTTGAATGTAAGGATCGTCATGAGACGATACAGACGGATAGAACGGCGGACTGTAGAAAAGGACGATCATCGGACTGATATCTTTACATATGGATGCAAGGCTCTGCACGAGTGTTGTGGAAAAGTCCCTGTCTCCCTGATCCCTTAAGTTCACTAACCGGTTCTGGCGACGGTCGACTTCCGCTTTTCCAAAACGTTTGACGGCTTCCTTATACAGCTGATCATAAGTCAGAATCGTAATATCAGGCTGGAAGGAAGAGGTTTGCGTTCCTTTTAAATAAAAGGAGGCTTGATGATGATAGTGATGGATAATTTTCGCCCGGGCCCGCTGGGCGGCCTGAAGCAGCTTCTCATTCAGCTCCTGAATCGTCTGCTTCATATAGAGCACGTTGTACATCGTAACGGCTGCCTGTGGTGTTTGCACGGAATATTCATGCTTTAAGTCCCGCTGCATCAAACTGATAGGAGGCGGCGTGCGCTCTCCACCGACATTCTCGATGAATGCTTCATTCAACTCCAGCTCCTGGGCGAGATAACTCATCATCAAGTTTGCGTTCAAACCGCCGAAGGGCTCACCGACGTGCGTTTCTTTCCCGTAGCATAGAAAGCCCGGGAGCGTCTTGCCGATCGATCCTGTATAAAGATAATAGGCAGGGTCCCCTGGGTACTTGCTGAACATAGGCTCGCCGTTCAAAGCGGCTTTAAAGTTCAAGTTCTCTTTTTCTTTTATCTCGGCAAGCGCCGGGAGAGCGGCAAGCATCCCTTCGGAGTTCACCTCTTCATCCGGCACAGCAACAAGCAGCAGATTACCGTCAAATTCACCCGCCATCGCTTTTTCCAACAGGGACAGGTGAACCGTAAGTCCCGCTTTCATATCCATGGCTCCCCGGCCGAAGAGCCAGTTTCCGGTCTTTAAATCCCGCGCTGCTTCCTTCGGCAGGTCGTCGATGTTCTTAAGGAACTCCTGCGTCAATTCTCTCGGATAAAAAGCCAGGTTCTGATACGATCCGTAATCCTCGATCCCAACGACATCGACGTGGGCGATCAACACGATCGTATCTGCGGCCTCGTCCTTTTTCACAAGTGCAGTCAACAGTTGACGTCCGTCATCCAAGGGATGCAGTTTCAGGTGATCGGGCTTGTTTTGATAATAATTCCGATCCTCTAAAATATAATATAAGTATTCAATGATGGCGATTTCTTCGTTGCTGTTGGTTATGCTCGGGTATTCTACCAGAGAGCATAGCAATTCGGTCAATTGTTCCCTTGTCTGCCACAGGGTCATGGTCAACACTCCTTATTGACTTTTACTAGTTTTTCCCACACAATCAAACACAAAGTCTATCTGGAAGAGGTGCATCTTTATGAAAACATTGATCTTTGCGCATAGAGGAGCAAGCAAATTAGCGCCGGAAAATACGATGCCCGCCTTCGAGATCGCTGCGGAGTCAGGCGCAGACGGAATCGAAACAGACGTGCAGCTGACCAAAGATCAAGTTCCCGTGTTAATACACGATGAAAACCTCCGCCGGACGACAAATGGGACAGGATTTGTTCAGGACTACACGTATGCCCAGCTGCGTCTGCTTGACGCCGGAAGCTGGTTTTCCCCTGAATATTCTGACACCTATATTGTATCATTAGAAGAGTTCCTGCGGTGGTTCCATGATAAACCTATGTTTTTGAATATAGAATTAAAGACAAATGTCATTCCTTATAAGAATATAGAACAGATCGTCTACGATACTCTGAAGCGGCATCAGGTGCTCGAAAGGACGGTCTTCTCCTCTTTCAACCCGGACTCCCTTGTGAGACTGAAAGAGATCAACCCTTCTGTTCCAACTGCCTTTCTCACCTCTACGAAAATGCGGGATTTGTGCCAGTATGCGAAATCCATAGGAGCCGATGCTCTTCACGTTAAGCACCGGCTATTGGACAAGAAGCTCGCTAAGAAATGCCGGAAGGAAGGATTGGACCTGCGGATCTATACGGTAAACAGGCCGGCGTTGATGAAAAAATGCTACCAGCTCGGTGTGAACGGTATCTTTACGGACGTCCCGCACCAGGCTTTGGAATACAGGGACCTGGCAAAAGAAAAAGTTCGAAAATAACCTCCCGTCTGAAGCGTCTTGGAGAAGACAGCCTCCTCCCTGCCTTCTTCACCGAGCCTAATTATTCGCACGATCGATCGTCCTTTGATATTTTATACTTATGGTGCCTCCCGTTCTATACGAGGGTACACCTCATCATCCATAGGAGGATCGTTCATGAAGCACAAACTATTTCACCCTTATACAGTAAAAGATGTTACATTGAAGAATCGAATCGTCATGTCACCTATGTGCATGTATTCAGCTCACGACCAGGACGGAAAGGTCCAACCTTTTCACTTGGCTCATTATGAGAGCCGTTCGGCAGGACAGGTAGGACTGGTCATCATTGAAGCAACTTCCGTCCTCCCGGAAGGGCGTATCTCCCATGAAGATCTCGGAATATGGGAAGACGAACAAATCGAAGGATTGAAGCAGATAAATGAAGGCATCCATCGTCACGGTGCAAAAGCAGGCATCCAACTGGCCCATGCCGGCAGGAAAGCCAATTTACGCGATGAGATTTTCGCACCGACGCAAGAAGCATTCAGCTCTTCCATGAAAGTACCTACGGAAATGTCGAAAGCGGATATCGACAGGACGATCGATGCCTTCAGAGAAGCCGCTTCCCGTTCCAAGCGCGCAGGATTCGATATTATCGAACTTCATGCGGCTCACGGATATTTGATCAACCAGTTCCTTTCTCCACTTACAAACAAAAGGACTGATGAATATGGTGGAAGCCGTGCCAACCGATACCGCTTCCTTAAAGAAATTATCAAGGGCGTTAAAGAGGTATGGGATGGACCATTGTTCACACGCATCTCCGGTGAAGAGTACCGGGAAGGTGGAAATCAGATGGAAGACTTCATCTATTTCTCCGAGGAAATGAAAAAACAGGGCGTGGACCTGATCGATGTCAGTTCAGGAGGAGTCGTTCCGGCAAGCATCGAACCGTACCCTGGATACCAGGTGAAATTCGCTGAACAAGTGAAAGAAGGTGCCTCTATCGATACAGGGGCTGTCGGGCTGATTACGACTGGAAACCAGGCCGAAGAAATTCTCCAGAACGACCGGGCGGATTTGATTTTTCTTGCGAGGCCTCTTCTGCGCAACCCATACTGGGCCAAGCAGGCTGCCGATGAGCTTGGATATCCCCTCGAAGGACCGATTCAGTACACAAGAGCATGGTGATCCGCTCTTTAAGGAATGAACCTGCCGCGCTTTCAGCCGGCAGGTTTTTTCTATATTAGAAGTGTGTTCCCCGCCCCCAGGTGGTATGATGGGGGTAGATGGTAGTAGGAGTGAATGTATGATGGAATTATTTTTTCTCGGAACGGGATCAGGAGTCCCCTCAAAAGAACGCAACGTCTCTTCTCTGGCACTCCGCATGCTGGAAGAGCGCGGTACGACATGGATCTTTGACTGCGGTGAAGGAACGCAGCATCAAATCTTGAACACGAACCTCCGCCCTCGGCGCATTGAGGTCATTTTTATCACCCACCTGCACGGAGATCACATCTACGGTCTTCCCGGTCTGCTGAGCAGCCGGTCTTTCCAGGGTGGCGAATCGCCTGTAACCGTTTACGGCCCGGCAGGATTGAAAGAGTATATCGACTGGAGTCTTCGGCTCAGCGGCACCCACCTCCGCTATCCGCTCCGCGTAGTGGAAATAAAGGAAGGGATGCTTTTCGAAGACGATCAGTTCATTGTAGAAGCGGTCAAATTACAACACGGCCTCGAAAGCTACGGGTATCTTTTGAAAGAGAAAGACAGATTAGGAGAACTGCAGCCGCACAGATTAAAGGAACTCGGCATACAGCCCGGGCCGATTTACCAGACGATCAAAGAGCAGGAAACGACCCGATTGGAAGACGGCCGGGTTATCCATCGTTCCGACGTGCTCGGCCCTGCGGAGAAGGGCAGAAAGCTGGCCATTCTCGGGGATACCAGATACCTCCCCTCCCTTGCAGATAAACTTCAGCTTGTAGATGTCCTCGTTCACGAGGCGACGTTTGCCGGTGATGAAGAACAGATGGCATATGACTATTATCATTCCACAGTCAAGCAGGCTGCGTCACTGGCAGATGCAGCGGGAGCCGGCGAACTTATTCTCAACCATGTATCCTCAAGGTATCAAGGGAAAGCCGTGGAACAGTTGGCGGAAGAGGCACGTTCTATCTTTCCGAACACGACGATCGCCCATGATTTCTATCGTCATACTATAAGCAGAAACCGTTAAGGGGGATAATTTATGCAAACCATCGTGCAGCAGCAGAAAGCATGGTTCAAAGAGGGACATACAAAAAGCTATTCCTTCCGTAAAGAACAGCTTTTAACAATGAAGAAGATGCTGTCAACCTTTGAGAAGCCGATTCTGGAAGCGTTAAAATTCGACCTGAGCAAATCCGAATACGAAGCTTACGCATCTGAAATCGCCTTCTTAAAAAGCGAAATAGATCATCATCTCAAACAGTTGAAATCATGGATGGAACCGCAGAAAGTAAAAGCGCCGTTAACTCACACCGGCTCCAAAAACTTTATTATGAAAGAACCATATGGTACGGTGCTCATCATCGCGCCTTGGAATTATCCGGTTCAATTAGCGCTTGCCCCTGTTATCGGAGCGGTCGCAGCCGGAAACACAGTAATCATAAAACCATCGGAATTGACGCCTACGGTTTCCTGGGTATTAAAAAAAATGATCGAACAATACTTCCCCCCTGCATTCATAGCCGTCGTCGAAGGGGACAAAGAGGTTACCCAGGAGCTTCTCGATCAGCCGCTGGATTACATCTTCTTTACCGGCAGCGTGCCTGTAGGAAGGATCATTATGGAGAAGGCAGCGAAACGTCTCATCCCAGTCACACTTGAATTAGGCGGGAAAAGCCCTGCCATCGTCCATAAGGATGCATCGATCGACCTGGCAGCGAAACGAATTGTCTGGGGTAAGTTCACCAATGCAGGGCAAACGTGCATTGCACCGGACTATCTGTACGTCCATCATGAAGTTAAGGCGGAGCTTATGAAATCTCTGCAGGCGTATATTCAAGAATTCTACAGCTCCAATCCTTTAAATAATGAAGAGTATACAAAGATTGTAAACAAGGCACACTTCGATCGTGTCGCTGCCTACCTGGATTCCGGAACCATCGTATCAGGTGGCGCCGTTAATGAAAGGAATCAAAAAATTGAGCCTACGATCCTTGACCAAGTCTCCTGGCAGGACCCTGTCATGCAGGAAGAGATATTCGGGCCGATTCTTCCTATCCTGACGTATGATTCCCTGGAAGAAGTCACAGGACAGATCACAGAAAAACCAAAGCCGCTTGCCTTATATTACTTCGGAGAGTCGGAAGAAGATCAGCAGGAGATCCTGTCTTCCATTTCATTCGGTGGCGGATGCATTAATGACACCCTTTATCACATTATCAACCCCCACCTCCCATTCGGAGGGGTTGGAGAAAGTGGAATCGGCAGTTATCATGGACAAGCAAGTTTTGATACGTTCTCTCATTCGAAGAGTATTACGAAACAAACTACGAAATTCGACCAAAGTTTCCGCTACCCCGGCTCTAGTTTGGGACTATCCATCATGAAACGGATATTCGGCTGATCATACAATACAAAAAAGTCAAGGGATACTTCCCTTGACTTTTTCTTGCTTCTTTTATTCCAGAAGCATTTCCTTATGTTACAAACAGGCCTCCTCCCTACTCTGCTTGTTTACTGAGTGCTTCCTGAAGCGATACTTTCCTTAATTTCCGTTTGGATAAAAACAGGGAGAACCAATAGGTAAAACCGATGGCCGCCAGCCCGATGGCCCCCATCCACACGTTCACATCCGTCGGGAGAAGGAATCCCGTTTCTTCCACCAATGAATTCATCGTCTGTTCCAGGGACCAGCCGGCAAGTGGAATGGAAACAAAATAGGCGAGAAAAACGACAGGCGTGTAAACACGCAGCAGCAACTTGGAAATTTCTTCATCACGATATCCCATGACTTTAAGCAAGGAAATGGAGGAGCTGTTTTCCTCGACGATTAAATGGATCAGCAATGTCAATATAAGTACACCGATAAAAAATGCGAAAGCTGCCATAACTAGTACAGAACTGCGAGTAGCTCCTGAAGTGGCTTCAAAGCTGTCCATCAGCCTTTGTTTGTCCTCAACCATATAGATATCATCGGCGGTTTCCGGTTTCCGGTCCTGCCATACCCCCGTATATCCGTTTTCAGGAAGACCGAGCTTTTCATTCATCTGTGTCCTCTCGAGAAACACGTTGTTTCCGATGTACATATCGGCAATACCGGTGACCTTTGCACGCAGTTCGCCGCCTTCTCCATGAAAGGTAACCGTATCCCCTTCCTTCACCTTCAGTACGGCAGCCAAAGGTGCGCTGAGAATTGCTCCCTTTTTCAAACGCTCGTTCATATTCTCTCCTCCGGCCTGAAGCCGCATGTGATCTGTTTCGGGATCTATGCCGAAACCGTTGATCGTTACGTCTGTTCCCTTGACGGATAGATTTGTCATTGTGAAAGGACTGGCCTCTTCTTCCGGATCCGCAGTCTTGATTCCTGAATAGTGGACAGCATAATTATAAGCCTGTATTTCTTCGTATGTTTGCTCTACCAGTCGATCCATGCTTTGAAAGGTGATGAGACCGATAAGCAGCAGGACCGACGAGAAAATAACCCCGGCGAACACGTACAACGCCCTCGCTTTACTGCGAATGATCAGCCGCAGCCTGAAACGCCGCAGGAAACTTCCATTTCTCACAAAGGGCAGCTTTTCCAACCAGGATTTCTTCCCTCTGCTCATCTCCTTCGGACGAAGCAGCGTCAAAGGGTCACTTTGAAGCGCACGCCAAATGAGTGTCGCTGTAGATAATAAAAGGAGCACCACCGGTACAAGAAGGCCGATGATAAGAACAGAGAGATTCCAGGTAAAGGTTTCGAAAGCCGGCAAGTTGAAATAAACTGCGTACAAATCAGATAACGGCAGGGATAACAAGGAACCTGCAGCCACTCCTAAAAGGGTACCGGATAAACCAATGACCCAGGCATAGGTCAAGTAATGCTTCATCAACTCTCCCCTCCTGTACCCCATCGCCATCAGCGTACCTAACTCCCGCCGTTGCATATCGATCCTACGCTTCATCAAAAGCAGCACCATGAATACGGAGAGAGCAAGGATGACCAGCGGGAGCGTCGTTACCATACGTTCCGCCCCTTCGATCTCTGTCTCGACGTACTGAATTCTTGCATTCTCATCAGCCGGAACGTACTGCAGGACGGAAATCTCCTGACGAATGGCTTCCATGAATCGATCCGGGTTTTCTACGGACATCCCGAGAACCTCTGTCCTTGCGATTCCCGGAAAATGATCGATGGTTTCTTCGGTGGCAACACCGATACCAAATGCCTCTGCATGGCTCAGCACGTCCGTCTGCTCCTTGACCATGTAGATATAATCAGGCAAATATACAAAACCAGTGACTTCTAAAACGCCTGCCTCCGTTTCCAACTCATCTCCGATGGAAATCCCATTGGCCTCTGCAAAAACCGGTGCGATGGCAACTTCACCGGCATTATTCGGCATCTTTCCTTCTGAAAGGTAGGGCTTATTTATCTTTTCCGTAGGAGTAAGGAGGCGAAGGGTAGACGATTCGGATACCTGCAGATCTTTAAATTTCCGCTTTTCAAGCGTTGCTTCATATTTATCAGTCCAACTGGTAAGCAGGCGGGCCGACGGCTCTTCGCTCGTAACTATATGAAAAGACTCCTGCCTGTAATCCTCTATAAATGTTTCATTTCTTTTATCCAAGGCAGCGATTGCCATAGATAAACTGACGTAAAGCATGACCGCAAGCATAAGCAGGAGCATGACCCCGCCGTATTGAAACTTCCTCTCTTTCAGGGTACGAAGCACAGACTTCCGAAGAATCATGACCACTTCACCTTCTCCGGATCAACAGGTTGTTCGTTCTTATACGTCTCTACGATTGCTCCGCTTTTCATTCGGACGACTTTATGCGCCATTTCTCCGATTCCCTGATTATGGGTGATAATCAGCACCATCGTTCCGTATGTTTCTTGAACGAAGCGGAGCAGTGCCAGGACTTTCTTTCCGGTTTCTTCATCCAAGGCACCAGTTGGCTCATCACATAAAAGAACTTCCGGGTTTTTGATCAAGGCACGCGCAATGGCGACACGCTGCTGTTCTCCTCCACTCAGCTGATAAGGGAATTTATCCCTCTTATCATACATCCCGACCTTGCCAAGTATTTCTTCCATATCAAGCGGTCGGCTGCTCTGTTCTCTTCCGACTTCAATATTTTCTTTCACTGTTAAAGTCGGAATCAAGTTGTATTGCTGAAATATGAACCCCGCATGTTTTCTTCGATATTCTGTAAGTTCTTTGTCTTTGCAGGTGCTAAGGTCCAATCCGTTCATGATAACCGTCCCTGAATCACAGCGGTCTATGCCTCCGATCACATTTAATAAAGTCGATTTCCCGGACCCTGAAGGCCCTAAAATGGCTATGATCTCGTTATCATCAATATCTAATGTCACATGCTTTAACGCTTCTATTTTCACTTCTCCGCTTTGATACGTTTTCTCTACGTTCTGGACTGAAATAGCCATCCGCGCACCCCTCTAATTAAAATATGAAATATAATATTTACAATGTTTCATTTCAAGTGTACCTCATGCAGGAGAGAAGTCAACATAATTATGTAATATATATACGTTTATATTTCATAATTATATCACATAAGTGCTGTTCTCTTTTCGTCAACAACCAAAAAACAGGAAGAGCATATGCTCTTCCTGTAACATTAAAAGGTTGGAAGGTTATCCAGATTGTTGGAGGTAATGCCATCCGGTTCACTGCGCAGATGATCTTCTCCATCCTTCCCTCTGATGAGGTTCACATGTTCCAGTTCCCCGTTGCGCGCCATTTCGTGTGCCTGTTTATAATCGACAACATCTCCAGACGACAACTGCATTTCTATAATGCTGCCTTGTCCGTTTTTTCTGACTGCCACAATTCGTTCCGGCATTTTAATCATCCTCCTCTATCCTATCTTGACCTTCCTTCCTGTAACTATCCTTGTCAAGTTATGCCAGAATCGACTCACATGTCATGGGATGACTTTTGTTTCTGGCGGGAATGATTGGCCGTCTTCACTTTATGAGAACCTTGTGCCGGTTCCCCGTAACCCTGATCCGGTCCTAAAGGTAAATTCGGCTGCTTCTGTTGTTTCGGACCCATTCGTTTACCACCCATAGAAAACACTCCTTCTTTTATCGGCGCTTCCGGGCTTCTTCCGGCCCTTCCATCATCGTTGCACCATTGTAACTCAACTTTTGATCGCGATCCGACTGAACCTTTCCAGAACGCTTCAATTTCTTCTCCTGACGATCTCTACCCATAAGAAAAAACCTCCCTTCCTGTTTAGTATGAAACAGAAAAGAAGGCTCATTCCTGGGAATCACTTTTTAAAATCATCAAGGAAATCCTTTTGAAAACTGGTCGTCACTGGACTCTCCTCTTTGTCCGTCAATCTCCGGAACGGGTTCTTCCCATATTTATCCGTAAGCTCATCGATCGCTTTGTAAAGCCTTTCTTTCCCGGCATACTGCTCATAATTGAAAAGGTCCAGCTGCTGGGTAACTTCGGACTTCTCTGCGAGATCACTTGCGGTCACTCCAAGCAGACGGACGGGCTGCTGATTCCAATGCTCATCGAAAAGCCGGATGGCGATTTGGAATAAGTCGTCTGTCGTCGCAATGAAATCGCGCAGTTGTCTGCTTCTTGTAACGGTCTTCCTGTCATGATAACGAATCATCAGCTGCACATTCCGGGCCAGTACATTTTTGCTCTTCATCCTTGCCTCTACTTTACCTGATAAGCGGCGGAGAACGGAGCGGATCTCATGATCATCCACCGTGTCTGCCGGCAGCGTGGTTGAAGTTCCAATACTTTTGAACTCATGAACAGCATCAGGGTCAACGGGGCGGTCATCTAATCCGTTGGCACGATTTTTAAGCCGCTCTCCATTAATACCGAGGACCCTCTTCAGCTCTAAAGCAGAATGGGAAGCAAGATGTCCAATGTTCTCTATCCCAAGCCGTCTGAGCTTCTCTGCTGTTTTCTGACCTACACCGTACATTTCTTCAATTGGAAGCGGCCAAAGCTGTTCATCAAGCTTTCGTTTCCTTAAAATCGTAATTCCCATCGGTTTTTTCATATCCGATGCCATCTTGGCAAGGAATTTGTTCGGCGCAATTCCTATACTGCAGGGGAGATCCAGCTCATTCGCTATGCGCTGCTGGATTTTTTCTGCAATTTCAGGAGGGGAGCCTTGATCCTCACAGTCCGTTATATCCATATACCCTTCATCGATGGAAACGGGCTGGACAGTCGGCGTCACATCGGAAAGGATTTTGAACATTTCTTTTGATGCAGCCCGATACCTTTCGAAATTGGGGCGCATGACGATTAAATCCGGACATAAACGTTTTGCCTCACCGACAAGCATGGTCGTTTTCACCCCGTATTTACGGGCTTCGTAGCTGCTCGTTACGACAATCCCCTTCCGTTCTTCAGGGTTTCCTGCAATCGCTAGTGGTTTCCCTTTCAAAGCCGGATCATAGGCAGCTTCGACGGATGCATAAAAGCTGTTCATATCCACATGAAAAATGACCCGGCCGTTCTTTGGGTACCATTTCGATGACATACAACTTCCCTTCTTCCTCCATTAGAACATCTGTTCTTCCATTATATCAAAAACGAGCCGGTTAATCATGAAAAGGACCTCGGAATAATATTCCCACGCAATGTCCGGGGGAAGATAAAAAAGAACCTTCCCTTTAAAAACGGGAAGGTTCTTGTAAAATTATTTTGCTACTTCTTCTACAATTGCTGTTACATATTCGGCGATTTTCTCCAACTCACCGACCGGCATGCGTTCGTTCGTAGTATGGATCTCCTCGTAGCCGACGCTTAAATTGACGGTAGGAATGCCGTGCCCCGCGATGACGTTCGCATCACTTCCTCCACCACTCGTCAACAGTTCACTCTCACGGCCGATACGCTTGGCTGCAGCCCTTGCGACTTCGACCACTTCGTCCCCGGCTGCCTGCTTATAGCCCGGGTACATCACTTGGACATCAAGTTCAACATCTCCATCCATTTCTTCTGCCGTTTCCAAGAACGCCTGTTTCATTTTCTCTACCTGCTCTTCCATCTTAGCAGGGTTCAGGGAACGGGCTTCAGCCAAAATTTCGACATGGTCACAAACGATATTCGTTTTCTGTCCACCTTCGAAACGTCCGATATTGGCAGTCGTTTCATCATCGATACGGCCAAGCGGCATTTTAGCAATAGCGCGGGACGCAAGCGTAATCGCCGAGACACCTTTTTCAGGCGCTACACCAGCATGGGCTGTTTTCCCTTTAACGACGGCATTGATCTTTGCCTGGGTAGGCGCTGCAATAATAATGTTTCCCACCTGCCCGTCACTGTCGATAGCGTAGCCGAACTTCGCTTTAAGAAGCGTGCTGTCCAATGCTTTGGCTCCGACAAGACCGCTTTCCTCTCCGACAGTGATGACAAACTGGATATCTCCGTGTTCTACTTTGTTTTCCTCAATAGATCGAATAGCTTCCAGTATAGCGGCCAAGCCCGCTTTGTCGTCCGCCCCCAATATCGTCGTTCCATCTGTAATGATATACCCGTCCTCTACGGAAGGATTGACGCCGTTCCCGGGGACGACCGTATCCATGTGAGACGTAAAGTAGATCGTATCGACCCCTTCCTTCGTGCCTTTCCAATTACAAATAAGGTTGTTGGCGGCATGTCCGGTTTCTTCCGCGGCATTGTCTTCAAGCACTTCAAGCCCAAGCGCTTCGAATTTATCTTTTAACACACGGGATATTTCCGCTTCCTGACCAGTTTCCGAATCAATTTGAACCAGTTCCAGGAATTCTTCCAATAAACGTTCTTTGTTGATTGCTACCATCTATAGGTCCTCCTTCATATGTAACACGTTCCACTTAGTACGTTAGCGGAACTGGAGAGTCGTGTCAATCAGAGCGGGATGTTTCCGTGCTTTTTATACGGTCTGTCCTCCTGCTTATTCCGTAGCATATCCAACGAACGAATAAGCACCTTCCGTGTTTCTCTTGGATCAATGACGTCATCAATCATGCCGAGACCTGCAGCGACATATGGATTAGCGAACCGCTCCCGATATTCGTCAATCTTCCTACTCCTTGTCTCTTCCGGTGCATCACTGTCCTTGATCTCTTTTGCGAATATAATGTTCGCTGCCCCTTCCGGCCCCATGACGGCTATCTCCGCATTGGGCCAGGCAAAAACAAGATCTGCACCTATCGATTTACTGTTCAGTGCGACGTATGCCCCACCATATGCTTTCCGTGTAATAACCGTAAGCTTCGGAACGGTAGCTTCAGAATAGGCATATAAGATTTTTGCTCCGTGGCGGATAATGCCCCCGTGCTCCTGCTTGATCCCCGGGAAAAAACCGGTGACATCTTCAAATGTTATGATAGGAACATTAAAGGAATCGCATGTTCGAATAAAACGGGCCGCCTTATCACTGGAGTCGATATCGAGCCCCCCTGCCATGTACTTTGGCTGATTACAAACGAGCCCTACGGACTTCCCTTTTATGCGGGCGAAACCGACGACAATATTCTTTGCGAAGTCTTTATGGATTTCAAAGAAAGATTGATCGTCAACTACTTCATCAATAATGATCCGTACATCATAAGGGCGAACAGGATCGAATGGAATTATATCAGTCAGATCGGGTCGATAGTCATCCTCTTCGCTTCCCTCCAATACTTCCGGCAGTTCTTTGTTGTTTTGAGGAAGATAGCAAAGCAGATCGCGGACGGCGTCCAATGCACCCGCTTCATCTGCTGCCTTCAAATGAGCGTTCCCACTCAAGGAATTATGAACGCCTGCCCCACCGAGGTCCTCGGCAGAAATCTTCTCTCCCGTTACGGTTTCTATGACTTTTGGACCTGTAATGAACATCTGCGACGTCTTTTCGACCATAATGACGAAATCCGTGATAGCAGGAGAGTAAACGGCACCGCCTGCACACGGCCCCATAATGACGGAAATCTGAGGAATGACTCCGGAATAAATAGAATTCCGATAAAATACCTGACCATATCCGTCCAAAGAAGAAACGCCCTCCTGAATTCTCGCTCCGCCGGAATCATTAAGTCCGATAAACGGCGTTCCATTTTTGACCGCGAGATCCATAACTGCCGCAATCTTCTTGGCATGCATTTCGCCAAGGGCACCTCCGTACACAGTGAAATCCTGAGCGAACAAATAGACGTCGCGGTTGTTTATCTTCCCGAATCCGGTGACAACTCCTTCCCCGGGAGCCGTTTTCCCATCCATACCGAATGCGTCATGCCTGTGCTCCATAAATGGATTCAGCTCGACAAACGTCCCTTCATCCAAGAGGTATTCCACCCGCTCACGCGCCGTCCACTTTCCTTTTTCATGCTGCTTTTCAATGCGGTCGTCTCCGCCGCCAAGCTCAACCTGGCGCCGTTTATCATACAGTTCATTTATTTTATCAAAAATATCCATCACTCATCCCCCTTGCTTTCTACCATTTCATACAGCACACCGTTTGCCGCTTTCGGATGAAGGAACGCCACTCTCGTATCGTGGGCTCCCACAGCCGGTTCCTCATGGATCAGACGTACCCCCTGCTCCTTGTATTTCTTCAAACGGGCATCCAAGTGATCGACTTCCACTGCGATGTGATGGATTCCTTCCCCTTTCTTCGTTAAGAAAGACTGGATCGGAGACTTATCGTTTAAAGGTTCCAGTAATTCTATCTTCGTTTCACCGATTTTCAAAAAAGCTACGCGCACTCCTTCCGAATTCACGGTCTCCACCGCTTCCAAAGACAGACCGAGCGTATGCTGATAAAAAGGAAGAACGGCATCAATGCTCTTAACGGCAATTCCGATGTGCGCGATGCGTTTCGGCTCTTCGAACATATCCCTTTGGACGAGCTGCTTGATATAAACGGCTATCGCATCTGTCGGGGAACCGCTCGTAAATATCTTGTTCACGCCATGCGACTCAAGGAATGGAATATCTTCTGCAGGTATGACTCCCCCTCCTATGACCGGAATGTCAGAAGCCCCCTGTGCAGCCAACGCTTCCACCACTTTAGGAAACAAAGACTTATGGGCACCGGAGAGAGAAGACAACCCGACGACATCGACATCTTCCTGTATGGCCGCTCTTGCGATTTGAACTGCCGACTGACGAAGTCCTGTATAGATGACTTCCATCCCATGATCGCGGAGCGCCTGAGCGATGATCAATGCCCCTCGATCATGGCCGTCAAGACCCGGCTTTGCTACTAGTACACGTATTGGTTTCATCTCTATCCTTCCTTTCTACATTCCCGTATATTCTCCATACTCTTCTCGAAGTACGTTAGCAATTTCACCTACGGTCGCATACGCCTTCACTGCTTTGACTACATGCGGCATGACGTTTTCCGATCCTTTGGCGGCAGTGTGGAGTGCGTCCAGGCACGCGGCCACTTCTTCCGAGTCTCTTTCTTCCCTTACCTGCCTTGTCTTTTTCACTTGTGCTTTCTCTAGTGCTTCGTCTACTCTCAATAAGTCAGCATGGATCTCTTCTTCTATCCGAAACTCATTCATGCCGACAACAATGTCTTCTTTCGACTCGATCCGCTTCTGTGCTTCATAGGCTGCCTGATGGATTTCCCGCTGCATATAACCTTCTTCCACCGCTTGGACAGCACCGCCAATTTCACGGATTCGATCCAGATATACATTCGCTTCTTTTTCTATCTGGTCCGTGAGTGCTTCCACATAGTACGAACCGGCCAGAGGATCAATCGTATCTGCTACTCCACTTTCATTTGCAATGATCTGCTGGGTACGAAGAGCAATCCGGGCTGATTCCTCTGTAGGAAGTGCGAGCGCTTCATCACGTGAATTCGTATGGAGGCTCTGTGTACCTCCCATGACGGCAGCGAGCGCCTGTAATGTCACCCGTACAATGTTATTATCCGGCTGCTGCGCTGTTAATGTACTGCCTCCTGTCTGTGTATGAAAACGCAGCTTCCAGCTCTTCGGATCCTTCGCACCAAAGTGTTCCTTCATGATGTTCGCCCACATCCTCCTGGCAGCCCTGAATTTTGCTGCTTCTTCAAAGAACTGATTGTGCGCGTTAAAGAAGAAGGCGAGGCGGGGGGCGAACTGATCGACTTTCAAACCGGCTTCGATAGCTGCATCGACGTAAGCCATCCCGTTGGCTATGGTAAAGGCAACTTCCTGAACGGCCGTCGACCCCGCTTCCCTGATATGGTAGCCTGAGATACTTATGGTATTGAACTTAGGCAGATGCTCCTGACAATAAGCAAAAATATCTGTAATCAACCGCATGGACGGCTTAGGCGGATAGATATACGTTCCGCGTGCAATATATTCCTTCAGGATATCGTTTTGAATCGTGCCTGTCAGAAGTTCCGGAGATACGCCCTGCTTTTCACCGACGGCAATATACATGGCAAGAAGAATACTCGCAGGGGCATTGATCGTCATGGACGTACTTACGCGGTCCAAAGGAATGTGATCAAACAGCTGTTCCATGTCCTTAAGGGAATCAATCGCTACACCGACTTTCCCCACTTCGCCCTCTGCCATAGGATCATCGGAGTCATAGCCGATTTGAGTCGGTAAGTCGAAGGCAACAGACAGCCCTGTCTGCCCCTGCTCGAGAAGGTACCGAAATCTTCGGTTAGTTTCTTCTGCAGATCCGAAACCGGCGTACTGGCGCATCGTCCAATATCTACTGCGGTACATGGTCGGCTGTATTCCCCTCGTGTAGGGATACTGGCCAGGATACCCATTCTTTGCTATGTAATGATCGTCAGGATTCTCCGGCGCATAAAGTCTGTCAATCGGTATTTCTGAACTCGTATAGAACGCTTCTTTGCGCTCCGGAAACCGTTTTATTGTCTTTTCCACTGCTTCTTCCCATTTATTTTTATTATCACTTGATGAATGCTTCACAGGAAAAACCTCCTTATACAGTCCAATCTCCTTCTAGCATACCAGAAATAAAGCGCTTACCTGTCTAAAAATTACTATTATTCACAAGATAATTGTAAATGGTCAAACAACCTTGTCCAATTTCTCTTTTTTATGTAAAATATGAGTCAGGATGGACGAGAAGGGGGTTACACCTTGGCTGGAAATAAGAAATCGAAACGCGAACGCCGCATGAAAGTTATCATTTATCTGATGATCCTTTCCATGGTTTTATCAACCCTGTTGGCAGGCGCAAGCTTTTTCCTATAATTTAAAAAAGACCGAAGCGACTGTTTATGCCGCTTCGGTCTTTTCTTTTATGGCTGTATCATTTCTTTCCATTTATTCTTTTCCCATTGATCATGCACGGCTTTCATATCCGCGTCTGTGTCGACAATAACAACGTCCATCTCCACTGGTACCAGTTCGTAAAGCCGCTCGACATCCTCGTTTAACAGCCGAACACACCCCGCTGACACGGATTTCCCAATCGAATCAGGACGATTCGTCCCATGGATGCCGTACATTCGACCATCGGTGCCTCTGGCATCAAAACCGATCCACCTTGTACCAAGGGGATTCTCTGGATCTCCTCCGGGAATATCGAGTTTCCGATAATAAGGATCTTCTGCTTTTACTTTGATGGAAAAGATGCCTTCCGGAGTTAAATCTTTTGTCTTCCCAACCGCTGCATCTGCACGGAACACCGGCTTGGAATTCTTGAATAAGACAAGCTCGTGGGTTGCTTTATTGACTATAATAACGGAATCTTCCATAACCGGTGGAAAGAGAGGGCCTGTCAACAATAGGACTAATGCGAGTATCTTCATGATCTGTCAACCTCTTTTAGTCCAAGTTTCCCCCGAGGAAGACGGGCTATACATCACTCTTCTTGAAGGAGCGTTTAATGATCAAATATTCCTCAATTTCATTCAACAAATGGTAGAGGCTTGCTCTGATTTCAAATTCTTCTCTCGTTTCCGGAAGCTTGTCTTCCCGGAACTCTTCTTTCATTTCTTTCAATTTTCTTAAGTAAATGAGGGCCGTATTTCCAGGATGTATTCCTTTTGCCAACTCCTCAAAAAAGTCAGCGATTTGGTGGCCGTGTTTATCCGATCCCGATATCCGGCTTACCAGGGGAAGCATACGTTCCAAGAGCTCAAACTGTTTTGTCCGCATGTGGAAATAATGGTAGTGATGATTATGGGACCGAAGCAGATGGTTTTCCACTTCTCTGTAAGACAGCGATTTGGCCTTCTCCAAAAGAGCAGCCGTCTCTGTTAATTCTCTCCCTGTCCAGTCATAGTCCCCTTTTCTAAGGAATTGAGCAATCTCTCCCATGATGATCGAGAAATTCTCTTCAATCTCATCCCGGTATTTCTTCAGTTCGCTGTCCAGATTCGGCATATACAAGTTAAGAATTAATGCCGTCCCGATACCGACAGCAATCAGGCAGATTTCGTTCCATATGATATTAACCCCGATATTACCGGATCCGTATAAATGAAGGATAATGACAGAACTTGTTACGATTCCAGGTGATACTTTCAACCAGACCGTGACCGGAATAAATGCAAAAAGCATAAGTCCGATCGCAATGGGGTTATATCCAAGCAATTCAAAGAATACGAAAGAGAACACCATAGCGAGCAAGCAGGCGGCAAAACGGTGCCATGCGCTAAGGAAAGATCTTTTTCTTGTGACTTGGATGCAGAGAATGGTCAATATACCTGCCGAAGCAAAATTCTCCAGTTGCAACAATTGGGCAATCCAAATGGCGATCGGTGTGCCCAATGCCGTCTTGATGGTTCTGTAGCCGATTTTCACGTATTTCTCCACCTCAATTTTCTTAGTCCCTTCCTTCCCGCACAGGGAAGCAAAAGAGGACCTTTGTCTATTAACAAAGATCCTCGTTAGGATGCTTAAACTTCCTCGCAGTATTCTTCGAAGCTCCGCTGAAGCTTACCGATTACTTCCATCGGTTCGAAGCCTTCGATGTCATGACGTTCCACCATCGTCTGGATCTTTCCGTCTTTCAAAAGAGCAAAGGACGGGGAGGAAGGTGGAAAACCTTCGAAGTATTCTCTTGCACGTTCCGTTGCCTCTTTATCCTGACCGGCGAAAACGGTGACCAGCTGATCCGGGCGCTTATCATAATGGATCGCATGAGCAGCTGCCGGTCTCGCGATTCCCCCTGCACAGCCACAAACGGAGTTGATCATGACGAGCGTCGTTCCTTTCTTTGTAAGCGCAGCGTCTACATCCTCAGGCGTCGTTAATTGTGTATAGCCTGCTCCTGTAATTTCTTCCCGAGCTTTTGTAACAACATCGTTCATGAAAATATTAAAATCCATGTGACATGGCCCCTTTTCTATAAATACTATGAACATTTTACCAACATATCCGGCTGCTTTCAATTGAATTGCGACTGGAAATTCAAGTCTGCTTCCGAAAAAAGAGAAAAACTGCCCTCCATAGAAAAAGAGGGCAGCTGGTTCATTAATAAACGGACGTCGTCTCTTCTGACATCTTCTCCAGTATTTCTTTAACCCGTGCAAGGAAATTACCCGCCACAAGTCCGTCAAGCACCCGGTGATCAAGGGATAGACAAAGGTTGACCATGTCTCTTGCCCCGAACATCCCGTCCTGATAGACAGGCTTCTTCACAATTGATTCCACCTGGAGGATGGCTGCCTGCGGATGATTGATAACCCCCATGGATTGGACGGAGCCGAAAGAACCGGTGTTATTGACCGTGAAGGTACCACCCTCCATATCCGATGTCGTCAGCTTACCAGCTCTCGCCTTGTTGGCAAGATCGGTGATGTCCTTGGCAATTCCTTTGATGCTTTTTTCATCTGCGTTCCGGATGACCGGCACGAACAATTGGTCTTCCTTGGCGACAGCGATATTTAAATGGATCGCTTTTCGCTGGATGATCTTATCTCCGGCCCACGTACTGTTCAGTTGAGGATACTCCTTCAACGCTTGGGCGACTGCCTTAACGAAGAAAGCGAAATAAGTAAGGCTGAATCCTTCCTGCTGTCTAAACGCCGTTTTCTTCGCATTACGAAGCTCTACAAGGTTTGTTACATCGACCTCCACCATCATCCAGGCATGAGGGATTTCCGTCTTGGACTTTACCATATTTGCTGCAATAGCTTTACGAACTCCTGTGACAGGTATTTCGATATCGCCGTCAGCAGCAGTTACAGAAGAAGAGACCGCAGTCCTCTGCTTAGATGCGGCAGTCTCCGTTCGGGAGGAAGGAGCTGCTTCCTCTTTATCGTTACTCCGGTCATTCGAAGCAGACGGAATATTTCCAGAACGGATAATTGTTTCTAAATCTTTTCTTGTGATTCTTCCGCCACGGCCCGATCCTTCCACCTGATTCAAGTCGATGTCATGTTCTTGGGCAAGAGTCATGACGGCAGGTGAATACCTTTTCTTCGTCTTATCTTTCTGCGGTACCTGCTTTTTTTCTACCTGCTGTTGTACGTCATCTTGGGAAGCCTGCTTTTCTGCTGCAGGTTCTTCCGTTTTTTCCTCGGAAGAACCGGCCCCTTCGACTTCTACATAACACATCAATTCTCCGACGGAGATGGTATCTCCTTCTGAAGCAACCAGTTCTTTAATGGTGCCGGAGAACGATGACGGTACTTCTGCATTCACTTTGTCCGTCATGACTTCTGCAATCGGATCGTACTTGTTCACTTTGTCCCCGGGCTGGACGAGCCATGTGCTGATCGTGCCCTCGGTAACACTCTCACCGAGCTGGGGCATATTGATTTTTTCTAAACCCACAAGAAACTCCTCCTTCGATTAAAATTCTGCTAGCTCCCGCATCGCTTTTTCAACTTTATCCGGATTCATCATGAAGTACTTTTCCATTGTTGGTGCATAAGGCATGGATGGAATATCCGGGCCGGCCAGACGTTTAATCGGTGCATCCAGATCAAACAGACAGTGCTCACTAATAATGGCAGAAACCTCGGATATGATGCCGCCTTCTTTATTGTCCTCTGTTACGAGCAGGACTTTGCCGGTTTTGGAGGCTGCCTCTATAATAGCTTCCTGATCGAGTGGATAGACCGTACGAAGATCCAGAATATGCGCATCAATTCCTTCTTCCGCAAGCTTTTCCGCTGCCTGAAGAGCGAAATGAACGCACAAGCCGTAGGTAATTACCGTAATATCCGATCCTTCCCGTTTCACATCCGCTTTCCCAATCGGAAGCGTATAATCTTCCTCTGGAACTTCGCCTTTAATAAGACGATACGCCCGTTTATGTTCGAAAAAAAGCACAGGATCGTTGTCACGTATCGATGCTTTTAACAGCCCTTTGACATCATATGGAGTCGACGGCATGACAATCTTCAGTCCCGGCTGGTTGGCAAATAGTGCTTCTACGGACTGGGAATGATACAACGCGCCGTGCACTCCACCGCCGTAAGGAGCGCGGATTGTTATTGGTGCTGTCCAATCATTATTGGAGCGATAACGTACTTTAGCCGCCTCGGATACAATTTGGTTGACGGCCGGCATGATGAAATCTGCAAACTGCATTTCAGCTACAGGGCGCATGCCGTACATAGCCGCTCCGATTCCGACTCCTGCAATAGCAGATTCTGCAAGCGGTGTATCCAATACCCTGTCCTCACCGAACTCTTCATAAAGTCCGTCTGTCGCCCGGAAAACACCGCCACGCTTCCCGACATCTTCTCCAAGTACGAACACTTTCTCATCCCGCTGCATTTCTTCTTTCAACGCCTGGGTAACGGCCTGTATATATGATATTACTGGCATAATAGCTCCCCCTCCTTACTCTTCATACACATATTTCATAGCGGATTCCGCTTCGGCATAAGCTGCATTCTCCGCATAGTCCGTTGCATCGTTTACGATTTTTTCAATTTCGTCATTCATTTCTTTCTCTTTCTCATCAGAAAGAATACCGTGTTCCCGCAGATACTCCGCAAATGTGACAATCGAATCCTTCTTCTTCGCCTCATCCACCTCTTCCCGCTCTCTGTACGTACGATCATCATCGTCGCTGGAGTGTGGTGTCAAACGATAGGATACGGTCTCGATTAATGTCGGTCCTTCTCCGCCTCGGCCTCTGTCGGCAGCTGCCTTAACTGCTTCATATACAGCCAACGGATCGTTCCCGTCCACTGTGTACCCCGGCATTCCGTATCCGATGGCACGATCAGAGACCTTTTCACAGGCCAACTGTTTGGACACAGGAACAGAAATAGCATATTTATTGTTTTCAACCATGAAAATAACCGGCAGCTTATGGACACCTGCAAAGTTCGCTCCTTCGTGGAAATCCCCCTGATTGGAAGAGCCCTCTCCAAAGGTAACGAAAGATACGAAGTCCTTTTTTTCCATTTTTCCGGCAAGCGCGATTCCCACTGCATGCGGAACCTGTGTCGTAACAGGAGAGGATCCTGTTACGATTCTGTTCTTCTTCTGTCCGAAGTGGCCCGGCATCTGACGGCCGCCCGAGTTCGGGTCTTCCGCTTTGGCGAACCCGGACAACATCAGGTCACGTGCCGTCATGCCGAAAGCAAGTACCACGCCCATGTCCCGGTAGTACGGCAGTACATAATCTTTGTCCCGGTCAAGGGCGTACGATGCCCCTACCTGCGCCGCTTCCTGACCTTGACAGGAGATAACAAACGGTATTTTACCTGCACGGTTCAACAGCCACATGCGTTCATCTATTCTTCTTGCTAATAACATCGTTCGGAACATGTCCAATACTTGCTCATCACTTAATCCTAGAGATTTATGGCGGTTCTCAGCCATGTGGATCCCTCCTTTGTTCTTTTACCCGTGAATTTGATTACCGTCCACAGCCATTGCGGCTTCTCCGATCGCTTCTGAAAGGGTCGGATGTGGATGAATGCTGCCTGCAATTTCCCACGGCGTTGCATCCAACACCTTAGCCAGCCCTGCTTCCGAAATCATATCGGTCACATGGGGTCCGATCATATGCACTCCGAGCAGATCATCGGTTGCTTTATCGGCAATGATCTTAACGAATCCGTCCGACTCGCCGAATACGAGAGCTTTTCCAACCGCTTGAAACGGGAAGGTTCCTACTTTCACCTCATACCCTTGTTCCTTCGCCTGTGATTCTGTCAGGCCGACGCTCGCTGCTTCCGGGCTGGAGTAAATGCACGTAGGTACCTGTTCCGGATCCACCGGGTGTGGATCGCCGTCAGCCATGTGCTCCACTGCTGTAATGCCTTCATGGGAAGCTACGTGGGCAAGCTGCATGCCGCCGATCACATCGCCGATTGCATACATATGACTTTCCTTCGTCTGGTAGAAGGCATTCGTCTGAATGACACCATTTTCCACGACAATGTCGGTGTTTTCCAATCCGATGTTCTCCACATTCGCAGCTCTTCCTACCGAAACGAGCATACGATCGGATTTGTATGTCCTGGTTTCCCCATCGACTTCTGCGTCGATCGAGATTCCATCTTCTTTCCTGGTCGAATCCGGAAGAACCTTCGCTCCTGTAACGATAGATACTCCCTTCTTCTTCATCTGCTTCATCATTTCCCTGGAAATAGACTCATCTTCTGTCGGGAGAATGTGCGGAAGGTATTCAAGCACCGTCACCTCAACGCCGAAATCAGCCAGCATCGAAGCCCATTCGATACCGATTACTCCTCCGCCGACAATGATGATTGATGAAGGAAGGGTGTCCATTTGAAGCGCTTCGTCCGATGTCATGATGTATTCGCCATCTATTTCGAGACCTGGGAGCGTCTTCGGCTTCGACCCTGTAGCGATGAGGACATTCTTCGGGATCAGCATCTCATTCTCTTCCCCGTTGTTCATCTCTACTGAAATCGTTCCTGCTGTCGGTGAAAAAATGGAAGGCCCGAGAATTCTTCCGAATCCTTCATATACGTCAATCTTTCCTTTTTTCATCAACCCTTGTACGCCTTTATGTAACGTATCAATAATGGACTGCTTCCTCTCCTGGACTTTCAAGAAGTCCAATTCCGGCTTACTTGTTGTAATACCGAACTGACCTGCTTCCTTTGTCTGTCTGAAAACTTCTGCACTACGAAGCAGCGCTTTGGAAGGAATACACCCGCGATGCAGGCACGTCCCCCCTAATTCACGTTTTTCGACGACAGCTGTCTTTAATCCGAGTTTGGATGCGCGGATGGCAGCCACGTAACCGCCTGTGCCGCCTCCCAAAATAACCAAGTCATATTCTTGCGCCATCGGAATTCTCCTTCCTATTCCATAAAATTAGGATACTGCTTAGGTGCTTCTTCCTTATTTAATATGCGGAGTGTGCCCTCATTTAAAGCCTCCAGCTCATTCTCACCAGCATACACGAGGACATCGGCAATCCACTGGACCCTGCGGGAGATCGCTTCAACGAAGTCTTTCCCATAAGCAAGCCCTCCGGTTAATGCGATCGCATCGACCTTACCTTCAAGGACTGTACTCATGCTGCCGATTTCTTTGGCAATCTGATAGGCCATCGCATCAAAGATCAAGGCAGCTTTTTTATCCCCGTTCTCTACCAAGCGTTCGACCTCTCGCGCATCATTTGTGTCAAGATATGCCATCAGTCCCCCTTGACCGACAAGTTTCTTCATGACTTCATCCCGATAATATTGTCCCGAGAAACATAAAGAGACCAAGTCACCCGCTGGAACGGTTCCCGCTCTTTCCGGGGAAAACGGCCCGTCTCCGTGTAAACCGTTGTTGACATCAATAACACGGCCGCCGGAATGTGCACCGACCGTGATCCCCCCTCCCATATGGGCAACGATCAAGCGGCTTTCCTTATAAGAGCGCTTCAGGTCGGCAGCCGCTCTCCTTGCGACCGCCTTCTGATTAAGTGCGTGAAATATACTTTTACGTGGGATTTCCGGTACTCCTGACACCTTTGCCAGATCATGAAGTTCATCAACGACGACAGGATCAACGATATAGGCACCAATATTCAGCCCTTTCGCGATTTCGTGGGCGATGATCCCACCGAGGTTCGACGCATGTTCTCCATTATATCCATCTCTCAAGTCCTGAAGCATGGCATCGTTCACTTCATAAGTACCGCCTTCAATCGGCCGAAGCAGGCCGCCGCGTCCACAGACGGCACTCAATTTACTGATATTTATGCCCTCTCCATCCAGCACATCGAGAATGATACGCTTTCGGAACTCATATTGATCAATAACACGTTTAAATTCACTCAGCTCATCTGCGCTGTGACGGATTGTCTTCTCCAGAACGGACTCTGTTCCATCGAAGACTCCGATTTTTGTCGATGTAGACCCAGGGTTAATCACAAGAATCCGATGTGTACTCACTGATAAATCTCCTTTATCTGTTCTGTCTTCTGCTAAGAATGTGATGTCCATTTTGAAGGAACTGGCTGCGGGAACGACGCATACGTTCAATTCTCTCTTCCGCCATTCGATCTGCAGCTACATAACTCGGAATGTGGTCACGCTTGGATATTTCGAAAACGCGCGCGACATTATCGTAGATTGTTTCTACACGCTTCATAGCACGATCTTTGTTATACCCGTAAAGTTCATCGGCCACGTTGATGACCCCTCCGGCATTGATGACATAATCAGGTGTATAAACAACGCCTTTCTCATGAAGAATATCTCCATGACGCGTCTCTTTCAGCTGATTATTTGCTGCTCCTGCAATTACTTTGGCCTTTAATTGAGGAATCGTATTGTCGTTGATGGTCGCACCAAGCGCACATGGTGCATAGATATCACATTCAACCCCGTAAATTTCATCCGGCTCGACCGCTTTCGCACCGAATTCTTCTACCGCTCGCTGAACTGCCTCTTTATTAATGTCTGTCACTATTAAGTTCGCACCTTCTTCATGCAGGTGACGGCAAAGATTAAAGGCAACGTTTCCTACTCCTTGCACAGCTACGGTCTTTCCTTCTAAGGAATCCGTCCCGAAACCTTCCTTAGCCGCCGCTTTCATCCCTCGATACACGCCGTATGCTGTTACTGGAGACGGGTTTCCGGAAGAACCGAATGCAGGAGAAATACCTGTAACATAGTCGGTCTCTTCATGAATCAAGTCCATATCCTGTACCGTTGTCCCTACGTCCTCTGCCGTGATGTAACGACCATTCAGTCCTTGTATGTAGCGCCCGAATGCGCGGAACATTTCCTCGTTCTTCTCTTTCTTAGGATCGCCGATGATGACCGTCTTTCCGCCGCCAAGGTTCAAACCGGCAGCCGCGTTTTTGTAGGTCATTCCTTTCGCGAGTCGAAGCGCATCTTCCACCGCTTCATCTTCTGATGCATATGTCCACATCCTGGTACCGCCGAGAGCCGGACCCAATGTTGTATCATGAATAGCAATGATTGCTTTTAATCCTGATTGCTCATCGTGACAAAATAACAGTTGCTCATAATCGTATTCTTTCATATAGTTGAAAATTTCCATGGTGATTCCTCCTTATTAATAGCTGGCCCGAAGTGCGAGTGCCAGGGAATATATCTTGCTTTGTGCATCATCCGCTCGGGAGGTTAGTACAATCGGTGCTTTAGCACCGCTGATGACACCTGCCACCTTCGCGCCTGCAAAGTACATGAATGATTTATATAAGGCATTAGCCACTTCAATGGTAGGGACAACCAGAATATCGGCTTTACCCGCTACTTCTGAATGTATCCCTTTCTGTCTGGCTGCTTTCTCATCGACAGCATTATCAAAAGCTAACGGACCATCAACCAGGCAGTCCTTAATTTGACCGCGCCGGTTCATTTGTGAAAGAACAGCCGCATCCCGTGTTGCAGGCATCGCCGGATTTACTACTTCAACAGCAGCAAGCGGTGCTACTTTCGGCATCTCCCAACCAGCACGTCTCGCTGTTTCGACTGCGTTCTGAATAATTTGAACCTTCTCTTCCAGTGAAGGAGCAATATTCATCGCCGCATCCGTAAGGAATATAAGTTTATCCCTTCCGGGTATTTCAAAAAGAGCCACATGGGACAGAACAGACCCTTTTCTCAGCCCGTATTCTTTATTCAGGACTGCTTTAAGCAAGGTTTTCGTGTCGATATTCCCTTTCATAAGCACATGGGCTTCTCCATCATGGACTGCCTTTACTGCAGCGCCTGCACTTTCTATAGATGGAACATCCAGAACACGCACGCCCCTTTCGGACAAATCAATGCCTGCATCTTTGGCAGCCTGATTGATTGCCTCCGTTTCTCCAGTCAGAATAAAATCGGCTATTTCTTGGTCCAACGCTCGTTTTACTGCTGTAAGAACGGCAGCATCCGCCGCTTGAGCTACTGCAACTGTTTTTTTGTTCGTCCTGTCTATTTGATCCACTAATGCATCTAAAGTAGTTATCATACTTTCCCTCCCTCTTCATTACTTGCAAGAACGGTGCCAACTCGCAGCCGCGTAAAAAGCCGAGAAATGCACAAAGCGGGAATGCAAAGTTTTTCACTATGAAAATTCTTGCATGCTTTTTTTGTCCAAATCATACTTCTCTAATTTATAATATAAGTTCCGGATCGAGATTCCAAGCGCTTTGGCTGTTTTCGTTTTATTAAAGCCGTGGGAACGGTACGCTTTTGCCAGTAACTTCTTCTCATAATCATCCACAGCTTCTTGTAATGTAACTTCCGGCCAAGAGGTGTTTTCGGAAGGAATGTACTCCGTACGTGCAGCTTTCGTCAACGGAGGAAGATGTTCTGCAAGAATCGTATCCTCCATATTCTCCATATAGATCATCGCCCTCCCGAGTACGTTCTCAAGCTCACGAACGTTCCCCGGCCATCCATACTCTTTCAGCAACCCGTAAGCTTCCTCATCCATATGCTGTACATGCCTCCCGTAATCTTCATTCAGTTTACTAATCAGATGACGGGCTAAAGATATAACATCTTCCTTTCTTTCCCTGAGGGGAGGTATATAGATCGGAAGACGGTTCAAGCGATAGTACAAATCTTCACGAAAGGTTTTGTTCATAATCGCTTTTTCGAGATTGACGTTCGTGGCCGCAATGACGCGGACGTCTACATGTACAGGTTTCGTTCCTCCGACACGGACAATTTCGTTTTCCTGCAGGACGCGGAGAAGCTTTGCCTGCATGGAAAGGGTAAGCTCCCCAATCTCATCAAGAAAGATACTTCCATGATTCGCCTCTTCAAAAAGCCCTTTTTTTCCTCCTCGCTTCGCACCGGAGAATGCTCCATCCTCATAACCAAATAACTCACTCTCCAAAAGCGATTCGGCGATCGCCGCACAATTGACACGGATGAACTTATTATGCCGCCGCTTGCTTTCATTATGAATGGCGTGCGCGAAAAGCTCTTTTCCTGTGCCCGATTCGCCGCGGAGCAGGACCGTTGCAGGAGTTCTGGCGCCTACTTTTGCCTGCTCCAACGCCAGCGTCATCTCCTGTGACCTTCCCACTATATCATCAAAGGTGTACTTAGCTTCCAGACTGCGGATGATCTGGCGGGCCCTCTTCAATTCAGACGTTAACGACTGAATCTCCGACACGTCATGAAGAACACCTACGCTCCCTTTCAGTCGGCCGTCAACGATTACCGGAGCTACGTTGACGAGGACATCTTTATTCGCCGGCCCTACCTTCATCCGCACGCCCCTCACCGGGCGGCGCGTGCGGAGTACTTTCATGTGCATACTTTCCCCTTCTGCTATATCCACCGTTGCCGGTTTGCCCACGATTTCCTCTTCAGAAAGTCCGGTAATCCTTGTATAGGCGGGGTTAATCATTAAACCGCTTCCATTTTCGTCTACTACGGAAATCGCTTCATCCGAAGAATGAATGATCGCTTCAAGCATGGTCTGTATTTCCTTTAAATTCGTAACCTCTTCTGCGAGATCCACTACTTCCGTAATATCTTGAAAAACAGCGAAAGCACCTATAACTTTCTGATCTTGCCCAATCATAGGAATCCTTGTCGTAATGACTTTCTTTCCGTTCTCCAATTCGAGCTGCTGATTCAGTTCTTTCTTCCTGGAAGCGAGAATACGGGGAAGTCTGGAAGCCGGAATGACATCTGTTACCGGAAAACCAACGATCTCTCTTTTGTCTTTATCAAGAATACGTGCAGCACTTTGATTCACAAAGGAGACACGGCTGTTTTCACCAATGACGATCATCCCGTCGTGAATGCTGTTCAAGATAAGGTGTTGGTTTTGCGTCTGTTGTTTCAACTCTTGAACAAGTGCCTCTTTTTCTTCTAGAAGTTCCGATGTTACGTACGCTACGGAACCAGGTATAACAACTGTGAAAGGCATCCTTTTTGCACGGATTTCCCCAAAGACGGCATCACTGCCTGTCGCCTCAATGACGATATCGATGTCTTTATGTATCCAGTTCTCCCAATGACGGTCTGACGGAATCTGCATCTGCTCTGCCAGTATTAAGCCTTCCGCATCAGGATCGATATCGGTAATAGCAACGACCTGCATACGCTCAATTTCATTCAATAATTTAAGAAGAGCCGCGCCACCCTTCCCTGCACCAACAATCAACACACGTTTCATTTCACCACACCCTGCAATATTTTGCGTACTTTCATCCTATAACATTCTGCATGTTTTAGCAAGAAGACCAACAGTTCCCTCCCACGGCTCCATTTGATATACTTAACTTGGATTGAAACAAAGGAGCTGTGCTCATGCGCTTACTTGCCTTATTAGTGTTAGTCACACCGGGAATACTCGCTGTCTATGGAATTAAATTAATCCGGGATGCTCTCTTCGGAGAATTCCACGAGATATATTTTCACATCGCTGTCCAAGGTCTTACCGGTTTGCTTTTTTTCCTCGGCGGCCTTCTTTGGATCGGCGGTTTCATCTTATACAGAGACAGAAAAAGAGGACTGACAAAAGGTCGTTTCAAACAGGATCACTAAACAGATACAAAGGAGTTTTGCTCTGTGACAGAGTTCGAATTGTTTCGAAAGCAATATCCTTTTGACTTGCTTTCGGACGAGGAATTTGAAGAGATTTTCGGCAAAGCCGTAGTCAAAGAATACAGCACCAATGAATTTATCATTCATGAAGATCAGGATGAAGACAGAATTGACATCCACTTCCTCGTATCCGGTCTTGCAAAAAACATCATGCACCGATCCAATGGTCGCCAGCTCTCTGTAAGGTTCTACTACCCGGGAGACCTGGTAGGAGTGATGATTCTTCTTACGAGCGGAGAAATGCGCTTTTCTGTCCAGGCGCTGGAACCGGTCAAAACGGTCTGCTTCGAGAGGGAATCGTTTTTACAAACGATGTCGAACAACACTCATTTCTCCAAGGTCGTCATGGATGGAATCAGCCATTTAATGAAGAGCCTCTATGACGAGGTGAAGTATAAAAGTTCCACCACGGATGAGCAGGACGATCGTGAGCTTTACAAAAAGCGTGCAGATGCCTATATGGAACTTCCAACGTTTATACACCCGGAATCCTCCATTGAAAAAGCAGCCCGCATGCTGCAGCAGCAGAAGATAGAAGCGCTTATTGTAAGCGACGACCAAAGCTCGATGCTTGGGATGATCGGATACGGCCAGATTTTAAAGGCCTATTTTGAAAATGAGCACAAAAATCCCGTTCGGACTTACATGACGGAGGAGTCCTATGAGATTAACGAACAGGAATTCATCTACGATGCGCTGAGTTATTTGAAACACCATCCAACGGAAATCATACCGGTTCTCCACAAAGATAAGGTGGTTGGAATCCTCAGACAGTCTTCCTTCTTCACCATCAAAAACTCCGTTTATTTCGATTTAACATACAAAATATCAAACGCAGCCAGCATTGATGAAATCCGTCCACTTTCTCCCATTTACAATGCAAGATTCCAGCAGTTTGTGTCCAGTCTGATTAAAGACAACATGTTTGCGTACGATATTGCTGAATTAATGACCAACTACAACGACAGGCTGCACAAACAGGTCGTACAAATCGCGGAAGATGAAATGGTGAAAGAGGGGTACGGAGCACCTCCAATCAATTACTGCTTCCTGGTCATGGGAAGTGAGGGACGTAAAGAGCAAGCTTTCTCCACGGATCAGGACAATGCCATGATTCTCGCTGACTACAGCAGTTCCAAGCATAAAAAGACGATAGAAGAATACTTCCGAATCTTTGCCGGTAAAATTAACGACATGCTGAATGAGTGCGGCTATCCTTATTGTACAGGCGGAATTATGGCAAGAGAAGATAAGTGGCGTCAGCAGACAAGCCAGTGGCACGCAAGTATCGACCGCTGGATTGCCAAAATGGATGCGGAAGAGATCCGCGATTTTACTATCTTCATGGATTTCCGTCCGATCATTGGAGATTATTCACTAGCCTATGATTTAAAAAAATATGTGACCAAGCGCGTTCAAAAATCATTGAACCTCCATCAACTGCTGATGAAGGATACATTGAGATTCCGCGTCCCTGTCCAGCCCTTCGGACGGATTACCGGAATCGGAAAAAAACGGACATTAAATTTAAAGAAATCTGCAATTATGCAGATTGTGAATGCCGTCAGGATATACAGCATGAAGTACGGCATCGAAGAAATCAATACCGTAAACAGGCTGGAGGCATTGGCTGAGCAGGAGCGCTTCCATCCACGCGATGTGGAAAATGCAAAGACAGCCCTGCACAGGCTGATGTTGTTCCGGCTAAAAGCAAATCTAGATCAACTTGACGACGATGAACCATTGTCCAATGATTTGAAGCTCGGCTCTCTGAAAAAAGAAGAGCGCCGCTCTTTAAAGGAAGCGCTGATCATCGCCAAACGACTGCAGCAAGTTTTAGAGTTGAGCTATAACCGAAATCGGGTGGTATAGTTGTTACCTGTTGACTTACAAATTATTAAATATATCTTTTTTGAGAAACCGATGTATCATTTTAAAATCAAACCATTTTTGAAATGGAACATTTATCAATCGCTGGAGGAAACATTGTCTCTATATGAAAAAGACACTCGTTTCCACCAAAAAAAATTGGAAGAATTGGATTTTACAATTTTCGATCTAGAAACAACCGGCTTCTTTCCGGAAATTGGTCATGAAATCATTTCTATAGGGGCCATCCGTTTAAACGGTCTTCATGCCTGCAGGAGTCGGAAGTTTCATCAAATCATCCGTCCTATCCGTCCTGTTAACAATCAAACATTACGCCTTACAGGACTCACTAAGCAACAGCTCATGGATGCAAGTCCTTTCATCGAAGGTTTCACAAATTTCCTGGAATTCAGTGAAGGGTCCGTCTTGGTCGCCCATCCGGCAAAGTTTGATATGCGTTTTCTGAGAGCTATGTTAAAACGATGGAAGCTGCCGGACTATGAACCCCATGTATTGGATTCACAGATAATGGCACAATGGCTTCTGCCACACGTCAAACACCAGCTTGATCCATTATTAAAATATGTAGGGATAGACAAACGGGAGCGCCACCACGCGTTGAATGATGCCATCATGACCGCAGAGTTGTTCCAATTCCTCCTCTCTAAAGCGATGAATCATGATATTCAGACACTGGATGACCTTTATACGGTATGCCGGAAACAACAAAAGGCGAAACAGCAATCGTAGCTGTTTCGCCTTTTTTTCTGCCCCCGTCCATACACAGAACGCCCATGCCTCTTATTCAAAGAAGGTATGATAAAGGGATTGAAGAGCATCCGAAAGCCCGGAGGATTTCACACCGAACATCATGGCTACTTCGGATGATCCTTGATTAATCATTTCTATATTCACACCAGCCTCCCTGAAAGCAGATGCTGCTTGACTGGCAATGCCGACCGTTTGGTTCATCCCTTCCCCTACAATCATAATCATAGCCATCTCTCGTTCAATCAGTACCGTGTCAACTTTCAACTCTTCTTTGATCCGATTTACCACCACTTCTTCCTTCTCTGGTGGAAGGTGATGTTCCCTGATGACAACAGACATGTCATCGATTCCCGAAGGAGCGTGCTCAAAGGAAACCTCTTCATCTTCCAGTATTTGAAGTAGTTTTCGACCGAATCCGATCTCACGGTTCATCAAATATTTACTGACATATAAATTCAGAAAGCCGTCATCACTTGCAATTCCTACGACATGGCTTTCCCGCTCAGGCAGCTCTGCTACGATCATCGTCCCTGGAGCAGAAGGATTATTTGTGTTTTTTATGCATACCGGTATTTTCGCTTTAAAGGCCGGTATGAGAGCTTCGTCATGGAAGACGGAAAAGCCTGCATAAGACAGCTCTCTCATTTCCCTGTAGGTTAAGGATGTCAACGGCTTTGGTTTGTCCACATACATTGGATTAACACAAAATACCGAATCAACATCAGTAAAGTTCTCATAAAGCTCGGCTTTTAACCCGGCAGCAACAATGGAACCGGTTATATCCGAACCTCCTCTGGAGAAAGTTACGATCTCTCCTTCCGGTGTAAACCCAAAGAATCCGGGTATGACTAAAATTTCGTTCCGACTTCTTAATTCATACAATCGATCGAAACTTTCCTCTAAAACGATGGCTCCTCCAGGCTCATCCCTGACGAGAATACCTGCGTCTTTGGGATTTACATAGGAAGCAGACAGACCTGACTTCTCCAAATAAGCACTGATGATACGTGCGGATCCGTCTTCACCACAAGCTTTCAGGGAATCAAGCCCATGGCTGTGCTCCTCTTGTATCATCTGAACGGCGTTGTCGATTTGTTCTTTTACAGACTCCATCACGCTTATCGAAAGGTCGAGCTCTTCTGTCATAGACCGGAAACGATCCAGAATTGTTTTATATACATCTTCTTTCATAACTCCTGCCTGTAAAGCCATTCCCAGCTCGATTAATAAATCGGTTACCTTTGTATCCTCTTTATATCGCTTGCCAGGCGCCGACACAACGACAACACGCCGGCTGTCATCCAATTCAATAATCCCTTTTACTTTTTTGATTTGCCCCGCATCTGCTACAGAGCTGCCACCAAATTTAATAACTTTCATATGTACAACACCCCATTAGTGAACCAAAGTAATTAATAATTAAGAATTGTACCACAAAATAAGAGGAGAATAGAATAGATATTTATGAAAAAAAAGATTATATAAAATATTTTCGACTTTATGTTGGGAATTTTTACATTATTTATGTATATCTGTTACATCTTTGTCTCATTTGCTTTATTATGGATATGAAAGGAGGAGTAGTCAGATGGTGTTACGCAGAGATGGATTCGGAGGAACAAGGTATTATCCGGAGAACAGCGAAATTCATATCCTTTGTACATACATGGAAACGGGCCATCGCTATATCATCATCCACTACTTGGATCTTCCTTTCAGCTACAGACAGTTGAACCGGGATGGATTATTGTTCTTGGAGGAACATATTTATACGTGCCTGCTGCCTGAATTGGATCGGATTGATGAAGGGTTTTACGATGATATGTCCATGGCAGAAGAAATTGTCAGGATGATGAAATAAAAAACACGAGGGGAAATACCCCCTCGTGTTTCGCGTTCAACTTGCTTTATGCTCCAGGCGGAGCCTGTCCGCTACCATTGCGATGAACTCTGAGTTCGTCGGTTTTGCTTTCGTATTGGAGATGGTGTAACCGAACAAGGAAGAGATCGCGTCAATGTTTCCACGATTCCAGGCTACTTCAATCGCATGACGGATCGCCCTTTCCACTCTGGAAGCCGTCGTGTTGTATTTCGTTGCAATATCAGGATAAAGGACTTTCGTAATGGAGCCGAGCAGTTCCAAATCGCGATACACCATCGTGATGGCCTCCCGCAGATATTGATACCCTTTAATATGCGCAGGGACACCGACTTCGTGAATGATATGCGTAATGCTCGTATCCAAGTCTGGTTTCTTGGACTTCGTAGACGTGTAGGTGTTTCCAAGTGCACGATTTATCGGATCTCCGGCATGCTTGATCTGGCGGACCTGCTCTCCCAGGTGATCCAGGTCGAACGGTTTCATCATGAAGTAGGCAGCACCTAATTCCACCGCTTTTTTCGTCACTTCTTCCTGACCGAACGCTGTTAACATGATCACTTCCGGCTGCTTGTCCAGCTCTCTCAATTTATTCAAAACCGCTAATCCGTCCAAGTGAGGCATGATGATGTCGAGAATGAGCACATCGGGATTCTTTTCTTCGACCATTTGGAGACAATCTTTACCATTAAATGACGTCCCAATGACATCGATATCGTGCGTGTCCTCAAAATAATCCTCAAGAAGCTTCACCAGCTCGCGATTATCATCAGCCAAACAAACTTGAATTTTTTCCATTAATTTTCCTCCTTACAAAATTGTCCTCTTTTCTCTGTAATTCATAAGTTCGACAGACAGGAAATCTAACCCTTTTTTATTATAACAAAAAAATTTTAATATTCGAGATTATCTCTTAAATGCTTTAAAATACTTTAAAAATCGCACTGTTTCGACATTGAGATCCTCCATTTGTCGAATCATGTCGATGACGTTGCAGATATTTCTACCAAAAAAAAGAAGAACCCCGTTCAGGGTTCTTCTTAGCTTGCTTTTTGACCTTTTTCTTCATAAATATCGATTCCCGCTTCTTGCAGCATCCATTCGATGTGCACACCGTAACCACTAGTAGGATCGTTGACAAAAACATGCGTGACGGCACCGATAATTTTGCCATTCTGAATGATTGGACTTCCACTCATTCCTTGAACAATTCCTCCGGTTTTCTTCAACAGTTCTTTATCTGTAATCTTGACGATCATGCCTTTTGTAACGGCTGATTTCTTCGGCGTGTTGCTCACGATTTCCACATCGAAAGTCTGCATTCTTTCTCCATCCAGCACCGTCATGATTTGTGCGGGTCCTTCTTTAACCTCTTCCGCAAATCCGACTGGTAAGCCTTCAGGGTAAGCGCTGTTCTCCATATCGCCCTCTAGTTCGCCGAATATACCAAACGGCGTATTCTTGGTAATATTTCCGAGCTTATCGTCTTTCAATGAGAACTTAGCCCGCTTTTCTCCCGGGATTCCCCGACTTCCCTTTTCAATGGAAGTTACTTGGGATTTTACTATAGTACCTTCATGAATCTCGATCGGTTTTTTTGTATCCATATCCGAGATCACGTGCCCGAGCGCTCCATATTTCTTACTTTGTGGATGGTAAAATGTCATCGTTCCGATTCCTGCAGCGGAATCTCTAATATACAGGCCGATCTGATACTCGTTTTCCTGCGCGTTGAACGCCGGTGTTAACGAAGTTTGAATCGTTTCTTCTCCACGTTTAATCGTAAGATCGACAGCATTTTCTTTCTCTCCTGACTCCTTGACGATGGAGGACAGCTGCTCCATGCTGTGAAGGTCCTTGCCATTACCTTTAAGGAGAATATCCCCCACATGGATATTCGCTTCTTCACCAGGAGAGGCTTTTTCCGCTCCTTCACCACTAACTAAATGGTGGCCGACTACGAGGACGCCTTTCGTATGCAGTTCGACGCCTACCGACTGTCCTCCCGGTACGAGCCGGATGTCTTTCATCCCTTGTACGCTCGTCTTCTTAAGAGGAATTCCTGCAAACTCATGGAACACCTCGTCATCATCAGTAGATGAAAATGCCGTAAGTGCCTTGGAATCGTCATTCCAAACAGGTGTAGATACAGAATTGGCAGTCGTCACTTTCATTTCTGTTGGGATGGACAAATATTGTTGAACAGGTGTCAATAATGGTAACGTGAGCATGAACAGCAGGAGAACAGAACCACATATATATTTCATTATCCTTACATTCACGGGTTCACTCTCCTTCTAACTCCAGTACCAACTAAATGGCTTACTTATAATGTGGTCTTCCGCCCCTTTTTTTAAACGAGCATAATCACAGTAAATATAGTACCCATTCCCTGCCCATGTAAGATATCCCTTGAATAAAACAAAATAGGCGCAGAAAAAGCATCTGCGCCTATTTTTACCTGATCCCTGTTATTTATTACGTTTATGTTTATCTGCCATAACGAGTAGTTCTTTTGCATGCTCGACTGTCGTTTCCGTCAATTCTGCGCCGGTAATCATTCGTGAGATTTCATCCGCCTGCTCTTCGTGTGTTAATTCCGAAGCAGCCGTGTGGGTTCGATCATTATCCACGCGCTTCTCAATCCTAATGTGCGTATCGGCCATTGCAGCTACTTGTGGCAGGTGGGAGATGCAGAGCACTTGGGATCCTTCGGAGATGCCGTATATCTTCTCAGCAATCGCCTGAGCTACTCTGCCGCTTACACCTGTGTCGACTTCATCGAATATGACGCTCGTTACTCCCTGGTGTCTGGAAAATATCCGCTTTAGTGCAAGCATTATACGTGACATTTCTCCACCGGAAGCGACTTTATGTAATTCTTTAAGCGGTTCTCCTGGATTTGTGGTAATGAGGAATTTCACAATATCCGTACCGTTTGGCATCAGCTGAACCGGCTTACCTTCAAACATTGGATCCTGTTCTTTTCCTTCCTTCATACGGACATCAACCGCAAAAGATGCTTTCTCTAAATATAAATCGCGCAGCTCTTCATGAATGTATTCCCCTAGACGCGAAGCTGCTTCCATTCGTATGTCGTGGATTGCTTTCGCTTCCAATACGGCATCCTGACCAAGTTCATATATGTCTGATTCCATCTTACTTAAATGAGAGTCTTTGTTCTTAATCTCATCAATTTCTTCCTCAATCTTAGATGCGTATTGAAGCATATCATCCACTGTACCACCATATTTTTTCTTCAAACGGTTGAGCTCATTCAACCTTGACTCCATTTGATTCAATCGTTCAGGATCAAATTCCAGTTCAGCCATTTGACTGCTCAACTGGAAGGTCATTTCTTCGATTAAATAATAAGAATTAGCCAATTCCTCTGATATTTTTGCGATGTTTTCATCGACATCCGCCGTGCTTTCCAAGGAAGTCATCGCATGACTAAGCCAATCGAGACCCCGCTGTTCACCATAAAGGGAATAATAGGCATCATGAATGCCTTGATAAATCTTCTCATAATTAAGCAGTTTCTTACGTTCCTCAGCCAGCTCTTCATCCTCTTTAGGTTCCATCTCCGCTTCCTGAAGTTCGCGAAGCTGAAATTCAAGAAGGTCAAGCCGCTGCGCCATCTCCTGCTCATTCTGACTCAAATCCTTATACCGTTTCCTCAATGTCCTGTACTTATCAAAGACCTTCTGATACTCCTCAAGCGTCGGACGAATGCCTTCCCCGGCAAATACATCGAGAAGCTCTATGTGTCGATCAGGGTCCATCAATGACTGTGTTTCATGTTGGCTGTGTATATCAATGAGGGCCTGACCAAACTCCTTCATAATGCCAAGTGTAACAAGCTTTCCGTTTACGCGACATATGCTCTTTCCCTGATTTGTAATCGTCCTGTTCAAGACAACCATTCCATCATCCTGAATGTCCACTCCAAACGCTTCCCCTGTACGGTAAATCGGGTGGTCGCGCTCCACGATAAATAAACCCTCTATTTCCGCCTTTTTCGTTCCATGCCGGACGAACTCTACAGAGCCTCTTCCGCCTGACAGCAGTTGAATAGCATCGATGATAATCGACTTACCGGCACCGGTCTCTCCAGTTAAAACGGTCAAACCTTCTTTAAATGTAATGGAAATCTGATCGATAATTGCAAAATCACGAATGGATAATTCCGTTAACATGAAAATACACCTCAGTTATAGCATATTTAGCAGCTGTTCGCTTATCGCCTCTGTCTGCTTCTCACTTCGACAAATAATCAAACACGTATCATCCCCGCATATCGTGCCCATGATCTCGTCCCAATCTAAATTATCCACCAATGCGCCAATGGCATTCGCATTCCCGGGCAGAGTCTTCAAAATGATGAAGTGACCTGCGCGGTCAATACTGACGAAAGCATCCATCATAAGTCTTTTCAGCTTTTCCAACGGGTTGAACCGCTGATCGGCAGGCAGGCTGTATTTATAACGACCATCCATCATAGGAACTTTGACAAGGTGCAGTTCTTTTATATCACGGGATACCGTTGCTTGTGTGACGTTGTACCCCATTCCCTTTAAACGATCCACCAGTTCATCCTGCGTTTCAATATCGTCGTTTGTAATCAATTCCCTGATTTTGATATGACGTTGTCCTTTATTCATGACCATCCTCCATTTCAAGTCCTTCCATAAGAAAAGGGCCGAAGCTCAGCCCTTTTTATACATTATGCGTTTTTGCCGTGCGCATCATGCGCTTCCTTGACAACTGCCTGAACATCGACATTATTGTTAATAACCGCTTGCCCCTGCTCCGTCAGACGAAGATGAACAAGAAATTCAATGTTTCCGTCTCCCCCGGTGATCGGAGAATACGTGAGTCCATAAACAGAATATCCGTACTTTGTAGCAAAATCAAGGATTGTTTCAACGACTTGACCATGAATGGCGGGATCTCTGACGATGCCCTTTTTCCCTACTTGTTCTCTCCCTGCTTCAAACTGGGGTTTGATAAGAGCTACGACATCGCCGCCCTTTTCTAAAATATCCGCCAGTACCGGCAGGATGATTCGAAGGGATATGAATGATACATCAATGGAAGCAAATTGAGGGGTGCCGTAGGACAAGTCCTCGGACGTCATGTAACGGAAGTTGGTTCGTTCCATAACAACGACCTGGTCGTTGTTACGAAGCTTCCAATCCAACTGATTGTAACCGACGTCGACGGCATAACTCATTTTCACACCGTTCTGTAGACCGCAATCGGTAAATCCTCCGGTGGAAGAGCCGATATCGATCATAACTTTGTCTCTAACTGACAAATCAAACACTTTCAAGGCTTTTTCCAGCTTCAGTCCTCCACGACTTACGTAAGGAATGGCTTTTCCCTTAACCGTCAGTTCCAGGTCTTCCTCCACCTTTTGGCCAGGCTTATCTAAACGGTTCTGCTCGTGAAAGACGAGACCGGCCATGATGGTGCGCTTGGCTTTCTCCCTCGTCTCCACGTAGCCTTTTTCAACTAACAAAACATCTAATCGTACTTTTCTGCCCATATCTTAGTTATGCCCTTTGCTGTTTAGTTGGGACCAATTCTTTTAGATTCTTGACGAGCGCATCCTCCGTCAATCCAATCTCTTCCCATAATTGACTTACACTTCCGTGTTCAATAAAACGGTCCGGAATTCCCATACGCTTCACAAATTGTCCGTTATACCCATTCTCTTCGGAAAATTCCAGGATGCTTGCTCCGAAACCGCCCTGAAGAACAGCTTCTTCGACTGTAATAATAGGTAGACCTTCCTTCATAATGTCATGGAGCATCGCATCATCAAGCGGTTTGATGAATCGGGCGTTGACAACCCGGACAGAGCGTCCTTCCTTCTCCATACGCCTGCTTGCTTCCAGAGCCATATCGATCGTAGTTCCGAAGGTGAGTATAACAGCATCTTTACCTTCTTTAAGAACGTCCCAACTGCCGATCGGTATCGTCTTCTGAACACGATCCACTTCCACACCTTTTGCATTTCCACGTGGATAGCGGATGGCAAACGGACCATCATCATAAGACGCGGCCGTATGAACGAGGTGCTGCGCCTCATTTTCGTCTTTAGGCATAGTAATGATCATATTCGGAATGGAACGTAGAAACGCGACATCGAATACTCCCTGGTGTGTTTCTCCATCCGCACCGACAAGCCCGGCACGATCGATTCCAAGGATGACATTCAGTTTCATACGGGCGATGTCATGGATCACCTGGTCGTAACTGCGTTGAAGGAATGTCGAGTAAATAGCCAAAAACGGCTTCATCCCCTGAGTTGCCAGCCCCGCAGACAGCGTGGTCGCATGTTGTTCTGCGATACCTACATCATAGAGCCTGTCCGGAAACTCCTCGCCGAATTTTTCAAGCTTGGAACCGAGAATCATTGCTGGTGTGACTGCAACAATACGATCATCTTTTCTTGCTTCCACCCGCAGAGCTTCACTGATGACCGAGCTCCATGCTGGAGGGGCATCTACAGGCTTGATTTTCTCCCCGGACTCGATCTTGTAAGGGCCCACGCCATGCCATTTGTCTTTCACATCATTCTCAGCCGGATGATAGCCTTTACCTTTTTGGGTCATGACATGGACGATGACAGGACCATCTGTTTTCTTCGCATATTTGAGATTTTCGATAAGGTCGTCGAAATCATGCCCGTCCACAGGACCAAAATAAGTAAATCCCAGTTCCTCAAAAAACATGCCGGGAACGACGAAATATTTCATGCTGTCTTTCAATCGTTCAGCGACTTGGGCAATCTTACCGCCGACGGCTGGGATCTTCTTCATGATCCACTCTAAGTCGTCTTTTGCACGGTTATATTTCCCGGCACTTCTCATTCGAGCAAGTGCCCCGTGCAGCGCACCGACGTTTTTGGCGATGGACATTTCGTTATCATTTAAGATGACGGTTACATTCTTCTTCTCATCCCCTATATGGTTCAGCGCTTCCAAGGCCATTCCCCCTGTAAGGGCGCCGTCTCCAATAATCGGAAGGATCGAATGGTTTTCTTTTTTAAGGTCCCTTGCGATCGCCATTCCCATGGCTGCGGAAAGAGACGTGGAGCTGTGTCCCGTTTCCCAGACATCGTGTTCGCTCTCATCCCGCTTAGGGAATCCGCACAGACCTTTATATTGGCGAAGCGAGCCGAATTGGTCTGCTCTCCCTGTCAGGATTTTATGGATATAGGACTGGTGTCCGACGTCCCACAGCAGGCGGTCTTCCGGACTGTTGTACACTTTATGCAAAGCAAGCGTCAGTTCGACTACGCCGAGGTTAGCCCCCAGGTGCCCTCCTGTCGCTGCCAGATTTTCAATAAGGAATTGTCTTGTTTCCTGCGCTAGTACTTCTAGCTGCTTTGTATTCATTTCCTTTAGAAAGGAAGGATTTTTGATTTTACACAGATCCATAAATGGACCCCCTTGTATTTATCTTGATTTTTTTGCGGATGCCGCCGTTCCTGTTACTATTTTTACTTTCAGACGCTTTTCTAACCATGCAATTACTTTTGCGGCTGTAAAGATAATCTTCGTGGAAGAGTGAATAGCAAAGGATTTCCCTAAAGCCTTCCCTCCGACCGTAAGCGCAGCGACAATACTTGTCAGTGTGACAGAGATGACGATCTGCACGGTCGAACCTTCATTGTAGCCGAAGGAGTTGGCGAGTTGGATGACGACAACAGCAGATGCTGTTCCGCTGACTATACCAGATATATCCCCTATTACGTCGTTACAGAAACTAGCGAATCGATCCGCGTTTCTCACGATGACAATAGCTTCTTTCGCACCTGGGACCTTTTCAGAGGCCATGGCATGAAACGGGGTTTCATCTGCAGCAGTGGCTGCTATGCCCAGCATATCGAAAACGACACCAATCAATACGATGATCAATACAATGACGAGGCCGAAGATCCATATGACACCACTTAACACGGAAGAAGATATAACTGAAAAAATAGCCGCTAACACGAATGTGATAACGGCAATACTCAAACTAAATTGTACGGCTCTTTTAAATTTATTGTCCATTCTATACCTCTATATATTAGAATTACATTTCATATGTAGGAAAGGAATGGTCATGAAACAGGTAAAAATTGCGGCTTAGGTCTAGTAGGTTTTCCCAACTGAGTACCGAGTGTCACCACTCTGGCGGTTCCCCATTAAACTCAGCTCAGCTCCGTCTCCGAAAACTGGACTAGATTGCCACTCAGTCCGCACTATAATTCCTGTTCCATGTCCATAAACGAACAGCCTAGGGGATTTCCCCGACAGCCTTTAGCCGTTCCTTAGCCTCTTTTGCAGTCATGATTTCATATAGTTTACGCATCAGCACCTCAGTGGCCATCTGAAGATGAACTGACATTCATGCTATAATCCCCTCAAACACCACTCAAGGCAGGCTACGCTGCGCACATAGAGACTACTCCATATGCTGCAGGTTCATACCCCATTTCATAACGGCATCTGGCTCAGATGCCATCACAAGAATGGGCCTCCGCGGAAGCAGGGTCAACGCCCACATGCCTTTGTGGATCGCCCTGCGACCTTAACTCCCAGCATCGACCCAAGGCTGGGCGCCTCAAGCCAACACAAGGAACTTCATCGATGTGCCCTTCGGCGGATTTTTAGGCCCGCCTTCAGGAACGGAGGGCCGACTAGGATACTGCACCATTCCTTTATATAAATCAAATATACCATAGAATGATCAGCCGCTCAATCGAAAACATCCGGGATCAATGGTCACGATCACTTAAGTACTCGATCAGTTGGGATAGAAACGTCCCTTCCACTCCGGCGTCTTTAAGTGCCTGTTTTGCTATACCGACATATTGCTCCTTCTGCTCCACGGCACCTTCGAGGCCAAGAAGTTGAGGGTAGGTGCTTTTATGATTGCCTTCATCGCTTCCTGTCGGCTTTCCAATGACGGCTGCGTCTCCCGTTACGTCCAGGATATCGTCCTGAATTTGGAAAATAAGACCGAGTGCATCCGCCATTTTCTCCATGGCTGCACTTGCTTCGGAGGAAGCTCCTCCTAAATAAGCACCTGCCATGACAGAAAAACGGAGAAGCTGTCCCGTCTTATTTCTATGGATACTTTCAAGCTCATCCAGCGTAATTTGTTTATTTTCACTGAGCATGTCCTGCATTTGTCCCTCGACCATGCCGGTGGCTCCACTTGCTTTTGCCAGTTCTTTAATCAGATACACACGCTCTCGATCGGAAAGCGCAGGATCTTCTGCAACGATCCGGGAGCTCATCGTAAGCAGTGCATCCCCTGCAAGAATCGCTGTCGCCTCGTCAAATTGTTTGTGATTGGTAGGCTGACCTCGACGCACATCATCATCATCCATTGCCGGAAGGTCATCGTGGATTAAAGAGTAGGTATGGATCATTTCCAGGCTCGACGATACTCCCAATGTTTTTGTTTCTTCTACTCCAAACGCCTCGGCTGTCGCCATAAGCAGAATCGGCCGCAGTCGCTTCCCTCCTGCTCTTAACGAATACAGCATGGCATCCTGCAGCCTCCCGGGAGTCGAGTATTCGCGCAGGTACATATCCAAATAGTCATTGATTGTCTCACGTTTATCGCTGAGGTAATCCATTAATGCCACGGTTTATTCTTCCTCCTGGACGGAGAATGGTACAAATTCGCCATGCTCATTCATTATTTTCTGCATCTGCTCTTCCACATTGCCCAATTTCTCGCTGCATAATTTAGAAAGCTTCATACCATCCTGATAATATTGGATAGCTTTCTCCAGAGGGACCTCCCCCGTCTCCAATTTCTCTACAATGCCTTCTAACTGGTCCATCGCTTCTTCGAAACTGAGTTCATCTTTCTTCTCGGTCATTTTTCATCCTCCTTCACAGCGGTTACGTGACAATTAATGCTTCCATCCTGCACCTTAAGCGAGATTGCTTCCCCTTCTTTGACTTCAGAAGTCTTTTTTATGACCCCGCCCTGGTCGTTGAACGGGATCGCATATCCGCGTTTCATGATTTCCAGCGGGTTCAGGAGCGTCAACTTGTCTATGTGATTGTGGAAACGATCTTTTTTCGTTTTAATGATCTGATCCATTCTGGTGTTCAACTGTTTTTCTGTCCGTTGGAGAGCTCGGGACCCGTCTCTGATTTTCATTTCCGGTCCCTGTTGACGGAGTCTCCTCGTCAAGGAAGTCCACCGCTCCAGCGTCTGTGTCTTGTTCTGTTCAATCCTGCGCGTCAATCGTTCGAGCATCCTGTCAAGATCCTGCTCCTTCTGTCTGAGCAGTTGTTCCGGATACTTAAAGGCATAGGATTTCTTAATGCGTTGAAGCCTTTGTAGAGACTCATCTTTCTTGACGATCATGGATCGATTCAAGCGGCGCTGCCGTCCTTGAACGGTCTCTCTCAGTTCTACAATCGACGGAACAGCTAATTCCGCTGCGCCTGTCGGAGTCGCAGCCCGGACGTCTGCCACGAAATCCGCAATGGTGGTATCCGTTTCGTGACCGACGGCAGAAATAACAGGGATCCGGGAATCAGCAATTTCTCTCGCGACCTGCTCTTCATTAAATCCCCACAAATCTTCAATCGAACCCCCGCCCCTGCCGACAATCAACACGTCGCAGTCGAGGTGTTCGTTTGCATAACGGACTGCCTGAGCGACAGAGTCTGCCGCTCTCTCGCCCTGAACAAGAACGGGAAGAATAGAGACAGGAACAATTGGGTAACGCCTCTTTATTGTCGTCAAGATGTCTCTTACAGCTGCTCCGGTTGGAGAAGTAATGACACCGATATGTTTCGGATATGTAGGCAGAGGCTTTTTTCTCTCTACATCGAATAAGCCCTCTTTTTCCAATTTCTCCTTCAATTGTTCAAATGCAAAATACAAAGCTCCAATTCCGTCCGGCTGCATTTCCTTGATATACAATTGATACTGCCCCATCGGTTCATAGACGTTAATTTCACCTTTAACAAGTACGTTCATCCCATTTTCCGGAACGAACTTTAACGACCGGTTGCTGCCGGCGAACATGACTGCCTGAATACGCGCCTGTTCATCTTTCAGGGAAAGATACATGTGGCCGCGGCTGTGGTGCTTAAAATTAGAGATTTCCCCCCGCAGCCATACGGTTTTCAGATGAGGATCTCCCGACAGCTTCCGCTTAATGTACTTCGTAAGTGCCGTAACCGTTAAATATTGATCGCTCACAGTAAAATCCCCTTATTGATCGTAGTGATGGATGCGCTTGGCCGCTTTAATTGTATTATGGAGAAGCATAGTGATCGTCATAGGGCCGACTCCTTTTGGTACAGGAGTAATGTGGGAGGCTACTTCAAGAGCGGATTCGAAATCAACATCTCCTGTCAATTTCCCGTCCACACGGTTCACACCGACATCAATAACGACAGCACCTTGTTTAATATCATCCCCGGACACAAGAGAAGCTTTCCCAGCTGCTACGATGAGTATATCTGCTTGTTTCGTATGATAGCGTAAATCTTTTGTCCGTGAATGGCAGTGGGTCACGGTCGCGTTTTTATTAAGAAGGAGCTGGCCCACCGGCTTGCCGACGAGGTTACTTCTCCCGACGATAACGACGTGCTTCCCTTCCAAATCAATGTTTGCTCGTTCAAGCATGACAACAATTCCATAAGGGGTGCATGGGAAAAAGGTGTCTTGACCAGTCATCATTTTCCCAACATTTGAAGGGTGGAATCCATCGACATCTTTTTCAGGAGCAATAGCTTCGATGATCTTCTGATCTGAAATATGGTCAGGAACCGGCAGTTGAACGAGGATCCCATGAACCGTTTCATCGTGATTCAGACGATCGATCAGGGACAGGAGTTCCTCCTCTGTCGTTTCTTCCGGAAGCTCAATCAAATCAGAATCCAGACCGACTTTCTCTGAAGCGCGCTGCTTCCCTTTGACATAGGACATGGATGCAGGGTCTTCCCCGATTATGACAACAACCAATTTAGGATGAATCCGGCTTTCGTTTAAAGTACGTACTTCTTCTTTCATTTCCTGACGTAATTCTTCCGCTAACTGATTACCGTAAATAATTTCTGCTGACATTTTCCCATTCCCCCTTGTTTGTGTTAAACCATTTTCGATAGAACGCCGTTGACAAACTTACCTGAATCTTCTTCACCGAAGATTTTAGCAAGCTCAATGGCTTCGTTGATAGCGACCTGAGTCGGCACATCTTCCTTGTAGCGCATTTCGTAGGCTGCCATTCTGAGTACCGTCTTTTCCACTTTTGGAAGACGCGGCAGTGTCCAGTTATCCAAATGCTCAGAGATCCATCCGTCCAGCTCGTCCCTGTTCTTCATAACACCGTGCACCAGGTCATGAAGGAAGGGGTCTACTTCCTGATCTTCGATTACGTGCCGGATCGCCTCATCGGTATCGATTTCACTCGTAATCGTTTGGAAAAGCGCCTGAAAGGCTTTTTCGCGTGCTGTGCGTCGTTTCATTTTCATTCTCCTTTAAGTAATATCCGTTTGCATAATAACATTTTAGCGGAATAAAAGCTATCAGAACAGGAATGTTCGATGATGACAGAACATTTCGATTTTTCCTCTGCAAAAAAAGAAAAATCAGAAAAGGAGGACCCCTTTCTGATTTTTAACTCATTAAATTTCTTCCATATCTGTATCTTCTTCTTTTGTCTCCATCTGGACGCCTACAATATGAACATTGATTTCGCTGATATCCAATGCCGTCATATTCTTCAACGCCTGACGGGTGTTATCCTGAATCTTTTGAGCGGTATCAGGTATAGATATTCCATAGTCCATGACGACATAGGTGTCGATTAAGATACCTTCTTCCGTCAATTCGACTTTCACACCTTTTCCGTGATTCTTCTTGCCGAGGCGCTCTGCTACTCCGGAGGCAAAGTTCCCGCGCATAGAAGCGACACCAGCGACTTCTGAAACAGCAATTCCGGCAATGACTTCGATCACTTCCGGTGCAATCTCGACGTTACCGAGAGTCGAGCCGTCTGTGACATTTAACAATTGCTTTTCACTCACTACGATCACTCCCCTTAAGATTCATCCTTCATTATAGTATATTTCTCCAGGAACTTTGTATTAAAGTCTCCGCCTACAAAAACTTCGTGTTCCATTAAGCGCTGATGGAAAGGAATAGTTGTATGAACGCCTTCAATGACGAACTCATCGAGGGCACGCTTCATGCGACGAACCGCTTCATCACGATCTTTTCCGTATGCGATCAGCTTAGCGACCATGGAATCATAATAAGGAGGAATGCTGTAACCCGGGTAGGCAGCTGAATCGACACGCACACCAAGACCGCCTGGCGGAAGGTACATCTCGATCTTCCCTGCAGAAGGCATAAAATTCTTCGCTGGGTTTTCGGCATTAATACGGCATTCAATTGCCCATCCGTCAAAAGTAATATCTTCTTGTTTAAAGCTTAGTTTCTCATTATTAGCAATCAAGAGCATTTCTTTAATCAAGTCGACGCCCGTCACCATTTCTGTAACCGGGTGTTCTACTTGAATCCTTGTGTTCATTTCCATGAAATAGAAAGAGTCCGCTGCCTGATCAAAGATAAATTCTACCGTGCCCGCTCCAGAGTAGTCGACAGCCAATGCGGCTTTAACAGCTGCATCTCCCATCTTCGCACGCATTTCTTCAGAGATTGCCGGAGAAGGCGTTTCTTCTACAAGCTTCTGAAGACGGCGCTGGATGGAACAATCACGCTCCCCTAAATGGACGGCGTTTCCATGATTGTCCGCCAACACCTGGATTTCCACGTGACGGAAATCTTCAATGAATTTCTCAATATACACACCAGGATTACCGAAAGCCGTTTCCGCTTCCTGCTGCGTCATACGGATTCCTGTTTTCAGTTCTTCTTCATCACGGGCTACGCGGATACCTTTACCACCGCCGCCGGCAGTCGCTTTGATGATAACCGGATACCCGATTTCTTCTGCGACCTTCAGACCGGCTTCCACATTTTCAATGATTCCTGCAGATCCGGGAACAACCGGTACACCTGCTTCTTTCATTGTTTCTCTCGCTACATCTTTCGTACCCATCTTCTGGATAGCATAGGCGGACGGTCCGACGAAGGTGATATTGCACTCTTCGCACATTTCCGCGAATTCGGCGTTTTCCGCAAGGAAGCCGTACCCCGGATGAATGGCATCCGTACCTGTCGATGTCGCGACACTCAAAATATTTGTATAACTCAAGTAGCTGTCTTTACTGAGTTTAGGACCAACACAGTAGGCTTCATCCGCCAACTGCACGTGTAGAGCTTCTTTATCGGCCTCCGAATAAACGGCAACCGTTTCTATACCCATTTCTTTGCAGGCACGGATGATCCGAACTGCGATTTCTCCTCGGTTTGCAATCAGAACTTTTTTAATCAAACGTCTCATCCCCCGATTACTTAGACTTTACACGGAATAGCGGTTGTCCGTATTCTACGAGTTCACCGTCTTTGACGAGAATTTCGACAATCTCTCCAGAGACTTCCGCTTCGATTTCGTTAAATAGTTTCATCGCTTCGACGATACATACGACGGAATCTTCTTTCACTTCATCGCCGACCTTCACATAAGCTCCCTGATCCGGTGACGGTGATTGATAGAACGTCCCCACCATTGGTGAAGTCACTTCTGCATCATAGTCCGCTTTTGGAGCCGCCGCCTCTTGTTGGGCAGCCTCAGGTTTGCTTTCCTGCTGTGGTGCAGCCTGAACAGCTTCCGGCTGTGCTTCTGGAACTGCTTGGACCGGCTGTGAAGTTTGAACCGGTGCAGAAACGACTTGTCCCTGCTGTTTCTTCATTGTTACTTTCGTTCCGTTCGTTTCATACTCGAACTCATCGATATTAGATTGATCAATTAGTTTAATGATTTCACGGATTTCTTGTACCTTTAACATATGTGGCACCCCTTTATGTAGTTAACTTTTTATAACTGGTACTAATAACTCCTCTTAACATTCTATTATAAAGTACCACATCCCTGCAACTTGCCTTCTGTTATACGTGAAAAAACCCGCTCCTAAAGGAACGGGTTTCGCTCTTATTTACTGGATGGCTGGAATTGAACCTGGACTTTCTTCTCTCCAAATTCATCGGATACCATCTTATTGATCTGATTGGCTTCTGTCTTGGTTAATTCATCCGCCTGAACCGTCACATGGACGACTTCATCTTCGGCCCGGACGAGAACATCATCATATTCCGCGCTGGCAAGAATGGTATTTTCAATGATGGATTCCTTAGACTGGTTCGACTTGATGGTTTCCATTTTCTCCAATGCATCATTCTTCTCCTGAGTGGTGAAATCACTGGAAGCAACAATCTCGGACAGCTGTTCTTGCAGCTGATCGCGTTCGTTCTGCATATCCAGACGAATAGCAGAAAACAATTCATCTGTAGACATCTGGGAAATAGAGGCACCGTCACCGCTCGTCTCTACGTCTTCTGCATTCTCCCCTGTCATCTCTGCCCATTCATCTTCCTGAATAAATGCCATTTCACCATTATCCGGGGAGGTCATGTAGTAGACGCTCAGGACAATCAACAAGCTCAACATCGTTAACAACCATACTGTTTGTTTTTTCACCAAGGGAATCCCTCCTTATTTTTTAGGCAGCACCGAAATACGGTGGGTAGGAACATCCAATACTTTAGAGACCGCCTCCACAACCCAGGCTTTCACTTTCATTTGATCCACCCCTTCAGCGGTCACAAATACGCCGCTTACTTCCGGTTTGGATGTCTGGGTGAGCAGCGGTACTTCCCGGTCTCCTTGCCTCACGAGCACTAGCTGCTGTTCACGAGAATAATCCTCAATTTCCCTTTCGCCTCCGTTCTTATCGTTTTCTTTCGTCGTCTGCTTCCCGATGATCAAGTTCTTGTCATACACTTTTTTATGAGTGGAGGATAAATTGATCATAATATCAACATTGCTCACCCCTTGAATATTTTCGAGCAGCGGAAGGAGCTGCTTCTCATATTCCGTCTCCAGTTGTGTGATGGAATCGGTCATTTCCGCCCCTTCCGCAGCCGCCTGACCGGTACCTGCCTGCTGGGCTGTACTCTGCTCCAGATCGCCGGGCGACGGCTGGTCCGAAGACTGAAACCAGTTGCTCGTCAGGATGATCAACACCCCGATAATTCCGAGAGCGATCAAATATTTGGGCTTATGGAGCTTTCTCCCTTCTTTACTAGACAAAGGTTGCAACAGCTTCTTCCACCATTTATCCATTCTCTTCCTCCCAGCGGATATCAATTTGTTCTTTGTCCAAGTCTAATTGTTCGGCCACCCATTGTTGAATTTCTTCATCGTTTCCCCGAGCTTCCGTTTGCTTTTCCTCTTTGATTGAAATGTCCACCTCTTCCACCGCTTCTCTTTCCTTTTCACTGGAAAGAGTTAAGGTCAACTTGTCCAACGTCTCCATGCCGTAGGGCTCCTGATAAAAGCTCATTTCCACATCAGCGAGAGTCATTTGATAGTTTTCCTCCAACGGTTGTTCCAGCTCGGCAGATAAAGCTTGGGTAACTTGTTCTAATTTATATGCATCTTGTCCCTCGAGTATTTCCTTTTTCTTCGATTCTATTTCTTCATCAAGCATCTCTCCATCCACTTGTTCGTCAAGCGCTGCATTCGTCTCCCTCATCAACACTTCAGGATCGACGTTCAATAACCGGAAAAGAGGCCCGAGGAAGATCAGCAGCAGAAGGATGGACATGACGAGCCTGGCATACTTCTTCATGACCCCGGAAGGCAAGAGCGCATCTGCTACAATCGCCAGAATAAGAAACAGCACAATTCTCGTAATCCATTCTACGAAAGCTTCCAAACTTAAAGCCCCCTTACCTGATCATCATCGTTATATTACTCGCTGCAACCATAATGACAATTACAAGAAAGAACATCATCGAAACCATCAGCAATGCTGCAAATATATAAAAAATGTGCCGGCTTACAACAGCCATCGCCTCAATAACGGGACCATCTCCAAGCGGTTGCAGAAGTGCGGCAGCAATTTTGTAAATAATAGCAATGGCGAGTACCTTCAAGGCCGGGAAAATGGCAATTCCAAGCAGAATAACCACTCCGGCAATTCCTAACGTATTCTTCAGCACAAGGGATGCGCCTAAGATCGTGTCCGTAGCATCTGTAAACAGACGGCCGATTACCGGGACGAAATTACCGGTAACGAACCTTGCCGTCTTCATGGTAATTCCGTCCTGCACAGCGGTAACCGTCCCCTGTACAGAAATGACACCTAGAAAGATAGTTAAAAACACGCCCATGACAGCAAGCCCCGTTTTCCTAAGCAGTTCTGCAAGCTGATCGACCTTGTAATCATCATTCAACGTACCTACAATAAGCAGGAGGGCAGAGGATGCAAACAAAGGGATCAACAAATATTTCACAAGCAGTCCGCTTGACTGCACAAGTGCAATAATGATCGGATGAAAGAAAGATATAGACATAAGGTTCGTGAATGAAGCCATGATCCCAAGTAAAAGTGGCAGAAGACCGATCATGAATCCACTCATCCGCTCAATGGTATCCAGCGTATAAGTAATCACCTGCCGAAAGCTCTCCAAAGCCAGCGTGATAAGCACCAGATATATGACCATGTAAGCAATTCTGCTGACAACAGAGTTCTCGAAGGCCGACTGAATGGACCGAAGCAGGGTACTGAATAACGTAAGGAATAACAACGTTGCCAAGAGCTTCCCATTGACCATCAATTCCTGAAAAAAGAACTTCAAAATACCGGAATACCATTTCGACGCTTCGATTGTGCTCTCTTTGTCAATGAAATCCCTGAAATTCTCCCCGTTGAAAGCCGGGAGATACTCCCCATACTGCCGTTGAACATCCAGCCAGTTCTGTTCGAGCTCGTCCACCGATAAGTGATCAAGCATATCTGACCCATCATCCGTTTCTACCGAGGATGGAGAGGGGGATGCAGAGGAAACAACAGGGAAGCTCCCCCAACATAGACAAAGGAAAATCACGGCAATTATCTGTTTCATTGCACCCCTCCTCTTCATGCCCCTGGAATGAATCCGATAATCGTCTCAATAACGGCCGTGATGATCGGGATGGCCAGCATTAGAATGAACAACTTTCCAGCCAGTTCTACTTTGGATGCCAGGGCGTTTAATCCTGCGTCGCGAATCAACTGGGCACCGAATTCCGCAATATAGGCGATGCCGATTATTTTCAGGATGGTTTTGAAATAAACCGGCTCTACCTGCGCCTGGTTGGCCATATAGGATAACAGAGAGAATATGTGCTGTATTTGATCAAGGATCGTCAGAAAAATAATGAGGACCGTAAATAATAACAGCAGGAAAGCAATCGTCGATTTGTGTTCCTGAAGCAGGATGATCAAGAGTGCCGCGACCAGTCCTAAAGCAACGACTTGAATAATATCCATGACCTACCCTTGATATAGAAATACCGATTTGATTTGCTGAAAAAGATCGGCCAAACGATGGAGAACGATAAATAATACGATAATGAAACCGGTCAGCGTGACAGCTTGCGCGATTTCCTCTTTCCCCATCTGTTTTAAAATACTGTGAATCATTGCTACGATTATCCCGACACCGGCTATTTGAAAAAGGATCGTTGCATCCTGAAGCACAATGTTTCGTCCTCCTTTTACATAATTAAGATTATGACTAACAGACCACTCAAAACTCCCATCCCTCTTGCCATCTTCTGGTACTGCTCCACCCCTTCCATTGCCTCATGAAGCTCTCTGTCAAGATGATGAAGGGTCAGCTGAATCTGTTTCTGCTGCTGCTCCAAGTCATGCTGTCCAAGTGTCCTTCCAAACTGATGAAGAATTTCCAGTTCCGTCTTACCAAGTGCATTCTGTGACCAGTGCCTTTGAAGATGTCCTGACCACCATGAAGGAAAATCATCGCAGTCATCTATATTCTCCACCATTTCTTGAAAGAACCGAGCGATCGGGTCCGGCAGCTGTTTCGATAAGTTCTCACATACTTCCCACAAAGACGAATGTCCGAAGACCATTTCTGCTTCTATCATCTGAAGAGCACTCTTCCACTGTCTGATTTGGCCGGGCCGCTTACGAAAACGAGAGGCGATGTCAAACCCTGTCCACGTGGTGACAGTCAGAATAATGACGGCTCCGATCCACTGCACGATCATCCCATCCTTTCCATCCCGCCAGCTTTTTGCCGGATTCATCCAGAATAACTACGCCTCCATTTCTTTCCGGAGACATTCGTTCCAACACAACATACCGTTCAAAGACTTGTTCCTCGACCAAGCTTCGTGCCGAAGGGCGTTTCCTCACGCCATCCAACGTCCGGCCATGTATACTGCAAATGACTTGTACACCGGTGTAAGAAGCTTCCCTGACGGCATCCGCATCCTCCAGACCGCCGATTTCATCGACGATGAGGACGTCGGGCGACATGGAACGGATCATCATCATCATACCGGCTGCTTTCGGACAGCCGTCCATGACGTCCGTTCTGACTCCTACCTCCAACTGGGGGACGCCTCTTAAACTTGCAGCAATTTCAGAACGCTCGTCCACGACTGCCACCTTGCACCCCCGGTATCCCGTATGATCCGAACCAATCCATTTGCTTAAGGCCCGGAGCAGGGTCGTTTTTCCTGAATGGGGAGGGCCTATAATCATCGTGCTTTTCCACCTTCCATCTGCATATAAAAACGGGAGGAGAGAAGAGACCTGTCCAGCCACTTCTCTAGCGACTCGGATGTTCATGAAAGTGATATGCTTTAATGTATCGATCCGGTGTCCGGAAGTGTTCACCTTCCCTGCCAGACCGACTCTATGTCCACCTTCAATCGTCAAGAACCCTTCTTTCAGTTCATCTTGGAGCCGATAGAGAGAAAATTGGCTGATCTGGTTGAGCACAAAGGCAAGGTGTTCCGCTGTAACGATAATTCCTTTCACACTGGTATGGCTTGCTCCATCTAACACTTCTAATGGATGATTGACCCTCAAGCGAATTTCCTGCACCTTCCCCCAGGAAACATCATTCATCAGAAATCGTTGGAAAGAAGGAGGAAACAATCGGACAATCTCTTTCATTCCTCTCCCTCCTTTAATTGGTTTACTTCATATGTATGCCTATACTTCCGGGTTATGACAGGTGAGAGAAGAAAAAATAGAGGTTTAATAGAGGATTCTGATAGAGCTTACGGAACAAAAAAAGCCCTTCCCGCATGGGAAGGGCTGCAGCATGCATTAAGCACGCGAAACGTATTTACCTTCAGTTGTGCTGATAAGCAGTACATCTCCTTCATTGATGAAGAAAGGTACTTGTACGGACAATCCGGTTTCCAGCGTAGCCGGCTTCGTACCGCCGCTTGCTGTGTCCCCTTTGATACCAGGTTCCGTTTCAGTTACCGTCAGTTCAACGTTCTTCGGAAGCTCTACTCCGATCACTTCACTCTGGTAGGACTGAATTTGGACTTCCATGTTCTCTTTCAAATAGTTTAGCTCTGTTTCAATCGTTGCACCAGGAATCTCTACTTGCTCATATGTTTCCATATCCATAAACGCATGCATGTTCCCATTTGCATAGAGATACTGCATTTTTCGGTTTTCAATATGAGCACGCTCTACTTTTTCTCCACCACGGAACGTTTTCTCCGTAATGTTGCCGTTACGAAGGTTACGGAGTTTTGAGCGGACGAATGCGGCACCTTTTCCAGGCTTGACGTGCTGGAACTCCATAACCTGCCAGATATTACCATCCACTTCGATTGTTAATCCTGTTCGAAAATCGTTTACTGAAATCATGATGATTCCTCCTTTAAATTACAACGTGATCAATTCTTTGGTTGTGGTGTTCAGGCGTTCATTACCGGTCGCAGTGACGATCAGATCATCTTCAATCCGACATCCACCTACCTCAGGAATATAAATACCAGGTTCCACCGTAACGACCATGCCCTCTTCGAGAATCTGATCCGAACGGAAGGAAAGCCCCGGCCCTTCATGGACATCAAGACCTATTCCATGACCTGTCGAGTGTCCGAAGTAATCGCCGTATCCTTTTTCCTTAATATAATCACGACACAATGCGTCTGCCTGTCTACCGGTTATGCCTGCTTTTATTCCTTTCATACCTCTAAGCTGTGCCTCTAAAACTGTATCATAAATGTCTCTTAGCTTATCGCTGATTTCACCGACAGCGACTGTCCGTGTCATATCTGAGCTGTAACCTTTGTACACAGCCCCGAAATCAAGAGTGACCAGCTCCCCGGATTGAATCGTCTTCTCAGAAGCCGCTCCGTGCGGTAATGCGGAACGGTAGCCGGATGCGACAATGATATCGAAGCTTGAGGAGGCTGCTCCCTGTTTACGCATGAAGAACTCGAGTTCATTTGATACATCTATTTCTTTGACACCAGGCTTTATGTAATTGAGGATATGTTCAAAGGCATCATCCGCAATCTTGACGGCATCCTTTAATATACTAATCTCCTCATCCGTCTTTATCAAGCGTAATTTTTCAATCAATCCGGAAGTCGGAACTAGTTCCGCGCTTAATGCTTGTTTATACTGCTCATATTGACTATATGTAACATAATCTTTTTCAAAGGCGATTTTATGAAGGTTTAACTGCTGGGATAGTTCCGCAACCGCCTCGTGGAGCGGTTTCTTATGTTCAACGATACGAAAATCAGGCGCTTCGTTCCCTGCCTGTTCCGTATATCGGAAGTCCGTGACAAGAACGGACTCTTGTGCTGTAATCAGTAGCGCTCCTGACGACCCCGTAAACCCAGACAAGTATCGTCTGTTCATTTCACTCATGACAAGAATCCCGTCTAATTCCCGGGAGGCAACAGCCTTCCTTAGACTTGACAACTTACTCATAATTAATTTCTCCCTTCCTTTTCTATCTTGTCAATAATCCCCATTACGGCAAGGCGATATCCATCGATACCGAATCCGACGATTTGACCCGCACAAACAGGAGCCAGCATGGATGTGTGCCGAAATGTCTCACGGCTGTGTACATTGGATATATGAATTTCAATCACAGGAGGGGTAATAGCACTGATCGCATCCCTCAGGGCAATACTTGTGTGTGTATAAGCAGCCGGATTAATGATGATCCCCGCAGCCTTTTCCTCAGCAAGCTGTATGCGATCAACCAACTCTCCCTCGTGATTCGACTGAAAGTCCTCTACTTCATACCCGGCTTCCCATGCCGTGTCCTTCACTAATTGAACGACATCCTCCAGCGTGTCGTGCCCGTAAGTATCGGGCTCTCTCTTGCCGAGCATGTTCAAGTTCGGACCGTTGATCAAGAAAATACGTTTATTCCCCATTCCTAGACCCCCACTAAACGATTCAATTACACTTCCAGTTTATCACACTCTCCCCTGCTTTGAATAAGATTTCGAAGTCTCGCTCGACTCTCTATACTCATAAGAAATGGAATACCCTATGAATACGCCGTATAAAATAAATAAACAGCCCGTCGTCACCCACGTATCGCTGTCCATCTCCAAAAAGGTTGGCACCGCCGGAAAGACCGGTGTCAGAACGAGGAATACTACGGCCCAGATTATCCCTCCATACAACATCCCCGGCCAAAGTCCATTTTTGTTTTTAAGTAAAAAATAATAGACCAGCGCGGTTAGAATGGATAGGATGCCTGTAAGCAGGATGGCAAGTACTTCCGAGAGCCATGTCCCCGTCCAGTCCGTTTGAAAAAAAGACCGAAAGAAGAAGGAAGCGGCGGACACTTCGGCGAAATGGAAGTAATAAGCAATTGTTCCCAATCCACTCCACAATATTCCCGCTACAAAACCTGTAATCAACGCTTTTCCTAACACACTCTGCTGTGGTTCTTGCTGTCTTTGATCTTTCTGTTTATCTGCCATTTCTCATACCTCCTATACTCATTTTAACCAACCGCTATTATTTCATGCCTGAGCACGGGCAAATGCTGGAGATTAAGGGAGGAATGTTATAAAATAAAGGTACGATCCTCCATTGGAAAACCCTGAATGTACAGATGAATAAGGCAGACAATATTTGCATAAAACGATGAAATAAGGAAACAATTTGAATAACACATATAAGCACACAAGAAAGCATTTTCCATGATAAAGATGTCCCTGTTTAGGGTATAGACAATCAACGGGTGTTTCAGAAGATGACCCATGACCCTTATATTAGAAAGGAGGAACATATATGCGTAAGTGGATGACTCCTGTCATGTACACGCTCATCGGCCTTGCTGTCTTCTTCGTGGCTGTCCAGCTGTTCACCAACACATCCAGCTTTCTGAACTCCATCCTGATGATGGTCGGTTTCGCCGTATTGATTTATGGTGCTATTTATTTCCTTTTCCTCCGCAACCGAGGATTTGGAGGCGGCGGGAACCGTAATGAGATGAAGAAATATAAACAAGCGGTTAAACAATCCAAACAAAAGTATAAACAGCCTGCTCCTGTAGTTAAGAAGAAAACAGCAGTCAAAGCACAAAGCAAGCCTTCCCCTTTAGGTAAGCGCGGAAGAAAAAGAAGCAGCGGTCCACAGCTTCGCGTTATAGAAGGAAATAAGAGCAAAGACAAAAATCGAGCCACTTTTTAATGGCTCGATTTTTTCATGTATTCTTATTCATCTGCTCCAACGCTTAAGAAACTTCCGCGCATGGACATGCCCGAGTTCAATTAGAGCTTCCTTCTCCGCGTCCGATAAATGGAAATCAGTGGTTTCCACATCATTTACCGGAATGAAAATAACGTCTTTGCTCATCGTTTTGGAAATGTAGCGTGCATCATGTGCCTGCTGCATCGTCTTAAAAAGGGCGTGGAACATTTGTATCGCATTGCTGATTTGCTGCTCCGGCAGTTTATCCGGTTCGTCACTCAGCTTCATTCCGATGATAGGCCTCGTACGGCATCCGTCGGCTTTTTCCCATATCCATAATGGAAAGTTGCTCAAAACTCCTCCGTCAATAATAAAAGACTTCCCCCGTTTGCCATGAATCTTGACAGGAATGAAAAAATAAGGGAGGCCTGAACTCATCCGAACGGCTTTCGCTACAGAAAAGGTGGCAGGATCAATCCCATAGACTTTCTTTAGATCATCGGGCAGAACTACGATCCTTCCAAGGGTCAAGTCGGAACAGATGACCTTCAGGGAACCTTCAGGGAGGTCTGCGAACGTCCGTATTCCTTTCTCCTCCAGCCATTCAGACAGTAGCGCTTCCAGCTTGTTCCCCTTATATAACCCCATCCGGAAATAGAGGAGCAGCCACTTCAAGAAGGGGAAGAGCCGGTCTGTAATCGACACATCTACCAATTGTTCAAAAGAGAGTTTCTCCACTCGTTGCCTTATTTCTGTCGAAGTGAATCCAGCTGCTGTCAGCGATGCCAGAATCGCTCCGGCGGAGGTACCGGCCAGACGACGGAATTTGTACCCTTGTTCCTCGAGCTCTTCCAAGGCCCCGATAAACGCCAGAGCCTTTATGCCGCCTCCCGAAAATACTCCATCCACTTTCATACTGCCTCACCCCACTTTAGTTCATTATAAACGCGACAAATGGAATTTAGAACAACCGGGACCTAATCCCTATGTAATAAAAAAAGACGCATGGAATCTTTCCAAGCGCCTCTTGATGTCTTATTCTTCATTTTGTTCTTCATTCTTCTTCTGCACTTCACGGAGGGCCTTCATACGTTCAGGGTTTTCATCAAAGTACTGCACCAAATCTCCAATCCTGTCGATTGAATTCCAGCTCATATGGTGCTCAATCCCTTCCACATCCTCGTAAATGTTCTCATGATCGACCCCTATGATTTCAAGAAACTGCTCCAGTAATTCATGTCTGTACACCAGTCTCTTTCCTACTTTTTTCCCTTTGGCCGTCAGAATCAAACCCCGGTATTTTTCGTAATTCAAGTAGTGATCGCGGTCCAGTTTCTGCACCATTTTGGTGACGGATGACGGGTGAACCTGGAGATTCTCTGCGATATCCGACACGCGGGCATATCCTTTTTCTTCTATTAATATATATATTTGTTCAATATAGTCTTCCATGCTTGGTGTTGGCATGATGAACCCCCAATTACCATTGTATGTACAAATGGGCACGACCCTACCGATAATGGTCTGGTGATCTGTTTCCCAATATAAAATGATACACTAGTTTAACCTGAGTGACAAGGAATGCTGCACCCAGAAAAAAGGAAGCATCGGACAGCCTGTCCGATGCTTCTTCCTTTTTACAGTCCGCACTTCAATTGCGCATTACAGTTCGTGCACGTATTGCATCCGCCGATGTCTTCTACCGTTCCTTGACGGCAGACCGGGCAGGTGTCACCGACTTCCGATCCAATCGTCACATTTGTTTTGTCGAGCTCCTGAATCGTATCCATGAGAACGACACGCGGCGTCTTCTCCTCTTCTTCAAAGAGTTCTGTCTGTTCGCCGTCGAAATCATTCTCTTCTGCTTTCAACGTAAGCACCTGGCTGTCACGGCTTCCATCCACATACACCGTACCGCCTTTCGCTCCTCCGCGGTATAGGCGTTGATAGACGCTCTCTACCTGTTCGACCGTGTATCCTTTCGGTGCGTTTACCGTCTTGGAAATACTGCTGTCGACCCAGCGTTGGATAATGCACTGCGTATCTGCATGTGCTTCGGGGCTGAGAGTCATTGCGGTTACGAACCATTCCGGAAGCTCGTTTGGATCCTGTTCCGGGTGTTCATCCAAATATTCCTGAAGAATATCTGCTTTCACTTCAATAAACTTACCTAGACGTCCGCTTCGGTAGTAAGAGAAGGAGAAATAAGGTTCCAGACCAGTACTAACGCCCACCATTGTGCCTGTACTACCTGTCGGAGCAACAGTCAACAAATGGGAGTTGCGGATACCGTAAGTCAATACATCTTCACGGATATCCTCAGGCATGTCTTTCATATAACCTGTGTTGATAAAACGCTCACGAAGCTCCTTTGTTTCTTCTTCTGTCTCTCCGATCAGAAACGGGAAACTTCCTTTCTCTTTCGCGAGTTCAATCGATGCACGATAAGCCGTGGTCGCAATGGTTTCAAAGATTTCATCGACAAGTTTATTTCCTTCTTCGGAACCGTAGACGGATTCACAGTAAATAAGGAGATCGTGGAGCCCCATTACCCCTAATCCAATACGACGTTCACCAAGAGCCTGCTTCTTATTCTCTTCCAGGAAGTATGGCGTTGCGTCAATAACGTTATCCTGCATACGCACACCACGCTCGACCGTTTGTTTCAGCTTAGCGAAATCGACCTGCTTGTTAGCCTTATCGGCGACACCGGCCAAGTTTACGGCAGCAAGGTTACAAACGCTGAACGGCGCTAACGGCTGCTCTCCACAAGGGTTTGTCGCAACGACTTTTTGACCATAAGCGGTCGCATTAGTTTTCTCATTGGCATTGTCGATGAAGAAGATACCCGGCTCTGCTGAGTACGTAGCACAAATATTAATCAAGTTCCAAAGTTCTTTCGCCTTGACTGTACGGTACGTACGGACTCCAAAACCACGTTCCTCCCATTCACGGACGTCGCCGCTGTTGTGCCATTCTTCGTTATACACACGCATTTCCTCTTCTGTGTAATTCTCCACGTCCGGGAATCGCAGTTCGTAGGCAGCGTCCTGATCGACAGCTTCCATAAATTCTTTTGTGACACAGACGGAGATATTGGCTCCCGTCAAAAACTCGGAATTATGAACGGTATAAGTGCCGCCGATTTGAAGCTTTTCTTCTGCTTCGCGGATGCTTTGGTCCGTAAAGCCCCCTTGTCCTTGGATATGCTTGTAATTCACGACGCTCTGATAGAGATCTTTCTCCGTCTCCGTAAGTGGGGTGAATTTAAGCTTGTCCTTGGCAAGCTGCTTAATTTGTTCATCTTCTGTATTTTCGATCAGGTAACGCAGGATTCGTGGATTCTGCATTTTAGAAATGATGAATTCAAGAATATCCGGATGCCAGTCTGAAAGCATAATCATCTGCGCACCGCGTCTCGATCCACCTTGTTCAACCAAGTGCGTTAATTTCGCAATGTCATCAAGCCAGGAAACGGATCCGGATGATTTACCGTTCACTCCACGGGCCAGCGTATTGCGTGGGCGCAGTGTGGAACCATTCGTACCGACACCGCCTCCTCGTGACATAATTTCCATCACCTGTTTTCTGTGATCGGATATGCCTTCCCTGGAATCCTGGATATAAGGCATCACGTAACAGTTGAAATACGTAACATCCGTTTGGGAACCGGCACCATAAAGCACACGGCCGGCCGGGATGAAATTCATATCAGAAAGTTCTTCGTAGAATTTCCCGAAACTTTCCTGTTTCTTAAGCGGATCTGTTTCCACTTCGGACAGGCCTGTCGCATTCCGAAGAGCGATCTGTTCGTAATATACCTCTAACGGTTTATCAATCGTGTCAAGGTTTCTGCGGATCAATCCTGACTCCTGCTCTTCCGGTCTGTCAAGGACGCTTAGGAATTCATCTTCGACACGGACAACAGCTTCGTGCTTCTCCCAATCAATCTCATGAATGAAGCCAAAGCCTCGAGCCGGGAACTTAGGATCGTCTTTGACCGTGAGAACAACAAAGTCTCCCTCCGACAATGTAAGTTTCTCTGTATCTTTGAATGCATAGCGGTCCAACATGACAAGCCGGGACACGCCTTTGTGTGTAATAGACATGTTTTCTGTAATTTCATGTACTTGCGGAAACTGACGGATATCTGCGTTCAGTCTTTCCACATTAATCTTTGTATGGACATCGGTGGAGGTTGACGTCTGCATCTTGCATCTCTCCCTTACTAAATAAAAAATCGATATAAGTAACATACCACATTTTCAAAAATATAATCAATATCTTGTGCCCTTTTTCAGAATATATTCAATATCTTGTGTTTTGAACAAAAAGGTAGAAATTTGTCAATCTAATAATATTACGAGCGAAGCCGATTTGAAAAGCAATCCGAAGCAAAAACAGCCGATTATCCTTCTTTTCCATTTATTCATCTGTTGCATTCCCACTTCCATCGGAAAACCATGATGGCGCATGTTTTTGCTTAAACACGGAAAAATATTTTTGAAATGCAAACGATTCCCTCCTATAATAGATAGAGAAAGAGAGAAAAGGGGGAGGCACATATGGATTTATGGATTTTAATCGGTGCACTGGTCTTGATCATTGCTTTTGGATTATATAGATACTTCAAAGCTAGAAAAATCATGACGACACTGACGGAAGAACAGTTCCGCGAAGGATACAGAAAAGCCCAGCTCATCGACGTCCGGGAACCGAAAGAATACGAAGGCGGACATATACTGGGCGCGAGAAATATTCCACTATCGCAGCTGCGCAATCGTCTTGTTGAAATCCGCAAAGATAAGCCGGTGTACCTGTACTGCCAAAGCGGTGCCAGGTCTGCACGTGCAGCTATGCTGCTGCATAAAAACGGCTACAAAGATTTGAACATGCTGCAGAGCGGATTCAAAAAATGGTCCGGAAAGATCAAAACGAAGAAGTAATATCCTGCCGGGAGATTACTCATTATCCCAATCATGATAGAAAAAAGCAAACCGGAGTCCTTGAAGGGACTCCGGTTATTTTCATTCGCCTTTCCGGTATTTCAATACCGGTTTCCTTGCCGCCTGTGTTTCATCCATGCGGCTCACGATTGTCGTATGAGGAGCTTCCTGAACAATTTCAGGATTCTCTTCTGCTTCTTTGGCTATTTGAATCATCACATCGATAAAGCCGTCCAGCGTTTCCTTGGATTCGGTTTCCGTCGGTTCGATCATCATTGCTTCCTCGACGTTAATCGGGAAATAGATGGTCGGTGGATGGTACCCAAAATCAAGCAGGCGTTTTGCTATGTCCAACGTCCGTACTCCGAGCTTCTTCTGACGTCTGCCAGATAAAATAAATTCATGCTTACAATGACGGTCAAATGGAAGGTCATAATACTCCTGAAGGCGGCGCATCATGTAGTTGGCATTTATGACAGCATACTCACTTACCTTCTTCAAGCCTTCCGCCCCCATTGTACGTATATACGTGTAGGCACGAACGTTGATGCCGAAATTACCGTAATACGGCTTCACCCGGCCGATAGAATCCGGTCGATCATAATCAAAGATGTACTGACCGCCCTGTTTCACCAGAATCGGCTTAGGCAGGTACGCCGCCAGTTCTGCAGTTACCCCTACAGGCCCGGAACCAGGTCCTCCCCCGCCGTGTGGACCTGTAAACGTCTTATGCAGATTCAAGTGGACGACGTCAAATCCCATATCCCCGGGGCGGGCATAACCTAAAACAGCATTCAGATTGGCACCGTCATAATAAAGCTTTCCGCCTGCTTCATGAACGATCGCTGCCATTTCTTCAATATCCTCTTCAAACAGACCAAGCGTGTTCGGGTTTGTCAGCATTAAGGCGGCCGTCTCTTCATCGACCACACGTTTTAAATCTTCCAGATCGACGAGCCCGCGATCATCGGATTTAACGGTTACAGCTTCAAATCCTGCGACTGTTGCGGAGGCTGGGTTCGTTCCATGCGCAGAATCCGGAACGATAACTTTCGTACGGTTGTAATCCCCATTCGCTTCATGGTAGGCACGAATCATCATTAATCCCGTCCACTCTCCATGCGCACCCGCTGCCGGTTGCAGAGTGACGGTATCCATCCCGGTTATAGCAGCAAGCGATTCTTGAAGGTCGTACATTAAATGCAGGGCACCTTGTACCGTCTCCTCCGGCTGATACGGGTGGATGTGGCTGAAGCCAGGAAAGCGGGCAACATCTTCATTCATTTTAGGATTATACTTCATCGTACAGGAGCCGAGTGGATAAAAACCGGAGTCGACCCCGTGATTCCGTTTAGAAAGTCCCGTATAATGCCTTATAATTTGAAGTTCACTTACTTCCGGGAGATCCGGTTCCTGTTTCCGAACATATTTCTCGCCGATCATACCTTCCACGTCCACTTCCGGTACATCCAACTCCGGAAGACTGAATCCGGTACGGCTTTCTTGACTCAATTCAAAAATTAACGGAAAGTCCTGATTAGCCACGAATATCCCCCATTTCCTTAACAAATTGATCAATTTCTTCTTTTGTCCTGATTTCTGTAACAGCAAGCAGCATGTGTTCAGACAATCCTTCTGACATCCGACCGAGATCGTACCCTCCGATGAAACCTTTCGCAAGGAGTTTTTTGTTTACTTCCGCAATATTACGGCCGACGTTTACAACGACCTCATTAAAGAAAGCGTCCTTGTATGGAAGTTCAAAACCCGCTGCCTCCAACTGGTTTTTCATATAGGCAGCTTTCTGTATATTCATCCGCGCCATCTTCTTCAAGCCCTGCTTGCCCAGGGAGCTCATCGCTACAGATGCTGCCAGAGCGTTTAGTGCCTGATTCGAACAGATGTTGGAAGTAGCTTTGTCCCTCCGGATATGCTGCTCCCGAGCCTGAAGCGTGAGCACAAAGCCACGTCTGCCATCTTCATCTACCGTCTGGCCGACCAGTCTGCCAGGTACTTTGCGCATCAGTTTCTTCGTCGTGGCGAAGTATCCGCAGTGTGGGCCCCCAAACTGAGCAGGGATACCAAATACCTGCGCATCACCAACAACGATATCTGCTCCAAATTCACCAGGAGGTGTCAGATAACCCAGCGCAAGAGGATTGCTGGAAGCAATAAGCATCGCTTTTTTCTCCTGATCCACAATGGAGCGGATCTCGGCTAAGGGTTCGATTTGACCGAAGAAGTTCGGATATTGAACGACGACACTTGCTACATTCTCATCTAATTCTCTCTCCAGCTGTTCCAAATCTGTCTTTCCTTCTTTGTGATCGATTTCAATGACTTCAAGGCCGGGACCTTTCACATAAGATCGAATAACGTCAAGGGATTCCGGATGGATCGCTTTCGATACGAGCACTTTCTTTTTCTTCGTCTGGCCGGCTGATAAGTTTACGGCTTCTGCAAGTGCCGTTCCGCCGTCATACATAGAAGAGTTCGCTACATCCATCCCCGTCAATTCACTGATCATTGTTTGAAACTCAAAAATTGCCTGGAGTTCACCTTGAGAAATCTCCGGCTGGTACGGTGTATAGGCCGTATAAAATTCAGAACGGGAAATAACATGATCGACGATCGACGGGATATAGTGATCGTAGACTCCCGCACCCAAGAAGGAAACATGGGATTTCAAATGAACGTTTTGTTCTGCGAGATTGGACAGCTCTTTCGTCAATTGGAACTCATTCTTCGGATCCTTTATATCGAGGTCTCCTTTGAAACGTACACTTTCCGGTATATCGGAAAACAGCTCATCGGAGTGCTCCACTCCGATTGCTGCAAGCATTTCTTTCTTATCCTTCTCCGTCATGGGCAGGTAACGAAATTCCATACGTAGTTCCCCCTTCATTTAATTATCGTTTATAAAATGGTGTAGTGACGACTTTCGCCTTTAAACGGCGTTTCCGCACTTGGACAATGACTTCCGTGCCAGGTTCCGTAAACTCTTTCTTCAATAAGGCAAGTCCAATGTTTTTTCCTAAAGTCGGAGACTGGGTACCTGTCGTTACAAAACCGATATTCTCTTCTCCGACGAACACTTCATAATGCGTACGCGGTATGCCTTTATCGATCATTTCAATTCCTACAAGCTTCCTTTGAGGACCGTTTCCCTTCTGTTCTTTCAACACGTTCTTTCCTATGAAGTCCGCATCCTTGTTCACTTTTACCGCAAAGCCAAGACCTGCTTCCATCGGAGTAATATCCGCACTTAACTCCTGGCCGTATAACGCCAGATTCGCTTCAAATCGAAGCGTATCCCTCGCCCCCAGCCCGATCGGCTGTAATCCGTGCGGCTCACCGGCAGTAAGAAGCGCCTGCCACAGCTCCCTTCCAGCTTCTGCAGGAAGGTATATTTCAAACCCATCCTCGCCGGTGTATCCGGTCCGTGAGACAATAGCTTCTTTTGATACACCTTTCAAGCGGACATCGGATAGAAAACGAAAGAACTTAATGGAAGAAACGTCGCTGTCCGTCAATGTCTGCAAGATCTCTTCTGCTTTGGGACCCTGGACAGCAAGTTGAACGTATTCATCCGATACATCCTGGATTGTCACATCGCCTGTCTGGTGATCTTTCAACCACTGATAGTCCTTTTCTCTGTTCGCTGCATTGACGACGAGCAAGTATTTCGCTTCGTCCAGATGATAGACGATCAAATCATCGACCGTTCCACCGTTCTCATAGCACATGATCGTATACTGGGCCTTCCCCGGTTCCAATTTAGAAACATCATTCGTCAACATTTTCTGTAGAAAAGGAAGACTGCCCGGTCCTTCCACCATCACTTCTCCCATATGGGATACATCGAACAACCCGGCAGCCGTTCGTGTAGCCTCATGCTCCTCCTTGATACTCGTAAATTGGACAGGTAAATCCCAACCTCCGAAATCAATCGTTTTTGCTCCGAGTTCTTTGTATTCAGGGAACAAAGGGGTACGCTTCAACTCTGTCATCCAAACCACTCCTTATGCAATGTGATCATCCATAAAAAAAGAGACTCCTCCTGTAATCAAGGGAGTCTCTGTCCATGTAAGCCAGAAAGTTTCACGTACGGATTCCTATATCCGTCCGCTTGCTTCTTGGGCGGTCTGCTTCTTCGCAGACGCTCTCCAGAGTTGCGTCCTGTAAAGGTCTTTTTGCCTGAGAGATTCACAAAGATTGTTTGCTCCTTCGGCGCCACGGTAGTAGTCTCTCCCATTACAGTCATCCGCTTTCGTATTTTATTAGATTGCAGCGGGCATACTATTTTATAGCTTATGGATGCGGTTTTCACTTCAAATTCAGCTACATTATATCACGCATTCTTTACAAAAGACATGGGAATTCAACAAATTATTCACAATCTTTACGAAAGGCAAACTATTAGAAAAAGGAGCGATTCCATATGATTCAAATTCATCCAGATGAAGCGTTTTTACACACATTATCCGGTCATTTGGACTCTTCGGAAAGACTGAGTTCCTGGGAGGGGTTCAAACTTGCCTATAAAGCGGCACAGTTCCAAACGGTCCCACACTTTGATGGTCTGCTTTCCCTTGAACACCTTCCCCATATCGACTTCATGGAACATCAGATAGAAGCTGCCTCCAAGGTCATCCACCATATGCATGGCAGGGCGATTCTGGCTGATGAAGTGGGGCTCGGTAAGACACTGGAAGCAGGGCTGATTTTGAAAGAGCTTATGATCAGAGGGCGGGCGAAGAAAGTATTGATTCTCACGCCTGCATCTCTCGTGAACCAATGGATACAGGAATTGAACGAGAAATTCTATATTCAGGCCGCTTCTCCCAGGAAAAAACATGCATCGTGGAAAGAATGGGAAATAACGGTCACATCGATTGATATGGCGAAAAGAGAACAGCATAAAGAGGAAATACTTAATATTGATTACGACCTGGTGATCATTGATGAGGCACATAAACTAAAGAATCACCAGACGAAGAACTATCAATTTGTCCAGTCGTTGAAAAAGACTTACTGCCTGTTACTCACGGCAACACCGATACAGAACAAACTGAGCGACCTGTTCAATCTCGTCTCTATATTGAAACCAGGATATTTGGGAAACCTGACAGATTTCAAAAAGAAATACCAGAAGAATGCCGATCAAGACGAACGTACAGAACACATTCATTCTCTTGTTGGAAAATTAATGATTCGGAACCGGCGGAAGGATACAGGACTGGATGCTTCCAAGCGGAAAGTGACGAATGAACGCCTGGAATTCTCCGAGGAAGAGGCAAAAGTCTACCAAAGCCTCGAGACATTGAAAGCCTCACACCCTTCGTTTACGTGGCTGACCCTTGCGAAAGAATTATGTTCTTCCAGAGAAGCCTGTTTCCTGTCGCTTCAAGAATTAAAGAAGAAAGCACCGGAAGGGAAAAGCGCCTTGTATGATGACATCATGGAGGCGGTCGGTAGTCTCCCCCACCATGTGAAAGCGAAGCGAATGATCGAAAAAATTGAACAGACAAAAGAAAAGTTCATTATTTTCACAGAGTATCGGGCAACCCAGTTCTATCTCCAGTGGTACCTGCAGCAGCACGGAATTACCTCGGTCCCATTCAGCGGAAAGTTCAATAAAGGGAAGCGGGACTGGATGAAGCAGCTGTTCAGAGATAAGGCTCAAGTCATGGTAGCAACCGAAGCGGGCGGAGAAGGTATTAATCTGCAGTTCTGTCACCACATGATCAACTACGACCTGCCTTGGAACCCGATGCGCCTCGAACAAAGAATCGGCAGGATTCACCGGTTCGGTCAAGAAAACGACGTCAAGATTTATAACTTTGCCATCAAAAATACGATTGAAGACCATATCATGAATATGCTTTATGAGAAAATTGAAGTCTTTAAGAATGCGGTCGGAGACCTGGACCACATTCTGGAGCAAATACCTGGAGGGTCATTCGATCAGCAGATACAGTCGATCCTTAAGCAGTCGGAGAGTCAAGGCGAAGTGAATATAAAACTGAACAATCTGGTCAGCTACGTAGAATACAGCGTAAATGAGAGGAGAGAATCCAGTTGAATGAAACAAACCCGCACGAAAGTTTCGTCCAATCTTTCTTTGAAACATACGGTTGTTCCATTATAGACAAAGCTAAAGGACATTTTACGGTCCAGCTGACCAGTGAAATGGATGAAGAGATTATGAACCGCCCGTTCTACTGGCATTATATGAAGAAAATGAACCGGGATGGAGACCCGATGCAGTTGACCTTCACCGATACCAACCATACGGAAAAAGAAGGAATTTATCTTCATGCCGGCACTCCGAAGCTGCACTCGCTCTATCATACGGCCATTAAGAAAGGGAAGACGGCTCGTTTGTACGAAGTCATCGATACCCCTGGTACAAACAGGGCGATGAGTCCATGGCTCATCTTAAACCTGCAGCTCCAATACAGAGGAAAACAAGCTAAGGACGAACCTTTATCCATTGGTATAAACCTCATTCACGGGACGCTTATGGTCGGAATGATGGAGCGGATCATGCCGCTGCGGTTTGAATCAACCGTATCCGACTATACGTTCCCGATGACACCTGTGATTTCCTTGAAGAACGCCTATGTACGCATACAAAAGCATCTGGAACAGCATATTCAAGCGAGAACGAATAAATGGGCGGAAGAATCCATTTTAGAATGGAATAAAGAGAGAGAGTTGTTGGAAACATTTTATCAGTCGGAAGACATTGACCTCGATTCTTTCACAAGGGAAAGAGAACAGCTCGACATCCGCTACAAACCGAGAATTGAGTGGGACGTTATAAACGGCGGTCTTTTTTACCTATCGCAGAATACGAGTGCCGAGTGGCTGACCAAACGATAACAAAACAGTCGGCGGAAGAGAAGAACCTCTCATCCGCCGCGTCTGCGTTTGGTGAGCGGGAATCCACAAACGGATAAGACATAGAGAAAAGGCATACGGGCCAGTGGAAGCGCTCATTTTACTTGATTCGCCTTCCCTTCCTGCATATCACTTCTTCAACAAGCTGAAAAAAGCCGCTGATTTCTCAGCGGCTTTTTCGGTTTCAAGGATTTGTAATCCTTCTTTTTCTTTTAAACAACTTCCAAGCAAAGGGAAGAATGCCGAACCAATACGAGGATGATTTCTTGGAAGGTTTCTCTTCCTTCCTCAACCTTTTTTCTTCTTTAGACAAATGCATGTACTTGACCATTTCTTCTGTCAAAAATTTCACATAATCATTCTTGTCCATTTGAATCCCTCTTTTTTAACCGTTTGGTTCTAGTATGTACCTATCACCATTATTTTAGACGCAATTGTATTTCCTCCGCTATTACCTGTGGTGATTTCTTATCTACATCAATGGTGATATCCGCCACTTCCTTATAATAAGGAAGGCGTTCTTGAAACCGCTTCTGCTTGTCAGAAGATGCACCGGACCACAAAGGACGATTTTTATCGCCGGCGAGACGTGCTGTGATCGTCTCCCACTCCGCCCTTAAATAAACGACGGTTCCTTCTGCAAGAATTCTTCGATTTTCCTCCTGGAGAATGACGCCTCCCCCGGTGGAAACAATGCCGTCCCCGTGAAGCCCTTTTAGAAAACGCGTTTCCGCAGAACGGAAATACGCTTCTCCGTATCGCTCGAACATCTCAGGAATCGTCATCCCTTCCAGACGTTCGATTTCTCTGTCCATCTCCACCGCTTTGTACCCGGTTGCTTCTCCAAGCTGTTCTGCTACGGTCGTTTTTCCGCTTCCCATGAAACCTACGATAAAAATCATTGACGGGCCCCCTTTTTATTTTTTCCTGAAGCAGGATTTACTCGATCATTGTCGAATATAATTCTATGTATAAATTTAGAAATGAGGTGATTATTCATTTGAACTCCGTCGCCACCCGCGCAAACGACCTCGTCCTCTCCGCGATTCAGCAGTCTGCCTCCGATATCCATTTCACACCTTACTCCGAGAACGCGAACGTCCATTTCCGCATCCATGGGGAACGAATTTTCCACTCGAAACTTCCACTGCCTATGTATCAGAAAATCCTTTCCTATTACAAGTTCACTTCCGGTATGGACATTGGTGAACAGAAGCGCCCCCAGAACGGCACCATCCCTTACAGAAACAACCACTCGATTTTCGATCTCCGTCTCTCCACTCTTCCCATTACCGGAACGGAGAGTCTCGCCATTCGCATACTGAATCCGATGAACCATATGCCACTCGAACAACTCTTCCTCTTCCCTCATCAGCGGAACCGTCTGGAATCCTGGCTTCGTCACCGAAGCGGAATGATCCTGTTTACCGGACCGACAGGGAGTGGAAAAACAACCACCCTGTACGCCTTGATTCAATCCCTCATGACACAGAGCTCCTTCCAGGCCATCACGCTTGAAGATCCCATCGAGAAGAATCTGAACAACATTATTCAGGTCCAGGTAAATGAACGGGCCGGTGTTACCTATGACACCGGTCTCAAAGCGGCACTTCGTCATGATCCTGATCTATTGATGGTCGGAGAAATCAGGGACCAGGCAACAGCAAAATTCGCTTTTCGAGCAGCGCTCAGCGGACACCTCGTCATCAGTACGATTCACGCAATGAATGCCTATGGAACCATTCACCGTTTGAAGGAGATGGACATCCAGCAGGCGGAATTGGAGCAGTCCCTCATTGCTATCACCGCTCAGCAGCTCGTTCCAATTACGGCAAACAAACAGCTGCCGAAACGAGCGGCTATTCTCGAAATGCTTGAAGGAGAGCTCCTACGCCGGGCGATGCTCGGGACCGCACCTTCCCCACATCTTTTTCATTCATTCCAGAAACTGAGGAGGAAAGCCTATGCTCTCGGCTTTATTGAGAAAAAGGAAGCAGGTCCGCTCCTCTGATCGAAGGCTGCCGGATCATTTGCAAATCCTGTTCCTTCATAGACTCAGTCATATCCTCAGTAAGGGATATCCTCTGCTTGAGGCTTTAAGAATGACCGGTTGGGACGCACGATTAAAGCCTGTCGCAGAGTCACTGATTACAGCACTTGGAAGAGGAGATACGATTGATCAGGCCTATAAACACGCCCGCTTCTCAAAAACCGTAACCAACTTTCTATATTTCAGCAACATCCACTTCGACCTGCCTCACATCTTCCGTCAGACCAAACAGCTTATGGAAATGAAGAAAGAATACAAAGAAAGAATCACCCGCGTCCTCCGATACCCTCTTCTGCTCTTAGTTTTCCTCATTGGTGCTTTTACAATCATGAAAAGGACCGTCTTGCCTAATTTCATCCAACTCTTTGAAGGAGAGTCCACCAGCACTTTGTGGCTGCTGATGGGGGTCGATTATTTCATGACCGGAATGGTAATCATTTTCCTGCTCCTGGGCGGTTCTCTTGTATCTCTCCTGTTTATATTACCGAGGATGTCCGTACAAAACAAGTTGGATTTCTATCAGCGTTTTCCAGTACTGCGCGTTTATTACTCCTATTCTGCCTCCTATTCCTTCACTACCCACCTTCACTCCTTACTGCGTGCGGGATTGACCTTAAAGCAATCGATGGAAACGATGCGGGACCATCACGGGGATGAGGTTTTGTCCACTTACAGTAAAGAGATCCTCCTTCAGCTGGGCGAGGGAAAGTCTTTTGGACAGGCATTACACAGCTGCCCGTTATTCCGAACAGAGCTGACTGATATCTTCCACCACACCAACGATGTGGAAGCACTGCAAAGCGAACTGGAAATACTGGCTGAATTTTTCATTGAACATATTCAGAGTAAGATTACGACTTGGATCCAGAGAATACAGCCGATATTTTTCGTTCTGGTAGCTGTGGTGATCATAAGTATTTATGCATCCATCATGCTTCCTCTATATGGATGGATGAATCAACTATAACGAAAAGGAGTCGTTCAAACATGAAAAATGAAAAAGGATTCACACTAATCGAGATGCTTATCGTGCTGCTGGTCATTTCCGTACTGCTTATCATCACGATTCCAAACATGACCAAGAATAGTCAGAATATCCGCGACAAAGGATGCGAGGCACTCACAGCGACGGCGGAAGCCCAGGCAGAAGCCTATTTTCTTGATAATGATGCCTATCCAACGACGATAGACGTATTAAAAACCGAGGGATATTTGAAAGAAACAAAGTGTCCGAATGGAGATACCTTAACGATTACAGACGGCAAAGTTGATCATGCCCCTTCCTAATTCACAGAGCGGTTACACGTTTACAGAAACAGTCCTCGTCCTGTTATCATGGTCCATCCTCCTCCTCTGTATCGCACCTCTGCACCATCACACCCTCCACCACGTTCAAGAAAAGCTCTTTCTGCAGCAATTCCAGGAAGACGTCCTGTTATCCCAGCAGCTGACTCAATATAAACACCCCTACTTCACCCTTTACTTCTATGAAACGAACAATCAGTACGCTTTATATGACAGCAAGGAAAAACGAATGGTATTTCAGCGCACATTACCAGCTGATTGGAGAATCAATATGCTGACACTCAAGCCTCAAGTAAAGTTTAATCAAAGAGGAATCATTCAATCCCCGGGAACCATGAAGTTCACCTCTCGAGACACGTCATACAAAGTCACCTTTCCATTCGGAACGAGCAGGGTGAGAATAGATGAAGAATGAAGGTTTTACGCTCCTTGAAACAATCGCCGCTTTCAGCACGGTCATGGTCATCTGTCTTACCGTCCTGCCTGCTCTGACTCAACTCCGCTCTGATCAAAAAGAGCTTGCCATGGAAAGAGAAATGGCAGTCCGACTATATGATGAACTTCAGCTGCATACAGATGAAAAACCTCTTTCCTTTCATTATACCGGAACACAGCCGACCGCTTATGAAATCCAATTATGGAAAAGCGATTCCATCCTGACCGGCTGTATTACCTGGCAAAGGAAAGATAAAGAGACTAAGGAGTTTTGCTTACATGCCCCGTCTTCATGAGTCTAATGGGTTTACTTTTCTGGAAGCACTGTTCAGCCTCACTATCATTACCATCATCCTTTTCTTATCGACTCCTTTACTCACTTCTATCCGCAACCCTTCTTACTATGAAGAACAGGCTTCGCTCCACCTGTTTCACTTCATACAGGAAGAGATCAATGCCTCTAAAAGCTTCTCTTTAAACGGCAACACCCTTCAAATTGTTTCTTGGGATGACCGGATCATTCAAATTGAGCAATACGGCACCATCGTACGTAGAACCGTAAATGGAACAGGTCACGAAACATTACTCACTCCAGTTGAATCTTTCACTATACACGATAATGGTCCATCCACCCTTACTTTGGAGGTACAGATCCATGAGGACAGTAGGTTTCAACGACTCATACATCTGCCTTAAAAAAAAACGAGAGGAAGGAGTTATCTTTCCATGGGCATTGTTAATATGCCTGGTGCTTTGCTCCGCCTTACTGACGACAACAGCCATGTATAAGAACCAGCTTAGCAATACAGAGATGACCAAACGCGCCCTCACCTCCCAATACCTTGTGCAGTCGACACAGAGCATTTTAAACGATGCACTTGTTTCTACTCCAGACCGTGAATCAACCTATACATTCGTTCGACAGCTTCCCGAGGGGGAAATCAAATCGGTCTGCACAAAAGATCAGATAGGCGGGTGGATTTGCAACTGGACCATTTCCCTATCAGACGAATCTGTAAAATCAGTTGTCACTTATCAAGACCCCTCCAAATGAGGAACGGGGCCGGTGTTCCCTCTTTATTTCTTTGCTGCAGAACATGTACATGCACATTTGAATGATGGCCCCTCCTTATGGATTAGGGATACTTTTACAAACAAAAAGAGCGCTTTTCTATTTAGAAAGGCGCTCCTTTTGTATATGGTTTATGAAATGATAGCCGTATATTCCAAACGATTATTGGTAATTCCTCTCAAACCATCGAGGTCATAGCCGATAACCAATTTTTCTCCGTTGGTTAGGATCGGTCTTCTAAGCAGTTTAGGCTTTTCTGTAACAAGTTCGAGAAATTCGTTTAATGTCATATCCTCTACATCCATGTTCAACATTTTATATTCCTTGCTGCGTTTAGCCAGTATTTCATCAATTCCATGGGTCGTCAGTGCTAGTATTCTCTTCAATTCATCCTTCGTAGGAGTCTCACGAAATAGGTGCTGTTCGTTAAAATCCACCCCTTGGCTCTTCAACCATGACTTAGTCCGTCTACAAGATGTACAACTTGGGTATGTGTAGAATTTTAACTCTTCCATTTTTTTCGCTCCTCGCTTTTTTTGGTACGCCTCTATTGTATAGTACCTGTATAACCTTTGTACAATATTTGAAACCTATTTCGACATAAAATTCGAAAATAATTTTAATTTTGAGTGAATATGCCGACGAAAAATGCACAAACTGAAAGAAGGTATTTATGTATGCGTTTTATTTACAATTTTTACTGGTTCGGATATAATTACAGTTGATACTCTAACGCGCGAGAAGGAGGGGGAAAAGCATGGACCGTATGTTCCGGGTGCTGGCTTTCTGGACAGGGATCTTCACTGTCATGTTCTTTGCCGGCGATATGATGGAAGCAGCACTATTGTCACTTGCTCAAACGGCATTTTTCCTTACTATTGGTTATCTGAAGCTGTCTGAACGTATGTATGTCTACATATTCTTCTCATACTTGACAGTCTTTATGATCGGTTTCACGTATTATACTTCATTCATTCTCGTACCAACATTCGGAGGGCACTGAAAAAAACCTGTTATCCAGTTGAGGATAACAGGTTTTTTTCATAGTGCGATTCATTTAAGGAACGGATTGGTGCCTAATTCTTCTCCAACGGTCGTCGGCATCCCGTGTCCCGGGAAGATTCTCATATCATTTCGAAGAGTGAGCAATTGTTCTTGTATACTGCGATTCAACAAGGAACGATCGCCTCCCGGAAGATCTGTCCTGCCGATTCCGCCCTGGAATAAGGTGTCCCCGGCAATTGTCAGTCGCTGGTTCCGGAAAACATAGGAGACGCTTCCCGGAGAATGACCGGGAGTATGTCGGACCTCAAAAGGCATGCCCGCAATCTCCATTGGACCCACTTCGATGAACTGATCGGCAGGTGCTGCTGTTATCTCTCCCAATCCGAACAGCTTCGATCCGTTCTTATCAGGATTCTGCAGCCAGTCCGCCTCTTCCTTATGTACATAAACAGGAGCATGATAGGCTTCTCTCAGTTGATCAACGGCACCTATATGGTCGAAATGAGCGTGAGTGAGAAGGATAGCCTCTACCTCGAGTTCCCGCTCTTTCAAGTAATCATCCAACTTATTGAAATCTCCACCAGGATCAAAAACAACTGCTTTTTTGTTTTCATGAATGATATAAGCGTTGGTAGCCACCGGACCCAGTGGTAATCTGGAAATTTTAATCAAAACATACACCTCACTGATAATTTTCAAAATACACAGAATGCAACTCGACTTTTTCAAAATTTTCCTATAAAATGAAAGATAGAATATACTCGATACATATAGTATAACATCCATGCCTAGTGGATGATAATAAAGAAAAGAGCTTTGGAGGTGCTGATCATGGTAACAGCTATACTTCTTTTACTCGCAACTATCTTATGTATCTTCGCAGTCTTAAGAGAGCTGAAAACAAAGAACTTTTTCGCTGTCGTCTTTGCAGGTGCATCCGCGTTGGTTTTTGGATGGTTCTCCGTCATGACGATTTGGCACAACCTTTTTGTGGCATGAACGACAAATAGGCGGCCTTCCCAATGGAAGGCCGCTTATTTGTGCTTAATCAGGATCGGTTGTTACGTATCTCCTCTTCTGTTTCAAGCAGCTGTTTATTCTGATTGAAGAAGTAACGGTACATGGCAAGTGTAATAAACATCGCACTAAGGGAGACAGATGAAAAGATACTTAGCGATATGACGAGCTGATACTTAATAGCCATTACCGGTGAGACTCCCCCAAGGATTAGTCCGGTCATCATCCCCGGCAGTTGAACAAGACCTATCGTTTTTAAACGATCCACGTTTGGAATGAGAGAAGCGTGCAGCGTTTTTTGGACGATCATATGGGAAGCCTGCTTTGGTTCAGCCCCGAGGGACAACGCTGCAAGGATCCGTCCGTTGTTTTCTTTGTATTCCTCCTTCATCCGTTCGAGCGCGAGTCCCATTGCTGTCATACTGTTTCCAATAACCATCCCGCTCATTGGTACGACCTCCGAGGGTTCAAAATTGATCATATCAAACACCAGCCAAAGTGTTAATACTCCGACCTCAATAACCAAAAGCCCGAAAAATAGGATGAAACCTACATAAGGGAGCTCCTTTCCCCTCTGTCTGGCATGAAATGTAGCGATGATAATCATAACGGTCAACATGAAGGGAATGCCGTATGCGGCAGGGAGATCGAATAAATAAGTCAGGATATAGCCGATGGCAAACAGTTGAACCGTCCCGCGAAGCGTCGACCAAATGACACTTTTACTGACACCCAGTTGATAATAATAAGATAAGGCAAGTGGAACGATTACAAAAATAATCAGGAATAGCAAAGATTGGTTAGATATCTCAGGCGTCAAAAGTACTCACATCCTTAATCTTCAAGAAATTGAGAAAGTTTTTCTGTTTTCGGATGGTCCAGCATATCCGGGAAGGGGCCGTCTTCCTGCAGATGTCCATCTGCAATAAAAAGACCACGGTCTCCCAGGCGGCGTGCCTGAGAGAGATTGTGTGTAACCATCAGCATCGTTAAAGAATGTTCATGAATCAATTCCTCCAGCACCTCTTCGATCTCTTCCGCCGTCCGGTAATCCAGAGCACTGGTCGGCTCATCCAGAAGCAGAACGTCCGGAGAATTCGCGAGGGTTCTAGCAAGAGACACGCGCTGCATTTCACCGCCGGACAGCTGTTCCACGTCCCGATTGAGATAGCTGGATGGCAGCTGCACATACTCCATCAGCTTTTTCCCCTCTTTATCATTCCATTCTCCAGACAGACTTGGTCCATATTTAATATTGTCAAGAACCGTTCCTGGAAAAAGGTTCGGAGATTGAAGAACAAGTCCTACTTCTTTACGAAGTTTAGTTATCGAATAATTCTCAATCGGTTCTCCTTTGAAATAAATTTCTCCTTTTTGCGGATCGCTCAAGCGGTTCAGCAGGAACAATAGAGTGCTTTTCCCTGCACCTGAAGGTCCGAAGAGAATGACTTTTTCATTCTTCTCCATCGTGAAGTTGATGTCTTCCAAAGGATCTTGATACACATGCTTCAATTGGAACATAAGGCTTCCCCCATTTCTTAAATCACTATGTATATATGTAACCATACCCCCATATGCACAAAAATATGTAGACAAACCACCCCGCGCAGAATTTCACATAAAAAACCCCTACTCCCATAGGGAATAAGGGTTTGTCATATCATTTTCCGGTCTTCTGAAAATCGTAAAAACGGAACAAATCTCCATAGATAATATTATCAGAATAACTTAATTCTTTATTCACTGCCTCTTTTGTTTGATCACATGCGTCCTTCTGATTTTCCGGAAGAGGTTCTCCCGTTTCCCTGTCATAGCATGTTTCACTTGCATAGACGTAATCATTCGTCACGAAGCTTCCATCTCTCATTGCGACAAAATCTTTTTTCCTTTCCCCGAACATGTTGTCTCCAAAGGTCATATCCTCCGAAGCATCGATACCGAGAAGGTGAAGCAATGTCGGCTTGACATCGATTTGGCCGACCACTTTCTCATTGATCCCACCTTGTTCATACCCGGGAATATGGACCATGAAAGGGACACGCTGGAGTTGAGTCTGGACATAAGGAGTCACTTCCTCTCCCAGGAACTGTCCCATGGCTTTGTTATGGAAATCACTGATACCATAATGATCCCCCATAAGAACAATAATGGAGTCTTCATATATCCCTGAATCCTTTAGCTGTTGAAAGAATTGCTCCAGGGCCTCATCCGTATAACGAGCCGTCTGCACATAGGCATTAAGGGTGTTTGAATTGGAATCGTATGGGTCGATATGTGCTTTTTCTTCCGGCAGTTCGAAAGGAAAATGGTGCGTAAGTGTAATGAACTTACTGTAAAACGGCTTCTCCTGCGCTTGTAAATACTTGATTGACTGCTCAAAGAAAGCTTTGTCTTCCAGCCCCCATCCGAACGAATTGTCCGGTGTGATCTGGTAGGAGTTCTCATCGTAAAATTCGTCATATCCGATGTTGTCGTACATGACATCCCTGTTCCAGAAGCTGGCGTTGTTTGCATGAAAAACAGACGTTTCATACCCGTTATTGTTCAGTATTTCCGGTAAAGCGTGGTATTCATTATCGGCATTGGTGAAGTAGACCGCTCCTCTTCCCAAAGGATAAAGGGAGTTTTCAACGATGAATTCAGAATCCGATGTTTTTCCCTGTGCGGTTTGATGATAGAAATTATTAAAGAATATGGTATCATCCTGTTCTTTCAATTCATCAAGGAAAGGCGTAATCTCTTTCCCGTTCACTTCCGAATCAAGCAGGAAATTCTGGAAAGATTCCACACTGACGAAAATGACATTTTTATTTTCAGCGATACCAAAAAGCTCATCTTTCTTATCCACCGTATCCGGCGAAGTCTCCTCAATGTAGGATTCAATCTCACTGATTTCACTTCCATCGGCGAATACGCGCTGTGCCTTGGTCTTCGTCTGCATCGTCGCGTCATAAAGATGATAGTTGTAAATCCCGATGTTCTTCACCAGGTATTCTCTGTCAAACGTCCTCACGAACAGCATGGGCCTTTCAATTTCAGCAAGAACCACGTTGCCGGCGAGCAGCAGGAACGTAATCGCTGTTGCTGCAATCTTGCCGTTCTTTGGAAGTCTGACGGTCAAATCGAACTTTTTCGTACTCAAATACCAGACAACCGCCACATCAAGGAACAGAAAGATATCTTCCCAGTGGATCAGTGTCAGGATGCTTCCTGACAAATCGGCTGCGTTATTTCCTTGGAATAATACCGGGAGGGTAATGAAGTCCGTGAAATTTCTATAAAAAATCAGATTAAAAAACAATACCAAAGTTCCGAGTAACGTCGTCCATCTCAAATATTTCCGCTGGCTATTAGGCTTAAACCAAACACTGACAGCGAAAACGAGATAGGCGCTTGCAATCGGGTTAAAGAACAAGATGAATTCCTGCATCGGATTTTCTATTGATAAATCAAAAAAGAACCGATAAACCAGGTAGGTTTTCAGCCCGAACAGTAATGTCGCAATCACAAAAAGCGGAATGCGATTATTTCTTACCTGCATGATGGCTCCTCCTCTATAGCAATAGCGGTTCTGCACGTTGTTATCGTGCCCCGCATGATCCTTTAGCTTATTCCACTCCATAAGATTATTAAACAGCTTCGTCTTATATGACGAGTATCATACGCTAAAAGTTTCAAAAAAATATTTTTCCATCATTTGTAACCGAACATAATCCATCTCCTATCATAATAAAGGAAAACTAAAAAGGGAAGCCTTATCCCTATAATTTTGAAAGGAAAAATTTGTTTTATAAAAAGAAAAAGGAGCTGATCACTCAGCTCCTTTTTCTTTATCGATTTTTTTTGACTAAATAGGCACCACCGATTACTCCTGCATCATTCCCTAATTGGGCGATACCGAAGGACGAAGCTTGCGCCGTCCGCTTCAGTGCATATTTTCTATACGCTTCCTCCAGCGGCTTGAGCAGAATGTCGCCGGCTTTGGAAACGCCCCCGCCAATGACGATTTTCTCCGGATTAATGGCAATGGCCAGGTTGGCGATGGCCATCCCCAGGGTCTCTGTCACTTCATGCACGACTTGGGCAGCTGAAGCATCTTTATTTGCTGCTGCTTCAAAGACTGCTTTCGCAGATAGTTCCCCTTTATTGATAAGATCGTTCAATATAGAAGTCTTGTCCTTATTGGCAGCAATCGTTGCTTTACGAACAATTCCAGTAGCAGATGTTTCCGTTTCCAAACAGCCGGTCTTTCCACAGTTACATGGCGCCCCGCCTGAAGGCAGGACGGTCACATGGCCGAGTTCAGCCGCTGTTCCATTTGCGCCGTTTAAGATATTGCCGTTCGCAATAATGCCGCCACCGACGCCGGTTCCGATCGTTACTGCAATCAATTCTTTGCATCCCTGCCCGGCTCCGAGCCAATTTTCCCCGAGAGCGGCCAGGTTGGCATCATTATCGACCCAGACAGGTAAACCAGTCAATTCCTTCAAGTGCATACCGAAATCGAAATCTTTCCAGCCGATATTGACCGCTTCATGTATGAAGCCGGTTTCTGTATCAACAAAACCGGGAGCTCCTGCACCTATACCGGCTACCTGTTCCCTGTCAATTCCGCTTTCCTGCAATTTGGAAGCGATTGCTTCTGCAATATCAGCAGGTATAGATGCCCCCATGTCTGTGGTGTTCGTAGGTATCTCCCATTTCGTAAGAATGTCGCCGTCCTCTTTAATAACAGCCAGTTTTACGGTCGTGCCTCCGATATCCGCACCTATGTAATAGGTTTGTGTCATGATGTTCCCTCTCCCCTCAATCGTTCTCTCTCTTCTGCCATTTCACTACGCAGCAGTAAAATGGCCATTTGGTAATCATGGGAGGACATGCATTGGGCCTTATACAACTCCCTGATTTCCTCTTCCATCAACTCGAGATCGGCAATACGATCTCCGATATAAATAAATGTTCCAAACTTTTTTAAGTATTGCTGAATATCATAAATCGTTTTCACGAAGCATCACCTTTATCCATTATACCAAGTCCATCGCATTCTGAAAATAATAAAACCCCGATACCATTAACGGTCGGGGTCTTGGGGATGCAGGAACGCAGGCCGTCTGTTTTTGAGAGGGATCGGTGAACGGAGCAGGACATCCCGCAACGGCTTCCAGGCGAAAGGAAGAAACGGCCACAAATAAGGAGTCTTAAAGGTCTGCATGTTCGCAAGATACAATATCCAAAACGTCACACCTATGACATACCCTTTCACTCCGAACACACCGGTAAACAACAACAGCGCCATTCGTGAGAGTCTGTCTGCGAGACCGATTTCATAGCTCGGTGTTGCAAACGTACCCACGGCAGCGAGTGCTAAATAGAGGACGACTTCACTCGAGAACAAGCCGACTTCGACGGCAACCTGTCCGATTAAGATCGCCGCTACAAGACCAAGTGCTGTCCCGAGCGATGATGGTGTATGGATGGCCGCCATACGCAGCATGTCAATACCGATCTCGGCAATCAGGAACTGGATGATCAGCGGAATGATTCCCGCCTCTGATGGACCAATAAATGACAATAATTCCGGCAGTAATTCCGGCTGTTTAGAGAAAAGGAAATATAAAGGTAATACAAAGATAGACGCAAAGAATGCAAAGAAACGAACCCAGCGCAAATATGCGCCGACAAGCGGTTTCTGCCGGTATTCCTCCGCGTGCTGCAAGTGATGAAAAAAAGTAGCCGGCGTAATCATTACACTTGGTGATCCGTCAATGATGACCAGAATATGCCCTTCATATAGATGGGCGGCGGCTGTATCCGGTCTTTCCGTATATCGAATGACAGGGTAAGGATTCCAATATCTCCCACTGATATATTCTTCGATCGTTTTCTCCGCCATTGGAAGAGCATCCGTATCGATCTCTTTCAACACACGCTGGAGGTGCTCGACGCGTTCTGTGTCTGCGATGTCTTTAATATAGCAGATACACACATCCGTTTGGGAACGTCTTCCAATCTGCAAGTACTCCATCCGAAGGGAGCGATCCCTCACTCTTCTCCGTGTTAGTGCCGTATTAAAAACGATCGTCTCAACAAAACCGTCCCTGGATCCTCGAACCACCCGCTCTAAATCGGGCTCCTGGGGGCCGCGTACCGGATACGTCCTGGCATCGATGAGTATGACTTCATCCACACCTTCCACGACAAGCGCCGTTGGTCCTGCCAATACCGTATCTGCTGCTTTATTTAAATCCTTTTGCTTATCCAGTTCTATATAAGGAAGGTGTGTTCGAAGCAGGCGTTCCAGCGGATCAGGCTCAAGCTGATCTTTATCAAGCTCCGATAGTAACTTCATTAAATAGTGGAGTATATCATCTTTCACAAAGCCGTCGACCATGAACAGGGACATGCCCCTGCCTGCGTAGACGAGATCAAGGTGGATCATGTCAAAGCTCTCATCCACACCGAGCCGCTCTTTCATATAGGAAACATTTTTTGAGTAGTCCTGAAATAACCGTTGTTCCTCCACAGCATTTCCTCCTTCTTCCTTGCTACCGGTTAGTTTTTTCCAAACAAGAGGAATCATGCATGGACGATCAAGGAATTCACAGGCATGTCCCGGAGAAAAACATCATATCCTCCCTATATAGAATAGCTTTCAGCCTTCAAGGGAGTTGGTAGTGGTGAAGAAGGTATGGATTTATTGGGTGCTGGGTTTGCTCGTATTAGCCGCCACCATCGCTGTGTTCACACAATCTTACACGGAAGAAGCAGTCATTAAATATTTCCCGCTGGATGAGACAACGGCATTCAAATCTTTTGGGACGAGTCTGGAATTTTCCGGCCAGGAAGACGAAGATGAATATGAAGTGGTTTGGGAAGTTTCTTCCGAGAGCGAAAAACCGATGTATCTGCGTCAGGATGTTTCCCTTCTATATGTAAATGGAAGACTAAAAGGAGTGGTGAGCAAATGGGAGGAGAACGCGTCCATCATCAAGAAGAAAACGAGCATCCACGGAGAGGACAGTCAGAAATATCAAGCGGTATCGTTCCATCACGGTGAGCTTCATCTAGGGGAGGAAGCAATCAGGAGCATTCAGGCAACATCCGGAGATGAGCTCTACGTCATCGATTCTCCGCATACGAAGCGCACCTCTTTTACATCCCCGGAAACACCGGAGGAAGAAGAGTGGAAACAACGGCTCGATCATACCATTAATCAACAGATCCGCGCCCAGTGGGATGAGCTTCTCGCTCACTTTCAAGTGAAAGAAAGCGACTATACCGCTGTTCCCCTCACACGCCTGGCAGACTTTGAAGATAAAGAACTTCCAGGAGTTCCTAAAGGGCAGTCAGAGAGGATTAAGGGACAGCTTTGGGAAGGATTGTATAAGAACTACATTCTGGGTATCCATGATACGAATTCCAGCCACCCGATCCAAAGCTATATCCCACTCCTTCTCTTCGATAAAAAGGGGAAGCATGTAATGGTTCTGTATGAAGACGACACAGGTAAGAAACATCAGCTGCTCCAATATTATTGATTGAGTTCCTGATAAAACCGATGGAAATCTTCATTGCCGGGAACCAACTGGGCAGCCTCTCTCGCATGAGAGGCTGCTTTCTCTATATCTCCCTGCTCTTCATACAGAAGAGCGAGATTATAATGAGCTTCGGCCATATCCGGAGCTAGATCTACGACTTTATTCAGATCCTTCTCTGCAAGAGCGGTCTCCCCTTCTTGAAAATACGCATAAGAACGGTTAAACAAAAGCTCCGCTTCATACAAGTCAGGGGCCTCCAACGCATCTGTCGTACGATCGATGACCTCCTGAAACTCCCCTTGTTCATTTAGTTCCTGCGTTTTCTGTACTTCAGAAAAGACCTGGCCGCCGTTGAATGTGCCATTCCATCCGAGAAGGACCATCGCCCCAAGAGCTGCTGCAAATACGAGCACCGACACCGTCCGCAGCCCTGGCCGCTTCTGTTTCGGCAGCTGACTGATCGCCGCTGCGATAAAACCGCCGATTAACCCACCCATATGAGCTCCGTTATCAATTTGTGGAACAAATAGTCCGAAAGCGATGTTCAGTCCGATAATAAACAGCAGATTCCAGCCCATCGTCTGAAAGAACAACCGTCTGTTCCAAACTCCGAAATACAGCAGGGCACCAAACAATCCGAATATCGCCCCGGAAGCACCTGCGGAGACTTGTGGGTTAAGCATAAAGCTGGCAACACTTCCGAATACTCCGGCAAGCAGATAGATAATGATATAACGCCACGATCCGTAAATACGCTCCACTGCCGTTCCTATATAATAGAGCGCAAGCATGTTCATCATCAAGTGGATAAGACCAATATGAAGGAACATGGAAGTCACGAGCCTCCACCATTCCCCCTCCATGATTGCAGGATTAAATTTCGCTCCATACTCAATGAGGGTTTCCACGTTTGTACTTCCCCCCGCCCACTCCAGTAAAAGAAACAGGGCGACGTTCACAGCCAAAAGCAGATAAGTGACGAACGGCTTTCCATTTCCGAACAGCTCTTGTACTTCCTGTTTCTTTCTTTCATGATGAGCTACAATCTGACGCTGCAGCTGAGGAATGGCAGCCTCTTTCTGATCTGCATCCCAATCTCCGGTCTCTTCCATCGGCGTCAAGCCTAATTGATCATAGAATTTTGCTGTCCCTTCCCTCTTGTTCTCATCATGGAGATAGTAAAGCTCCGTCGTCGTCTTAAAAGAGGACGTGATTTCGGATACATCCTCCCAGTCATCAACCGGCGGATGCTCGGATATATAAATGGAATGAAAGACGACTTTCGCCCCGCGGAACAGCTGTTTATTTTGATTAAGCTGGGTGAGGGTGATTTCCAAATCTCTTTTCCATTCACTTCTCCAATTGATTTGTTTATGTTTCATGCGGACGACATGATTTTTCCGTTTGTATTGTTTCTCAAGCCAGACTTCCCCTGCTTGAGTATTCATATGTAAAACTTGGAAACCTTTGTTTAACACTAAATCATAGGTCATTTTCCATAAGTGAAACTCCTGTTCGATAAACACAACCGATTCCCCCCTCTTCCCGTTCATCATACCATGACGGCATTCAAGCGGGCTAATAGCGTGCACAAAAAAAGCCATCAGGAAACCTGACAGCTTTACTCTCCACCTCTTCGAAACATTTGGCTCAGCATTCTTTCTCTGATCCAAGGAATGTTCATCGAGAAACGGACCAGTATTCTCCTTAATACAGGGACCTTCGCCACCACATCGAGAACCATATACCGGTAGCGATACAGCGTACTGATCATGGTGCTCACGAAAACCGCCCAACGGAAGAAACGGCGCATCCAAACCACCTCGACTCTTTTCTGTGATATCCCTATTTTCCGCAGGCGGATGTAGTCTTATTCATGAAAAGTTAAGTTCCTTCACTTTTCAACTGTGGAACGGATGCCTGACTCTGTCAGAATATAATGGACAGGCTGATCATAAGATTCGATGGGAAGCCTTTCCTGCTGCTGCATTTCCGCTGCCATCATCATCGTAGTCCCTCGGAAATCCTCCAGGAAACGATCATAATAGCCCCCTCCGTACCCAATCCGGTATCCTTCCGCGTCATACAACAGCCCTGGTACGAGAAGAAGATCGATCTGCATTTTGTCGACCATTTCGGCTCGCTCGGGATCCGGCTCTAAAAGACCGAAATACACTTTTTCCAGCTGGTCGTAATCTTCCAGGCGGTAAAATGCCATCTGTTTCGTATCAGGGAAGCACTTCGGTATAACAATCGTTTTGTCATCCCGCCACCCTTCCTCAATGATCCCTTTAGTCGACCATTCGTGAGCCTGGGAGAGCGTCCCCCCTATGACGTCGGCTGTCTTCCATAAAGAACTGCGGAACAGGTTCTCCTGCATAGATGCCTCCAGCTTCTCTCTATCCCCGGCACCAATCCCTTTAAGCAGACGCTTTCCTCTGAAACGTAGCTCTGTCTTGTCCACAACGTCCTCTCCCTTCTTTTGATACAAAAAAAACAGTAGGAAAAAATCCTACTGCTTACTTCGTTTCACGGTGAAGCGTGTGTTTACCTAGGCGTGGGCTGTATTTCATAAGCTCCAGACGCTCTGTGTTTTTACGCTTGTTTTTCGTAGTAATATAATTGCGGTCACCAGTTTCAGTGCAAGCAAGTGTAATATTTACGCGCATGTGTATTCCTCCTAATCATCATCGAATTCACTGTCTATCCTTCACTATCAGACTTAATCATAATAACAAAAAGAAACTTTCCTTTCAAGTATATATTCACGGAAAACATCGGAAAACCCATAGTCACCGGAGACCATCTATGATATAACTAATTTTGGAGAAAAAAAAGGAGTGGTTTTATGATATCCATCATTAGTACCATCGTCATCATTGCCGCGGTCCTGTTCATCCTCTCATTTTTCATGAAAGATCGTGTGAAGGAAGTAGAGAAGCAGGTAGAGCAGGTCTCTCTTACGATGATGCAGAACAATTATCAAATGAAAAAGAAAATGAAGGTCCTGGAAGAAGAACTTTTAAGTGATCATATAGTGGAAGATAAAGCTCCGCGCCCGGCTTCCCCGCGTCCGTCCGCGCCTGTTCCCGAAGACCTTCCGGCTGAAGAAACCGTACTGCATATGTACAGAAAAGGCTATAAGACACATTACATAGCGAAACAGACAAAACTCAGTGAACATACGGTGGAGTCCTTGATTGAGGAAGAGAAAGCGGCAGGTGTGAAGCAATGAAGACGTCACTCAGAGCCTTCTCCCTGGGATTGATGACTTCCGCTCTTATCCTTGCAGGATTCCTTTGGATTACGGACGAACCGGTTAAGAAAGTGGAGAGCAGGCAGCTGCCTGCGAAAGAGGAAATGATCAGCCAGCTGGAAGATGATGGGTATGCCGTTATGACCAGCGACGAAAGGGCTGCCCTTACTGCTGAACAGCCTGTGGAAGCTGCCAAGCCTGATACAGCTGTCCACACATTTTCCCTTGATATAACAGCAGGAACTACGCTCCCTGATATTATTGAGAAACTGGCCCGAACAAACATCCTTCAAGACCCGGACGCTCTCTCCGACTACATGGAGGAGAACGATTACAGCCGATATATACGCCAGGGTACCGTTACCGTCAATTCCAACATGTCTATGGAAGAAATAGCGGAAGCCATCTCTACTAAATAATGAAAAGGCCGCCTTTTGGCGGCCTTTTCATTATTTATTCAAATCAAGCGTCTTCCCTTTAACCAGGTAATAAATGTTCTCTCCAATGTTCGTGATATGATCAGCGAAACGCTCGATATACCGCGCCACATAGGAAACCTGCATGATATGCTGGATCTGTTCCGGGTTAATCGCCGTCAATTCAAGTGTTTCTCGTGTAATTTTCCCGTATTTGTCATCCACGATATCATCCATTTCCTGAAGCTTCCTCGCAAGAGAAATATCTTCGTACTCGAAAGCCTTGATGGCGAGGTCAACCATGTCCATCGCCATGACCGCCATTTCCCTAAGTTCCGGGTTGATAGCTATCCCATGATTTTCACCAAGATGAAGCGTTGCCTTCGCAATGTTCGTGGAATGGTCTGCCATTCTTTCCAAATCTGCAGATATCTTGATGGAAATGATGATCTTACGCAGATCCCTGGCAACAGGCTGCTGCTTTGCCAGCATAAGAATCGCTTCGTCATTAATTTTTTCTTCTTTTAAATCAATCCATTCATCCTCTTCCATGATCTTCCTTGCTCCCTCCAGGTCTCCCTCGTAGAAAACATGGATAGCCGTGTCCAAAGATTCTTTCGTCGATAAAGCCAAATCCTGAATCTGTTTCTTTAAACCATCAAGTGCTTCTTCAAAGTGTGTTCGTGTCGTCATAGTATCCCCCTTTTGTTTCTTAACCGAAACGGCCTGTAATGTAATCTTCTGTACGTTTATCCCTAGGGGTTTGGAACAGGTCATCCGTAGCGGCATATTCGATTAATTCCCCGTTTAGGAAGAAAGCTGTCTTGTCAGATATACGCGCAGCCTGCTGCATATTGTGAGTGACGATGATGATGCTGTATTTCTTCTTCAACTCCTGAACGAGCTCTTCGACCTTAGCCGTAGAAATAGGATCCAGGGCGGAAGTCGGCTCATCCATTAAAATGACATCCGGTTCCACGGCAAGAGCACGAGCAATACATACACGCTGCTGCTGACCACCGGACAAACCATAGGCATTTTCGTTCAGACGATCTTTAAGCTCATCCCAAATAGCAGCGCCCTTTAAACTTTTTTCTACGATTTCGTCCAGCACCGCTTTCTTCTTGATTCCATGGATACGCGGTCCGTAAGCAACGTTGTCATAGATGGATTTTGGAAAAGGGTTCGGCTTTTGGAAAACCATACCGACTTTCGTCCGCAAGTATTCCTTCTTGAATTTACTGTTGAATATTTCTTCATCCCGGTATTTAATACTTCCGGATGTCTTTACAATCGGCACCATTTCCACCATACGGTTCAACGTTTTCAGGAATGTAGATTTCCCACAACCCGATGGGCCGATAATTGCCGTCACATTTCGTTCCGGAATCTCCATATTCACATCGTACAGTGCTTGGTCTGATCCGTACCAAAGGTTCAAATTCTCCACTTCCATGATGTTCTTCATGCTTTCCTTGCTACCATGGTCCGCAGTCTGATCCACCGCTGGTGTCGTTTGGTTCTTTTTTGTTTTATCCATGACTTTCATCATGAGAAACCCTCCTCATCCAAGTTAAAAACGTTTTTGATATTTGTTTCTGATTACAACGGCAATAGAGTTCATGAGCAACAATACGGCAAGAAGAATGATGATCCCGGCCCCTGCAACAAACTGCCATTCTTCCTGCGGGCGGCCCGTCCAGTTATAAATTTGAATCGGCATGACCGTGTACTTCGCAAGCAGCGATTCCGGCAGCGTATAGATCGCTGTGGCCGCTCCGACGATGATGAGCGGAGCCGTTTCTCCGATGGCTCTGGAAAGGGCGATGATTGTTCCCGTCAGAATACCAGGTACGGCAGCCGGCAGGATTACCCGCTGAATCGTCTGCCATTTGGAAGCTCCCATTCCGTATGACGCTTCTTTAATTTCCGCCGGTACAGACCGGATGGATTCCTGCGTAGCTACAACGATGACCGGAAGAATCAAGAGAGCCATCGTCAATCCTCCAGCAAGCAAGGTATAACCGAAGCTGAACATGTAAACGAAAAATGTCAGACCCAGTAGACCAAACACGATAGATGGAACGCCGGCAAGGTTCTGGATATTGACACGGATGAAATCCGTCATCTTATTCTTCGGTGCATATTCCTCTAAATAAATGGCCGTAGCCACGCCTATGACCACTGATACAATCGCAACAATGATCATAAGAAAGATCGAACCGATGAGACCGGCATAAATTCCTGCTTCTTCCGGATAGGGAGCAGGAAAGTTAGAAATGTAATCCCAGCTTAAATAGCCAATTCCTTGAGTCAATACACGATAAAAGAGCAGGACGAGGAAGATGAGTCCTACAGCGGTCGCAAGCCCGAACAGTGCCATCATGATTTTATTGACAGCTACTCTTCCTTCCATTCGTCTCTTTATGGTTTGTTCCTTTTGTCCAAGCATCAATATTCCTCCCTGAACCTGCGTGATATAAATTGTGCAATTAGGTTCATGACAAGCGTAAAGACGAACAACGTCATTCCTACAGCATAAAGGCTGTAATAAATCGTAGAGCCAAACGTCGTATCACCCGTTGCCGCCTGCACAATAAACGCCGTCATCGTCTGAATGGATTCCGTAGGGTTGAATGTCATATTAGGGGTGGCACCTGCCGCAATCGTTACAATCATCGTTTCCCCAATAGCCCGCGATACAGCGAGAACGACGGAAGCGACAATTCCAGAGAATGCAGCTGGAAGGACCACTTTAAAGACAACTTCCAACTTGGTTGCACCGAGTCCATACGCACCTTCCCGAAGCGCGTTCGGCACGGAATTCATTGCATCTTCCGACAAAGAGGCGATCATGGGAATAATCATAATTCCAACGACGACACCTGCACTCATGGCGTTGAATATTCCTAAGTCAGGAATGAAGGACTGAAACAAAGGTGTAATGAACGTCAATGCGAAATATCCATAAACGACCGTAGGAATACCAGCCAACACTTCCAGAATCGGCTTGATAATCCTTCTTACTCGATCACTTGCGTACTCACTCAAGAAAATAGCGGACATTAATCCGAGCGGAACTGCTACAACTGTAGCGATCAATGTAATCAAAAGCGTTCCACCGATCAATGGTGCAATCCCATATTCCCCGGACCACGGGGACCACTGGGTTCCTGTATAAAAATCAAAGAGATTCACCTCGGAGAAAAATCCGATAGACTCCCGTAACAATGTGAACAAAATACCTGCTGTTGTCAGTACACTAACGGCTGCACACAATAGAAGGAAGAACGGGATGACACGTTCCATACGCTCCCCCATGGTTTTCTTTCTTTTGTTCTCTTCTATCATCTGTTGGACATCAATCATTTTCCCCTCTGATTGCAATCCTTTGTCCATCTTCAAAACTCCTCTCATCCATAAGGCAAGGTGAGACCATAATCAGTCTCACCTCTCCTTGTTCAGTTTTCCAAATTTATTATTCCGTCCAGCCTTTTACTGTTTCCAGCTGTTCTTGATACTTCTCTTCAGGCAGAGCTACATAACCAACTTCTTCTGCTGCCTTACCGGCATTCTCAAGCAGGTATGTTGTGAAATCCTGAACCTGCTCCTTCTCTTTGTATGCATCCACGTTTACGTAAGTGAACAATGGACGGGAAAGCGGTGTGTAAGAACCATCCTGAATCGTTTCTGGATTCGGTTTAACTGCTTCTCCACCATCCTCAGAAATTCCAAGAACCTTAAGCTTGTCTTCATTCTCTGCATAATACGCATATCCGAAGAATCCGATCGCATTTGGATCATTCTCAATTCCGCGTACTAGGACGTTGTCGTCTTCAGAAAGGGTCGTGTTCTTGCCTTCTTTCATCGGCTCTTCTTCAAGAATGACTTCATTGAAGTAGTCGAACGTACCGGAATCGTGACCAGGGCTGAAGATTTTGATTTGCTCATCCGGCCATTCCGGATTGATGTCAGACCAAGTTTGTACATCCGAAGAATCAAGGAAGATCTGCTTCAGCTGATCGATTGTCAATTCATCGACGAAGTCGTTTTCTTTACTTACTACGACGGAAAGACCATCATAGGCAAGTTCAAGCTCTTCCAACTGTACATCGTTTTCTTCTGCTGCAGCCATCTCTTCTTCCTTAATAGGACGGGAAGCATTGCTCAAGTCGATTTCTCCGACCGTTGATTTCTTGAATCCGCCGCCTGATCCGGAAGCGTTAACTGTCACATTGACATCCGGATTGTCCTGGTTATACGTATATGTCAGGTTTTCCATGATTGGAAATACAGTAGATGAACCGTCAATGGCGATTGGACCGGATACTCCGTCTCCACTTTCGGAATCAGAACCTTCTGCAGATGAATCGTTGTCCGACCCACACGCTGCCAATACACCCATTACAAGCATTAATACAGAAAGTAGTGCAAATTTCTTCAAGTTGTTCATTTCTTTTCTCCCCCTATTTCTTTTCAGATCTATGTAGGCGGCCCCGGCCGACCCACAACTACATCATAACGGGGGTATTTTAAGGACATATGAACTATACGTAAAGGTTTTGTAAATAGAAAAAAAGAGCGATGCTTTCGCATCACTCTTCTTCGGTCGTCTGCTCTTCTTCTGTTCCTTGTACCTGTTCTTCATCTCCGCTCATCGTCAAGCCCTTCTCTGCGCGCTCTTCCTTCAGATCGAAGTAGGCTTTGCCGATCCGGGCACCGATGTTGTTACTGACATTGAACGTACTGTTGGCGTCTTCACCGACGTGCGGCGTAACGACGGAAAAGGCGATTTCCGGATCATCGTAAGGCGCATAACCTACCAGCACTTTGTTCAATAATTCCTCTACATACGTATTGCCGCCCTGCCCGTCCGGGACGGTAGCCGGCGCTTCCGCCGTTCCGGTTTTCCCTGCCATTTTATACTTTTTATAGGCAGGACTGGAGAACACGCTGCTCGCCGTTCCCCCGCTCGTCTGGAACACTTGGCGGAACCCTTCCTGCACCCGTTCGATATAGGAGGGATCCATATCGATACGATTCAAGACCTTTGGATCATAGTCTTTGTATATCGGTCCCAGCCCCTCCTGTTGGGAAGGGTCGTGAATGCTCTTCACAAGATGCGGCTGAATACGGTAACCGCCATTAGCGATCGTGGATACATACTGATTGAGCTGCATCGCTGTATAACTGTGGAACTGACCGATAGAGAAATCGAGAATCTCTCCTGGATTTGAAATCTCTCCATTTACACCGGTCGATTCATATGGGAAATCTATTCCGGTCTTTACACCTAGACCGAATTGATTGAAATTATAAACGAACTTATCAAGAGTTCCCTCTTTAAGAGATAATCCTTTGACATTATAATCCATCCCGTAATCTCCACCCAGCCTTCTTGCGAGGAAGAACATGTATACGTTTGATGACTTCTGCAGGGCTGTAATATCATTTACAGTTCCATTGTTTTGGGATAAGGAACCTTTTTTCAATCCATTAATATACATTGGTTTGTCAAAGAATGTCTGCCCGGGCTGAATAGCCCCTTCATGTAAACCGGTCAAAATCGTCGCTCCCTTAATAGAGGACCCCGGGGTGTACGAGTTGTACACCGCCTGGTGGGAAACATCGGTGAACCTCGAGCCGCCCTCTTCGATGACGCGGTTATACTGCTGGCCGGATATGGCAAGAATCTCGCCGGTCTTCGGATTGGAGACGACGGCCATGGAGGACCTTAAATGACGGTTCTGTCCCGGCGCCTTCTGAATGGCAGCCGCGAGCTCCTCCTGGACGATTTTGTCGACTTGTTCCTGTAATTCCGCATCGATTGTCAGAACGAGATCTTTCCCCCGCTCTCCTTCTCTCACGACTTTCGTGTTGATGACGTTGTTGCGGCTGTCGGTTTCGTATTGGACTTTCTCTTTTGTACCTCTTAAGACGTCCTCATACTGCTGTTCGAGGCCGCTGACGCCGACACGGTCGTTGCGGCTGTAATCGAGCGACATCAGACGATCCATCTGATCCTTTGGAATACCCTGCTTGCTTGACGTGATGCCTCCGATGTAGCTGCGGAACAGGGACTCGTAAGGATAATCCCGTTCCCAGTCTGCGGTTACGTTAATACCGGGAAGCATTTCCAAGTTTTCCGCTACAGCAGAATACTCCTTCTCCGATATATCTGCATTTTTCACCACGTGCGGTGCAAGCGCGTAGGCCTGGTCCAGTTCTTTCTTGATCGCGATGACTTCCTTCGTCTGATCATCATAGCCGGAAATTTCGTCATCTTTGATGCTGTCGAGCTGAACCTTATACACTTCTCCATTATCCATATCATCATCGACTTTATCTTCGACCCGTTCTGTAATCTCTTCTTCATGTAATAAGAAGAAATACTCTTTCAGATCCCGATCGGTCAAATTATCATGGTCCATATCGATGTACGCGGCAAGCTTCTCTGCCAGTTCCAATTTATCCGTCGCCTGTACCCCTTTGGACGGCGTGTATGTAATGGAATACAGCGGCTTATTATCGACGACTACCCTTCCATAGCGATCATACATTTCCCCGCGGGGGACCGGTATGGTCGTAGTCGTATTCTCTGTTCGGTCAATTTCATCCTGTGCTTCTTCCCCGTTGAGTATCTGTACGACACCCAGCTGCAGAATGATCGCTGCAAATAGGACAAAGACAACAAAAAACACGATGTTCAAACGGAAAGGAAGATGTGAATTCTGATTGTATTTATTCTTGTTTTTCTTCCCCATGGACTCCTCTCCTTCTTAAAAAAATCCTTCCATCATTATAGCATTTTTCCTGTTATGAAGGATAGGAGAACATGGGATTATGTTTCAATTATGTGACGCTCTGGACACCCTCGTATCAATCCCTTTTATAAAAAAGTAAATGAAGAAATGTCCTCCACCTACAATCAAAAGAATATAAGGAATTCCCGTTTCCGGAGATATGAGCGCAATCGCCAGAAGGAAAATGATAATCGATACGACACGGCCGATATTCAAGAAAATTTCGCGCACAACGATGTATTCGATCCTCATTTCGGCAGCGTTCCAGGACTTCCCTATCACATCATAGGTCAGGGAGACATAGGGAACATATAACAGCGGGAAGAACATTCCGGCAATGGCACCGTATAAAAGGAGGAGCGGCATCGTATCACTGATGAGCAAAAGCAGGACATTCAAATATAAGACAAGCCCCGATATGAAGATGGCCTTTTTTCTGTTATAAGGCTTCACTATTTTACTTACAAGGAAGTAAAAAAGGAAGGAGAAGCCGGAATAAACCAGGTTGAAAACGCCAAGCGACAGCTCATTCTGGGTCATTAGAAAAATCCAGATGGTGACAGCAAACAAGAAGATCCCTTCCCGGAAGCCCTGAGATACGTGGGCATGAAGGATTTTTCGCCAATTGCCGTTTCGCTTTCTCTCCCTTACTATCTGCCTGAAAGAAAATACCCCCGCCGCCTTCCTTCTCGATAAACCGAAGCTTACAAGCACCGCTACGATAAATAAGCTGAAAGATATCGTAAAGATGACGGTGTATCCTGTAAAATTATTCAGCCGGGAAATGATGAAACCAGCAAGCAGTGGTCCACTCATTCCACCAAGGGACTGTAGAACCCCTAGAAATCCGTTGAAGAAGTCCCTCGTTTCCGGTTCCGTAATTTCAAAGGTCAAGACATTATAGGCAAGCCAGTAAAAGCCATAGCCGATACCAAGCAGTGCGCCGAGCATAATATTGAACTCGGCTGCCCTTTCCCCTACAATCAATACCGTCATAAAGAAAAGAGATAAAACGGTCACCCCGGCTCTAAGCACAATGACTCTGTCGATTCGTTTGGCACACTTTCCAGCAAAGATGAATGTCAATGGCTGCATGACATAAATGGCCAAATTATACATGGCTATATCTGTATAGCTGTTGGATTGCTTCCACAAATATATGTTCACAAATGTACTGGATAAGAAGATGCCAAGCGAGTATAAGCCTCCGATCAAAAGCAACAACAACAAATCTTTCGGTACGTCTTCGCGGCCGAGCCACGTTCGCAAGCTGCTCACCATAAATCCACGTCTCCTTTGTGTTCCTCTTTAGTGTTATCAGAACAAAAGGAGATATACAAAAAGAAGGGTACGGATATAAATCCGTACCCTTCTCCTCATTTAGTTATTTTGCAGCGTCGAAGCGCTTCGATACTTCATCCCAGTTGACAACGTTCCAAAATGCGGAAACATAGTCAGGACGACGGTTTTGGTAGTTCAGGTAGTATGCATGCTCCCAAACGTCAAGACCTAGGATTGGAGTTTTTCCTTCCATAATCGGTGAATCCTGGTTAAGGGTATCGATTACTTCAAGGTTGCCATTATTGACTACTAGCCAAGCCCAACCGGAACCGAAACGGCCTGTTGCTGCGGATTCGAATTCTTCTTTGAACTTGTCAAAGCTTCCGAACGTATCATTGATCTTCGTAGCAAGATCTCCTGCCGGCTCACCGCCGCCATTCGGAGAAAGAATTGTCCAGAACAAGCTGTGGTTGGCATGTCCACCACCGTTGCGGCGAACAGCTGTACGAATTTCTTCCGGTACGACAGAAAGGTTATTGGCAAGCAATTCCTCAAGAGATTTGTCCTGAAGATCCGCGTGACCTTCCAACGCGCCGTTCAGTTTCGTAACGTAGCCGTTGTGGTGCTTCGTATGGTGGATGTTCATTGTTTCCTTATCGATTGTTGGTTCTAGTGCATCATAGGCGTAAGGTAGTTCTGGTAGTTCAAATTTAGCCATAATGTAACTCCTCCTTTAAATTAATATGTAAGAACAGAAGCCTCGCTTCTCATCTTACATTATCAAACCGCAAAATGACATGCAAATTTTTTGCATCCGGAAGAAAGCTATTTCTCTTCCGGTATTAAGAATTCCCCCTGAATAGAAATTCAAACATGAAATTTTCACGTCCCATTCTTCATCCTACGAAGAATACATACGCATAAAACTACGGAGAGAAGAAGCTTGGTGCCGGGATCATCGGAACAAGGGAGACTCGGCTGTTGCTAAAAAAAAGAACAAGCCTTAAGGCTTGTTCTTTATCAAAAGTGGCTCGGGACGGAATCGAACCGCCGACACACGGATTTTCAGTCCGTTGCTCTACCGACTGAGCTACCGAGCCGTATCATTATGTATGATGGCGGAGGAGGAGGGATTCGAACCCCCGCGAGCCGTAAAGCCCCTGGCGGTTTTCAAGACCGCTCCCTTCAGCCAAACTTGGGTACTCCTCCGTATCATGTATGTGGTGGACCCTGCAGGACTCGAACCTGCGACCGATCGGTTATGAGCCGATAGCTCTAACCAGCTGAGCTAAGGGTCCACATGGGGCGGCTGATGGGAATCGAACCCACGAATGCCGGAACCACAATCCGGTGCGTTAACCACTTCGCCACAACCGCCATGTTTCTATTTAATATGTATGGTAGCGGCGGAGGGGATCGAACCCCCGACCTCACGGGTATGAACCGTACGCTCTAGCCAGCTGAGCTACACCGCCATGATATCGCTTGAAGCGACTTTATTAATATAACATTTACGAACTGTAATGTCAACAAGTTTTTCCGGTGTCGTTTTTGGCGACAAGAATAATATACCATCCTGTCCAGAATAGTTCAAGGGTTTTTTAAAAGAAAAGTATTTCATGGATAAAAAAAGATAAACGGCCATTATAAATGGCCGTTTAAACTAATTACAGGCTTTCTTTTTCACCAAGAACTTCTTCCGCAATGTTCACGGCATGGTCGCCGATACGTTCCAGATTGCTGATCATATCTACAAAGACGATACCGGCCTGTCCTGTACAGACGCCTTCATTCAAACGAATGATATGCTTCTTGCGGTAGCTTCTTTCCATACGATCCAACTCATTCTCTTTCTGAACAACGGCGAGCGCTTCTTCTCTGCTCATTGTTTCCAGAGATTTAATGGACTGTTTCACCGTCATCAAAGTCAAATCAATCATCGTATTTAAATCTTCGATTGCCTGCGGTGTCAAATTCACCTTGTTGGAGTTCTTGTAATCGATCAGCTCGATAATGTTCTCGAAGTGATCTCCCATACGCTCGATATCCCGGACAGAATCCATAAGGGTGGAGTGTTTCTTACTCTCTTCGTCCGTTAAGGAAGCTTGGGAAAGATCGACAAGATAGTCGGTAATCTTCCGATCGAGATTGTTCAAGGCTTCTTCGATCTGCAAAGCAATTTCTGAGTGTTTCTGCTGTTTACTGTTCAAGTAAAGGCTCGTTTCCTCCAAGCCTTTATATGCGTACTCTCCCATGCGGACCACTTCTTCTTTGGCCTGGTCGAGCGCAAGAGATGGAGACTGTTCAATAAAGATCGGATCCAAATGCTGCGGCTTATGGTCGATCAAAGAGTCATCTCCAGGTACCAGCTTCACAACCAGCCAAGCAAGGAAAGCTACGAACGGGAACTGCACGATCGTGTTAGCAATGTTGAAAGATCCGTGGGCAAAAGCAATCGTCATTTCTGGTCCCAGATTAAATTTATCCTGAAGCCAGCCGACATAAAGCGTAAACGGATGAAGAAGGATTAAGAATACCGTTGCTCCAATTACGTTGAATATAACGTGGACGGTAGCCGCACGCTTCGCTCCGACACTGGCACCGATAGCTGCGATGACAGCAGTAATCGTCGTTCCGATGTTATCCCCGAAAAGCACAGGAAGAGCTGCCTTTAAATCGACCAGACCTTCCCCGAACAGCCCTTGCAGAATTCCAATTGTTGCACTGGAACTCTGAACAATAACGGTGAACAATGTACCGATGACGACACCGAGGATCGGGTTTTCACTCATGCTTAACGTCAATTCGTGGAAAGCTTCCAAGGATCGGAGAGGCTTCATTCCACCGCTCATGAGCTCCAGTCCGAAGAACAGAGATCCCAGACCGAAGACGGTTTGTCCAATATTTGTTACTTTTTTATTCTTAAAGAAGAAAATCATCAGGGCACCGACTGCTAAGATCGGAAGACCGTAAGCTTTAATATCGATACCAATGATGAACGCTGTAAACGTCGTACCGATATTGGCCCCCATAATAACTCCGATTGCTTGTCGGAATGTCATAAAACCAGCGTTTACAAGTCCGACGGTCAAAACAGTAGTTGTCGAACTACTTTGAACGAGGATCGTTACGACCATACCAGCGATGACACCCATCAATGGATTACTGGTAAAGCGATCTAACAGTTCTCTCAGGCGGTCTCCAGCTACTTTCTGAAGTCCGTCCCCCATATACTTAATACCAAAAAGGAAAATACCGAGTCCGCCGATGAATTCAAATATCATCTGCTGCACGTTGATATCCAATTTTTCTCCACCCTTTCCTCATCCAAGTTGTACATTTTTATATTTATCTATTAAAAACACCTCATTCATTATTAACGATGCGCTCTTTATTTGTAAAGGATAAAAATGAATCTTAACATTAAATTTACAAAGGACAATACTCTATACCCTCTTCCTTCCTTACAAACCCGACACAACAAAGGAGCACCTGTGTTTAAGGTGCTCCTTTGTTAAGATGCTATGCGGGACTTTAGCTTCTCAGAGCCCCGTCCGTCCGCCGGCTCATGTGTCTCCACTTCAACCTTCCATTGATTGGACAAAACCAAGGCCAACATTTCCTTCGTCATCTCTGTGATGCCGGTCTGAATCTCTTCTAAGTTTCTCATGTCTGTCTGATGATGGTTCATGATTTCGAAAAGGTCTTCGGTGTATGTGGATTGTTTATGTACGATATGGTCCATTCCATTCTGAGCGTCCGCCATTTTAGGAATGACTTCTTTGCCTGTAATCAAATGACTTTCCGAAAGGTCCATATAGGCACGGAGGCTTTCCATCCCAGTCATAATTTCATGGAAGCTATCCTTTTCACTGTCGACGATCCTCTCCTGCGTTTCGATCTCTCTGCCTAAATCCTTACATTTATCGGAGAAGTATCTTCCTAAAGACAAAACATCTTTCATACGCTGATCAATTTCTATCGCTGCCGACTTCGAACGATCGGCTAACTTTCGAATCTCTTCTGCTATGACGTGGAAGCCCCGACCTTCTCCTTCTGTTCTCCCTACTTCGATTGAAGCATTCAGTGCAAGCATTCTTGTCTGCTCTGCAATCGCTTGAATCAAAGAACCAGAATCTTTAATGGTGGACATATACCGCTCAAACGTTCCGACCCGTTCCCTCATTTCTTCTATTTCATCTTTTAACCGAAGAAAAGAACGGTCCATTGCATTCATCCCTTCCTGTCCAGTCATAATCGCACCCTTCATTGCCTCTTGTTGTTTCCACATTACTTCCAGTTCTTGTTGTAAGCTTTCAAACATCTCCGTTAAGTCTTGAAAAACTTCTTTTTCTTTATTGAGATGACAGATAGTTTGTCGGCTAGATTCCCGTAAAAGTTCTGTGTCTTGAATGATTTTATTTCTTGACTGGTCCATCCCCTCAAAAGCTCTTCTTAAACCTTCCCCACCTTCTCCCAACCGGTGAGCGGCAGCAGTAACGGAGGACAAGATTCCAGTTATTTTGCTGATCAGTTTGCTGTAACTTTTTTTCAAGGACTGTATTTCCGGTATCGTTGTTTTCACAAAAGACGGGTCCTTCAACGTCCCTTCCCCGGCTTTATCCATCACGCCCTCCAAGCGGTTGAGCGGCCGGACTATCTTCTTCACGGCCCAATATACCACCAGAACGGTAAGGACAAATACCAGCACTCCTATAAAGAAGATATATGCGGCCAGATTGTTGATTTCCTCCATAATATCGGCAGCAGGTATACGGATGATGTATATGCCCTGCAACTCTTGAACGGGAGCAAAGGTGACTAGGATCTCCTCCCCATCCACTTTCCATGTTTTCGTACCACTTTCCGTTTCCTTTATTTTATCCAAATACTCTTCTGGAAAGATCTCCTCCCTATTGGAAGAATAAGTAATGATTCCAGAATCAGTAAGAAGATACATTTCAGCATCCAGGCCGTCCTGTACCAGTTGAGCTTGCTGAGCGTTGACATAGACCTGCATTCTTTTCTGAAACTGTTCCTCCTCTCCTACAAAGGCATACATGAGCTGCTTCGAAATATCCTGTATCATCACCAATTCCCTGTCCAGGCGGTCCTGGATAAACTGCATTTGACTTTCTTTCGCTTTTGAATAGGAAAGGAAACCAATAAGAATTACCGCTATTAACAAAAAGAGCGCAAGGACGAGCGATAATCTCCATTGAAAGCTTAAAGATCGTCTTCTGCTCCCCATCCTGCGCTGTTTAAATTTCCTTCCAACATCATTTAACAAACCTCTCCACTCCCATACGTTGAATCATTCCATTCCAAAGTATGAAGGAGATTTGTTGAGCGAATATGAATGATGTATTAATGAATTGTAATTTTAAGTCTTTTCAACCAGTATTTTAGTCCCATCCACAGCAGCCACCCTTATCGATTCTCCTTTGCCCAGCCACTTTCCATTGGATACGGCACTGTACTCTTTTCCATTCACACGGATCGTCCCTACAGGCCTCATGTCTGTCAACGTTGTTCCACTGCTGCCTACTAAATGACTGTAAGATTCGTTCATGGAATTGTATCCCATTTCCGATGTGAGCTGGTCATTCAACGTCATCTTCGTCCACATATCCCGACGTTTGAACACTTTAAGAAATACGAGCGAGGCGGCCCCGCCGATAATTACACCGATCACGCTGTATAGGCCGGCAACCCAGTTGGGGGCACTGAAACCGACGGCAATAATCATTGTAACGGCTCCAATAGTTGCAAGTGTCCCATCATTGACGACTTTTCCATCAATGATGATCAAGGCGATGCCGAGTAAATACACAAGCATCATAATGACGAACATCTCCGGCGCTAGATAACTGGAAAAATAAACGGTTATGAATCCGAGACCGAGAACCGCGAAGACCCCCCGCATATTGACAAGGAGTTCTCCGATGAGGAACATCGTCCCGAGCAAGGTAATGAATAAGGCGACCCAGTCATAGGTTAACACGGCATTTCACTTCCTCTCCTTCTATGTTACTTTATACGTGCGAGCAGACGGATTCGTTTCAAACGTTATCCATTTTTTTAAATTCCACGGCATGGTATAATTCCATGGGTACCAATAATTACGAAGGGTTCCTGCCTTACCGGCATCTCTTTTGAGTGTCTATGCTTCTCTTTTCTGCCGGTAGCCCTTATAATGAAGGTTGGAAAATAACCTTGCATACCTTTTTGTTAATAAATAAAGGAGCGATTTTACATGCCAATTACGCACAGAAAAGATACCCGTCCCGTAAAAGTCGGCGACGTGACCATAGGTGGATCGGACGAAGTAGTCATCCAGTCCATGACCACAACCAAAACACACGATGTGGAAGCGACCGTTGCCGAAATCAAGCGTCTGGAAGAGGCAGGATGTCAAATTGTCCGTGTCGCCTGTCCGGATGACCGCGCAGCCGATGCCATTCCGGAAATCAAAAAACGCATCAACATCCCGTTGGTCGTCGACATTCATTTCGATTACAGAAAGGCATTAAAAGCGATCGAAGGCGGCGCGGATAAGATCCGCATCAATCCGGGAAATATCGGAAGCCGCGAGAAAGTGGAAGCTGTCGTAAAAGCAGCTAAAGAGAAAGGCATTCCCATCCGAATCGGTGTGAACGCCGGTTCCCTGGAACGTCATATCCTTGAGAAATATGGATATCCGACTGCGGATGGTATGGTGGAAAGCGCATTGCATCATATCAAAATCCTGGAAGATCTTGATTTTCATGATATTATTGTTTCCCTTAAAGCTTCGGATGTAAAACTGGCGATTGAAGCTTATGAGAAAGCGGCAGCAGCCTTCACTTATCCGATCCACTTGGGAATTACTGAATCAGGAACGCTTTTTGCCGGAACTGTAAAAAGCGCCGCCGGCCTTGGTGCGATTCTTAGTAAAGGAATCGGCAGCACAGTCCGCATCAGTTTGAGTGCCGACCCTGTCGAAGAAGTAAAAGTGGCGAAGGAACTTCTGAAATCATTCGGTCTTGCTGCCAATGCAGCGACACTAATCTCTTGCCCGACGTGTGGACGTATTGAAATCGACTTGATTTCCATTGCCAATGAAGTCGAAGAATACATCCAGACGATCAAAGCCCCGATCAAAGTGGCCGTTCTCGGATGTGCCGTAAACGGACCGGGAGAAGCGAGAGAAGCGGATATTGGAATCGCTGGAGCAAGAGGCGAAGGACTATTGTTCCGTCACGGGGAAATCATCCGTAAGGTACCGGAAGATATCATGGTGGAAGAATTGAAGAAAGAAGTCGACAAACTCGCTGAAGAACATTATGAGAAAGAACGCTTGAAGAAAGAAGAACAGAAACAATCCTGACAAAAAGGGTGGACCATAAAGGTCCACCCTTTTCACATTCAGATCAAGTTAAAAAATGGAGCGAAGAACAACGAAAAGGCAATAGATACGATACTGATGATAATCGCCATATTTCCAAGCGTATCTGCACCACGTCGTTTCCCTATGGCACCGAAAATGATGCCTGTTACACCAAGTATGATTGGTGCAAAGAAGAAGGAGAGAATGGCAGCCGTGAGCCCGATCCAGCCCATACCGACTTTGACGTCTTCCCTTTCTTCCATAGTGGTTTCTTGTTCTCTATGGTTCATCGGTTCGTCTATACGGCCGATTGCCGCTTCCTGAGCGAACTCCTCTTCGTAACTGTCCCCGTAAACCGGCTGGTCCGGTCCACGTCCATGATCGTCCACATCTTCTGCACGCTCACGGTAACCGGCTTCCTGTCTGAAATCCTGCTCCTGCATCTCTGCAAAAGCTTCATTCAACACTTCATCGGTAGTCGGCTCATCTCCATTGTGCACTTGTTCTAATTCATCTCCGTGTCTCGGAGCTTTTTCTGTTTCCTGATTCTCAACAGGCTTCTTTGGATCATACATACGAACACCCTCACTTTCTGTTTGGAGAATCACGTTTAGTATGTGTGCCTGACGGTGATTTTAAGTGAGGGAGTTCATGGTAAATTCGAGTTGCCAGCGAGGCGTCACACCACTCACTTCTTCTTAGTAGGGGCATTCAAAAAACACAAATCCTTCCCACTTTTCATACTGTGTTATAAATAGCGGGAAGAAGGGGAGTATCTGCCAATGATGAAGCATGTGGCCCAACAGTTCATTGCACAGAAGTTGAAAGAGATGACCGTTGATGACTTATTATCCTACAGTCGGAAGTACGGTATTCCAATCACTCGGCAGGAAGCAGAAAAAATCGTCAAAGAACTGAGGAAATCGAAGGAGAACCCCTTCGATCCTGAGGACAGGAAACGTATGCTTGGTAAACTGGCTAAAATCACTTCAAAAGAAACAGCGCTTTCCGTTCATCGTTTACTTAAAAAGGTTGCTAAAGAATACGGAGTCGAGCATTGGCTCTAATAAAAAAAGGCAGGGGAAAGATTCCCTGCCTTTTTTCCTTATTGTTCCATTATTTTCTCTTTTAAGCCTTCATCGAACGTACCCTCTTTGATCATATCGATTTCAAAGCGATACGGAGGTTTTTTATTCTTTTTGTCTTCTCCGACATAAGGCGTTTCGAGAATTTTTGGAAGATCCTTTAACTCCGGATGATGGACGACTTTATGAAGAGCATCAAAGCCGATATGTCCGAACCCGATGTTTTCATGACGGTCTTTCTGAGCGCCGCATACGTTCTTGCTGTCATTCACGTGTACAACCTTGAGGCGGTCAAGCCCTACGATCCGGTCGAAGTCTTCCAGCACTCCGTCAAAGTCGTTTACGACATCATAACCGGCATCGTGGATGTGGCACGTATCCATACATACGGACAGCTTTTCATTCAACGTTACGCCATCCATAATTTTTGCCAGTTCATCAAAACTTCTGCCGATCTCGGATCCTTTACCTGCCATCGTCTCCAGAGCGATTTGGACGTGCTGATCTTTGTTAAGCACTTCATTCAAACCTTCAATGATCTTTGGCAGCCCTTTATCTACTCCTTGTCCAACATGAGATCCTGGATGCAGGACAATCTGTCTTGCACCCAGAGCCTCTGTACGCTCGATTTCATTTCGAAGGAAATCAACCCCGAGTTCAAACGTTTCCGGTTTCGTTGTATTTCCTAAGTTAATGATATACGGGGCGTGAACAACGATATCATTAATACCGTGTTCTTTCATATGTTGCAGGCCCGCCTCGATATTCAATTCTTCGATCGGACGACGCCTCGTATTCTGGGGCGCACCTGTGTAGATCATAAACGTACCGGAGCCATAGGAAGCCGCTTCTTCACTGGCACCTAACAGCATCTTCTTCCCTTTCATCGATACGTGTGAACCGATTTTAAGCATGGAATCCCTTCCCTTTCTTATTTCCTCTTATAACTTTCCCGTTTCAATTTACGCAGATTCTTACTTGCTTCCTTTTTAATTTTCTTCTTATATCCTGGTTTAACTTTTTTCGGCTTCCGGACCATCTGTTTCGCTTTTCGCTCGATATCAGATGTTCGTCGTTCTCTGTTCTGACGCTCATTATAGGCGTTGATCTCTTTCCATTCGCCATTCTTCACCTCATAAAACTCGAACGTAAGGCCTTTCTTCTCGAGCTTTTGAATCAGCGGCAAATCAGATTCTTTATACAGGTTGATTGCCGTTCCCTGAAGACCGGCACGGGCCGTTCTTCCGACGCGGTGCACATAGAACTCTTCTTCTTTCGGCATTTGGGCATTGATGACGTGACTCACACCCTGGATATCAATACCACGGGAAGCAAGGTCCGTTGCCACAATATACTGGTAGCGAAGACTTTGCAATTCCTTCAGCATCCGCTTTCGTTCCCTTGGCGATAGTCCACCGTGCAGGACTCCGACCTCAAGACCACGGCTAATCAGATCATCTGCAAGCTGGTCTGCATGTTTCTTTCCGTTGGTGAAGATAATCGCTAGGTACGGCTGAATCGATTTGGATATTTCTATGATTACGTCTGCCGGCTCTTTATGACGGAGCGGTACTAAACGGTGCTCCATTGTTTCCGGTGACGGTTTATCATCTTCGATTTGAATGTGGACAGGATTCGTCAAATATTTTTTGAGGAACGGCTGTAAACGCTCCGGGATCGTTGCTGAGAATACAAGCATTTGGACGTTTTCATCCATCCGTACAAGGATTTGGTCGACTTCTTCAATGAAACCGAGATCAAGCATTAAGTCCGCTTCATCTAAGACAAAACCTTTCGCATGATAGAGGTCGACCGCCTCTTCCTTCACCATATCTAAAATACGACCCGGTGTTCCAACAACGATATGCGGCTTGCGGGAAGCAAGCTTATCGACCATCTTCTGCTTGTCCGTTCCGCCGATCAAAAGCTTGGACAACCATGCTTCTTCTTTACCAGCAAATCTTATTGCCTTTTTCACTTCCTCGTGAATTTGGATAGCTAGCTCCCTTGTGGGTGCTGTAATAACGAACTGCACTTCATCGAGCGATTCATCCATTTTGTTCAACAAAGGCAGCAGGTATGCATGGGTTTTTCCAGAGCCTGTGTGTGATTGACCGATCAGGCTCTCCCCTCTTAATGCAGGAGGCAGGACCTGCTGCTGAATTGGTGTCGGTGTCTTAAAGCCCAATCCTTCGACGATCCGACTAACTGTCGAAGTGATGGCGTATTGATCAAATGTATGCTTACTCATAACCGTTCTCCTTTAATGTAAAATGTTCCTTCCCTATTATAAGGGAGTGGGAGCCAAAATGCACGATAACGTTCTATTGCGACAACTTTCTTTGTCATCTTTCGCTTTACCCTTTATAATGAAAATGGTACTTTAATAGTCACTGGATTGTATAAAGAGGAGGACGCTAACAAATGGAAGTCATTAAAATCGCCCCTCGCGGTTATTGTTATGGCGTAGTAGATGCCATGGTCATTGCACAGAATGCTGCCAAAGACCCTAATCTGCCTCGCCCTATTCATATATTAGGGATGATCGTCCACAATTCCCACGTCACGGATGCCTTCAAAGAAGAAGGAATTATCACCGTCGACGGGAAGAACCGGATGGATCTCTTGGAAGGAATCAATGAAGGCACTGTTATCTTCACGGCTCACGGAGTATCCCCGGAAGTGAAAGAGCGCGCGAAAGCGAAAGGGCTGGTCACGCTGGATGCAACCTGTCCGGACGTAACGAACACACATAATCTGATTCGTAAGAAGGTCGCTGAAGGTTATGAAATCATTTATGTCGGGAAGAAGGGACACCCGGAGCCTGAAGGAGCCATGGGCGTTGCCCCCGGAAAAGTGCATCTCGTACAGACAGAAGAAGATGTCGAAAACCTCACGCTGACACATGACAAGCTGATGATTACCAACCAGACGACGATGAGTCAATGGGATGTGTATGATGTCATGGAAAAAGCAAAAGAAAAGTATCCACAGCTCGAGAAACAGCAGGAGATCTGCATGGCTACGCAAGTAAGGCAGGAGGCTGTTTCCGAACAGGCAGGAGCCGCAGATCTCACACTTGTCGTCGGTGACCCTAAGAGTAATAACTCCAACCGTCTCGCGCAGGTTTCCATGGAGAAGGCCGGGACAACCGCTTACCGGATCGCCGATGTAACGGAAATCCAGTTGGAATGGCTGGAAGGAGTAGAGAAGGTAGCCGTTACTGCCGGTGCCTCCACACCGACACCGATTACGAAAGAAGTCATTAAATTCATTGAACAATACGATAGAAATAATGAAGAAACATGGATCCGTGAATCCAAAGTGGAGCAGAAAAAGATCCTGCCCCGCGTCAAGGTTAAGAACCGCGAACGTAAATAAAGGAAAGCAGGGAGCACATCGTGCCCCCTGCTTTTTTTGTATGTTGGAGAAACATAAACCAACGCCGGTCCCTTGAATCCTGAGGACTACTTTTATGGTGCCGGACAGCTAAGGATAGATTGTTCACCCTTCTTTTTACTGGAAAGTGAACGGTTCCGTTACCGCCTCGGATACCATAATGTTCATCCTTTCATCCTTATTACACTCCTGCTCAAGGAAATCTTTAATGACCGGACAGATGAGCTTTTCGACATGGTGACCGGGATCAATGACAGCAAGCCCCATTTCCAAAGCGTCCTGCGCTGCGTGGAACGTCATATCGCCTGTTATATAGACATCTGCGCCCATGCGCTTCGCTGCATGAATGTATTTCTCTCCACTTCCTCCGAGAACAGCAACCTTTTTCACTTGCTTGTCCATTCTGCCTGTAACACGTAAAGCCGGAATCTCATAGGCAACCTTCACTTTTTCAGCGAACAGTTCCAGTGCTTCAGGAGCATCCAGCTCCCCAATCCGGCCAAGCCCATAAGAGGCACCTTCATTCAATAGTGGATAGATGTCATAGGCGACTTCCTCATAAGGATGCGCCTCTTCCATAGACCGGAGCACATCTTTGAGCTTACGCTTTTCCACAATCGTCTCCAACCTCACCTCATCGACGGTTTCCAGTTTTCCGCTTTCCCCGAGATAAGGGTCCGTACCTTCCAGAGGGAGAAAAGCTCCATGCCCTTTACTTTGGTAAGAGCAGTGGCTGTAATTGCCGATATGGCCCGCGCCGGCGTACCCCAGGGCTGCCTGGACGTTAGACGCATGTGTCTCCGGGACGAAAACAACAAGCTTTACAAGCTCTTCTTTCCCTGTTTCCATCAATGGTCTCGTGTCCTTCAACCCGAGGGCATCTGCCATCACATCGTTTACACCGCCACTTGCAATATCCAGATTGGTATGGGCGGCATAGACGGTGATATCATGTTGGATCAGTTTGCGAACGACCCGCCCCTTCGGCGTATCAAAGTTAATTTGATGAAGCTTGACGAATAGTAGCGGATGATGGGCAATAATTAAATCGACGTTCTTTTCAACGGCTTCATCCACGACGTTCTCCAACACATCCAGCGTCACCATAACGTTACGGACGGGTTTATTTAATGATCCCACCTGAAGGCCGACATTATCCCAATCGTAGGCCAACGTTTTAGGTGACCACTCTTCCAACCGTTTAATAATCTGTTGTGCTGTCATGGTTGCATTCATGACCCCAATTCCTCCTTCAGCCAATCGATTTCTTGCTGCAATCGGGCTATTTTCTCTTCATCGAATCGCGCCGCCCGCTTCACCTGGCTGAGCACGTATTCCTTCTTTTGCTTTTCCTCTTTACATTTCTGTATAAACGCATCATTTCTTTCAGACAAGAGAAACGGTCCGAGCCACAATTCCTTCTCTTTGTTCGATGTATAAGGTCTTTCCGGTTCTCCTTTTTCTGCAACGAGCACTTCATAGATGTGACCGTTCTCTTCGAGGATCTGTTCTTCGATGAGCTCGTACCCGTTAGCGATGTACCAAAGGCGAAGTGCCTTAGCATCGATGTTCGGCTGTGTAATGATCCTTTCGACTGAATCAAGTTTATCTTTGCCCTGCTCGAGGATATCCCGGATCAAGGGACCGCCCATTCCCGCTATCGTGATTTGTTGGATGCCGTCTTCTGGCTGGATCACTTCGAGCCCATTTCCAAGCCGCACATCAATCCGTGCCTCCAGGTTTTGTGTCTGCACTTCGTCTACTGCACTTTGAAACGGTCCTTGATTTACTTCCCCGGCAACAGCACTCGCCGATTCATCTTTAAGGCAGACATAGCAAGGCAGATAGGCATGGTCGGAACCGATATCCGCAAAGCGGGCCCCTTTCGGCAAATAGTCGGCTACAACAGCCAGACGGTCAGATAATTGGTTAACATTCATAGTTTTCTTCATTCCCTCTCTCATAAAAAGAAAAGCTTTCTGAAACAGCCCAGAAAGCTTTTCTTACCTGTTACTTATTTTTTCTCTGCCAGCCATTCGGCCAGCTGTGTAGCTTGCTCTCCGGTGTAAAGCCCGGCAGGCATCGCGGAACCTTTTCCGTTTACAATGATATCCTCAATTTCTTCAGCGGAATAGCGGCTGCCTACTTCCTGCAGGTTAGGACCTGCGCCACCGCTTAAGTCGCCTCCGTGACAGTTGGAACATTTGCTTTGGAACATCTCTTCAGGGTTAGCATCTACCGTTTCTTCTTGCTGCTCTCCGCCGCCTTCTTCTTCGTTCTGAATGGCTTCGCGTTGATTGTTACCTGCTGTGGATACAATGATCATAGCGATGATCCCCAGAACAGCAATCACTGCGAATGGAATCACAGGGTTTCTTCTCATCGGTTGCAACCTCCTTATGTATTCCCACTTATTAAATTTTTCACGTCTGTCCGACTATCTTTATTCTACTTGAAAACTGTTTCATATAAAAGAGTAAACCTGTGAAATTTTACAAATTCACAAGTACTGCGAGTAGTAAAAATCCCGCCAAACCAGAAATCGTAAGGGTTTTCACGCTGAGACGGTGTCCGATGGCTACCCAAAGAAAGCAATGAAAAGCGGCCGTCCACGCCAAACTGGATGAACCAGGGAAATAATACCCCACCGCTGTTATCGAAAGAACGAAGAAGATAAGCAGACCGACAATCAGAGGAAGCGGAAACCAAATCGATTTTCTATATTTTAACCAACCCGAATGAATCCATGCAGTGATTACAAAACTCGACAAAAGCCCTGTTTGCATTATGATTCCCATTTGAGTAAAATAAATGACAAGAAATGAAAGGGGTAACAAAATCAGGGTAACAGCTAAAAAGCTGTAGAACAGGAGACTGCTCCACTTCAGCCGGGAACCTCTTTTTTCCTCCTGACCGTCTCCCTGAGTATAGAGAGCCAACAGGAAATCACAGTACGTAGCAGGCAGTAGACGATTTTGCTTCCAGTAATGGATCTCATTGATTATGACCTTCGTACGCTCATCTCTCATAGCATCCTCCTGAAGCCAAAATAAAAACCCAGAACCCGTTTTCTGCAAGAAAAGGGTCCTGAGTCTGTGGGCTTATTCCATGAAGTCTTTCAAACGTTTGCTTCGGCTCGGATGTCTCAGCTTACGCAGAGCTTTAGCTTCGATTTGACGGATCCTTTCGCGTGTGACACCGAACACTTTCCCTACTTCTTCAAGCGTGCGTGTGCGGCCATCATCCAGACCGAAACGAAGGCGGAGGACGTTTTCCTCACGGTCCGTCAATGTGTCAAGCACGTCTTCGAGCTGCTCTTTTAATAGTTCATAGGCTGCATGGTCAGAAGGAGATGTCGCTTCCTGATCCTCAATGAAGTCTCCCAGATGAGAATCATCCTCTTCCCCGATAGGCGTTTCCAAAGATACAGGCTCCTGAGCAATCTTCAGAATCTCTCTTACTTTATCCGGGGTAAGATCCATGTCCTGTGCGATTTCTTCCGGTGTAGGCTCTCGGCCAAGATCCTGCAGAAGCTGACGCTGGACGCGAATCAATTTGTTGATCGTTTCCACCATGTGAACAGGAATACGAATCGTACGAGCCTGGTCAGCAATGGCGCGGGTAATCGCCTGTCTGATCCACCACGTTGCGTACGTGCTGAACTTGTACCCTTTTCGGTAATCAAATTTCTCAACCGCTTTGATCAGGCCCATGTTCCCTTCTTGAATGAGATCAAGGAACAGCATGCCGCGACCTACATAACGCTTGGCGATACTGACGACCAAACGAAGGTTTGCTTCCGCCAAGTCCCGCTTCGCTTCTTCATCTCCACTTTCAATCCGCTGTGCCAGACTGATTTCATCTTTAGCAGAAAGAAGGTTGACGCGCCCGATTTCTTTCAAGTACATACGGACTGGGTCATTGATTTTCACACCGGGAGGTACACTTAAATCGTTGAGGTCGAATTCCTCTTCTTTGTCGAGCTGTTTCATACTTGGATCCGATTCAGAGTCACCGATTACCTCGATTCCCTGCTCACTTAAGTGCTCGTAGAATTCATCCATCTGATCTGAATCCAATTCAAAATTGGAGAGCTTTTCAGCGATTTCCTCGTATGCAAGCACCCCTCTTTTCTTACCTATTTCCACTACCTGCTCTTTTGCCTGCTCAAGGGTCAATTCTGTCTGATTTTCCGTTTCTTTAGAACGTGATGGCTGTTGTTTCTTATTTGCCATGTGTCCCCCTCCTTCCAACAATCTATACAAACTAAAACCTAGTTGTGTTTTAAGGCTTGTTTCCTTTTAATGAGATCCATTGCAATCTGGGCTGCTTTAATTGGATCATTTTGCTGTTCTGCTTTTTTCAGTTCGGCTTCTAATCCTTTAATGTCCGTCCGATCCGTCTGTTCTGATCGTATCCTTACGATATAATCCTGGATTTCCTGATCGGAGATTTCTTCTCCGTTCGGTGCCATCGCCAGCTCAACGGCCAGATTCTTAATAGAAGGATCCTCAATTCGTTCCACAAACTGGCTGACATCTGATTCATTGCCGTCTTCATAATATGCGTAAAGATGGGTCACAATGACCTGATGATCTTCAATATTGAAAGCTCCCCCTATTTCCTCCTGAACTTTATCAGCAATATAAGGATCGTTCAACATATACGCAATCAGCTTTCTCTCCGCATTATGAAAAGCAGGAAGCAGCTTCTTCTGCACCGATGACTGTCTCGTTGTAGTGTTAGTATATCGGTTATTGCTTTCCTTATCCTTGGGAGCTTCCCTGCCCCTGATCGACTGTACTTCCTCTTTCAGCGTGTCGATCGATAATCCAAACTCCGACGCGATATCATTAAGGTAGTGCTCTCTTTCAATCGCACGGTCCAACGTGGAAATCTCTTGTAATACCTTTTCGATATAAGCAATTTGATCTCCTTCTAATTGGAGGTTATAATCGCGCCTGAGATAGCTCATCATGAACGAAATATACGTTTCGCTCGTGTCCAGCACTTCTTTCCGGAAACGTTCACCGCCGTGTTTTTGAATAAAGTCATCCGGATCAAGTCCATCGGGCACTCGGGCCACATACGTTTGACAGCCTACGCTTTTCACAAGTTTAGCCGCCTTTACGGCTGCCTCTATACCCGGCTTGTCCCCGTCATAACAGACAATAATCTGATCCACATATTTTTTGAGAAGGTTTGCCTGAGCACTTGAAATGGCAGTTCCCATGGTCGCTACACCATTATGAACCCCGGCTTGATCTGCGGAAATAACGTCCCCGAACCCTTCAAAAAGGATAACCGATTTTTCTTTTCGAATCGACGCCCTCGCCTGGTCGAAATTGTATAAGAGTCTTCCTTTGTGAAACAGTTCGGTCTCCGGGCTGTTTAAATATTTCGGCTCCTGCTTCCCAAGAGAACGGCCGGCAAATGCGACTGTCTTTCCAAGGTGATTGCGCAGGGGGAATATGACTCTCCCTCGAAAACGGTCGGCGTAATCTCCCTGATCGTTAACACTCAGCAAACCCGCCTTCACCATTGTCTGCGGATGAAAACCTTTCTTCTCAAGAAACGTGACCACAAAGTCCTTCGATTCCGGGGAGTAGCCCATTTGGTACTTTTGTATCGTCTCATCGGTAAACCCCCGATCAATCAGATACTGATAGGCTTCCCGGCCTTCTTTGGAATTCTTTAACAAATGATGATATAATTTGGTAAGCCACTTATGTGCTTCCAACATTGCTTGGGCTTCTGTACTCTTTTCGGATGGCCGCTCATTTGTCACCTGATCAGGCAGATCAATGCCGGCCTGCTCGGCGAGCTGCTTAAGCGCCTGTATAAAGCTGAAGCCCTCCATTTCCATCAGAAAGGTATAAACATTCCCTCCCTTTCCACAACCAAAGCAGTGAAATATCTGCTTATCCTGAGAAACGGAAAAAGAAGGAGTGCTTTCTCCATGAAAAGGACAAAGACCAAAGTAGTTTCTTCCTTGCTTCTTTAAGTCGATATAATTACCGATAACATCGACGATATCTATCGACTTTCTAATCTGATCGACAGTTTCTTCTGGGATATGTCCAGCCATATTATCACCATACTACTCCATTATTCTTGCTCTTCCTTCAAAATCCTTCTTGCTCTCTCAACAGCGCTGAAAAAACTTCGCGAAACTTGTCCCGGTCTTCCATTGTAAAGGAAGAAGGGCCTTTCCATCGTTTCCTCTGTTTCATCGTCTGCTGACGGAGAAACTTCTGATTCATAATATGATCGGCATCGCCTTCTCTAATCAGTTTACCTCTAGGCGTCATGACATAAACCCTTTTGGGCGTAAGCAGGACGGCCAGAGACAAGTCCTGTGTAATGACGACATCGTACTTTTTTACATGATTGAGAATGTATAAATCGACAGACTGCGATCCGTGATCTACAAACGTCCATTCCATCATCGATTTGTTCATGCTGTAATGATTGACGGTCGCGATGAATTGAGGAGTTAGTTCATACTGGCTGCATACTTCGACTATTTCATCCTGGACCGGGCAGCTGTCTGCATCCACCCATACGGTTATATTATGTTTTGGCATAGTATCAGTATTTCTACAATAAGCGGTAGAATCCTCCTAAATTACGAATGTTTTATTATTCTGAAAAGTTCACAGGGGTGTTAAGCAGCGTTCCCTGTTGGAAGATAAGGGAAAAGCGGTTCTCCCTTAAGGATTTTTACCACAAATAGATATTATAATACATTCCTCCTGTTTATGCCATGTCCAATTTTACCTAAATTCATTCTTCCCAACAAAAGTCGCGCTTAATCAAAGCGCGACTTCCTTCATCTTTACTATTGCTGAGCATCTTTGCGGAGTTTGTTCAAAATAACGTTAGCTGTCTCTTCCACTGCTTTGTTGGAAACATCGATGACCGGACAGCCGATCCGCTCTACGATCTTGTTGAAATGATTAAGTTCCTGATTAATTCTGTCCATATTCGCATAGCTCGCCTGCGCCCCAAGACCAAGCGACTTCAGACGTTCTTTACGGATATCGTTCAGCTTCTCCGCACTGATCTTCAAGCCGATGCATTTCTCCGGATCAACCCGGAACAACTCAGAAGGAGGCTGGACTTCCGGAACAATTGGAACGTTCGCTACCTTTAAACGCTTATGAGCCAGGTATTGCGATAGCGGAGTTTTAGATGTCCTTGATACGCCGATCAAAACGATGTCCGCTTTGGTAATCCCTCTTGGATCCCTGCCGTCATCGTAACGGACGGCGAACTCTATCGCTTCCACCCGCTTGAAGTAATCTGCATCCAGTTTGTGAACAAGACCCGGTTCAAGCCGTGGTTTGATATGCAGATGGTCTTCCATTAACTCCATCATAGGTCCCATGATGTCTACACACTTAACGCCCAGCTTGTCGGCTTCTTTCATAAGATGATCCCTGAATTCCGGAACAACAAGAGTGAAACCGATCATAGCGCCCTGCTCCTTTGCCTGCTGGACCGCCTCGTTAATGGTCCCCTTATCTTCTACATACGGAATGCGCTGCAAATCGAACGGTCCATCATCGAATTGGCTGAGACAGGCTTTCACGACCAATTCCGCTGTTTCACCGACGGAATCCGAGAGTACATATATCAATGGTTTATCCACGATTCCCATCCCTACCTTCCTCGACTCATAAATGTTGATCCCGGGCAAGCTCAACGAGAGCCTTCGTAATATTTGTTTTCGTCAACCTTCCGACTACGACCTGCCCACTTTCCTCGGGTGTAACGACAGGAAGCCCGTCGATCTGCTTCTCAATCAATTTTTGTGCGGCATCCAAAAGAAGGTCTTCGGGTTGACATACGGTTATATTCGGCATACGTGTCATGATGATGTGGACGGGTACAGAGGTCAAATCTTGATTGCCGATGCTTGCACGCAGCAAATCTTTCCTCGAAAGAACACCGACGAGGTGCGTGTGCTCATTGATTACGAAAAGGGTCCCTACATCTTCCAGGAACATTGTGCAGATCGCATCATATGCAGACACGTTTTCGTCGACGACAATCGGTATCGATTGGTATTCCTCTACTTTGAATTTCTTCAACTTTTCAGTGAAGAGCTCGGACCCCGTCTTGCCGGTGAAGAAGTATCCGACACGGGGCCTGGCATCCAAGTAACCGGCCATAGTCAAAATGGCCAGGTCCGGACGCAGGGTAGCCCGCGTCAAATTCAAGCGCTCCGCTATGTTCTCCCCGGTGATCGGTCCATTGTCTTTCACGATTTGTATGATTTGTTCCTGTCGATTAGATAATTCCAATCCATCACCACCCTGATCACTCAATGTGACATACTATTTACTATTATAGCTCATATTCTTCTTCGGGTAAAAGGGGGTGACTCAGAACTGCTGCTTCCACTCGATTGCATTCAAGTCTGCAAACAGATAAACATCTTCAGCAATGGCTTTCAGCATGCTTAAACGATTAAGGCGTACGTTCTTGTCTTCGGCCATGACCATAGTGTGTTCAAAGAATGCGTGAATAGGTTCAGCAAGTCCGGACAACTTATTCAGTGCATCCTCCCACTGCTCCTGTTGCAGAAGTGCCACATACGCTTCGTGTATGGATTGATGTACTTGATGAAGTCGTTCTTCTTCCGCGTTTTCAAACAAGGATGGATCGACTGTTCCTGCATCCTCAGCCTTTTTAGCAAGATTCAGTACACGCCCCAGTGCTTCATGGACTGGTTTAAATGCCTGATCCTGTCTTTTCTCAACGAGGATACGTCCTTTAGCAGAAGCGGAAGGAAAGACACCGATGCCGTTTGCAAGCACCGCTTCGACGATATCCGGATCGATATGGTCTTCTCTTAACAAATACGCGGCACGAACACGGAAAAATTCGTGAAGATCTTCATGGACTTCTTCTTTCGTGCGGGTCGGCAGGCTCAGTTCTATGTAGAACTGGTGCACAAGGTCAATGAGGTTTTCCACTGGCACGTTCCACTTTCTCTCATTCAAAGTCTGTAAGATTCCAAGCGCTTGACGACGTAAGCCGTATGGGTCTTGAGAACCGGTTGGAATAATGCCGATAGAGATACTTCCGACAATGGTATCGAGTTTGTCAGCTATACTTACGATGGAGCCGATGACGCTTGCTGGCACCTCTCCATTTGCCTGACGAGGCATGTAGTGCTCATTAATTGCGACAGCAACTTCTTCCGGTTCTCCGAAGATGCGGGCGTACTTCTCCCCCATCACGCCCTGAAGTTCCGTGAACTCATCCACCATTTGTGTAACCAAGTCGAATTTGCTGATTTCTGCTGCGCGTACCGCATGTTTTCCAGTCGTTTCATCCAGGTCAAGCCACTCACTCAATTTCTTTGTAATGGCAACGATCCGCTGCACTTTATCAGCAAGCGTCCCGAGCTCTTCCTGGTAGACCATCCGGGACAGCTTCTCCATTTTCTGGTCGATGCTGCCTTTTTGATCTTCCTCGTAGAAGAATTGAGCGTCTTTTAAGCGGGCCTTTAGAACCTTTTCGTTCCCTCGTGCAACATTCTCTATATGCTTTTCATTCCCGTTCCTTACTCCTACGAAATAGGAGAGGAGCGTTCCTTCTTTAGAACGAACAGGGAAATATCGCTGATGCTCCTTCATAGAAGTAATCAATGCTTCTTCCGGAATGGCGAGGAATTCATCGGAGAAGCTTCCACTGAACACTGTTGGATATTCCACAAGATGGGTAACTTCATTCAACAGGTCTTCATCAATGATGAGTTTCCAGCCTTTTGATGCTTCCAAAGCTTTTAACTGACGATGGATTTCCTGTTTCCTCTCTTCGGCTGAAGCAAGAACGTTTTGATCCTTCATTATTTGTTCGTACTGGTCAGCAGAAGGGATCGTCGTCTTTCCACCGAGGAAGCGATGACCGAATGTTGTTTTACCGGCTTCTACATTCTCAATGGTGAAAGGAATGACTTCTTCTCCGAAAAGTGCTGCAATCCAGCGAATCGGGCGGACATAGCGAAGATCACGATCTCCCCACCGCATGTTTTTCGGGAACGAGAGACTAAGGAAGACTTCACGAAACTGTTTCAGCAGTTCGAAAGTTTCCTGGCCCTCGATATACTTGTTGACATGGACATATTCCGTTCCGCCGATTTCTTTGAAGTAGATGTCATCGACACCTTTTCCCTGCCCCTTGGAAAAACCGATGGCAGCTTTCGTCCAGTTGCCTTCTTCATCCAATGCGATTTTCTTGGCCGGTCCTTTTGCTTCTTCCTCGACATCCGGCTGTTTTTCCGCTACATCCGTGATTTGTACAGCGAGACGACGTGGGGTGGCGAAGTCTTTCACAGCCCCGTAAGGAATGCGGTTCTCTTCCAACCAAGCGATGGTCTTCTCTTTTAATTGACCGATGGCATCATCGATAAATCGTGCCGGTAATTCTTCAACTCCAAGTTCAAACAATACGGTTTTACTCATTGGTATCCTTCTCCTCCTTCAGCATCGGGAATCCGAGGCGCTCGCGTTCTTCCACATAAGTCTTGGCAATTTTCCTTGCAAGGTTACGAACTCTTGAGATGTAACCGGTACGCTCTGTCACACTGATGACTCCTTTAGCGTCAAGCAGGTTGAACGTATGGGAACACTTCAACACGTAATCATAGGCAGGGAAAACAAGGCCTTGTTCCATAATGCGCTTTGCCTCCTGCTCGTAAGTATTAAAGAGATCGAAAAGCATTTGTTCATCCGATGCTTCGAACGTATAAACCGAATGTTCATATTCCGGCTGTGTGAAAATATCTCCGACCGTAACTCCATTCGTCCATTCCAGTTCGAAAACATTCTCCTTATCCTGAATATAAGAGGCAAGTCTCTCCAAACCATACGTAATTTCAGCAGAAACCGGGCGTGCTTCCAATCCACCGATTTGTTGGAAATAAGTGAACTGCGTAATTTCCATACCGTCGAGCCATACTTCCCAGCCCAGCCCGGCAGCTCCAAGCGTCGGGTTCTCCCAGTTATCTTCCACGAAACGGATATCGTGCTTATCCGGGTCGATACCGAGTGCGCGGAGAGAATCCAAGTAGAGTTCCTGGATATTATCCGGGGAAGGCTTCATGATCACTTGAAATTGATGGTGCTGATAAAGACGGTTCGGGTTCTTGCCGTATCGACCATCCGCAGGGCGACGTGATGGTTCCACGTATGCCACGTTCCAAGGCTCAGGTCCAAGGCTCCGGAGCAGTGTCATCGGGGACATCGTCCCTGCCCCTTTCTCTGTGTCGTATGCCTGCATGAGCAGACACCCCTGGTCGGACCAGTGTTTTTGTAATGTTAAGATCATATCTTGTATGTTCATTGTTTCCCTCCTCGAATTATAGGTAGATAAAAAAGACCCCGTCCCTATGCCTGTTTCAGGCATAGGGACGGGGTCTCCGCGGTTCCACCCTAATTGCTTTCTCCATAAGAAAGCCACTTTTAAAGAATTTGCTCCGGAACGCCTTCACCAAACCGCATGATGCCTGACTCTCACCCCCACAGGCTCGCTTTAACCAGCATTGTTCAGCTACTACTTTCCTTCAACGCAAAACGATATTTTGTATTCAAATCATACTCTACTGACTGATGTCTGTCAAATAACATCAGGAGAACTGATCAAGCTGTCTGAGGAACTTTTTTGATTTCAAAAAATAACCGCCGTATCGTTCGTAATAATCATCCATCAACTGCCTGAGCAGTTTCTTATTTTCTTCCTTCATCGTGATGGTACCCAAACGCTTGACATCCATATGTAGAAATACACGCAACAGCTTCGGCAGCGGTTCCGGCAGTCCATAGGCTTCCGGATCGCGCCCTTTACAACGAAAGCACAAGACGCCTCCTTCCACGATGGAGAAAGAGAACGGTCCTTCCTGACTGCCGCAGTGAATACACTGATCCACGACCGGAGCAAAGCCCGCTTTCTTGAACATCTTCAGTTCGTACATCATCGAAAGGATGTTCGGATCCTTGCCTTCGTTCATCCAGGACAGTGTCTGCAGGAGCTGTTCAAAAAGAAAAGGATCCGGCTGTTTTTCTTCCATGAGTTTGTCCGTCAATTCAGCAATATAAGAAGCGTACGCTGTTTTAACGATATCTTCGCGGATCGATCGCAGCGAAGAGAGCATTTCGCCCTGACTCATAGAACCTAATCCGGACCCCGAATGAATGAGGTACATCCCATGGATGAAAGGCTGCGTCACCGATGACATCCGGCTTTTCGGCTTTTTAGCCCCGCGCGCCATCACAGCAATTTTACCTTTTTCTCTAGTCATCAGGGTTACGACCTTATGAGTCTCCCCGTAATCGTTCGTCCGGATGACCAAGCCTTCCACTTTGTCTAACAAATGGCTCACCTGCTTCGTTAGTGTCTCCACTCATCTGTTGATAAAAATTCAGGAGAAGAAGCATGTTTCTCTTCAGACTGTTGATCTTGAGACTCCAACTCTTTCATTAACAAATACGTCTCCACGCTTCCAGTCATACTGAAAACATTCCATGAAAGTTTGTCGCGCACAAGAAACACCGCCTTTCATATCATTGTTAAACAAATACACAATATTAGAATGCGTTCTTCTCCTTGAAACCATAAGGCTTAATTTTTTCCAAGTATCAATATTCGTCTTCCCGATAGCCGAAATCGCTGAGCTGGATCTGCTTGTTGCGCCAGTCTTTCTGCACCTTGACCCAAAGCTCCAGGAACACCTTACTGCCAAGCAGCGCTTCAATATCCTTCCGGGCACGCTTTCCGACTTCCTTCAACATACTGCCCTGCTTGCCGATGATGATGCCTTTCTGTGATTTCCGCTCTACAATGATGGCAGCCTGGATATAAACGGCATTAGAGTTTTTCCGCTTTTCAATTCCCTCGATAACCACCGCGATGGAGTGCGGAACTTCCTCTCTTGTCAGATGCAGTACTTTTTCCCTGATGAATTCACTGATAACAAAGCGCTCCGGGTGATCGGTGATTTGATCTTCCGGATAAAACTGAGGACCTTCCGGAAGATGATTCTTCAGGACGGAGACAAGGTGGTTCACATTGTTTCCCTCAAGGGCGGAAATAGGAATGATTTCTTCAAAGTCGAACATTCCTTTATACTGCTCAATTAAAGGGAGCAATTCATCCGGATGCACCTTATCAATCTTATTGATGATCAGAAATACCGGTTGGTCGACGCGTTGGAGACGATCAATGATGAATTGGTCTCCCCGGCCGTATCCTTCCTCCGCATTGATCATAAACAAGACGGCATCCACTTCATTCAGCGTATTCTCAGCAACATTGACCATATAGTCCCCGAGGCGGTGCTTCGGCTTATGGATACCGGGTGTATCAATAAATATCATTTGTGCTTCTTTATCTGTATAGACCCCTTGAATTTTGTTTCTCGTTGTTTGCGGCTTATCACTCATAATTGCGATTTTTTCCCCGATGACGCGGTTCATAAATGTCGATTTCCCGACATTCGGACGACCTACGATCGTGATGAAACCGGACTTGAAATTGTCTGTCATAGCTGTTCCTCCAATAATTACTTAAACGTTACTCTCTATATTCTACTATACATTGCCCATACTTTCATGAAGTTAGAGCAACGGAATGAGTTTCGGCAGGAAAATGATCAATCCGATCACGATCGATCCGGCGCTCGCGACGAGCACCGCACCTGCCGCTATATCTTTAACTTCCCCCACCGCAGGATGCCGCTCTGGAGCTAGATGATCCAGGATCCGTTCAATCGCGGAGTTCACCATCTCCAGTGTCATTACAAGAGCGATGATCCCCACAACAACCGCCCATTCCAAAGCGGAAATCGAGAGCACAGCACCCGCGATACATACGATGGAAGCGACGGAGAGATGGATTCGAAAGTTTCGCTCAGAGTTTATGACACGAACAAGACCGTGCCAAGCATATCGAAATCCAATTCCCCGTTTCTTTTTACGACCTTTCGAGTCCGAACTCATGGAGGATTTCCTCTTGACGGCCAAACATCTTCTTCTCATCCTCAGTATTCATATGGTCATATCCCAGGAGATGCAGGAAACCGTGCAAAGCAAGGAAACCGAGCTCTCTTTCAAGGGAATGCCCATATTCTTCCGCCTGCATCTTCGCTGTATCAACAGAAATAATGATGTCTCCGAGAATCATCGGCATATTCTCATCCAGCACGTTCACTTCTTCTTCTCCTTCTCCCAATTCCTGCATAGCGAAGGAAATCACATCCGTCGGTGTATCTTTTTGTCGGTAATTTCGGTTAATCTCCTGAATTTCTTTATCATCCACGAAACTAACAGACACTTCTGCTTCCGCTTCAATTCCCTCTTTCTCTCCTGCAAAACTAATGATGCGGTGGATCAAGTCAACGAACGCTTCGTCGACGGAATTCGTTTCATCATGAAAATCAATGGTAATCATTATTTAGCCTCCCTGACTAATTGTTTCGTATCCGGATATTCAATTCTTGAATGGTAGATCCCTTGAAGCGTCTCACATATGGCATATTCCAACTTCTTAAGGTCATTAAACGTCAAATGGCTGTCGTCTAACTGCCCATCAAGCAAGCGGCTTTCCATAATGGAGCGGACGATGGAGCGAATTTTATCTGCTGTCGGATGGTCCAAAGAACGAACAGCAGCCTCAACGGAATCGCAGATATTGATAATCGCAGCTTCTTTTGTTTGAGGTTTGGGCCCCGGGTAACGGAACTCTTCCTCCTTCACGCTCTCTCTACGTTCCTGTGCCTTATGGAAGAAATATTTGAGCAGAGTCGTTCCGTGATGCTGTTCCGCAATTGCAATAATCTCGGGCGGAAAGTTTTCCTTTTCCAGCATGGCCGCTCCTGCATAAGGGTGATCGATAATGATTTCGGCACTCTCTTCCGGTTCCATATAATCATGAGGGTTCTTCATCCCCATTTGATTCTCGATAAAAAAGTGCGGTTTTACCGTTTTTCCTAAATCATGATAATAAGCAGCTACTCTTGCCAAAAGTCCGTTGGCACCAATAGACTCGCATGCCGCTTCACTTAAGTTAGCGACCATAACACTGTGATGGTACGTCCCGGGTGCTTCTATCAATATTTTCCGCAGGACCGGGTGATTGGGACTTGCCAAGGCTAACAGTTTCTGGTCGGACAGTATACCGAAACCTGTCTCGAAGAAAGGAAGGAGACCAAGGGTAAGAACCGCCGCAATCATGGCAGCAGCAAAGCCGTACCCGCAATAAAGGAGCACTTCCGACCAGGTGTATTTCTCAAAAGAAATGAATAGGAAGAACAAGATGGTACATATATTGGTGATAGCAACACCGGCACTCGCCTTCACGATGGACAACCTTTCTTTCTTCCTTGTAAGAAAGAAGATACCGGCCAACTGGGATAAGAGCAGGTACATACCGGCAGCAGCATTCAGCGTACCGGACAATTGTCCGTTGAACAATACACAGCCCATAAGCGCATAGAGGATCGCCATAACAAGAGCCAGTCTCTCCCGACAAAGGACTTTGATCAACACCGCCCCTGTCGCTGCCGGAACTAAATAAAAGATAGGCTGATCCATACTATCATAAAGACTGATCATCTTCATCAAAAAAACCATAAAGATGGATATGAGCGCCGTAATCGCCAGATGACTTAGTGAAAGGCCGTAATGATGCACAGCACGAAAACTTTCCATATACATAATCGTCCCCAAAAGAAGCGCAAAACATGCCAGTCCCAAAAACGGCAAAAGGTTTCTCTGCTCTTTCAACACACCCGTTAAACGAAGGTCTTCGTAAATATCATTGGTAATGGTTGACCCTTTTTGGACCAGCACCTCCCCTGCACGGATCATGATGGGTTCGACCTGGGAGGCTGCTGACTTAATTGCTTCTTCCGTCCTCCTCGGATCGTAAAGCGAATTTTCCACGAGCCCAAACGCTGCAATGTCGGAAACCACTTGCTTTAAAGAAGCAGGCACGCTGGAGTATTCTGCTTTGAGATGAATGTTCCGCTCGGCATCCGGCAGATCTTCCGCACGGATTCCATCTTCTAAAGCAGTATGTACGGAGGGGATAAGAAATTGTTTCGCCGTTTCCCTTTCCTCTTTGTCTGCCTGTAGCAGCGGCAGAAAAATCTCCGTCGGAAGCTCTGAAGTAATTTCATCAGAAAGAAGAGCCTGCACTTTCCTAAGCTGCTCTTCCTTCCCAGCGGCATCGTCTCCTTCAGCGCCCGTTTCTTCCACTACATCAAAAATTTCTTCGATCATGGATATCCGCTCTTCCGTTATATCCTCAGAAACCGTGTAGCGGTCATCTACCGCTCTCGTGACTTCCCTTATCTGCTGGTCCGTTTTCTGTTCGTTTTCGATCGTAATCGGGGACCGGATCGTCTCCGGGGCCGTTCCGTATTTCTCCAAATTATAGGTCTGAGTCTGTATGTTCGGTATCGCCAGTATAAAGAAAAAGGCTGCAACGACCAAGGCCAACAATCCGATGATCGGCTTCGATGTACGCCATTCGCCCTTAAAGAATCTTTCACGCATCCTATCGAACATCACGCCACTCCCTTACATAATTTTCCTTGCAGAACAGAAAATAAGACCCTTTTCTCAGGGCCTTATTTGTCTTCCCTTTCGTACGCATCTATGATCCGTTGAACGAGCGGGTGTCTGACTACATCGGATTGCTCCAGGTGGATGAATGCCGAGCCTTTCACTTTCCCTAAGCGTTCTTCCGCCACTCTTAGTCCGGACTTCACGCCTTTAGGAAGATCGACTTGGGTGATATCACCCGTTATGATCATCTTGGATCCGAATCCTAGTCGAGTCAAAAACATTTTCATTTGTTCAGGTGTCGTGTTCTGTGCTTCATCCAAAATTGCGAAAGCGTCATCCAGAGTCCGCCCGCGCATGTAGGCCAGAGGGGCAATTTCAATCGTTCCTCTATCAATGAGCCTCGCCGTGTGCTCGGCACCGAACACATCGTGCAGGGAGTCGTATAGCGGACGAAGATACGGGTCTACCTTTTCCTTCAGGTCTCCAGGCAGGAAACCTAAACTTTCGCCTGCTTCAACCGCTGGCCTTGTCAGGACAATCCGTTTAACATCTCCGTTCTTCAGTGCATTTACCGCCATGACGACAGCCAAATACGTCTTACCTGTTCCCGCAGGCCCGATACCGAAGACTAGGTCGTTCTTCTTAATAGCAGCAATATAATTCCGCTGCCCGAGCGTCTTAACACGGATCGACTTACCTTTGGCGTTTTTGGTGATCTCATCTTCATATAATGCTTCAAATTGATTTATTTTCCCTTTTTTAGCAAGTTCCACCGCGTAGACAATATCACGTTCTGTTACAGTCAGTCCCTTTCTGATAATAGCGAGTACACTCATCAGGATGTCCTCTACCATCTTCACATGCTCAGCCGGGCCGGACACACGTACTTTCTCCCCACGGGTGATGATCGTCACTTTCAACTGCTCTTCAATCTGTTTTAAATTGCGGTCTTCTGTACCGAACAGAGCTAATGCTTCTGTCGTATTATCTAATTGAATGTCCATGTTCTTCAAGTCTTCTGGCATACTCAATCTCCTTGGCTTAAATACTTTGTGACTGCAATATTTTCATGTACTTTATACAATAGGATTAATTTTACTTTACCATGCTCCTCACCCAGGTGCAAAACTTTTTCCTCCTTGATTTCTGCATCTTTAGGGATCTCCTGCTGCAAGCTTCGTCTTCCCGATGCAAGACCCAGTTTCTCTAACTCATCCCTTGAGGACGCATATGCTTTCGGGTCAATAGAATAGTGATCCGTCGTCTTCATTCCAAACGGACTTTCCCAACCGAACAAGTCCCAGCCATCCCTGTGGTTCTCTTCTCGAAAATTTCCGTCCTCCCCTTTCCACCATCCCCAGAAGGGAACTTCCCACTCCCCAAGGCGGAAGTGATACTCCGACTCCACTTGACCGTCTGTAAGCGTCAGCACCTGTTTCATAGGCAGGTTCTGCTCCACTTTATACCATGTCTCTGCAATTACTTCCCCGTCCGAATGAATGACAGTTTCTTTGTCTTCTACAAGTTTTCCGGTCGCCAGCACTTGTCCTTTTTTAACGACGTCGTACACGGAAACAAGTGGACGGCCTTTCTTAATAAACGTCTCCACTATCATCCCTTTCTTTGCAGCAACCAGGTTTGAGGGACGGTTGTCCATTTTCGTATCATAGCGAGTTTTCTCCACACCATAAAGGTGATAACTCGTCCCCTGCTTCTTGACCCCTATCCAAAGCAGATCAGGTACATCATCAAGCAGCTTCTGCTGAATCTCGATCGGATCACTCATCCCGATGGTCAACTTACCCGGCTTGATTCCATAATCCTTCAAATGTGTCTCCACATCCGCTTCTAATTCCGGCGTCAGCCCGTCCACTTTGATGGACCAAAGGGTGTTAGCGAGGAGAAATATGACGACGACTGCAGCAAGGAAGGCGAAGACTAAATACAACCGCCCCAGCATTTGATTAATAAAAAACGGCAGCCCGTTTCCACCTTTAATAGATATTTTACATCGATACTTTTTCCGTAATTGACGAAGTATCTGCCAGTCTTTCAACCGGATCGTAAGGAGGACCTTCCCCTCCTCCGTGCGCTTCATATCCGATATATGGCACCCGCGTTTAACACACGCCTGCAGAAACGGCTCCATTAATGCCCCCTGAACTTCCACCATCATCCTGCCATGAAAAAAGTCACGCTGGTTCCTCAAGTTTTCACCCCCCCGGCCGAGTCAGGCAAGAATTCCACCGACTGCAGTTCTCCTTCCAGTAGCAGCTCTTCCTTCAACATCATTTTCACGCCAAGGTCCTTACCTAAAATGCGAACCTGCCCCTTTTTATATTGAATCCTGATCTCATGATCCGAGAAATGCAGGAGGCCTGTATGATTCTCTATGTACAAATGAATCGAGCCGATCGTCGTGATCCTTGGCAAATCCAGCATGACATCAGAAGGTAAATCAAAGTAACGACCGATCCATGTACGGATATGCTGCTGCCATTTTGACATGCGCCCGCCCTCCTCTCTCTTTATTTATACGAAAAACGCACGAATTGTATCACTACAATTCGTGCGTTTCGGTTATCTTTTTCGCGGATGAGAGGAATGGGGCTTGTGTGCCCGGGGAGGACCAAGCACCTCCGCCATCAAAATTCCTTCCGCAAGCTTCTTTTTATTCCAGCTCTTCGGATTTGCAACACTAACTTCTCTGCGCCCTGTTCCTGCTGACTGCGCAGAAGTTACTTCCACCTGGGGGCCGGGACCGGACGACCGTCGCTCCGACCCGCGCATTCTCTCTCTGGATTGCTGCACTTCATTCAAGCGCTGCTGTTTCTCTTCATAGTAACGCTTCAGACGATCTTCTCCACTCGTCTTGTCTGCTTCCACCTTCTGTTCCGGCACCTTCTCAGGAGCCGGGCTGGAAGACGGCATCGGCCGGGCTGGTTTATCTGCCTGCTGCTCTTTCTTCCCTGCTCCACTGAAAAAGCTGATGATTCCACCGATGATTGCAGCGACGACGAGGAAGTTACTGAATATCAGATCAAGAAGATCTCCCATATCCATTCTCCTTTTCGTCCATCATTGGATTATTTATCTTCACCTTCGGAATCTTCGTCAGATCCTTTGCCGAGTGTATTCCTCATATCTGTGTCGGCATTGATATTCTGATAGTTCATATAATCCATCACACCCATTTTTCCTGAACGGAGAGCCGCAGCAAGGGCTTGTGGAACTTCCGCCTCTGCTTCAACAACCTTCGCCTGCATTTCTTGAACACGGGCGCGCATTTCTTGTTCCTGGGCAATTGCCATAGCGCGGCGTTCTTCCGCTTTCGCCTGGGCAATGTTTTTATCTGCTTCCGCCTGATCGGTTTGAAGGATGGCACCGATGTTCTTCCCGATATCAATGTCTGCAATATCAATCGATAGAATTTCAAATGCAGTCCCCGCGTCCAACCCTTTGCCTAAAACATTCTGCGAAATACGATCCGGATTCTCCAGCACTTGACCATGACTGGAGCTGGAACCGATAGTAGAGACGATACCTTCACCTACACGGGCAATAACGGTATCTTCCCCTGCACCACCGACGAGGCGGTCGATGTTGGCACGCACAGTAATCCGCGCCTTCGCTTTCACTTCAATCCCATCCATCGCTACACCGGCGATAAACGGCGTTTCAATAACTTTAGGGTTAACACTCATCTGCACAGCTTCCAGTACATCACGGCCGGCAAGATCAATGGCCGCACAACGCTCGAAGCTTAGTTCGATATTTGCACGCTGCGCTGCAATCAAGGCATTAACAACGCGGTCTACGTTACCTCCCGCCAAGTAGTGACTCTCCAACTGGTTTGTATCGACGTTTACCCCCGCTTTGTGGGCCTTGATCAACGGGTTAATGACTCTGGATGGAATAACCCTTCTCAAACGCATACCTACCAGTGTAAAGATATTGATCTTCACTCCCGCAGCCAAGGCACTGATCCACAGCATAACGGGTATAAACGTGAACAGAACTGCTAATACGATAATAATGATACCGATGATAATTAACGGCATTAATTCCTGAAGTGTCAAAATACTTCCTCCTCTTATTCGTCTGTTTTTAAGGCCCTGACAACTATTCTGGACCCTTCTGTCTTCACAACTTTCACTTTTTCTCCTATTCCGATGAAACCGCCTTCTGTGACTACATCAAGCCTTTCTCCATCAAAATCAGCGGTTCCGGATGGGCGAAGCGGGGTGATGGCGCTTCCTTCCAAACCTATAAGCTCCAGCCTGCTTACCGACGACACGTATCCTTTATCACTGGAGGTGGAGTCATTTAAAATAATGTGGCGGAAAAATCCCTTTTCGAGTCCGATCGTCTTGAAAAGAATGACGGACACGATAATGGTAACAATCAGAGCTATTCCGATACTCATCGCCATGTGCCCCATATCCGCGGAGGACATCATAAGGGCGGCGACAATAGCTACAACCCCAATCACCCCGGCTATCCCTCCCGGAAGGAACAACTCCGCTATCACCAGGCCTACACCAAGAATCAACAGAATGATCGCCTCATATCCCGCAAGTCCTGCGACAATATGTCCGTAGAAGAACAGGACGAGTGCCAACGCTCCCATAATTCCAGGTATACCGAAACCAGGTGAATAAAGCTCCACTACAAGCCCTATACTTGCGATTGAAAGCAAGATCGGAATGACGACAGGATCCGTTAAAAATCTGGCCACGTTCTCTGAAAGCGTTGGGTTCTCTTCAACTATCTCTGCATCCGATAAACCAAGCGCACTCAACAGTTCATTACGATCTTCTACGATTCCTTCTGCATAACCGACTTCCTCTGCTTCTTTCGGACCTAACGTGAGGAATTCTCCTTCCGGCGCACCATAGTCGGGGAGGTCTACATTACTATCCGCCATGGCTCTTGCGTACTGTGGATCTCTTCCATTCGCTTCAGCGGCTGCCACCATAGCTGAAATCCAGGCAGACTGTGCTTTTTTGTCGGCCGCTGTCCCATCAGAATTGATTACTCCGGAAGCTCCCATCGTCGCCTGTGGTTTCATGTATATAGTATCTGCATTCAATGCTATATAAGAACCGGCTGAATACGCTCTGCTTGTGACAAATGCTGTGTTGGGAATGTCGAGATCCTGAAAGATCTCGCCGATGTCACCGGCCGCATCTACCCTTCCGCCGGGAGTATCAATTTCAAAAATGATGTGGTCGACACCGTTTTCCTCGGCATCAGACGTTACCCTTTCAAGAAAGGCCGCCATTCCCCTTTCCACCGTATCCCTTACAGGAACGATATATACAGTCTCTCCTTCACCATCTGCTTGAGTTATGATATCTCCAGGACTGATTGCTAAGTATAAGGCGAAGATAAGGATTGCCGCATAGAGCGAAACGCGAACCGATTTCTTCATTCCTCCATCACCTCCCTCCAGATAGTTTTCCCATCGTACCATTCCTATACGAACGAATGCGGTTTCAGGTTTCAAAAATATAAAAAGGCCTCTCTTACTTAATAAGAGAGGCCTTTATATTGTTTAAGATAATTGCTGAAGAACGAGTTTATTGACCTTGGTTCCGTCGGCCTTGCCCTTAACTTTAGGCATGACGGCGCTCATGACTTTACCCATGTCACTCTTGGAAGCAGCTCCTACTTCCGCAATCGCTTCATCAACGATTTGCTTGAGTTCTTCATCTGTCAGCTGTTTCGGCATATATACTTGTAAAATCTCAAGTTCACGTTCGAGTCCTTCTACAAGATCTTCACGTCCAGCTTCTCTGAATTCATGGAGGGAATCATTTCTCTGTTTTACCTCACGGGTTAAAACAGTCAATTCTTCTTCTTCAGATAATGAGTCTTTCCCCAGTTTAATCGCTTCATTCTGCATAGAAGCTCTGACCATGCGGATCGTTGACAAACGTTCCTTGTCACGTGCCTTCATGGCCGTTTTCATATCCTGGGCTAGACGGTCTGTAATAGTCATCTCTTCAACACCCTCTACAATTACTTACGCTTTCTAGCCGCCTCAGACTTTTTCTTACGGCGTACGCTAGGCTTATCGTAATATTCACGCTTACGATATTCCGCTAATGTACCACTTTTTGATACATCACGCTTAAAGCGACGAAGAGCATCTTCAAGAGACTCGTTTTTACGAACGCGAGTTGTTTTTGACATGCTAATTTCCCTCCCTCCGAAGCAAACAAAACTGTTTCTCTTGTATGGGAACCCCCCATACCTTTGACAATTATATTATAAGGAGCACATATGGTCAACTTTTTTTGCGGAATAACCGATCTTTATTACCGTTTTCTTCCACGTTAACCAGCTGCTAATCCTTGATTAGTAATCAGAGGTACCCTGTCCTCCATTAATGATGGAAATCCCGGCACTTGCACCGATCCGGGTCGCACCCGCTTCAATCATCGCTTTTGCTCCATCATAGTCGCGGACACCGCCGGATGCTTTGACACCCATTTCCGGGCCTACGGTTTTGCGCATCAGGCTGATATCTTCAACCGTTGCACCGCCGCCGGAGAAACCTGTTGATGTTTTAACATAATCAGCCTCTGCTGCTTTGGCAAGTTTGCATGCCGTTACTTTTTCTTCGTCTGTAAGAAGAGATGTTTCAATAATAACTTTTACAAGAGCTTGATCTTTGGCAGCGTTAACGACAGCTTCGATATCTTCCTGTACAAGAGCACTGTTCCCTGATTTAAGCTCTCCGATGTTAATAACCATGTCCACTTCTGTAGCACCGTTCTCGATTGCCTGCTTCGTTTCAAAAGCTTTCGTTTCTTTCGAAGTGGCTCCAAGCGGGAAACCAATAACGGTACAAACCTTCACATCTGTATCCTTCAACAGACTATAGCAATACTCGACCCAGTGTGGGTTTACACAAACAGAAGCGAAATGGTTCTCTTTCGCTTCTTCACAAATCTGAGTGATTTTTTCTTTTGGTGTATCCGGCTTCAGTTGCGTGTGGTCTATCATTTTAGCTAAGTTTTGTTCCATGGATGATTCGTCCTTTCACGGTTTAGTTGTTCGTACATCTTATTGTAGCACAGCATGAAAGCGATTCAAATATAAAAACCGCACACTTATTCCTGTTCCTCGAACAGAAAAGAAATACTGGACAAGAAGTAAAGAGGGGCTGTCTCCATACGAAGGATCCGGGGTCCTAAGCGGATAGATAAAAATCCATCCCCATCCAGCGTCTGCACTTCCTGGTCAGAAAAGCCGCCCTCGGGACCAAAGACCACGAGAACCTTCTCTCCCGGAGATGCTTCTGCCAATCGTGTGTGCAGTGCATACGAACTTCCTCTTCTTGCCTCGTCTGCGTATGCAAAAAAGCACCGGTCGAAAGCTTTTTTTCTGGTTCTTAATTCTGATAATGATACGGGTGGATAAATGTCAGGGACGTGAGACCGCTCTGACTGCTCCGCCGCTTCCTTAGCGATTTTCTCGAGCCTGTTGATTTTTTTATCCACTTTTTTATTCTCCCATTTCGCGACACAACGCTCCGCTTTAAACGGGATGAAGGCATGGGCACCGAGCTCCGTTCCTTTCTGAACAACTTGCTCAAGCTTGTCGCCTTTGCCGATTGCGGACACGATCGTCACCTGTACCGGAAGTTCCCTGTCTTCCTTCCGCCATTCACCAAACTTACATACAACGGTGTCCTCCGATATATCCGTAATTTTACAAAGAGCCGGTCCCTTATCGGGATGGATGGCTATGATTTCATCACCGGTTCCCATTCTCATCACACGCGTTATATGATGTACGTCATTACCAACTATGGTGATATGGCTATCCCGCCACTGTTCTCGATCAATGAAATATCGCTGCATCGTCCATCACTCCGGTTTTCGTGCAATAATGCTGACCCAGTCTTCCATCATGTTTGTTTCGACGATCTCAAAACCAGATTCCACCAGACGATCTCTGACCATTTCTTTTCTGGCTGAAATAATACCACATGTGATGAAATAGCCGCCCGGTTTCACCACGTTATACGCGTCATCAGTAAACTTAACAATGATTTCAGCAAGGATGTTGGAAACGATCAGATCCGCTTCCCAATCCACCCCTTGAAGAAGATCATTGACCTGAACCGTCACTTTATCATCGACCTTATTTAGAGCGGCATTATTTTTTGAGCTGGACACAGCAACGTCGTCCAAATCGTAAGCATACGCGTGTTCCGCTCCCAGCATAATGGATGCTACGCTTAAAATGCCGGACCCTGCTCCTACATCGATCACGTTGTCTCCCGGAACAAGGTACTGTTCCAGTGCCTGAATGCTGAGAACCGTCGTTGGGTGAGTCCCCGTACCGAATGCCATTCCTGGATCCATTTCAATAATGATTTCGTCACTGGATACCGGCGTGTAGTCCTCCCACGTAGGGATAATGGTAATTTTCTCGGAAATCTTCACCGGTTTATAATATTTCTTCCACGATGTTGCCCAATCTTCTTCATGTACCTCTTGGATCGTGACTTCATTTCTCCCGATATCGATACCGAATTCGGTTAGGTTGTTAACCGAACGTTTAATGCCGTCCACGGTTTCCCCAAGAAAACTAGTCATCGGCATATAAGCTTTGACATATACTCCATCTTTCGGATAGTCATCCGGATTAAGCTCATAGATTTCTCCAAGCTTAGTCTTATATCGTTTCATATCTTCCGGATCTTCGATGACGACTCCGCTCGCTCCAGACTCATGGAGAATATTCGATACCGGTTCAACTGCTTCACTGGTCGTATGGATACAGACTTCAGACCACTTCATAGGTTCCCACCCTTTTCATTATATTGAATTCTTCTCATACAAAAAGTGCCTGTACGACAGGACAGGGAAATCCTGTCAGAAGACCCTTTAGACCTTTTCGTACAGACACGTACATCTGTTATTCTCCTTTAAACGCGCGCTTCATACGCTCGAAGAAATTTCCATGCTGCTCTTCTGTCGCTTCATTTCCACTAATATCATTGAATTCACGCAACAGTTCCTTTTGACGCTCTGTCAGGTTCTTCGGTGTGATCACTTTCATCTTGACATGCTGGTCGCCATGACCACGGCCATGAACATTCGGAGACCCTTTTTCCTTTAAGCGGAAGGTTTTTCCCGTTTGTGTACCCGCAGGCACTTTCAGCTTCACATTGCCGTGAACAGTCGGAACTTCGATTTCATCGCCAAGTGCCGCCTGTGCATACGTGAGCGGAATTTCACAGAAAATGTGATCGCCGTCTCTGCGGAAGAACTCGTGCTGCTGGACACGGATAACGACGAACAAGTCTCCTGCCGGTCCTCCATTGACACCGTCTTCGCCTTTGCCCTGAACGCGGATCTGCTGACCATCGTCAATGCCGGCAGGAATGTCGATGTGGATGGTTCTGCGTTTCTTCACACGACCATCGCCACCGCAGGTCTGGCATTTTTCTTTGACAAGGTTACCAGTCCCCTGGCAGTGATGGCAGACGCGGCGATTCACGACACGGCCGAATGGTGTATTCTGCTCCTGGTTAATTTGACCGCTTCCTTGACAATGCGGGCAGGTTTCAGGACTCGTGCCGGGCTTCGCACCGGAACCGTCGCAGGTATCACATTCTTCTTCCGTCGGAATTTGAATATCTGCACTTTTACCAAAAATCGCTTCTTCAAATTGCAGGGTCATCGTGTATTGAAGGTCCTGACCTTTTTGCGGAGCGTTCGGGTCACGACGACGACCGCCGCCGCCGAAGAACATGTCAAAGATGTCACCGAAGCCGCCGAAGTCTTCTCCTCCGCCGCCGAAACCACCAAAGCCGCCCTGATTTGGACCGGCATGGCCGAATTGATCGTATTGTGCACGTTTCTGTTGATCACTCAGCGTTTCGTAGGCTTCTTTCGCTTCCTTGAACTTATCTGATGCATTTTCTTCCTGACTGACATCAGGGTGATACTTACGTGCCAGTTTACGATAAGCTTTCTTGATTTCTTCCTTGGAGGCGTCTTTGGAAACTCCTAGAACCTCATAATAGTCACGTTTACTCACTTGTCGATCACTCTCCCGGACGCTATTACATAACGTTTATATTAACATTGAAGAAGGAGGCAGGCAAATGGTTCTCTTGCCGAAACCATCGTCCTTCCTCTTCAAGAAAAAAGCCAAAGTCAAGAAGAACCTGACTTTGACTTTTGAATTCTACCTTCTCTTACTTTTTATCGTCTTCGTTGACTTCTTCGTAATCTGCATCAACGACATCATCATCTCCAGAAGCACCCTGCGCTTCTTGAGCCTGCTGCTGCGCCTGCTCATAAAGTTTTACAGAAAGAGCCTGTACGTGCTCTTGAAGAGCTTCTTTCTTCTCTTTGATCACTTCAAGATCTTCTCCTTGAAGCGCCGTTTGAAGTTCTTCTTTCGCTGCTTCCGCTTTTTGCTTATCTTCTTCACTTACCTGCTCGCCAAGATCTTTGATAGTCTTATCTGTTGTGAAGATTAGCTGGTCTGCTTCGTTACGAAGTTCGATAGCTTCCCGCTTCTTCTTATCTTCTTCGGCGTTTTCTTCCGCTTGACGTACCATATCTTCTACTTCTTCATCAGAAAGGCCTGAAGAAGATTTAATCGTGATGGATTGCTCTTTATTGGTACCCATATCTTTCGCACGCACGTTTACAATACCGTTCGCATCGATATCAAAGCTAACTTCGATTTGCGGAACACCACGTGGTGCAGGCGGGATATCCGTCAATTGGAAACGGCCGAGTGTTTTGTTATCCTGAGCCATTTCACGTTCCCCTTGAAGGACATGAATATCAACCGCTGTCTGATTATCTGCAGCAGTAGAGAACACCTGGGAGTGGCTTGTCGGAATCGTCGTATTTCTTTCGATCAATTTCGTTGTTACTCCGCCCATTGTTTCAATACCCAGGGAAAGTGGTGTCACGTCAAGAAGAACAACGTCTTTAACATCTCCCTGCAATACGCCGCCTTGGATGGATGCACCCAGCGCAACTACCTCATCAGGGTTAACACCTTTAGACGGTTCTTTACCGATTTCTTTCTTAATGGCTTCCTGTACAGCAGGAATACGTGTGGAACCACCGACAAGAATAACTTTATCGATTTCGCTTGCGCTCATACCGGCATCTTTCATCGCTTGACGAGTCGGCTTCATAGAGCGTTCTACAAGGTCAGATGCAAGCTCTTCGAATTTTGCACGAGTCAAGTTCATTTCCAAGTGAAGTGGACCAGCTTCGCCAGCCGTAATAAACGGAAGGGAAATCTGCGTCTGAGCTACACCAGAAAGGTCTTTTTTCGCTTTTTCTGCTGCATCTTTCAGGCGTTGTTTCGCCATTTTATCTTGAGACAAATCAATGCCGTTCTCTTTCTTGAATTCAGCTACCATGTGATCGATGATAACCTGGTCGAAGTCATCTCCGCCAAGGCGGTTATCTCCGGCAGTAGAAACTACTTCAAAGGTACCTTCACCGATATCAAGGATAGAGACGTCGAATGTACCGCCACCAAGGTCGTATACAAGAATTGTTTGATCTTCATTCTCTTTGTCAATGCCGTAAGCAAGTGCTGCGGCCGTAGGCTCGTTAATAATACGCTCTACCTGAAGTCCTGCGATCTTCCCTGCATCCTTCGTTGCCTGACGCTCTGCATCGTTGAAGTATGCTGGAACAGTGATAACAGCTTTATCCACTGTTTCTCCAAGATAGTCCTCTGCATAGCTCTTGATATATTGAAGGATGATGGCAGACACTTCCTGTGGTGTGTACTCTTTGCCTTCTACTTCAACTTTGTGGTCTGTACCCATGTAACGTTTCACAGAAAGGATTGTATTCGGGTTTGTGATCGCTTGACGCTTAGCGACTTCCCCTACTTGACGTTCCCCATTTTTGAAGGCTACAGCGGATGGAGTCGTGCGGTTTCCTTCCGGGTTGGGAATAACTTTCGCTTCTCCACCTTCCATAACTGCAACACAAGAGTTTGTTGTACCTAAATCAATACCGATGATCTTACCCATTGGTTTGTGTCCTCCTTTAACATACTCTTCTAATATTATTGATTTACTTTAACCATAGACGGGCGAATAACCCTGTCTTTCAAGCGATAACCTTTTTGCAACTCTTCTACTACGACATTGGATTCGTAGTTTTCATCTTCCACCTGCATGATAGCCTGGTGCAAGTGAGGATCGAATTCTTCTCCTTCGGCAGGGATTGCTTCCACCCCTTCTTTCTCCAAAGCAGTCTTGAACTGGTTATACACCATCTTCATACCCTCAGAGAAGTTTTTGGCAGAATCTCCGTCTACTTGAACCGCCAAGGCACGTTCAAAGTTATCCAATGCCGGAATCAACTCTTCCACCAAGCTTTGGGATCTATATTTCCGATCCGCTTCTTTCTCTTTCTGAGTACGGCGGCGGAAATTATCATAATCTGCCTGCAGACGAAGCAGACGATTATTAATTTCTTCTTTCTCCTGTCGCAGTTGTTCCAGCTCGTCGTTGCTTTCTTCTACAACTTCCTGGTCTGCATCTTGTTCGTTTTCTAATTCTTTGTCATCAATGATTTCCTGTTTGTTCTCTTCCATGACTTCCACCTCCTACTTTCCATTAGCCGTTACTGACTATAACATGAATTCCTATCCATAAAAAAGCATTAGACAAAAAGAAGCGATGGGAATCATGCACCCATCTGAAGTTTTCTCACACGATTCAATACCAATCGCGGAAGGTCCTGGTCATATGCTTGGATAACACGTTCATAAGGGAAAACATTCGATTATACTCCATACGCGTAGGACCTAGCAGTGCAATCGTTCCTACTTGATCATTTCCCAAATGATAACTTGCTGTAATCAAACTGCAGTTTTGCATGCTGTCAAAAGGATTTTCCTGTCCGATTCTCACATGGATGCCCTCTGGATCAGAACGGAGGAGATCTGCCATTTCTGCCTCTTTTTCCATAGTGGCATAAAGAGAGCGGACTTTATCCAGATCCCTGAATTCAGGCTGCATGAGAATATTGGTCTTCCCTCCGATATACAATTTGGACGGATGATCGTCAATAAGGGCAGCCCTCAAATAAGTGAAAGCTTCCTCATGCTGGGAAGTGTGTTTACGGATCAGTTCATCAATCTCTGTGAAAAGCTTCTCATGAAGCTTCACTAACGGTACACCCTGCAGCCGACTGTTCAGGATATTCATCATCTTCTCCAGATCGGCACCAGAGATTTCGGATGGAACGTTGAAAGCTCTGTGCTCCACATGGCCGGTGTCCGTGACGAGGATGGCTATAGCTGATTGTTCGGATAAAGGAACAATTTGCAGCTGCTTCAATTTCGTCTCGAATATTTCCGGCCCGAGTACAATGGAAGTGTAGTTCGTCAAATCGGAAAGTATGCTTGCCGATTTCTGAACTACCCGTTCGAATTCCATCATTTGTTCAGCGAATGCTCCCCGAATAGTGGTTATCTCTGAACCGGATAATCGAAGTGGTGACAGCAGATGATCGACGTAGAAACGGTAGCCTTTCTCTGAGGGCACTCTACCGGAAGAAGAGTGTGTCTTCTCAATAAAGCCCATTTCCTCCAAGTCGGCCATTTCATTCCGTATAGTCGCCGAGCTGAATGTCACAGAGTCCTTCTTTGATATGGACCGCGAGCCGACCGGCTGCGCAGTCGAAATGAAATCATCAACAATGACTTGCAGTATCAGCAATTGTCTATCTGTTAACATCGATGATCACCTCTGTTAGCACTCCTATACAGCGAGTGCTAAATCTAATAATAAATTATCAAAAGGACTTTCCCATGTCAACGGTTAAGCTCGGTTTTTTCAGTCATCTAATAAAAATTCCTGGAATACTTCATTGCCGAGGATGCGACCTTTTGGAGTCAGGCGGAGGTATCCTTGTTCTTCCTCCATTAACCGGCGGTCCTTCATCGCTGAAATCGCCTGCCCGAACACATCGACTATTGGCTGATCATACTTTTCTTTGAAACGTTCCACTTTTACCCCCTGCGTTTTCCTAAGGCCGAGAAACATCTCTTCTTCCATCATTTCTTTTCTCGTTATCGGTTCCTCGTGAAGGACAGGTTTCCCGTTTTCCATCGCCTGCTTAACATAGGCAGGAAGCGGACGAATATTGATGGTACGCTTGCCGGGCATGTATCCATGTGCCCCGGCACCTATTCCGTAATAATAAGCATTATCCCAGTATGTCAAGTTATGCTTGCTTTCAAACCCCGGCTTTGCGAAGTTGCTGATCTCATATTGGACTGCTCCTGCATCAGCAAGCCTGCGCTGCAGCAGCTCATACATTTCAGCTTCGCGTTCCTCCGGAGCCTTGGAGAGCTTACCCTTTTTGTACCTTTGATAAAACACCGTTTTCGGTTCAATTTGCAACGAATAAGAGGAGTAATGCGGAAGCCCGAACTGCAGGGCTTCGTCAATGGTTTTATTAAAATCCTCGACCGTCTGACCCGGCAGGGCGTACATGAGGTCGATGCTTATATTCGACAACCCGCCGCTCAAAAGTCTGTCGATGTTTGTATAGACATCTTTCACTTTATGGACACGGCCGATCTTTTCCAGCATATCATCATCGAACACTTGAACACCGAGGGAAATGCGGTTGACTCCATAGGCTTTCAAGAGCCGGACTTTCTCCATATCCAAATCGCCCGGGTTCGCCTCAAATGTATATTCCTCACAACCGGCGACATCGAAATGGGCGTCGATCATTTTCAATAACTTTTCCAATTGCTGATGGTTTACCGCCGTCGGGGTCCCGCCTCCGACGAAAATGGTACGCACACTTGCCTTTCCGCTCGGAATGTATGTGTGAATCTCTTTTTCAAGAGCAATAAGATATTCATCAGCTAAACGCTCATTATAGAAAAACTTCGTAAAATCACAGTAGTGGCAGATCTGCTGACAGAACGGGATGTGTATATAAGCGGATGATATAGTCATTGGATGTGTTTCCACCTTTCATAAGGAAAACCGCAAGAGAAAATCTCCTGCGGTTTGCTTCTTTCGCACCTTTTTAGTCTTCATTCAAATCAAGGACGGACATAAACGCTTCCTGCGGCACTTCTACAGAGCCGACCATCTTCATGCGCTTTTTCCCTTCCTTCTGTTTCTCAAGGAGCTTACGCTTCCTCGAAATGTCTCCCCCGTAACACTTGGACAAAACGTTTTTGCGCATGGCCTTGATTGTCGTACGCGCAACGACTTTGTTGCCGATAGCAGCCTGAACAGGGACTTCAAACTGTTGTCTCGGAATAAGTTTCTTCAGTTTATCGGCAATCAGCTTCCCTCGCTCATAAGCGAAGTCGCGGTGGACGATAAAGGACAAGGCATCGATTGTGTCCCCGTTAAGAAGAATATCCATCTTCACAAGGTTGGAAGAACGATAACCGATCAATTCATAGTCAAAAGATGCATAACCTTTCGTCTGGGATTTCAAGGAATCGAAGAAGTCATAAACGATTTCTGACAACGGAATCTCATAGACGACATTGACACGATTATCATCGAGATACTGCATATCCATGAAATTCCCGCGTTTTCTCTGACAGATCTCCATGACAGGACCTACGTAATCATTCGGCACCATGATGCTCGCCTTCACATAGGGCTCCTGCACTTCCTCTAATTTCTGGTTATCCGGCATCATGGATGGGTTGTCCACGTCCATTTCGGAGCCATCCGTCATGCGGACTTTATAGATAACGCTCGGAGCAGTCGTTATTAAATCGATTTTATATTCTCTTTCAATCCGTTCCTGAATGATTTCCATATGGAGCATACCAAGGAAACCACACCGGAAACCGAAACCGAGTGCCTGGGAGGTCTCCGGCTCGAACTGGAGGGAAGAATCATTCAACTCCAGACGCTCAAGTGCGTCACGGAGATCGTTGTATTTACTGGCATCCACCGGGTACATCCCGCAGAACACCATCGGGTTCATCTTTTTATATCCCGGCAGCGGATTGGCAGCAGGATTGTTGGCTAAAGTAATCGTGTCACCGACGCGGCTGTCGCCGATGTTTTTGATGGATGCAGAGAGGTACCCGACGTCCCCGACATTCAATTCTTTCAATGGCGTCGGTGTAGGGCGGAAAACACCGAGTTCATTAACTTCGAACTCTTTACCAGTAGCCATCATTTTAATCTTATCACCAAGCTTAATAGATCCTTCCCGCACACATGTGTACGCAACGACTCCACGATAAGAGTCATATAAAGAATCAAAGATAAGCGCCTTCGTCGGGTCGTTCGCATTACCTTCCGGAGCAGGAATATCCGTTACGATCCGTTCCAGAATTTCATCAATCCCGATTCCTTCTTTTGCAGAAGCGAGGATTGCATCCGACGCATCAATGCCGATAACGTCTTCGATTTCTTGTTTTATCCGTTCCGGGTCCGCACCTGGAAGGTCGATTTTGTTGATGACCGGGATAATTTCCAGATCGTTCTCCAATGCAAGGTAGACGTTTGCAAGCGTCTGCGCTTCAATCCCTTGTGCGGCATCTACTACAAGAATGGCACCTTCACAGGCAGCAAGGCTTCTTGACACTTCGTATGTAAAGTCGACGTGTCCTGGTGTATCGATTAAATGAAAGGTATAGTCAAGCCCGTCATTAGCATTATAGTTCAGCTGAACGGCATTCAGCTTAATCGTAATTCCGCGTTCCCTTTCCAGATCCATCGCATCAAGGAACTGTTCTTTCATTTCCCTTTGGGTAAGGGCGTTTGTTTTTTCTAAAATTCGGTCAGCAAGCGTCGATTTCCCGTGGTCAATATGGGCGATGATCGAAAAGTTGCGTACCCTTTCTTGTTTCGATTGTGTTGTCAACATAAATCACTCCTACTGAAATTCGGCACAAATATCTAGCTTGATTATAGCAATACAAAGGGCATTATTCAATCTAAACCATAAAGCTGTTCCCTTTTAAAGAGCTAACCGCTTTGAATGATTCCTGAAAAAACAAGAATGACAGCATGGAAACAAATCGCTACACCCTCCCCTATAGCTCCTGCAAGTTTGGCAATCCAAGGAATATCCGTCTCTTGGGGGCCGACTTCACAGGAGAGCCCGGCAGAAGAGACGGCGGACGCCGATTCTGCCTGCTCACTGGTTACGATTTTCTCTTCCGGTTCCTTAAGATTGTTACGATCGATCCCTGTCAAAGCCCCGAACAAGAAGGAAGCAGCTATCAAGATCACAGCTAATATCGCCTTCACACTAGGACCTCCTTGTTCAAGATGGTGTGTCCACTTTCTGATCTTCGAAATAATATTCACCGAACACCTCTGCCAGAATATCTGCAGACCGGTATAATTCCTCCAAGTGATTATCCACTCCTCCAAACTCAATTAAAATAGCGTTCGGGTTAAGGTCCTGGTTATACACACCGTCCACTCCTGATCCCTTCTTCGTAATTACACCACGGCTGATTCCCGGGTATTCTTTTTCGAGGCGTTGGTGGAGGGCGGAGGCAAATTTCAAGTTCTGTTCATAATTAGGGTGTTCGGCTCCGATCACGAAAGCGAACCTTGCATATTTTTTCCCTTCGATCGTCGTTGTCGTATGCTCCCCTCCGATACTGTCCCTGTGAAGATCGAAGAAATACGTGAGGCCCTTATTTTGACCGATGGCTTCCTCCACTACAGGGCGGACAGCGTCGTAAGATTGATAATACTCCAACCCTTTTTCACTTCTTATTGCTGCAACGTCCGTTTTATCTACTATGGTGCCAATCCCTTGTTTTTCAAGGCTCTCTCCAAGCCTGTCTCCGATCAGTGTAATGTTGACTTTGCCATCGTAGCTGGTTGATTCATCAGGCAGGTGAGGATAGAAAGACTCTGTATTATGCGTATGATAGATGTAAACCTTATCCTCGCCTACCGGGGTTTCCTCCTGTTCTTCCTGCTGCTGGTCCTTTCCTTGATCCTCCTCGACCACACCTTCTTCGCCCCGTTCCTTCACTTCATCCGGCGGCTCGGATTCGATCGGCAGGTTGGAAAAATCGGTTCCTTCCCCCGCTATGATAATCTGACTGTTATAAGAAGACAGGCCGGGTATCTCTCTTCCGAGCAGGCTGCGTGGATCGTTAGGAGTGAGACTGGTGAACAATTGAAAAGAAAGGGTTCCAAGCCCGGGAATCCTGTTCCCTTCCGGATGCGCTTCTTTATACGATTTGTTCTCCATCTCAAATAGATAAAGAAAAGAACTCCCTTCCAACTTAGTCGTCCATTCCTGGATTGTATCGGAATACAAACGGTAAGTCGTCTTCGCTCCTGTCAGAATTCCAATACCAATAAAGAGTAAAATCAAGACCGTGATGGAGACGATCGTCCACCTTGTTACCTGTTTCATATAGCCCGGTTCTTTCCCTTTCCACTTCTTCGGGTATTGAGACATTAAAAATCCTCTCCTCATACTCTATCTAGTAGATGGTATGAATGAGAGGGATTTAATAGAACCTGTCTCTATTGAATTTATCTGGAAAAAGATTCTGCTTCTCCATCCTCTATCCCGGAATGGAGGGCGCCGTTGATACCGGTGGCAATGACGTGAGCCATGTCCACAATGAAACTGTCCACCTCTTTCGGAGTGACCATCAAGTTGTGACCAAGAGGGGTTAGAACTTCTTTAATCAACTGCTTTTTCTCTTCGTGTTCCAGCTCTCCAAACATGCCGAGGAGTGCTTTGCTCTGTTCTTCATTCGGATGGTCTTCGTCCGTCAGCGATTTTCTCTCGAATGGATTCATTGCAGGGGACAAAGCGTTAGAAGGTCTGTCTTTCTCTTTCCATTCTCTTCCGAAATGTTTCAATACATAATCAATCGTATCGTTTGTGATGGTAACCGCGTCCACAACGGTTGGTACACCAATAGATAAGACAGGAATACCGTACGTTTCCTTACTGATTTCCTTTCGTTTGTTTCCTACACCGGAACCCGGATGAATACCCGTATCAGATAATTGGATGGTAGCATTGATTCGGTTAATGGATCTGGATGCGAGAGCATCAATGACCAGCACGAAATCCGGTTTAATTTCTTCAATGATTCCGTGTACCATATCACTCGTTTCAATCCCGGTCACACCCATGACTCCCGGTGTAACGGCTGAAACAGGTCTGTATCCTTCAGAAACCGTTTCGGGATGAAGTTCGAACAGATGACTCGTTACGAGCACCTCCTCTGTGACAAGCGGTCCGAGAGCATCCGGCGTGACATTATGGTTGCCAAGACCGACAATTAAACCTCTGTCCATTTCACTAATGCCGCATTCAAGGAGCAGTTGTCTGATCTGGGCAGAAAGCGTCTTAGCCAGGCGCACCTGCATAGCCGTATCCTGCTTACGAATCGCCAGCGATTCAAGGGTGACGTAGTGCCCTGCTTTCTTTCCGATTCGATCCGCTCCTTTTTGATCAATGGTGACGTAGGTGATTTTAATATCATCCGCTTCTTCTTCTTTGACCTGAACACCATCATCATCCGTCGATGAGGGGTCATTATCTACGTTCATTTCGTGGGCTTCCAAAGCTAAATCGGTACGCAGTGTATAAGGTATTTGTTCATCCATTACGCTTCAACCTCCTTATATCCATGTTCTCCCAATGGACGGGATCCTATGCAAATCCTCCAACAGATGCATATAAGTATTGAAAAGCACGTCCCGCTCTGGTAAAATGTCTCTTGTTCGATATGAATGAGTCTTTTTGTTTTTACCTAGGAGGTGAAACTATGCCTAACATTAAATCAGCGAAAAAACGTGTACGTGTTAACAGCGATGCTCGTGCTTTGAACGCAGCTTTCAAATCTGACATGCGTACTGCTGTCAAGCGTGTTGAAACGCTTGTACAAGCGAAAGATACTGACAACGCGAAAACAGCACTTCCTACAGCTGTCAAGAAAATTGACAAAGCAGTGCAACGCGGTGCCCTTCATAAAAACACAGGAAACCGTAAGAAATCTCGCCTAACTAAATTAGTTAACGCATTATAATTAATTTGTTATTTATGACCAACACAAACGATCCTTCTTATGAACGGATCGTTTTTCTCATGAAGAAGCCCTCCCGGTATTCCGGGAGGGCTTCTTCAAACTACATATTTAAGAGAACCAGTGATTTTTTTAACTCCTACCACATAAATAAAGATCTCCCGCTTCAGCAAAAGCTGTAACAGCTATACGATGCAACCATTTCCCGGAGACGGCGGCCTTTCCCCTTAATCACAATTTCCCCTATTTTATACAGCATGACCTTGTTTGATGTTAATCATCTTATATAGAAGCATCTCAAAGGCCAGAGATTTGTCCATCATTCCCTGTTTAAGCGTATGATCCGTTTCCGCAAGCTGCTCCATTATTTGATTTAATTCCTCATTTGTGAAGAACTTCTCCCGCTTCAAAGCCATTTTAAGTACATATGGATGCGCCTTGATGTAAGATTTCATTTGGTTTTGGGCGTATCCTTTCTGCTTCAATACTTTTGCCTGGTTGATGATCCGAAACTGGGAAGCAAGAAGCGCCGTCAATGCAATAGGCTCCTCGTTCAACTTCTCCAAATCCTTATAAATACGGATCGCCCTTCCAAGGTCTCGTTCCATTACCGCATCCACCAGCTTTAATCCTGATGCTTCGGCACTGTGGGATAAGAGCTCTTCCGCCAATTCTTTGGTTACGACGCCGCCCTCCCCGACATTCAATGCGAGCTTCTCCATTTCCATTCGCAGCGCCATCAAATTTGCTCCGATTTCCTGTGTGAAAAGCTCGTGGATCGATTCCGGTACGGTAATATGTAATTCCCCGGCTAGTGTTTGAATCCATTTATCCATGTCCCACTCTTTAACCGGCTGACAAGAGATAACCTCGCCGTGCTTCTTCAGCTGCTTAAAGATTTTTTTACGTTCATCCAGTTTTTCATAAGGAGCAATCAAGATCAACACCGAATAATCCGCGGGGTTTTCAATATAGGACAACAGCGTATCCACATCATGTTCAAAAGGCAGTTTATCCGGTTTTGCCTTTAGAAATCCAGGATGATTGGCAATGACAACTTTGCCGTCTCCGAGGAAAGGAAACGTTTCTGCATCTGTGACCGCATCCTCAATCGGTGTCTCTTCCAGATCGTATTGCGAAATATTGAATTCCTGATCTTCCTTTTTCAGTGTCTGTCCAATAATTTTATTCTTATATTCCTGAATGAGGTAGGATTCTTCTCCATATAATAAATATACCTGTGATTGTTTTACTTTGACCATAATAGTGGCTAACCTTCCTTTTATGTTTCCATTTCCATGAAAAAAAGATACGGCGACCCCTGTCGGGTGCCGGTGTCACCATTTTATGCCCGTTTCGGACATCTGTCAAAACAGTGAACCGTATCGCCGTATGTTCCATCTATATAAACGCCATTCCAAAAGCCCCGGGCGCTTTTGAAGAGGACGATGTTGTTCCTCTCTTGCGTTTAGTTTGACCGCTTCCAAAAGAATTATCTGTGACAAGTCTTGCTAGCTGTGGGAATGATTCTTGACTGTTTTCAAGGAATGTAGATTTTTTCCTTATCTTGGACTATACTGGATGTAGATAAGAGGAGGGGTAACAATGAACGAATTTAAGAACGACATACAATCTAAGACGAACGACGTCATTGATTCTGGATTAGGGTTTGTGTTTTCCTTTGTTTTCTTCTTCGTCATCTTCTTCATAGGTGTGGTATTTTCCATCCTCGGACAATGACCATTTGTGTCAGGAAGGCTGCTGTAACGGCAGTCTTTTTTTATTCTCTGCTCGCATTATACGGAAGATAGGTCCTAAATGTTCCACTTTGCCCGGAAAAAATATAGCTTACCGCTCCATGAAGGTCCGTACGGAAGATCACCGTCCCTCTCTCCTCCAGCCTCTGCGTCACTTCCTCATGGGGATGGCCGTAGCGATTATTCCGTCCGACGGAAATCCATGCATATTCCACGGATAGTTGTTCTAGAAAGGATTCGGAAGTAGATGTACGACTTCCATGATGACCAACTTTCAATACGTCCGTATGAATATCGGGATGACCGGACAGAATTTCGTCCTCTACCTCCAGCGGAACATCTCCTGTAAAAAGCCACCGCTTACCACCCAGTTCGGAAGCAAGAACTAAAGAGTTACGATTCGCATCGTTCTGATCCTCATTCGGGTGAAGCACTTCAAAACGATACGATCCGATTTCCAACACGTCACCCGCTTCTATCACCTCTGTCTTATCAGCTATCGTCTCCCCTTCATAAAAAGGACTGACCACAAGCTGTCCAATCTGCATTTCTCGAAACAACGGGAAAACACTCCCACTATGATCCTGATCCTCATGAGTAACAATCAACGCATCCAGCTGATGGATGCCCCGGGATTTAAGAAAGGGCAGGATAATCTGCTTGGCTGTTTCATCCCCTGCTTTTTGAAAAGTCAGCGGACCAGCTGCATCAATCATCAATACACCGCTTCTGTAGGGAAGCTCTATGATAAAAGAGTCCCCCTGGCCGACATCCAGCATGGTTACAGCACCCTTGTCAGAGAAATAAGGAATCGCACTGTATATCATCAGCACCCCCACCGCTCCACAAGCAGCCAGAAAGGCTGTAATCCGTTTCTTTTTCGACCAGCATATAACCATAAGGATGAAGCATGTGCTATAGAGCAGGATCACAGAAGAAGGAACAGCACCGATTACCCAGGGGATATCCATATAGGAAGTCACTCCTTTGGACACGTCCATAACGTATTCATGCAACTGAAAGACAAAAGAAGAGAAGGGTCCAGCTGTTTGCGGCAGCAGAAAACTGCAGGCAAAGACGAGAAAAAGAAGTGGAATAAATACAAAAGAGAAGTAGGGAACCAAGACGGTATTCACAAATAAGGAGAGCGGCTGGAATTCGTAGAAGTAGTGTACTTGAAGGGATAGGATCGATAATTGACTGATGAGGCTGATAACGGCCGATTGGAGAACAGCATTCGAGTATTGTTTAAGAATGGGCAACGACAGAATGAGACTGAATGTAACCAGAAAGGAAAATTGAAAACCGATATGGTGGAAGTAGGAAGGATTAAGGAGAAGAAGAACGAACGCCGTCACGGACAGGAGGTCTGATAACGGAATCCGTATTTTTAAAAAGGAAAAAAGAAGAAGAACGAGTGCCATCGATCCTGCTCGGATGACCGAAGGCGCCGATCCAGCAAAAACGATATAGAAAGGCAGGAAGAACATAAGGAACAGAGAGGCTTGACGTCGTGTTGCCACCCCGCTTCGGAAAAGAACGAGATACATGCCCCCGACGGTCAATCCGACATGCAGACCGGAAATCGCGAGAACATGAGCCAGGTTAAATTTCCGAAACCAGAACAAGGTATCCTCCGGAAGCTCCCGTGAATCCCCGAAGAGAAGCGCCCTCATCCAAGGATATAACGAAGGTTCTACCTGCTCCTCTAAAGCATCCATCATATTTTTTCTGAATTCAAACAAATAACTTAGAAAAGATTGCCCTTCACACTCCACGTCACTAAGCGAGGCAAGTGTGATTTGTTGATATACCCCTTTGGAAGCCATGTAATTCTTATAATCAAAATTACCGGGATTTCTAGCTCCTTCTATTTGTTCAACATCACCGACACCAACACACGAGGCTCCATGCGGCCAATCAGGTACAGGCCCTTCCTCCTCTTTAAACAGACGGAGAATAAATCCGGTACCATCGGAAGTTTTAATTATTGTCTGATAGGTATGGCTCGTTTCTGTTCTATTTGAGGAGAGCGTCCCTTGAAAACTCCGCGCTTTTTCCGCTTCAAAGGGAGGAGACTCAGGGAGAGGGAGGTAGGACCAGCCGAGGATAAAAAAAGAGGCGAGGATAAAACACCAGTAGGTTTGTTTTCTATGGATGAACAGCCACACCACAACAAGGAAACCCATTACAAGTTGAATCGCGATGCTTTGTATAGCAGTTACCCCGCCAAGCACGAAGGCCAGGACGGGGACATGCCATATCCCCTTCCACATCATTCAGAATAACGGAAGAGTTCGTCCGCCTTTTTTCTCAAATGTTGGACGTCAGGATCTTCATAATGTTCCAGTTTGTCGAGAAGTTCAACCATGAGCTGTTGATGCTCCACGTGCATCGGCTCCCGTTCAATAGCGACTTTCTGAATGCGTACACCTGCCTGCTGAAGCATTTCGACCGCATAAGGATCATTCTTATAGTCTTCACTATAATAAACAGCTTGAATACCAGCTTGAATGATGGCTTTTGTACAGTGAAGGCACGGAAAGTGAGTGACGTAAATTTCTGCATTTTCCGTTGCAACACCGAACTTGGCACATTGAAGAAGGGCGTTCATTTCTGCATGAATGGTACGTACACAATGGCCGTCCACCACATAGCACCCTTCATCGATACAATGGACACCGCCTGATACGCTGCCGTTATATCCTCCTGCGATCATTCGTTTATCTCTAACAATGACTGCCCCGACGGCGAGCCGCTGACAAGTGCTTCGAGACTTCAGCAAGTAACTCTGGGACATGAAATATTGATTCCAAGTAATCCGTTCCATTTTATGTACTCCTCCTATTTATTCTCCTTCAGTTTACTCTCCCGAAACACCGGTCGTCAAACGATCAAGGAGCCCTTATACTGTCCCTCATATTCTCAAGGGTCTTCTCTCCTATCCCGGGTACATTCACTAGATCATCAACAGATGCAAAAGGGCCGTTCTCTTCCCTGTATTGGATGATCGCCTCAGCCTTAGAAGGACCAATTCCCGGTAGTGTCTCCATTTCCGCCGCAGTCGCTTGATTGACGGCCAGCTTCTCTCCCACCGCTGAAGCACTCGGACCGGGTACGGCCGCTTCTTCAGCAGCACTCGGTACCAAAACGACCATCTCGTCCTGGAGGATCTGTGCTAAATTCACCTGAAGCGGGTCTGCAAATTCCGTCATACCGCCCGCCTCACGAATTACATCGTCCACCCGCATTCCCGGGCGGACGACATATACGCCCGGCTTGCTCACTTCTCCCTTTACATCCACACGGAACGTTGCAGTCTCTTCTTGCTTCGCCTCTGCTTCCTCTTCGTGTTTAGCTTCCACTTTCTCTACCGCTGCCGGTGTAGGTGACATCGATTCCCGCCAGTAAAGAAGAAGAATGATCAAGAGAGGGGCTCCCAGCCATAGGTACCTTTTCCATTTGGTCATGGCAGTGGACCTCCTTTCATATATTTGATTTTGGAGAATATGGATAATTAGATAAGGATAAAGGGAGGGATTCCATTTGAATATAGGAATCATCGGAACTGGAAACATGGGAAATCTGCTGGTAACCAGTTTTATTAGAAGTGGTGCGGTCGCAGAAAAAGACATTACCATATTCAACCGGACGCCGGCAAAAGCGGACGCATTAAAAGATCAATTCCCAACCATTCAGGTGGCGGAAAATTTAGCGGCCCTTCAGAAGAACAGCGATATCGTATTCCTTTGTGTGAAACCGCATAACTACAAGGATGTGTTGGATGCCTTAAAAGCAGGATGGAGCGAACAGCAATGCCTCATTTCCATTACAAGCCCGGTCTCTGTTTCACAGCTGGAAGAGGTGACTCCGTGTCAGGTCGCAAGAATCGTCCCTTCGATCACAAATCACGCACTGGCAGGAGTAAGTCTGTTCACATTCAGCGACAGAGTGACAGCATCCAACCGTGCTCTGTTAGAAAAATTATTTGAAAACATTTCCACGCCGATAGATATCCAAGAAGAACATATCAGAGTCTCTTCCGATATCGTTTCGTGCGGTCCAGCCTTCATCAGTTATTTACTTAGTAATTGGATTAAGGCAGCAGGAGAAGTTGCCGGCCTGCCGGAAGATAAAGCGACGGCATTGACCGAAGAAATGGTGGTGGGACTTGGAGAGCTGCTCTCCCAAAAGGTGATGACCCTTGAAGAGCTGATGGCCAAAGTGACCGTGAAGGGCGGGGTTACCGGAGAAGGACTTCAGGCGTTGGAAGACAATATAGGTCCTTTGTTTCAAAAGATGTTTGAAGCAACCCAGAAGAAGCATAAAGAGGATAAAGCAACAATTGATTTAAGCTAAATAACGTATTCGACAAAAGCTGCCTGTTTCCTGCAAAAAAAAAGAGTCCGACTAAAAATCGGACTCTTTGCAGGCTGTGGAGCAACTTCAACTTCCAATCATATATGATCAACAGACTTAGCTTCCTTAACATAGAACGTTTATTTTTCAGAAAAAAACGCCTCGGCTAAAATTTATTAAGGCAGATGCCTCAGTGGAATGGTCCCCATTTAGAGGAGTTCCTCCTATAGATATCATTTGCTTTCCTTTTGACAAACGAACAGAAGCCTATCTCCTTCTTGTGAAGGCTGTTTACGAAAGTCGGCATAAATGCCTTTCAAAAGAAAGCCTGCATCTTTGAGCCAGGTTGCCAAATCTTCTGTCTGGTACCCCTGTTGGTAGTGAACTTCATCAAAACGATTATACAAACCATTCGTCTGAACGAAGAACGTCAAATCATGGACGAAGCTGTTCTCTTTTTCACCAGGATCACAAAACCATACATAAGATAAATCGTCATACACTTCGGCAAATGTGGCACCTAAAAGGTCTTGTTGAATATGCTCTATAGAATGAACATCAAACAAGAATAGACCATCCTTACCAAGAGCTTCGTGAATATGGCGGAAAGAATCCTTTACCGCATCCTCTTCTGTTACGTAGTTGATAACATCACAGTAACTGATGATACAATCTACATCATGGAAGCCACTCAAGGATGTCATATCCTGCCTATGCCAGGCAATCGGAGCCTTTGGATCCTTTTGCTGAGCAATGGTCAGCATATCGGAAGAAAGATCGATGCCCGTCATATGGTATCCACGTTTGTGAAGGCGATGGGTGATTTCACCGGTTCCACAACCCAGATCAATAATGGCTGCAGCTTTCGGATGGAATTTCTTCAGCATACGATCCGTGAATTCAACCCAGCGGTCATAAGGAGCATCCTCCATCAGACGATCATATACTTGCGCCATCTCCCTATAGCTCACTTTAACTGCCGATCCCTTCTACAGGAACAGTATCCGCATCTCCCCATAGTCTTTCGAGGTTATAATAGTGGCGTTCATCTTTGTGGAAAATGTGACAAACAACGTCATTCAGATCCACCAGTATCCAACGCGCCTGCTCAAAACCTTCCATTCTTTTCACTTCGATCCCTTGCTCTTCGGCCTGGTTTTTCAATTCCCTTGCAATCGCCTGCACTTGACGTTCATTTGATCCCTCACAGATCAGAAAATAATCGGCAATCAGCGATACTTCGGCCATATCTAGTACGACAATGTCGTTTGCTCTTTTTTCGTCACAGGCCTGTGCGGCCAGTGTCACTAGTTCTTTGCTTTCCAATGAGTTTCCTCCCTTAATCCTCCATAACTTTTATCCTTTAAGAATAAAAGTTAGATTAAATCATTATATGCATGAAACGTGTCCGGATAAACGGTCCTTTCCTTACTAATTAGAAATACGATGGTATTCTTCAAGGCAAGGGCACATGCTTGCTCCAGATTAGTTTCTGCAATTTCCCGCACTTCATCAACCCCGGGGAAGTTACGGCCAGGTTCTATATAATCAGCCAGAAATACGACCTTGTCTAATGGAGACATGTGTTTCTTTCCTGTGGTATGGTAAGTGATCGCCGAAAGAACCGCCTCATCTTCGAGTCCCAGCTCCTGTTCCAGCATCAATGCCCCTACAGGTCCGTGCCACAATTCGTGGTGGTAATGCAGCAGGTCTTTCGGCAGGCGCCTGTCCTGCTTAATCCAGCGCTCCATCAAGTTTCTGGGCATATACTTTGCATAATCGTGGAGGGCTGCAGCAAGCTCCGCCTGCGATTTATCCACTCCGAAACGGGAAGCAAGCTCAATCGCAGTGTCCGCCACCCTTACTGTGTGTTCATACCGCTCCGGCTTTAAATACGGTTTCACATATGCCAGCGCTTGTTCACGAGTCAGTTTCATATAGACCATACTCCTTCATGTATTGTGTGACGGATTCGGGGACTATATAGCGGATACTCTTTCCGGCAGCGACCCTCTCCCTGATCACAGTCGAAGAAATGTCTACAGATGGGATATCGACGAATTCGACGGGTATTTCATGGCTGCGTTCATACCCAGGGCGGTTCACCCCTACAAACTGGACGATATCCACCAACTCCTCAATCCTGTTCCACTTCGGCAGATGTTCTACCATGTCTCCGCCGATAATGAAATAGAAAATGACTTCCGGATACAGCCGCTTTAAATCACGCATGGTATCGACTGTATAAGACGTGCCTTCCCGCTTTCTTTCAATATCACACACTCGGAAGTCCGGATGGCCGCTGATGGCACGTTCCACCATGGCCACCCGCTTATCGGCATCCGTAGAAGCCTCTTCCTTGTGCGGTGGAATATAAGAAGGCATGAACCAAACCTCGTCGAGGCCCATTTCTTCATACACATACTCGGCCATCGTTAAGTGTCCGAGGTGGGGTGGATCGAAGGTTCCGCCGAGTATTCCAATCCTCTTCATATCTAAACTCCTTTAAGGTAGTTCGATTTGTTTGTTTTCTTCGGATTCTTTATACAAAATAATCGTGTTTCCAATCAGTTGAACGAGCTCAGCTCCTGTTGCTTCTACAATTTCGTCAGCCACCTGACGATTATCCTCAAAGCAGTTTTGGAGAATACTCACTTTAATTAACTCCCGTTTCTCCAGCGCTTCACTGATTTGAACGGTCATATTTTCATTAACACCCGCTTTACCTACTTGAAAAATAGGCTGAATCGGATGAGATATTGTTCTCAGATGCTTTTTCTGTTTACTTGTTAACATTCTATACCCCTTTCAACTTTTGTTCGAACTCTTGAAGCAGCAGCTTGGACTCGGGACTGGTCCCTGTCCAAATGGAAAATGCATAAACTGCTTGCTGCAAAAGCATTTCATGGCCAAAATGGAGACGAGCTCCCCTCTTATCTGCTTCTGCCAGCAGTTTCGTCTTCATAGGACGATAAACAATATCGCTCACAACCGTCCCTTTTGTCAAGCGTTCCATAGCTATTATAAGGCTGTCTTCCTCAGGACTCATTCCTACAGTAGTTGTCTGGATAACCAGATCATACATGCCGAGTGTCTGCTCTGCGTCCGCTAAAGTAACAGCATCTGCTTTCCCATCAAACGGCAGCTCCTTGATCAGTTTCTCCGCGCGTTCTACGGTACGGTTAGATACGTTGACCTCCCGTATCCCTTCGCGTATTAATGCTTCGAATATACCACGCGCTGCGCCGCCGCTCCCGAGAAGAAGAGCTTTTGCACTGCCGTTGAATAAATCAGGATAGCGCTGCTTCAAAGAATAGACGAATCCGATTCCGTCTGTGTTATATCCGATCCAGCCCTCTTCCGTACACTTTACCGTATTGACCGCTCCAAGGTGGCGGGCGCTCGTGTCCAAGCCGTCCAGGTGTGCTATTATTTTCTCTTTATAAGGAACGGTTACATTAAACCCGTCAAGATTTTGCGTCTTCAGCCATGCCATTCGCTCATCAAATTGTTCCGGATCTATATCATAAAGTTTATATTCCCCGTTTAAACCTTGCTGTTGCATAAGCTGGTTATGAATCCAAGGCGACAAAGAGTGTCCGACCGGATGTCCAATCAATCCTAAGTTCAACAAAGGAACCCCTCCTATATCAAAGACTCTCTTAAAGATACCTTCACACCCTCAGGAGCATACGCCTGAACGGTCACTCCACCTTCAGGAACGGTTATCCATCCAAGACCTGAAAAGACGATATCCGTCTTATCCTCTTTGATCTTTAATGTGTGCCCTTTTAACGGCGGGAGTTTTTCCTTGGTTGCAGCATCTGGTGGAGAAAGCAGCTCTCCCAGGTGGTTCTGATACAAATCATCAGCCTTTTCCAACTTTGTCCTATGGATGGAGAGTTCATTGGAAACGTAACATATAAATGAACTTCTGGAGCCGGTCTCAAAGTCAAGTCTGGCAAGTCCACCAATGAACAATGTCTGCTCTTCGTTTAATTGGTACACCTTTGGCTTAACTTCTTTACGCGGTGTAATTAACTTTAGATCCTTATCTGATACATAATGAGCCATTTGATGACGGTGGATAACACCAGGCGTATCATAGAGTGAACTGTCATTATCCAGAGGAATATCAATAAAGCCGAGTGTTGTGCCAGGGAAATAGGAAGTTGTAATAGCGTCTTTCACTCCAGATGTATTTGAGATCAATGTATTAATAAACGTTGATTTACCAACGTTCGTCGTTCCGACCACATAAACATCTCCGCCATTTCGGTAACGGTCGATTGCCGCTGAGAGGGTCTCTATGCCTTCGTTTTTCTCCGCGGAAATTAGATAAACATCTTCGACTTCCAAACCATTCTCTCTTGCCGACCGCTTCAACCAATGTTTAACCTTACCGTGGTTGACCGACTTTGGAAGGACATCCATCTTATTACCAACAAGCAGAACCGGATTGTTACCCGTCAGACGTTTCAATCCTGGAATAAAGCTTCCGTTAAAGTCGAAGATATCAACAAGCTGGACAATTAATCCGTCTGTTGCGCTTATTTGATTAAGCATTTCCAGAAAATCATCATCCTGATATGGAACGTCCTGCACTTCATTGTAATGTTTGAGGCGGAAGCATCGTTTACAGATGATGTCTTCCCTCTCAAGGGCAGAAGCAGGCGCATAGCCTGCTTCTGCCGGATTTGTTGTCTGTATCTCTACTCCGCAACCCTGGCATTGTATCACCGCCATCATGTATCTCTCCTGTCCCAAGTAATTTTTCCTTTTCTTCTCATCCAATTAAGGATTCTCCGCTCAATTTTTCGATTAAACCTCGTGAAGAAGCCGTCTGTTTCAACGATCGGTACTACCAAAATGGTATGAAGACCGGCTGAATTACCGCCCAGTACATCCGTAAGCAGCTGGTCTCCGATGACAACGACTTCGTCCTTTTTCAATCCCATTCGTTTACAAGCTTTACGGAAGGCTTTGGACAGTGGTTTTCTGGCACTGTAAATAAATTCTGCATCCAAAGGTTCCGAAAACAATTTCACACGCGCTTCCTTATTATTGGAGGCGATCATTACCTGAATTCCATGATCTCTCATCATTTGGAACCAGTTTCTGATATCCTCTGTGGCATCCGGTACATCCCATGCAACCAAGGTATTATCCAGATCTGTAATGACTCCTTTTATCCCTTTGTTCTTCAATTCGACTGGATCGATATCAAAGACGCTCGCAACGTGCTCGCCCGGCAAAAAATTCTTTAACATATCACATACTCACTCCATCTCTTATACAACGGCAAAAAATAGTCCTTCACCATCATATACAAAAATTCGTCATGTTTCAAAAAGACTCTTGTAAAGAACAAAAATCGTTCGACAAATACTGACAACTTCAGGCTGTGGATAAGTTTATACACAGTTTCCACACAGTTACTTCTTTGTTATCACTCATTTGTGCAGACGTGTTCAAAAGTTATCTACATTTTCTTGTAGATAACTTCCATATTGTGGCGATTTTGAGGTCATGGTAAGGTAAGAATACATTAAAAATGACTCGTCGAGCCATCTACTCATTCGGGAGGTGACTGTCACATGTGTGACAGCGGTATGAAACAGTTATCTGATTCCCTACTCATACAATCTTACCACAAAGCCATTGAACTCAATCTCTCAGAAGAATTCATACAACAAATTGAAGCAGAAATGAAAAAACGGTCCCTCAACCACCGCCTCAGAAAGCAAATATCCCAAGTAGGTTAACATCAACGAGGCAGATAAAGGCAAATCCCATTGATTTTAAACTCGATCCCATCAAAGGACGGGTTTTTTTTTTATGAATTTTTATTTACGAAATGATGACTCTCTTCTTATTTAAGAGGGAATAATAAAACCATGCGTCCTTTCACAACGCCCGATATACGAGAGTTGAACAAACCTGCTTTTTTTGATTACAATTGAGTGAATACTTTGTTACGATCATCCAAATCATTTGATAGATGAAACATATGTCAAGGGAGGAACAAACCACATGCTGGTGGCTGTATTATTGCCTTTTATCATTGCTATTTTCATTCCATTTCTCAGTAAATGGAAAGACAAAATCCACACAGGCTATTTCGTAACAATCGTGCCTGTCCTCATCTTCATCTTCTTCATCCGTTATATCGGATCAGGTTTTGAACCTGTTATTTCGGAGTACAGCTGGATACCATCGCTTGATATGAATATGGTCTTCCATCTGGATGGACTGAGTCTGCTCTTCGTACTTTTGATTAGTGGTATCGGTTCCCTGGTTGCTTTCTATTCCATCTTCTACTTAAGCAAGACGGAGCAACTGGGTCATTTTTATGTGTACTTTCTAATCTTTATGGGATCGATGCTTGGAGTTGTCCTTTCGGATAACGTGTTCGCCCTCTACAGTTTCTGGGAATTCACATCGCTTTCCTCATTCTTGTTGATCGGTTTCTGGAACTTTAAGAAAGAGTCCAGATACGGTGCATTAAAATCCATGCTGATCACTGTATTCGGGGGGTTAAGCCTGCTGGGTGCGCTTGTGTTCATGACGATACTTACGAATACGACGAGTATTCGCGGAATGATCGAGCAGCAGGATCTGATTTTGAACAGCGAATTTTTTCCGCTGATTTTAGTATTGCTTCTTTTGGGCGCCTTTACTAAATCCGCTCAGTTCCCTTTCCACATCTGGCTCCCGGATGCGATGGAAGCGCCGACACCTGTCAGTGCCTACCTGCACTCCGCTACGATGGTTAAGGCAGGTATTTACTTGGTGGCACGGTATTCACCGATGCTTTCTGCCAATGAGTGGTTTTTCATTATCGTATCCACAGCGGGTATTGTAACTTTGTGCTGGGGATCTTATATGGCTGTAAGACAGACAGACTTGAAGGGTATTCTGGCCTTCTCCACGATCAGCCAGCTCGGTATGATTATGGCTATGCTCGGATTTGGTACGAAAGTAGCCGTATTCGCAGCGGTATTCCATATTTTAAACCACGCGACATTTAAAGGAAGTCTATTTATGATTGCCGGTATCGTAGACCACGAAACCGGTACAAGGGACATTCGGAAACTTGGCGGCTTGATGACCTACCTGCCGATGACCGCAACGCTTGCCGTATTTGCATCCTTCTCCATGGCCGGTGTTCCTTTACCGTTTTTAAACGGGTTCTATAGTAAAGAAATGTTTTTCGATGCTTCCTTGGAACTGGAAGCTGCAACGACAGGTTTTGCAGGATTCCTCCAGATGGTTATCCCTTATTTGGCAGTTTTCGGAAGCATATTCACCTTCGTCTATTCCATGTATTTCTTCTTCGGAACATTCCGTGGCAAGGCGAAACTAGAGGAGCTTCCTAAAAAGCCGCACGAAGCACCGATCGGGATGCTTGTATCACCATTCATTCTCGTAGCTGGCGTCATCATTATTGGTCTGTTTCCGGGGCTGATTAATGAATCGTTTATCGCCCATGCTGCAGAAGCAGTGAAAGGAACAGCCATCGAGAAAGAGATTTACTTCTGGCACGGCTTGATTCCACCATTCATTATGTCTCTTGCCGTTGTCGTATTCGGTACGATTTTAGCACTGTCCATTAAAGTATGGCAGCCGGTGTACCGCTTCCTTCCAGGGGTACTGAGTGCAAATAAAGTTTATGATGGAGCAGTCGCTCGTTTAGAGAGCTACTCCACTACAGTTACAAAAGGATACATGAACGGATCTTTGGGAAGATACGTACGTCTGATCCTATCAGCGATCATTATTGTAACGTTTGTCATGATGGCTATTACAGGAGGATTCTCCATCGACACCTCCAACCTGGCCGACATCACAGCGCCCGAAATTCTCGTCGCTGTAACAATGGTCATTGCCGCGCTTGGAACGGCGCTAACGAATAACCGGATAGCAGCGATTCTCATTCTTGGTGTCGTCGGTTACGGGTTAGCTATGCTATTTGTCCTTTACCGTGCTCCAGACCTTGCTCTGACCCAGCTTATCGTAGAGACGGTAACAGTAGCTCTCTTCCTGCTCGTCTTCTACCATCTTCCGAAGCTTAAGAAGAAAGACGATGCATTAAGTACGAAAGTATTGAATTTAATCATTTCCATCGGATTCGGAGCGATGATGACGATGGTTGCCATCAGTTCCCACAGCAGTAAGTGGTTCGAAACCATTTCTCAATACTTCGTCGATAACTCCTATAAGCTGGGCGGGGGAGACAACATTGTCAACGTCATTCTTGTCGACTTCCGTGGACTGGATACATTATTCGAAGTGGTCGTATTAGGCATTGCTGCAATGGCGATTTTCGCATTAATCCGATTTAGAAAAGATAAGGGGGAGGAGTAATAGATGGAACTCATCATGGCCGTACTTGCCGGACTATTATTCGCAACAGGAATCTATAACCTCCTTCAAAGACAACTGTTGCGCATCATTATCGGGACCGCACTGATTTCGCACGGAGCCCACCTCTTCATCCTAACCATGGGTGAACTGAAACGCGGGGCTCCACCGGTGTTGACCGAAGGAGTAGAAAATTATGCAGATCCGCTGCCGCAAGCATTAATTTTGACATCCATCGTCATAAGCTTCGGTGTCACAAGTCTACTACTCGTATTAGCTTATCGGGCCGCTAAGATCAACGGCACCGATAATATGGAGCAATTGAGGGGTAACGATTATGAGTAACTTAGCTGTACTACCTATCATCCTGCCGCTTTTAGCCGGCATTATCGTCGCATTCATCCACAAAAAGACAGCACTTGCCAGGAACATATCTAAACTATTCGCTGTCTTTAATCTTGCTGTCGTCATCTACGCCTTCTGGCAGGTAAAAAGCAACGGCACTCTCGTTCTTGAATTAGGGGATTGGCAGGCTCCGTTCGGAATTGTACTCGTCGGCGACCTGTTATCCATGACCCTTGTTTTAACAACGAACGTCGTCGCTGTCGCGTGCGTATTTTTCGCCCCGCAGTCACTCTCTGAGAAAGAAGAATCCTTTTACTTCTATACATTCTTCTTTATGCTGATTGCAGGCGTCAGCGGGGCTTTTCTTACAGGTGACTTGTTCAACCTCTTCGTATTCTTTGAAGTACTGTTGATGGCGTCTTACGGCCTCATTGTTTTAGGAAATGGAAAAGCTCAGCTTCGTGAATCCATTAAGTATGTATTGATCAACCTGTTTTCTTCCATGTTGTTCGTTACGACCATCTCTTTCCTTTACTCTGTTGTCGGGACCGTAAACATGGCTCAAATAGCAGAGCGTGTACAGGAAGTGAATCAGGATGGAATCTTGACGACAATCGGGATCCTGCTTTTCTTCGTTTTCGCAACGAAGGCAGCTGTATTCCCTCTTTACTATTGGCTGCCAAGACCTTATATTTCACCCAATCCTGTAGTATCTGCCCTTTTCGGTGCATTGCTTACAAAAGTCGGAATCTATTCGATCCTACGAACATTCACTTTGATGTTTAATCAGGAAGTTCAGCTTACCCACTCCCTGTTTATCATCCTCGCAGGTTTGACGATGATTTTCGGAGTGGTCGGAGCGCTCTCCACGAACAATGTTAAATTGATTGTCGCCTATAACATCATTCCTGCTGTTGGATTTATGTTAATGGGCATTGGAATCTTCACGGAAGTTTCCATCAGCGGAACGGTGTACTATCTGGTTCATGATATGATCATCAAGAGTGTACTCTTCCTCCTTGTCGGCGCTGTGGTTTACGTAGCAGGAACTTCCGACCTCAGAAAAATGGGAGGATTGATTCACCACTACCCTGTCCTCGGCTGGTTATTTTTTGTCGCTACCCTTGTACTTGCGGGTATCCCACCGTTCAGCGGCTTTATCGGTAAACTTCAGCTGCTGCGCGGAGGGCTTGCAGAGGAAGAAATCGGAATCGTGATCATCGCTCTGCTTTCCAGTTTGATGATCCTCTTCTCCATGATCCGCATTTTCATTCGTGGTTTTTGGGGAGAAAAAACAGATATTCCAATTCCTGAACGTAAAAAGAAAGGCACACGTATGGCTTGGCCGGCCGCCGGTCTGCTTACTCTATCCGTTCTTTTGGGAGTCGGTGCAGAATTATTCTACCCGACGATCCAGTCCATCGCCCAGTATTTGATGGATCCGCAAATCTATATTGATTCTGTGTTAAAGGAGTAGAAGCTGATGCCTTTACAAATCGTTATAAACATCATTATTGCTATCATGTGGATGTTCCTTAGTGAAACGTACAATTTCTCTTCCTTTCTTGTTGGATATATTCTCGGTATCGTTTTATTGTTCGTTCTGCGAAGGTTCATCCCTGATTCTTTCTACATGAAACGTGCCTGGAAGTTCCTTCAGCTCATCCTCTTATTCATAAGAGAATTGATTTTATCTAACATTGATATCGTCAAACACGTGTACAAGCCCAAGCTGAATGTTCAACCAGGGATTTTCGCGCTGCCGGTAGATGTCAAGACAAATTTTGAAATTACGCTGCTGGCTAATTTAATATCCCTGACACCCGGTACCCTGTCGGTCATCGTGAGCGAAGACCATACAAAAATTTATATCCATGCAATGGATATGCCGGACGTTGAGAAGTCTGTGAATGATATTAAAGAGACATTTGAACGTATGATCTTGGAGGTGACGAGATAATGGACAGCGTAGCAAGTTTCACAAAAACCCTCGTGGATATTTCGGCAACCATTGCTATTATCGCCGTTGCCGTTTCCGTCATCATGCTCCTTTATCGTGCCATCACCGGTCCTACGAACCCGGACAGGGCGGTTGCGCTTGATATTATAGGCATCAACTTGATGGCATTGGCAGGATTACTCGCCATCCTGCTTGTGACAACCAAATTTAATGATGTCGTCTTATTGATTGGGATCCTGCTGTTTATAGGTACGGTTGCCCTGGCGAAATTCCTAGAAAAGGGTGTTATCATTGAGCGGGACATGGATTAACATCATATTTGACATCATCATCTGCCTTTCACTGCTCAGCGGTGCTTTCTTCCTCATATCGGGATCCATCGGTATTTTAAGATTTCCGGACGTATATACAAGGCTGCATGCGGCCACGAAGAGTTCGACTCTGGGTGTGGCAGGTATTATGATCGGAGCATTTCTTTTCCTGTATGTGGAACACGACATCGTAAGTGGAAAATTACTGCTCGGCATCGTATTCGTACTGTTGAGCGCACCGGTTTCCGGACATATGATTTCACGTGCTGCTTACCGCAGCGGCGTCCCTTTATGGGAAAACAGCATTAAAGATGAATACGCTGAAGTTTTGAAGGAAGAACAAAAGCGGCAGATGCCGGATAAATAAAAGCTCCCCCAGCGAATATCGCTGGGGGATTTTCTTTATCATGACAACTATATTTTAAGGGGTACAAGCACAGACCTTCCCACAGGCACATAAGTATGTGATAGGCGTTTGCCTAATCCACGAGGAGGTGCATCCTGTGAGCAGTCTGATCGCTTCTATCCTATACTTTTTTAAAGAGTCCCTCTTCTTCATGTCCTACGTTAAGAACCAGGCCTTTCCGAACCCGCTGTCCTCCGAAGAAGAAGCGGAGCAGTTGAAATTGATGCAGGAAGGCAGTCATGAGGCAAGGAACAAACTAATCGAACATAACCTTCGTCTCGTTGCTCATATCGTTAAAAAATTCGAAAACACGAAAGAGGATTTCGAGGATTTAATTTCTATTGGAACGATCGGCCTCATCAAAGGAATCGAAAGCTATTCGACAGGCAAAGGAACGAAACTCGCCACCTATGCTGCGAGATGTATCGAAAATGAGATTCTAATGCACCTCAGATCGACGAAAAAGACAAATAAGGACGTTTCCCTTCAAGACCCCATAGGACACGACAAAGAGGGTAATGAGCTTAATTTACTCGATATCCTGCAGGCGGACGTAACGGATATCGTCGAAGAAATCCAACTTCATATGGAATTAGAGAAAATCAAGGACTTCATTACTATTCTCGATGAGCGGGAAAAAGAAGTGATCATTTTCCGCTATGGATTAAATTCCACGGAAGAAAAGACTCAGAGGGAAATAGCAAAGGAACTCGGCATCTCAAGAAGTTATGTCTCTCGCATTGAAAAGAGAGCCCTTATGAAGATATTCCACGAATTCTATAAACAGAGTAAACAAGGAAAGAAATAAATAAAAGAACCGGGTCCCCAAATGAGGAACCCGGTTCTTTTATTTATCTGCCGACAGCCGCTGCCATTTTCTTATTTTCATAGTCATGAGGAAGGCAGTGATCAGCGCCGCGCCGATTAATGGGTACAGATACATATAGGTAGCCGTTCCATACTCATAAAGGCTGATTAAAGTTCCAATATATAAATAACTGCTGAATATCAGTAAAGTCATGATAAACCGCTTATAGTCGGCTATCTTCTTTTTCCATTCGGTAGATTCCATAAAACTTCCACCTCCTGATCTATAGATATCGTATCATATCCATATCCATTTGTCGGTGGAAATTACTGTTATTTATAAGACTGGATCATCGTCATAATCATTTGTGCCGCGTTTTCTGCCGCCTTCGGAAGGAACTCATCGAAAGAAATTGATGATTCTTTGCCGGCAATATCCGAGAGCGCACGGATGACCACAAAAGGTGTCCCGTATTTATGACAAACCTGAGCAATGGCAGCTGCTTCCATCTCTGCTGCGATCATATCCGGGAACTTCCCTCTTACAAAATCCACTCGGACGGGATCCTGCATGAAAGAATCGCCTGTAGCAATGATTCCTTTAGCTGCACGTGCATCCGTCTTAGCAATGGCTTCCATCGCTTTCTCCATTAATTGTTCATCGGCATCGAACATAGCCGGCATTCCAGGTACCTGCCCGTACGCATAATCAAAAGCGGTAACATCGACATCATGATGGGTGACGGAGGTTGATACGACGACGTCCCCCACCTCCAGCTCTTTGGCAAATCCGCCCGCCGAACCTGTGTTTATAACCGCGTCTATTTCGTACTGCTCATGAAGAATCGTAGCGGACACCGCTGCATTGACCTTCCCTATCCCTGATAACAGCAATACCACCGGCACGTCGTAAAGCGTACCCTCGATATATTTACTTCCAGCCACTTCTTTCTCCGCAGTCACTTCCATTTCCGACTGCAGGCGTTCGATTTCTTCATCCATTGCTCCAATAATTCCGATAGTCATATTTAAACTTCCCCTTTTAACGATTGATTTCTTTCTCTTTCAACACTTCCAGCTTCGTCGGCTTATAGCCTTGGCCGTCGACCCATTCAACAGAAACACGAAGATAGCCGGTTTCACTTTTATCCGATACAGTAGCGACCGCTTTATTCGGACCTCCGCCGTTGCCGATCCACCAATAGATGATATCGTCTTCAGCAAGTCCTACCCCTTTTCTAATCGCCTGCTTCAACTCTTCATAGTCTTGAGAGCCTTCCTGATAGGTTATGCTGTGGTTCCCGCCTGTATCCTGCTCTGTCGGTACAGAGGACCAATCTTTCGTTACCACACGTTCTACGTTAGGATCTTCACTCTCTTCCACTTTCAATCCTTCCTCATCCTCAATAGGCTTCAGCTCTTCAAAACCTTCGAGTGAGACTTGTGTGCCTTCGCTTTCTTCTTTCTGTTTGGAATCGTCTTTGGACTTACTGGATTGCTCTTTATCCTGCTTTGCTTTCTCAATTAACGATGCCTCGGTGCTTTTCGCTTTACCGGGTTCGTCATTAGTGCTGAATACCATAACCGAGATGAATACGGCAACAACGAGGACGCCTACCCCTGATAACCACGTGACCCACTTGAAGCTGCGTCTCTTCTTCTCATTGCGCGATGAACGGGAATTCGATGTATGTTTTTCTGACATTGTCCTTCTCCTCCTTTTGACTCGTGTATATTATACATGATGTCAATGCGCCAACCAATACTTCCATGGTCCTCCCTGCTATTGCCCGGGAAATGTAGAAAAAAAAGGCAGGGAGAATAAGCCCTGCCTTTACGATTCATAGAATTATTTAACGGTAACGATCTTCACGTCTATTTCTCCACCTGGTGTAGCGACTTTGACCTGATCGCCTACTACATGTCCGATCAGACTTTGAGCCATAGGAGAATCGTTGGAGATTTTCCCTTCAAACGGATCTGCTTCTGCACTACCTACGATCGTGTATGTTTCTTCTTCACCATCAGGAAGTTCCTGGAATGTAACAGATTTACCCATTGTAACCGTATCCGGGTTTTCAGTATCGTTTTCAATGATGACAGCATTGCGGATCATGTTCTCCACCTGCGTAATACGGGCTTCAACGAAAGCCTGCTCGTCCTTCGCTGCATCGTACTCAGAGTTCTCAGACAAATCGCCGAATCCGCGGGCGATCTTGATGCGTTCCACTACTTCTTTACGACGCTCCGTGCGAAGGTGCTCCAATTCATCTTCGAGCTTCTGTTTACCTTCTTCAGTCATGTAATAGCTTTTATCTTCTGCCATGGTCGAACACTCCTTTAATACAAGAAAAAATGATAGTCCTTAATATAGGAAATGAGCAGTACACCGGTACGCTCATTTGCAAATTACTATACTTTACCCGAGGACATGATGATTTAGAACTACTATTGAAACTATGCCAGATTTCTGCCAGTATTTCAACTATTTTCTTTGCTTACCGCTTGTCCCTTTTCGTACAACACCGTTTGTATCTTCGTAGCCATCAAATCAATCGCCACGTGGTTCTGTCCGCCTTCCGGGATAATGATGTCCGCATAGCGTTTCGTCGGTTCTACAAACTGCAGATGCATCGGGCGTACAACGTTAATATATTGGTCGATGACCGAATCGAGCGTGCGGCCCCTCTCATTGATATCCCTCATCATACGGCGGATAATGCGTACATCAGCGTCCGTATCAACGAATACTTTGATATCCATCATATCTCTTAAACGCTCATCTTCCAGGACCAGGATCCCTTCGACGATTATGACTTCCTTAGGGTCTACGTGAATCGTTTCTTCAGACCTCGTGTGTCTTGTATAATCATATACAGGCTTCTCCACAGGCTTCTGATCAATCAACTGTTCCAATTGTTCAATCAATAGATCATTGTCGAAAGCCAGCGGGTGGTCATAGTTCGTCTCCAGCCGTTCCTCAAACGGAAGGTGGCTCTGATCCTTATAATAATAATCTTGTTCTAACATCAATAACGTCTTGTCCGTAAAGCGCTGGATGATGGATTTGGTGACAGATGTCTTACCTGACCCGGTTCCTCCTGCAACGCCGATAACTACTGGTTTGTCGTGCATGCTTCTGGCTTCTCCTTTCATCCAATTCCTTGGATATCTATGACCTTTTATTTATTTCTTCTTCGTAATCGCTACTCCGTCCCCGATCGGAACAATCGTCGTATGATAGTCCGGATGACGAACCAGCCATTCATTGAAACCGCGGATCTTGCGTGCGATCTTTGCCATACGCGGACCGGCATCCGTATCGTCCGCTACATATCCCTTAAAGAGGACGTTATCGGAAATGATCATTCCGTCCTGCTTCACTAACGGGGAATAGAGATGGAAAAATTCCTCATACTTCCCTTTCGCAGCGTCGATGAACAGCATATCGAATGGTCCATGACCGCTTACCACTTCTTTCACGTCCAAAGCATCTCCATGAATGACGCGAATCTGATTTTCTTTATGCATGTTGCGAATATTGGACAGTGCCTCGTTATAACGTTCTTCATCCCTTTCGATCGTCGTAACGGTGCAGTCCGGATTAGCTTCTACCATTCTAAGCGCAGAATATCCGATCGCCGCTCCGATTTCCAGGATGGCTGTTGGTTTCTGGATCCGTATGAGCTGCATGAGAAATTCAATACCTAATGGCTCCATGATGGGAACATGATTTTCCTTGGCATACGTTTCCATTTCTTTGACAGGTCTGGAAGGCTCTGAAAGCAATGATTGTAAATATTGCTCTTGCTCCATCAAGTTTCATCCCTTCACAATAATTTTACAACCACACTATTTTAACACAAAAAAAAGAAGGAATGCGAGTGTTCCCGTCATTCCTTCTAAAAAATTCACTGGCCGGTTATATGTTCTTCTTTATATATATTATGCTGCTTCAAGGTTTCAGAATAATGAATGTCTCCATCACTGTCTGCAAGGAAGTAAAGATAATCGTTATCATTCGGTTCCGCTGCAGCTTTTAAAGAGTTTTCATTGAAATTGGATATCGGGCCGACCGGAAGTCCTTTCACCTGATACGTGTTATAAGGAGAGTCTACTTCCAAATCTTCATACAGCACTCTGTCCTTATGTTCTCCAAGGGCATAAAGGACGGTAGGATCGGTTTGCAGGGGCATCTCTTCTTCCAGTCGGTTCTGGAAAACACCAGAAATCTCCTCCCTGCTTTCTGCCGTCCTTGCTTCGTTCTCAAGAAGGGATGCCATGGTTACGAGATCATGGACGTCTTCTATACCTTTTAATCCATCCACCTCATCCATATATGGAAGAACGACGGACTGGGTGCGGTCGAGCATACTCTCAATGATTTGATCAATGCTTGGGTCCTCTACATTAAAAGGATAAGTAGAAGCAAATAAGTAGCCTTCCAAAGGATAACGAATATCCTCGTTCAGGATGTCTTCCGTAAGTAAATCCGGATACTTCTCCATTAACGTCTTGACATATTCCTCGTCATTGGCCCGTTTCAGAAATTCCTCTTTTGTAAAGTCCATTTTCTCAGCATAAGCTCCCGCGATCTCTTCCAAATCCCTTCCCTCTGGAATGGTTACGGTAACTGCTGCATCCTTGACAAGCTTTCCTTCTTTCAAGGATTCAATAACTTCATCAATGCTCATGGATGAAGTGAACTGATAATCTCCAGCCTGAAAATCGGACTCATTCTTGAATTTCGTATAGAAACGGAAGATCATGCCGTTCTTGATGATATCATTCTCTTCCAATATCGATGCGATTTGCGAAGTGGAAGAACCGAGGGGGATTTCAACATTTTTCTGCTTTTCGTTTCCCGGATCCACCGGTTGAAGAGCGGAGCGGACGTACAAATAGCCCGAAAGCCCTCCAATCAACAGGATGAGGACGAGTGCCGTCAATATACCGGCTACAATCTTTCTTACGGTACTTGCTTCTTCTATTCTATTTTTCAGCTTTTTCTTATACTGTGTATTAAAGTCAGATTTAGACAACAGCCTTCCTCCTTTCATCCGGTACATTATACTATAAATTGAAAGAACCTTTCTACAAATTGCCCGGATTTTCTACAAATGCCGCCGAGACAGCTCCTTTTCAGAACCTTTATTTAAATAAACCTGCCCTTTATACATGCTGTAATTTTCAGGGAATGAGAGCCAAGGTCTCTTCACCGCCCGATCTTCTTAACAACATAAAAAAACCCGCAGCAGAGCTGCAGGCTTTTGGGCGTGACTATAATCAGGTAAGGTCTTCATCAGTCAATGTATTCAGCATTTCTTCGACCATTTCCCACTCATCTTCTGATTCGATTTGGAATAGAGCAAGATCATCCTCTTCGTTCCCTTTTTCCTCATAACGGAAAGCGAAAACTTCGACTTCGTCGCCTTCCTTCTGCTCCGCAGGGATGACGGCAATGTAAGAATGTCCGGTCTGCTCGACGTCGAACGTGAACAACACCTCAAATAGATGCTCTTCTCCGTTCTCGTCCGGTATAATGATGCGTTCTTCTTTTGCTAATGCCATATCAGACATCCTCCTTTATTGTTTCGAATCCAAATATCCTTGTAAAATCATAACGGCAGCCATCTTATCGATGACCTTCTTCCTTTTCTTACGACTGACATCAGCGTCGATCAACACTCGTTCAGCAGCCATTGTCGTAAGTCGCTCGTCCCACAAATGGGTTTGGAGACGAAATTCCTCTTCAAGCCAAGCAGCGAATTTTTGACTGGCTTCTCCACGTGGACCGACGGTTCCGTTCATGTTCTTCGGAAAACCGACCACCGCTTCCGTCACCTCATGGTCTCTGATGACCTCGGCCAGATTGTCTTTCGCTGTGTTGAAGTCCTTCTCGTCCCATCGGAGCGTCGTAAGCCCCTGGGCAGTCCAGCCGAAGGCATCAGAAATTGCGATGCCTATCGTCTTTTCCCCCACATCTAAACCTATTTTCTTCATTCCATGCCCTCTTTATTCTCTTTGATGTAAAACTTTACCAACTCTTCGATCAGCTCATCTCTTTCGATTTTTCTGATCAGGTTTCTTGCATCCTGGTGACGAGGAATATAAGCAGGGTCTCCGGAAAGGAGGTAGCCTACGATTTGATTAATCGGGTTATACCCTTTCTCCTCCAGTGCACTGTGCACAGATAGCAGTACGGATCGGACATCTTGATCAAACGGTTCTTCCGAGAAGTTAAACCTCATCGTCTTATCCATTGAACTCATTACAGTCACCTCGCACATTTATTGTATTTACTCCATTATATACCTATTTGCAGGATTAGAAAAACTAGGCTTTCTGTCCCGCATATTCTTTGGCATACGTAAGAGCATCCGGGATTTTGGAAGCATCTTTGCCGCCTGCCTGCGCCATATCCGGACGGCCTCCGCCGCCGCCGCCGCAGATAGCAGCTGCTTCTTTAATCAATTGACCGGCATGATACCCTTCTTCTACTAAATCCTTGGATACTCCTGCAATTAATTGAACTTTCTCGCCGTTAGGTGCAGCCAGCAGAATAATGCCGGATCCAAGCTTCTGCTTCAAGTCATCCACCATGGAACGAAGGCTGTTCATATCCTTGACATCCACTTTCTTCGCAAGGACCTTCACGCCTGCTACTTCCTCTACATCATCAAGGATGCTGGAAGCTTCCAGGTTGGATAGTTTAGCGCTGAGTGAATCCTTCTCTTTCTGAAGCTCTTTCATTTCTTTATGAAGAGCATCGATCCGGTCCGGCACCTGTTCCGGCTTCGTTTTAAGAAGCGCTCCCGCCTCTCTCAAGACGTTTTCCTTTTTATTCATATACAGATAAGCATCTTTGGCAGTCACAGCTTCTACCCTGCGCGTCCCTGCACCGATACCGGTTTCGGAAACGATCTTGAACAGGCCGATTTCCGCTGTGTTCTGCACGTGACAGCCGCCGCAAAGCTCAAGGCTGTAATCGCCGACTTGAACGACTCTTACAGTGTTTCCGTATTTTTCTCCGAAAAGCGCCATTGCTCCCTTTTCTTTTGCTTCTTCGATAGAGCTCAGCTCGATCGTTACAGGGATCGACTGCCACACCTTCTCGTTTACGATGGATTCAATCTGCTCCATTTCTTCGTCGGATACAGAGCCGAAATGGGAGAAGTCAAAGCGGAGGCGATCCGGTTCAACGAGGGATCCCGCCTGATTAACATGATCTCCAAGGACATCCTTCAATGCCTGATGAAGGAGATGGGTCGCTGTGTGGTTCTTGACGATAAAGGAACGGCTTCCCGGATCCACCTCGGCAACCACTTTCGTACCCTTCTCCATGGATCCTTCCCGGACGATTGCTTCGTGCATATGTTGTCCATTAGGAGCTTTCTTTACATCCGTCACTTCCAAAAGAGCCGCTTCCGAGCGCAGGAACCCTTTATCTGATACCTGACCTCCGCTTTCCGCATAGAAAGTCGTTTGATCGAGGAAGAGATACACCGTATCCCCCGCTTCGGCATGCACAGCGAAATCTTTTCCTTTTATCATTTCAACAACCACCGCTTCTGTCCGCAGGTGATCATACCCGATAAAGGAGCTTTCCACATGGACATCTCCAAGTACTCCGTCCTGTACCTGCATGGAGTCCGTCTTCTGGCGGGCGTTGCGGGCACGCTCCCGCTGTTTCTCCATTTCTTCACGGAAACCTGCTTCATCAATGGTGAATCCAGCTTCTGCTACATATTCTTCTGTGAGCTCTTTTGGAAACCCATACGTATCATAAAGGCGGAAAACTTCCGTTCCAGGAAAGACGCTGCTTCCTTTCTCTGATTCCTGCTTCATAATAGTAGAGAGGATTTGCAGTCCGTCATTCAGCGTTTCGTGGAAACGTTCTTCTTCGGTCTTGATGACGTTTTTAATGAATGCTTCCTTCTCTTTCACTTCTGGATAGAAATCGACCATGATATTAGATACTTGCGGGACAAGTTTATACATAAACGGTTTATCGATTCCAATCTGCTTAGCAAAGCGAACCGCTCTTCTCAGCAGACGGCGCAGGACATACCCGCGTCCTTCGTTGGAAGGCAGGGCTCCATCACTGACAGCGAACGTTACGGTTCTCATGTGATCGGCGATGACTTTAAATGCTGCATCTCCATCGACACTGTCTCCATAGGCTGCTTCGGCAATTTCTTCTGTTGCTCTAATGATTGGAATAAACAAATCTGTTTCAAAGTTCGTTTCCGTCTCCTGGATGACACATACCATCCGCTCCAAGCCCATTCCTGTATCGATATTCTTCTTCGGAAGCGGTGTGTACGTATCGTCAGGGTTATGGTTGAACTGCGAGAACACAAGGTTCCAGATTTCCAAATACCGTTCATTCTCGCCGCCTGGATATAATTCCGGGTCGTTGGAGTCGCTGCCGTATTTCTCGCCGCGATCATAGAAAATTTCGGTGTTCGGTCCGCTCGGCCCTTCTCCGATGTCCCAGAAGTTCTCTTCAATTCGGATGATCCTCTCGACAGGAAGACCGATCTTTTTCTCCCAGATTTGATAAGCCTCATCATCTTCCGGATGGACAGTCACAGAGAGCTTCTCCGGATCGAAGCCGATCCATTTCTCGCTTGTTAGAAACTCCCACGCCCACTCTATAGCCTCTTCTTTGAAATAATCTCCAATAGAGAAATTCCCCAGCATTTCGAAGAATGTATGGTGTCTTGCCGTAAAACCGACATTTTCAATATCGTTGGTTCGAATCGACTTCTGGGCATTGACGATTCTCGGGTTTTCCGGAACCACCCGTCCGTCAAAATACTTCTTCAATGTCGCTACACCACTGTTGATCCATAAAAGCGTCGGATCCTCATGAGGAACGAGGGATGCACTTGGTTCCACACGGTGGCCTTTCTCCTTGAAAAAATCAAGGAACATTTGTCGAACATCTGCGGATGTCAATTTCTTCATAACAGAAACCTCCTTGAATTATATACAATTTAGACGGTACTGGACGAAGCTTCATCTTTGACAGACACAGAAAAAACTCCCGTCTCTGCCTGATGATTCGGCAGGGACGGGAGTTTTTCCGCGGTACCACCCTGATTATAGACCTGTTGCATCTATCATCTCGAATGCTGATAACGTAGCATGAATCCGGCGGGGATTAGCCGCACTCCGGAATAGCGTTCAGCAACGATCATGGAGCACGTCTTTCAGCCAGGGACGTACCTCTCTATCCATAAACAATGTCGCTTACTCGGTTCCTTCTTCGTGTTCTTCGTCCAAATAGTCTTCGCTATGCGTAATTATAGATAACTGTCCTTCATCTGTCAATGCCCGAGCCTTCCCGCCCTGATTTCATCAACGACGACCTTGAGGCAGGTGAGGACAGGTACAGCAAGAATCATTCCTGGTATGCCGGCAAGTTCCCCACCTGCCAGGAGGGCGAGAATAATCAAAAGCGGGTGGATATGGATACTTCTCCCCATAATGTAAGGGGATAATAGATTCCCCTCCAGCACCTGAATGACAACTACGACGGCAAGAGTAAACAGCAAGGCCTGAAAAGAAACCGTCAAAGCCACAACCAGAGCCGGTCCTGCTCCAAGGAGCGGACCGAAATAAGGGATAATATTCGTGACCCCCGCGACCAATCCAAGTACGAGCGGGTATGGCAGATCGATCAGCCAGAATCCAATTGTCGCAAATACACCGACAAATAAACTGATCAACAACTGTCCTCTGATATATCCGCCAAGAGAATGATTTAACTGAATAACCAGCCTTTGTGCTTCCTGGTGCCAGCTGCGGGGCAGGAGGTGGAGAAAGGCAAGACCGATTCTTTTATAATCTTTCAGGAAATAAAACGTCATAACCGGGATGACCGCCAGCAGGATGATCATATTGAAGATGCCACTCAAACCCGTGAATACGGCCATCAGTCTGGCGCTCAATCCTTCTTCGAAGGTTGTGATGGCTTGATCCAGCTTATGGTGCATCCCATCCGGAAGTCGTTCCGTATGGGCATAGTATTCCTTCGTCCATGCCTGGTATGACGCAGCAAGATCAGGCAGTTGGTCATTAAGAAGCTTTACTTGCTCCAAAAGACGGGGATACCCCTTGTAGATGCCCCAGCTCGTAAGGGAAAAGAACAGCAGGAATATAAGCAGAATTGCAATTGCCCTCCGCACTCCAACACCTTCCAGCGTTTTCACCAGTGGATGAAGTAAAAGCGAGAGTACAAGAGCAAGGACAAATGGTAACAGCACTCGTCCAACCATTACGAGTACATGATCGTAGTATGGAAACAGCCAGGCAAGAAGCAGCAGCGTAAGCAGGATGATGAATAGTATAGAGAGACGACGCAGCCATTTGGAAGAGCGGTCCGTCATGAACCTTGCTGATAGAAAATATCATTTAGCGAGCTGAGACTGCCGTCCTCTTCGATTTGGTTGATGTTCATCTTCCCGTCCTCCATTGTCAGTTCAAGACAACAAGTCCAGCAATAATACTGGTCGTTACCGATTTTGCCCAGCTGTTTTTCTTTGCAGTTCGGACACCTCATTGGTACAAACCCCTTTTTTTACCAATCAGTATGCCCGACTCTCTCTTATTCATACATTCAGCAGATTACGTACCCATTGGATCCCCTCTTCTACCTGCTTTTCTGATGGATGTGTGTGTGGTGTATGTTCAAAAATAAAAAACTTCTCTCTTCCCTGACATAAAACCTGCAGCAAATCTTTCATGTCAAAACCTCCCTGCCACTGATGATAGTCAGGGTGAATGGGCGCCCAGAAGTATGTTTCGAGTAAAGAAGTGACATTGTGCATGTGGACCACACGAATGTATGGAAGCAGCGGTTCTATGTACGTTCTCCAGTCGTTTTTGCATGCCATCATGTAATCACCGATATCAACACAGATATCCAGAGGACTAAACGTCCGGCCAGACATTAAAAACTCATGGAGATAGCGGATGCCGTCCACGGACATGTCCTGTCCAAGCTTAGGCTCACAAACGATCGGGATATCATAGGTCTTCTGAAGTTCTGCAAGGTAGGAGATCCCTTCCTCCATGGCTTGCATCGGGTTATTGTGGCTCCCTTTAAAATAAGGGAAATGGACCAGGATGTAGGAGGCTCCCGCTTCCTTTACCATTTCGACATCGCTCTTAAACCGATTCCTTCCGTCTTTCGGATCCATGGCTACTTTTTCAATCAGGTCGTATTTGCTTCCTCCGCGAAGAAGAGGTGCATGAACGCCGAACGTGCCACCCTGTTCTTTCTGTAAGCATAAAAACTGTTCCATCGATGCCCGGTCCCGAAACTCTCCGATCTCCACATGAGCGTGTCCCCATTTAAACAATTCATCGAACTTATCCGGATCCGACATGATGGTACTGCCGGACATACCAAGTGTATGACCCATCATCAATCCCGCCTTTCTACATGAAATCGTACGGGGAGAGCTGTTCCTCTTCTTCCTCTCCATTTACGTCCTGAGGTTCCTCGGACTGCAGCTTCTCTTTGAGCATGGTGTATCGGGTGTTGGTATCCGTCGTCCCGATGCCGTCCAGAAATGCTTCTTTATCTCCACAGATGATCAATGACTGCTTCGAACGAGTGATAGCCGTATAAAGTAAGTTTTTCCTGAGCATCCTCCGGTAACTTCTTACAACAGGAAGAACAACGATCGCAAACTCACTCCCCTGTGACTTGTGAATTGACGTGCAGTAGGCGTGCATGACGTTATTCAAATCCTTCTTCGGGTAGACTACCTCTTTCCCATCGAAGTCAATGACCAGCTGCTCGACACCGTCCGTATTCTCTTCTTCACGGAAAATGGCGACCACCTCTCCAATGTCCCCATTGTACACTCCGTCTTCCGGTTGGTTGACCAATTGGATCACTTTGTCCCCTTTTCTATAGGTGACGTCAAAATAAGTCAAATCCCGTTTCTGCTTATGCTTGGGATTGACCGATTCCTGAATGCTTCGATTAAGCTGATGAATCCCTACTTCTGTCCGGTACATCGGTGCCAGGACCTGAAGATCCTTCATCTCGATCCCTTTCTCCTGCGCTTTCTTCACGATGTTTGTAACGAGGTCGCTCAGCTGGTGTTCTTTAGCGGGGATGAAATTAAAATCATGCTCCTTCACAAGCGAGCGGATCGAGCAGGTATCGTTTTTGATCTCGTGCGCGAGCTGAATGATTTTCGAACCCTCTTTCTGGCGGTACACCTCCGTCAATTTAGTGGAAGGGATGACTCCTGATGCCAATAAATCCGCCAGCACCTGGCCGGGGCCGACAGACGGCAGCTGGTCTTCATCCCCGACGAGAAGCACCTGCATATTAGACGGAACAGCCCGGAACAGCTGATTCGCAAGCCAAACATCCACCATAGAGAATTCATCCACGATCAAAACATTGCCTTCCAATGGATTATTTTGATTCCTTTCAAACGAGTCGTGACCGTCCCAGCCGAGAAGACGGTGGATCGTACTCGCCGGCAGCCCTGTCGATTCGGTCATACGTTTCGCGGCACGACCGGTCGGAGCTGCTAAAACGAACGGAAACGGCTTATCACTTCCATAGTCTTCCGGATCCATAGAAAGCTCGTTCAGGCCGGCATATGTTTGGAGAATCCCTTTAATGACGGTCGTTTTCCCTGTCCCCGGTCCACCGGTAAGAATCATTAGTTTGGACTGAAGAGCTTGTTCAATCGCCTTATACTGCTCTTCTCCGTAACTGATGGCTTCCTCTTCCTCCAACTTGCCGATGAGCTTTAACAAATCCGCCTGCGTGTGTTCCGCTTCCACTTCTTCTATTTGAATGCGGTCCAAGTGCGTGCGAACCCCGTTTTCCGCAAAATAAAGCGAAGGCAGATACACACGATTTTCTTCGATGTAGACATATTTCTCTTCACCAAGATTGATGATCTGTTCAGAAAGCTGTTCAAAGGAGATGGACCCGTTCTCTCCCTGATTAAGCAGTTGTTCTACCTGTAACAGGCACTCTTCTGTCGGAAGGTACACGTGTCCCGCTCCCATGCTTTTCTGCATGATATAGAGGCAGGCAGCCCGGATCCTTGTCGGATGATCCAGAGACAGATTCTGGGCTTTGGCGATCTCATCCGCGCGATGGAAACCGAATCCTTCTACATGAAAGACGAGTTGATAAGGATCTTCCTCGATGATGGCCATCGTTTGATCTTGGAACGCCTGATAAATTTTCTGAGCAAGTTTCAAACCGAATCCATATTGGGACAGATGTACCATCACATGCTCGAATCCTTGATGCTCTTTCAGTGCGTAGTAAAGCTGCTCTGCTTTTTCTTCAGGCAGCTTCGGTACTTCCTTCAACACATCGCGATCGGAAAGGATTTTGGAAACGGCCTTCTCTCCAAGATGCTCCACGATCCGCTCTGCCGTTTTCTTTCCGATTCCATGAAAGAGATCACTGGACAAATACAGAACCAACCCGTCTTTCGTTTCCGGAAGTACACGATGATACATCTGAACCTCGTACTGCTTCCCGAACTTCTTATGATTTTTAAATTCTCCATGAAAGATATACGTCTCCCCTTCTTCGAGGGGGGAGAAATGACCTTTGATCACAAGATTCTTATCATCGAAGTCTTCGTTCGTTTCTGTCACCTTGATCGAAGCGATGGAGAACTGCTCCGTCTCCTTATGGAAGATCATCCGGGCCAGTTCCCCTTTGACATAAGGGCGTTCTTCTTCCGTTTCATTAAAAAGGGATGGTTGCATCATATGCGTCGTTCTCCTTCGTTCTACTCGTTTAGCGCTTGTTCCACTTGTCCTTTGGCGTGGGCGGCAAGCATATGCTCGGGGTTTATTTCCAAGGCTTTGGAGAAGTGTTCCAAAGCTTTTTCCGCTTCTTCTTTATGAAGAGCCACCACACCAAGATTGTAATGGGCGTCACTATGCTGTTCTTCCAATTGTAGCACATGATGCATGACCTGTTCAGCCTGTTCAATCGCTCCATTTTGGGCGAGACACAGGCCGTATTGAAACTGAATATCCACATCTTCTGGAGCGAGTTCGGAAGCCGTTAACAAATATGGAAGCGCCATTTTCACTTGATCTTGATGCAGGAAGGTCAGGCCGAGCATGAAATGGACATCAGCTTCATTCAGGCCCTTCTTTATGGCAGTAAGGAACTGTATTTGTGCCTTATTATAATCTTCCTGTTCATAATAGACATTCCCCAAACCGTAAAATGCCGTCGCTGCTGTCTCATCTAACTCTATAGCTCGATGGTAAAACCGTTCTGCCCGTTCATAGTCGTTCATATGTGTGAGCAGGTTACCAAAGTTGATATACCCCACAGGCTCTTTAGGATTTTCGTCAATTGCTTCGGTAAACAGTTTTGCGGCTTCCTCGTAATCATGGTTCTGCATGCGTTCAATTCCCTGTTTCAATTTATCCATCGTTTTTCCCCTTTCCGTTCTTTGTTTCCCATAAAAAAGCCATGTCCGTTGATGGGACATGGCCTGGTTTTATCCTACATAGGTGATGGCTGCATTTTGCTTTAATACAACATCGATAGTAGCTCCGCCGAGGCAGACATCGCCATCATACAAAACAACTGCTTGTCCTGGTGTAATTGCACGTTCCGGCTCATGGAACATGACCTTCCACGTTCCATCATCCAGCGGATATACCGTGACCGCACTGTCATCTTGACGATAACGGAATTTAGCCGTACACTCAAACGGCTCCTGAGGGACTTCCCCTCTTGTCCAATTTGCTTCAGAAGCAATCAGACCGTCGGAATACAAAGCTTCGTGATGGAAGCCCTGGCCCACATAAAGGACGTTCTTCTCTACATTCTTCCCGACAACGAACCACGGATCCCCCGCACCCCCGATGCCGAGACCTTGACGTTGTCCAAGTGTATAATACATAAGTCCGTCATGCCGGCCTTTCACTTCCCCGTCCAACGTCTCCATATTGCCGGGCTGGGCAGGCAGATACTCACTTAAGAATTCCTTGAAGTTACGTTCACCTATGAAGCAGATTCCTGTGGAATCCTTCTTCTTAGCCGTTGCAAGGCCGTGTTCTTCTGCGATTCTGCGGACTTCTTTCTTTTCCATATGTCCGAGTGGGAACAGGACTTTCTCAAGGACATCCTGAGAAAGTTGGTTAAGAAAATACGTCTGGTCTTTATTGTTATCGACACCTCGCAGCATTTCGTATGTGCCTTCGTTTTCACGCACCTGCGCGTAATGACCTGTAGCGAGATAGTCTGCACCAAGGGACATGGCATGGTCCATGAATGCTTTGAATTTAATTTCTTTGTTACACATCACATCCGGGTTCGGTGTTCTTCCTTTCTTATATTCCTCAAGGAAGTAGGTGAACACTTTATCCCAATATTGTTTCTCGAAGTTGACGGCATAGTACGGGATATCCAGCTGGTTGCAGACACGGATGACATCTTCATAGTCTTCCGTTGCTGTACATACCCCGTTCTCGTCTGTATCGTCCCAATTCTTCATAAAGATTCCTACGACATCGTAACCCTGCTCCTTTAAAAGGAGAGCGGCAACGGAGGAATCGACACCCCCGCTCATTCCTACGACGACGCGTGTATCTTTCGGTTCTTTCATTACTCTCACCTTCCTTTAGACAGTCAAACGTTTAATGATTCGACTGACTCGTCTTGCTGCTTCTACTATATTTTCTTCATCGTTCGCCAAGCCGAAACTAAAACGAATCGAATTTGTGGTTCTTGGGTCATTTTTTCCGAACATTTCCGTCAGTACATGAGAAGGCTCTACGGACCCGGCAGTGCAGGCACTTCCGCTGGATGCGGCGATGCCGTCCAGATCAAAGTTTGTCAGAAGTGCTTCTACGTTCATCCCCGGAAAACTGATGTTTACGATCGATTCCACTGTCCATTCTTCCGGACTGTTCACATGGAAATCAACCGCTCCTTCTTTCAGTGTCTCTAGAAACAGCCGTTTAAATCCTGCATATTTTTCTTTCGTAGAGCTTCTCTCCGCCTGCATGATCTCCACGGCTTTCTCCAAGCCTTTGACGGCAGGGATGTTCTCTGTACCGGCACGACGCTTCCGTTCCTGTTCTCCTCCATGTTGAAGAGACTCAAGCGGCGTTCCTTCCCTGGCATATAAAAATCCGATACCCTTCGGACCATTAATTTTATGACCGGAGACAGCAAGCAGGTCTACCGGAAGCTCGGACACATCAATATCGATCAATCCATACGCCTGGACGATATCCGAATGGAACAAAGCCTGATGATCAGCTAAAAGTGCTGCTGCCTTCTCAATAGGCTGGACAGCTCCCGTCTCGTTATTGACCATCATAATCGAGACAAGAATGGTTTCTTCTCTCAATGCTTCTTCCAAATCCTTCATCCTGATGATTCCTTGTTCATCGACAGGAAGGTAAGTCACTTCAAACCCCTGCTTTTCCAAGTGTTCGACTGCATGTAATGTAGCATGATGTTCGACCGAGGTGGTAATGATATGCTTACCCTTCCCGGAATTTGCTAAAGCAGATCCGATGACTGCAAGGTTATCCGCTTCCGTACCTCCACTTGTAAAGATAATCTCTTTCTCATCTGCCTGGATGCTCTTTGCAATAGTTCGTCTCGCCTCATCGAGAATCCGGCGTGCTTTCCGCCCGAATTGATGGACGCTGGACGGGTTCCCGAACACCTCTTCAAATACGGGAACCATCGTCTTGACAACATCCGGATGAACCGGTGACGTCGCAGCATGATCTAAATAGATAGGTTTCATTTCGTTCACTCCATCAAAGGTATTAAATATAGAACATATAGGCGTCCTGCGTCTGATCTTCCACGTGATCTTTCAAATCCTCAAGCGTTGTCGTATCGAGCACGTCTTTCACCGCATCCCTTACACGCTTCCATAACGCCTGTTTGGCCGGCTCTTCATTTTCAATGCCTTCGACGGGCGTAATCGGCCCTTCCAACACACGAATAACGTCTCCGGCAGTTATTTCATGTGGAGCCCTTGTCAACATGTAACCGCCATATGCCCCGCGGACACTTTTGACGAGACTTGCATTCCGCAGTGGCGCAATAAGTTGCTCCAAATAGTGCTCGGACAAATCATTATCCCTGGCAATCTGCTTGAGGGATATGGGCCCGTCCCCATACTTGCGTGCAAGTTCAATCATAATGGTCAGCCCGTAGCGGCCTTTGGTAGATATCTTCATAGGAATCACCTTTCATTATAAGAAACTGTAACCACTTCTTCGCTTGAGGAAGGGTATAACCGACAAATGTACCTAATAATAACGCGATGAATACGGTACCCAATCCTACAGGTCCGCCGAGGGCGAAACCGAGGACAGCGACTGTAATCTCAATTCCATTCCTTACGGTTGAAACTTTCCAGCCGGTGGCATTTGTAAGGAGCAGCATAAGGCTGTCCCTCGGTCCTGCACCTATCTCGGAAGATACATATACACCGACCCCGAGGGCCGTGATGAACGTACCACCGGCAAAAACGATAAGCTGGAAAAGTAAAGACTCGGGCTCAGGCAGAACCCAGTTGAAAAAATCAATAAATACGCCGATCAACACCATGTTCAACACGGTACCGATCTGCGGCAATTTCTTTTGGGCGACAGCGCTCAATAAAACAATGATAAGTCCGGCAATGATTGACCATGTCCCCACAGTTAATCCGAACTGTAAAAACAGACCATAGTGAAATACGTCCCATGGTCCGATTCCAAAGTCCTTGACTTGCATCGTCATAGAGATACCGAGGCCCAGGATGACTAATCCGATTGCGAAGAAACTCCAGCGGAGAACCGCTTCGTACTTCGTCTTTTTCTTGTTGCTCACACGTCATCCTCCTCTCTCTATTATACCAAACGCTATTATAGCATGGATGGCAACCCTCTTGCATTTTATACGGAATCATTCTACGCTTACCATTACAATGAGAAGAAGGAGACTGAACAATGAGTCAACAACCACTCGCATTCCGCATGCGTCCATCTAATATCAATGAAATTATCGGTCAGCAGCATCTGGTAGCCGAAGGTAAAACGATCCACCGCATGGTAACGGCAGGAAGACTCGCTTCGATGATCCTCTTCGGTCCGCCTGGTACAGGGAAGACGTCCATGGCAACAGCATTGGCCAAGAGCTTACGCATTCCGCATAAATTATTGAATGCTGTGACAGATAAGAAGAAAGACATGGAGATTGCTGTTGAGGAAGCCAAAATGCACGGACAGCTCGTGCTGATCCTCGATGAAGTACACCGTCTGGATAAAGCGAAGCAGGATTTTCTCCTTCCTCACCTGGAGAGTAACCGTTTAACACTGATCGGCTGCACAACGAGCAACCCATACCATTCGATCAACCCGGCAATCAGGAGCAGATGCCACCTTTTCGAACTTCATTCCTTAACAGAGGAAGATGTGAAAACCGCTCTGGAAAGGTCCATCAACGACGAAAACCAAGGACTCGGTCATATGAACATCTCTGTCACCGATCAAGCCCTTGATCACTTTGCTGCTGCGTCGAACGGGGATCTGAGGTCCGCTTTAAACGGTTTGGAGCTTGCCGCCTTTTCTACACCGGAAGACGAAGCAGAAACCGTACAGATCACGCTGGAAGTGGCGGAAGAATGCATGCAGAAAAAGAGCTTCTCTCACGATAAAGACGGGGACGCCCATTATGATGTCCTGTCCGCCTTTCAGAAATCGATACGCGGGAGTGACGTAGATGCATCCCTTCATTATTTAGGCCGTCTCATTGAAGCCGGTGATCTAGACAGTATAGCCAGACGTCTCGTGGTCATCGCCTATGAAGATATCGGTCTCGCAAACCCCCAGGCAGGGCCGCGCGCACTCGCTGCCGTAGAAGCCGCTGAACGAATCGGATTTCCCGAAGCAAGAATACCGCTGGCGGTAGCTGTAACGGAGCTTGCTCTTTCCCCGAAATCCAACAGTGCTTATAAAGCGCTGGATGCAGCTTTGGCAGATATCCGGGCCGGCAAGAGCGGGGACGTACCTGCCCACCTGAAAGACTCCCACTATAAAGGGGCACAAACGCTCGGGCGGGGAATCGACTACAAATACCCGCACAACTATGAAAACAGCTGGGTCAATCAGCAGTATCTACCAGACAAATTGAAAAACCGTACCTATTACGAAGCGAAACGGACAGGGAAATTCGAACAGGCACTGGAGCAAGTCAATAATAAAATAAAGAAACAAAAATCCACGTGAGTATAAACGGCTGCCTTGTTGGCTACACTACTATTAAATCTGACAAACTATCAGCTTACCGATAAAGTTAGGAGTGGTGTAGATGCCTAAAGTAAGGCAGGATGCCTGGTCTCATGAAGATGATTTATTATTAGCAGAAACGGTGCTTCGTCATATCCGTGAAGGAAGCACTCAGTTACGTGCCTTTGATGAAGTCGGCGACCTTTTAAACCGTACGTCTGCCGCCTGTGGTTTCCGTTGGAATGCAGAAGTACGCCAAAAGTATGAACAAGCAGTAGAACTAGCGAAGAAACAGCGGAAAGAAAAGAAACGGAATGAAGCGAAGCAGCAAGTGGAATACCCGCAGCCTTCCCGTTCTGTTCCGGAAGAGAAAGAAGTGGCCGAACACCATGCCTACACCTATACAGAACCGCTGGAACAAGCGATTCCCGGCCCACGTAAAGACGACCTTAACCTAACAGATGTTATCCGTTTCCTGGATACTCTTCAAAAAGAAACGTCCGCTTCCGGACCAGTTCAACAACAGTTGAATCAATTGGAGGCACAGAACGAAGAATTGATGGAACGGAACAATCAACTGTCACGTCAACTAGAATCGATGTCAGAGGATTACCAGGCATTGATACAGATCATGGACCGCGCAAGAAAAATGGTTCTATTCGACGAGCAGGATGCTACTTTCAAACCGCAGTTCCGAATGGAGAAGAATGGAAATCTGAAGAATGTAGCCCGCTAGGATAATAAAAAAGGCTCCGAGCATTTAAATGCCCGAAGCCTTTTTATTATGTAAAAATTCTCTCGTAAATCCTATAACACAATAAAAAAATCAATCCCAATCGTGCCGTCGCATCATGAGTTTTGAACCTGCTCCTGGCAGGTGGGTGCCCTGCTCCACATTTCTTGCGTCCTCCCATCAGTGATGGTTATGAGGCTTGCATTCCATGTGGAAACGCCAGGCTCCCGATTCAAAAATGTTAGGTCAAAACGTACATTAGAGCAACGTACACATCAGGATTGATCTCTTTAATTGTAATGTTATCTTAGCATATATCCATTAGCTAAGCAAGAAGGAAGAAACAGTTTTACTCAGCTCATTTATCCGAGCCGGATTCTTTCAGCTGCAGATGAAGTTCTTCCAATTGCTGGGTGCTTACTGCCCCTGGTGCATCTGTCAATGGATCTTGAGCAGATGCCGTTTTAGGGAATAGAATCGTGTCACGGAGATTGGTGCGTCCGGCAAGAAGCATGATGAGTCTGTCCAATCCAAAAGCGATTCCCCCGTGTGGAGGAGTCCCGTACTCTAAGGCTTCCATAAGGAATCCGAACTGTTCATCCGCTTCTTCTTTCGTGAATCCTAGTACTTCAAACATTTTTTCCTGCATTTCCTTCTGATAAATACGAAGGGAGCCGCCGCCTAGTTCGTATCCGTTCAGTACGATATCATATGCTTCCGCTTTGACGTCCTGCGGATGCCCCTGCAATCGATCCACGTCTCCGTTTTCAGGCATCGTGAACGGGTGATGGGCTGCATAGTAACGACCATCCTCTTCATCGTACTCGAACAGCGGCCAATCTGTTACCCAAAGGAAGTGGAACTTGCTTTCATCAATTAAGTTCAAGGAACGTCCCAATTTCAAGCGGAGCGCACCGAGGCTGTCTTGAACAACCGATGTTTTGTCCGCTACGAACAAAAGAAGATCTCCTTCTTCTGCTTCCAGCGCTGCGCTTAGGGCATCTGCTTCCTCATCACCAAAGAATTTGGCGATCGGCCCGTTGAACGCACCTTCTTTCACTTTTAACCAAGCAAGCCCTTTAGCGCCGTATACTTTGACGTCCTCTGTCAACTTATCAATGTCCTTGCGGGAGAAATCGTCCGCTTTTCCTTTCACATTGATTGCGCTGACTTGTCCTCCGGAAGCTACAGCACTGCTGAATACTTTGAAACCGGAATCTTTCACAAGTTCAGAGATATTGACCAGCTCCAGGCCGAAACGTGTATCCGGCTTGTCGGAACCAAAGCGCTCCATTGCTTCATCAAACGGCATGCGCAGGAAAGGCGTCTCTATATCCAATCCCTTTACTTCTTTCATGACGTGCTTCATCATGCGCTCCGTCATACTCATGATTTCATCTTTGGACATGAACGAAGTTTCGATATCGACTTGGGTGAATTCGGGCTGGCGGTCCGCTCTTAAATCTTCATCACGGAAACAGCGGGCAATCTGATAATACTTTTCAAAACCAGCCATCATCAGCATCTGTTTAAACAGCTGTGGAGATTGAGGCAGCGCATAAAACTGCCCTTCATGAACACGACTTGGAACGAGATAATCACGTGCTCCTTCCGGTGTACTCTTCGTCAACATCGGCGTTTCCATATCCAGGAACTCTTCCCCGTCCAGGAAGTTCCGGATGGCATTCGTTGTCTGAGAACGAAGACGGAAAGTATCCTGCATTTCCTTACGACGAAGATCTAAGTAGCGGTATTTCAAGCGAAGATCTTCCGATACATCCGTTTCATCTTCAATCATGAACGGTGGGGTTTTCGCTTTATTTAAAATGTTGACCTCTTGAACCGCCACTTCCACTTCTCCGGTTCCAAGATTTTTATTGACGGTTGCTGACTCACGGGCGACGACCTGTCCTTTCACTTCCAGGACGAATTCACTGCGTACTTCTTCTGCCGTCTTCAGCGCCCTCTCTGAAGTTGCCGGATTGAAGACGACTTGAACGATACCGGACCTGTCGCGGAGATCGATGAAAATCAATCCACCTAAATCTCTTCGTTTCTGTACCCATCCTTTTAACGTAACTTCCTGACCTATATGATCTTTCCTTAATTTACCGCCATTCGTTCTTTCCATGTCATTTCCCTCCAGCCAGTTTGGATTGCATATAACGGACGACTTCCTCAAGCGCTATTTCTTTCTGCTCGCCGGTCTCCATGTCTTTCACATTGATGACTTGCTTTTCCAGCTCCTGATCACCGATGACTAATACATAACGGCTCCCAAGACGATCGGCAGCTTTAAACTGCCCTTTCATTTTCTTCCCTAGATAATCTTTGTCCGCCTGTAAACCGTTCAAGCGCAGCTCATTCGTAATTCGAACGGATTCCTTTTCGGCCTCTTCTCCCATAGCGACAACGAAGCAATCCATCCCCTGCTCCACCGGAAGTTCCACCCCTTCTGCATCCAACGCCATAAGAAGGCGCTCGATACTCATAGCAAAACCGATTCCGGAAGTTTCAGGACCTCCTACTTCCTGAACAAGTCCCGTGTAACGGCCTCCTCCACTGAGGGTGGTGATCGCACCGAAACCGTCAGCCTCACTCATGATTTCAAAGGCTGTATGATTATAATAATCAAGACCACGAACAAGATTCGGATCGATCACATATTCAATCCCCATAGTATCCAGGTGTCCTTTAACACGTTGGAAATAATCTTTCGAATAATCGTTTAAATAATCCAGGATGGATGGTGCCGTGGCCATCGCCGGATGATCTCTGTCCTTTTTGCAGTCCAATACGCGGAGAGGATTCTGATCTAACCGAAGTTGGCAATCCGAACATAGTTCTTCTTTGTGAGGTTCGAAGTGCTCCACCAGTGCTTGTCTGTGAGCTTCTCTGCTTTCTTTATCTCCGAGACTGTTCAAGACGAGTTTCAACGACTTCAAGCCAAGCGTCTTATAGGAGTTCAAAGCAAGGGAAAGGACTTCTGCATCTATGGCCGGGTCGTCAGAGCCGAGTGCTTCAATGCCGAACTGAACGAATTGACGCTGTCTCCCCTGCTGCGGACGCTCATAACGGAACATCGGCCCCATATAGAAGTATTTCGTCGGCTGGTTCGGAAGACCGTACACTTTGTTCTGGACGAAGGAACGCACGACGGAGGCTGTCCCTTCCGGTCTCAGTGTGATACTCCTGTCGCCTCTGTCCTGGAAGGTGTACATTTCTTTCTGTACGATATCCGTGCTGTCCCCGACACCTCTTTGAAACAACTCCGTGTGTTCGAAAATAGGTGTCCGGATTTCTTTATAATTAAAGCGTCTGCATAGTTCTGTCAGCTGTTGTTCAACAAACTGCCATTTTTCTACGACACCAGGCAAAATATCCTGGGTGCCTCGTGGGGCATTGATAGCCATGAAAATTCCTCCTTCATACGTTACAAACCATTTTTAACCATTAAAAAACCCGTCCCTTTTTCCGATATAGGAAAAAGGGACGGGTTACTACCCGCGTTGCCACCCTGATTGAAGCATGAAGCTTCCACTCAAAACAGTTAACGCCTGTGTACGTCTGTACCTACTTGGTCTTTCGATACAGCACCTAGGAAACGTCTTTCATCCGATCATAACGGGGGGTGTTCTTTCAGCCTAGGGAACACCTTCTCTGTCCGCATGGGAAAGGGTTACTCTTTTCCTCAATGGTTTTACGATTCGCTTTTGAATTGATTACTATCATATAGTTTCCTTCATTCCAATGTCAAGTTATCTGTGGCAAATAATTTGTTTAAATCTATCGAAAGACGGAAGGATAATCCAATTCACTGTCGAATAATGTGTGATGTATACTTTTAACAGGAGGTGTAAGTATTTGAAGAAATGGCTATTTGTCATGGTTGTTATCCTGACAGCGGCCCTATTTCAGGGAAATGAAACTGTCTTTGCAGATCAGGCCGTCATTCAAACGGATAATATGAATGTACGATCCGGACCTGGAACCAACCATGATTCCATAGGAAAAGTCCATACCAATGAATCCTACACCATCGTCGATAAAAAAGGCGATTGGTTGAAGATCAAATGGAATGGCAAAACAGGATGGGTCGCAGCATGGCTCACAAAAGTGAAAACGGATAGTGCTTCTCCCGGAGGTACCGTCTACACCACCAAGTATGACTACTTGAGGATACGTTCCGATGCAGGTTTAAACGGAACGATCAAAGGTCACTTGATGAAGGGGGATCAGGTACAGGCACAGGATAAGACCGGAAAATGGGTCCTTATCACTCACAGTGGAATCAAAGGCTGGGTCCACAGCGATTACCTGACGACCAAATCCGTTAAGAAAGAGTCCTCAAGCGCGACTGGTTCAAACAGCTCCGACCAAACTGTCAAAGGAAAAGTGAAGGTCGGCACGGACGTTTTGAACGTAAGGAGTCAGGGCTCCCTGCAAGGAAAAGTGTTAACCCAGATTCAAAGAGGTCAGACATATGAATACATAGGCGAACAAAATCGTTGGATTCATATTAAATGGGGAAACGGAAAGACAGGATGGGTAGCAGGGTGGCTGGTTAACAAAGTAGAGGACAACTCCAGTACGAAAGCCGATACCTCTATTACATTGTCTTATAACGGGACAAATATCCGCAGCGGTCCTTCAACAAATGACAAGATTCTTGGAAGGGCTCATAAAGGGGATCAATTCCAGGTTCTTTCCAAAGAAGGACAGTGGTACAAGATCAGCTACAGCGGAAAAACCGCCTACGTAGCCGGTTGGATTGTCGAAGAAAGCGGTAAAGGAAGCCAAACAGCAACACCAGTCTCCTCCGGCAGCCTGAACGGCAAAACTATCATGATCGATGCTGGTCACGGCGGAAGAGACCCCGGCGCTATCGGGAGAAACAACAGCTTGGAGAAAAACCTTACATTAAGCACAGCTCAAAAATTGAAGAACCAGTTGGAGAGTAAAGGGGCAAAAGTATTAATGACACGGACGAAGGATGAATATATTTCCTTGTCCATCCGTTCCTATTATGCAAAACGTTCCGACGCTGATGCATTTGTAAGCCTGCATTTAAACAGTGCGCCATCCGGAGTAACGGCGAGAGGAATCAACACGTTCTACTATCATTCGAAAGATAAGGGACTGGCTACCTCCGTACAAAACTCTGTCGTAGATTTTACCGGTTTAAACAACAGGGGAATTTTGAACGGGAACTTCCACGTACTTAGAGAGAATAATAAACCTGCCGTTTTGGTAGAATTGGGATTCATCTCTGATGCCCGCGAAGAACAGACCGTGCGCACCAATCAATACCAGGAGAAAGCAAGTCAAGGAATCACTCAAGGCCTTATCAATTATTTTAAATAAGCAAGGTCAAAAAAGCGCCGGAGCATCTAGCTCCGGCGCTTTTTCCTCATCTTTCTTTACTGTCGATAATCAAGGTTACCGGCCCGTCATTCGTAAGCTGGACATTCATCATTGCTCCGAATTCGCCTGTCTCAACCGGAATGCCCTCCTGTGTGACCATCTCATTAAAGGTTTTATATAACGGTTCTGCCAACTCCGGTTTTGCAGCACCCATAAAATTAGGTCTCCGTCCTTTGCGGCAGTCACCATATAAAGTAAATTGGGAAATCGACAACATTTTCCCCTCTACATCCAT